>CASEYW010000147.1 GCA_949292215.1 uncultured bacterium
GGCTTTTTCATGTCAAAAATACCCCCGGACAACGAAAATTTCCAAACAATCAGACTTTTACATCATTCCCTTGTTTTCCCCCTCAAAAATCCTTTCCCCCCAATAAATCAGACTGCGAAAGTCTGTTTTGCTACTATATCTGCTTTTGCCGGCATTGAATTCGGCGCGGGAGAAAGCGATCGGGATTCGCTGTCTCAGCCAGATGAAGCAGATCGGACCCTCGGTGGTCATGTATACGGGCGACAACGATGGTTTCCTTCCGATCTATCTGCGTACGTCGGTCAATATGAACGCCTACAGTTCATCAGGCGGGCTTCCCGATGTTCTTCTGGAGCCGTATTTGAAGCAGATGCAGAAAGGCAGTGAACTGAACACCGATTATTACGGACGGATCAAGCATATCCGTTTCCGGAACTTTTACACATGTCCCGCTGTGAATTCGATTCACGATACTCCCATGACGATCTCCTATACGGGAAAAGCCCGGGTGTTCAGCAATTATTCTCCCTCTGTGATGTATGAGTCGGCAACGTATTCCGGTCCGCACGGCGGATGGTTTGACGTCAACGGTTCCACATACACATTCAAACGGATCACGCAGATTATGTCCGGAACCGTTCTGTTCGCGGAAACGATTTATTGCAAGATGGAGGCCGCCGATGTCCTTTCAGCCGTAGTTTTCCGTCCGGTGGTGAACAACCTCAATTACAGCGCAACGATGAAGCGGGATTCCTATCACGCCTTGAATTTCATTCATGCCGGATTTACGGCGAATCTCTGCATGGTGGACGGGAGTATGCGTTCCATGAGATTCCGTCCGGGCATGGAACAGTTCGAGCGAACCTTGAAACTGAAAAACTGAAACGGAGCGTTGCATGAAAACCAGTCTTTTTTTCCTGATCCTGTTTTTGGGACTCCTGCTGACGGCACAGTCCTCCCGCGTGGAGCTGGTTCCGGAAACGGGAAAAGGAAAAACGCCGCCGGGAATCCGGATTACGACAGAGAACTTGACGTTGATTTCCGGCGGAGAACTGCTGCTTTACGACAAGGGGTGGCGCGATCTGACCCTTGGTGCAGCCGAAAAGACGGTCCGTCGTCCAGGAGAGGCGGAACGGGAAGAGCGTCTGATTACGGAGAGCGCTTTCTGGTCGCAGAGCATCGTCATCCGCTCTTCTTCGAATCCTCTGGTCATTGAGTGGGAGTATGAAGCCAGGCCGCATTCCGAGGCCCGTTATTTACAACTGCGGCTTGATCTGGAACCGGGAATGCTTTGCGGGTATGCACCGGGATGCCGGATGCCGTCCGCAAAAAGCGCAAACCTGCGCGGCAGCGTTGCGGATTATACGGTTTCGTTTACGGCGGAGCCGGGAAAAACCTATCTTTCCGATCTGCGGAATGCAGACTGGAAACGAAAGTTCCAGCTGGTGGCGCATCTGCCCTATGACTCCTCAAAAGGGGGAAAAGGAAAATGCCGGCTGGAGATCCGGACCCGTCCATCCTCTGCGGGAGCATTTCAGACGCTGGATGTCGCTTCCATTGGCAATCGGGGACTGCGGGATGAGGTCGAAGGCGACGGCAAGGGCGGCTGGACCGATCAGGGGGCGAATGATCTGCGCCGTTTTCAGCCGGGCATTTTCTTCAGCCGCGGAATTCCGTTTCTCGGCGGGACAAAGGCGATTGTTCTCCGGAGCAGAAAGCGTCCCGGCTTTCCGGAATCTTCCCCCGAACTGGTGCTCGATGGAACCGGCGTGAAGGCGGAGAGAATTCATTTCTGCCATACTGTCGCCTGGGGAGCGCGCCCCGGAGAGGAGGTCTTCCGGTATCGAATCCGTTATGTGGATGGAACGGATCAGACCGTGCCTGTCCGCTACGGCAGAGAGGTCTTTGACTGGTTTGGTGCGAAAACCGCTGCAGAAAGCGTGATCGCATGGAAGTGTTTCAACGGCAACGCGGAAGTCGGACTGCATCATGCCCGCTGGACGAATCCGGCACCGGAGAAGGCGATCCGTTCGATTCAGGCGGTCTCAAGCGGACGGGATGCCGTTCCGGTGATTCTGGCGATTACTTTGCAGAAGACCGGCATTCTGAAAAGCGGAGAGCAGAAACTGTTCGATGCCGCATTCGGTCGTTCCGCCGGGAGTGGTGGGGAAAAGGAGGTCAATACGGCAGACTGGTATCCATGTCATCTGGCATGGAAGGGAGGAATCCTTGCGGAGAGTGCTCTTGATCTTTCCTCCATGAACCACAAACCCGCCGGAAAGTATGGCTTTCTTAAAGCGCGCGGCGAGAATTTCGAGTTTGAAAATCAGCCGGGGGTCCCAGTCCGTTTCTGGGGAACGAATCTGGCAATTGAAGGTCCGTTTGTTTCGAAACGGCTGGCTCCGGGAATCGCGCGGACTCTGGCGGCACAGGGAGTGAATCTGGTTCGTCTGCATCTTTACGGAGTACAGTTCCTGGATTACAGCAAACGTCCTTTCGGCAAGCGCCCGTCTCTGGTGAATCCGGACGGGTCCCTGAACGGGGAGCTCCTTGACCGGATGGAGTATCTGATCGCGGAACTGAAGAAGAACGGTATCTACATCTATATGGACTGGAATGACGGCCTGCTGTGGGAGTATCTCTGTTCCGCTCCTCTCAAGAAGACTGTTCCAAAAGGAATTTCCCTGAAAAACGCTTCGCTTTTTGATCCCGTCCTGATCGAAGGGACAAAAAAATTTGCGGAGATGGTTTTCCTGCATAAGAACCCTTATACCGGCCTGACCATGGTGGAAGATCCCGCTTTTGCGATGTTCGAAGTTACAAATGAGAATTCTCTGACCGTTGCGCACAGAAAACAGCCGTTTCAGAAAAAGGATCCCTATGCAGCTGAACTTGAAAGAATCTGGATCACGTGGCAGCGATCGAACGGGGTGAAAAATCCTCTTCCGCTCCAAGGTCTGCCTGAAATTTCCATGGGCCGCAACGGGCGCCGTTTCTTTGCGGAACTCCAGCGGAAACATTATACGGAAATGCGGCAATTCCTGCGGAAACTCGGAGTTCGGGTTCCGATCTGCGGAACCAACTGGGCGTACAACAATCCGGCAGATCCGTGGAGCAATCAGGATATGGATTTCCTCGGCGATCACGGATATTTCAGTTATGGCGGACGCGAAGGTAAACTGGACGGGCCGAACGGTCCCAGCGTTGTGCGGACCGCATCTCTGGAGGCTCTGCCGTTTTTCCATCGTTTTTCCGTATCCCGTATTGCGGGAAAACCGAATGTCATCAGCGAATGGAATTTCAATTATCCGGGAAAATTCCGCTGCGAAGGCGTTCCGCTGATGAGTGCGTTCGGCTGTTTCCAGAACTGGAACGGGCTGATCTTCTACTGCATGACAGGCTCCTTCGATTCGGGCAGACTGGAATCGTGGGAGAAACATCCGCGCATCCTGACACATACGCAGCATCTGGATCCCTCCACCTGGGGATTCAGTCAGGCGGCTGCTGTCGCTTATCGTCGGGGGGATTTTTCACCCATGCCCCGCATCGCGATTCCTCTGACGGACAACGATGTTTTCGACCATCGCCGCCAGCAGGAACAGTTCAGTGCGCTGACGGCGATGGCGCGGGTCAGTCTCCGATTTGACAATTCCGCTCCGTGGCCGTTCTCCAGCCGCGACCGCGACACTGTTCTTAAGGAAGTCTGTAGGCGGATCGGTGTAAAAGCTCCGGATGTGAACACCCGGATTTCCGGGGGAGGAGAACTGAAACGCTTTCTGGAACCTGCTCTTGTGATTGCCGATTCCTCCCGCTCCGCTTTTGCCTGCGGCGATCTTTCCTCCATGGGCAAGCGCGAACGGAAACTGCGACATGCAGAAGTGCGTTCGGAGGAGACTTTCGCTTCCATGACTTTTACCAGCCTCGATGGAAAATCCCTGATCGAGTCGGCGCGGATTCTTATGACATTCGCAGGCGATTCCCGGAACAAGGGTGCGCAAATCAAAGGCAATGTTCATAATGAGTGGGGACTCGGACCGGCTTTGACTCGGCCGGTTACAGCGGAAATCAGGATGAAACAAGTCCCGGGAAAACTCTTGAAATGTTTTGTCCTTGAACCATCAACGGGACGGCGTTTGCGCGAACTGCCTGTTCAGAGAACTGGAGACAAGGAGCGTTTTTCAATTGGAAAAGATGCAAAAAGCATTTATTTTGAGTTGATCCGGGAGTGAGAGATGGCGGATTTGTCCGATGCTCAGAAGCCGGGCGTGCATTCCTTCCGGATTGCGTCTGCTCTTTTTTGAACGGAATGGTGATCTTTTCCGCCGTCCGGCATGAAATTCCTTGAATGCGGATTTGCGGTCTGCTCGGACCTCATTCCTGAAAAAAGGAATTGGAATGGATATTTCCCTGGAGAATTTCACTCATTCCGGAAAAGCCGGTTAAGACGGCACAGTTGGTCCGCATTCCGATTCCAGCAGGGATCTTCCGGTCCGCAGCAGGTCCGCAGAACGCATCCGGAAATGCCTGCTTCCCGGTATTGAAGGATCATATATTCGAGCATTTTCCAGTAGCGTTCGGAGTGTTCTTCGCAAAGAAGCTCTTTATGTCCGACATAAGAAACTCCTTCTCCGACTACAAGCGGTGCATCCGGACAGATTTGCCGATGCAGCGTTTGAGCATGATGGAGCGATTCCCGCAGATCCTGCTTGAATTTTTCTTCTTTTTTTTCCAGTTCCTCTTCGAAGAGAGCATCTATTTCCGGAAGTTTCCGCTCGTCCAGATTGCTGTACAGCCAGACTCTTCGAATCCAGTCTTCCGGAGCCGGAGTCTTTCCCGAGCGGACTGCTCGAATATCGGCGAGAGGAACAGGATTTTCTTTCATAAACCGGCGCGCCGTTGTGGATTCCGCAGGATCGTCTACATCTGTTCCATCCTGTAGAAGGTTCTGCTCCAGAAAGGAATAGATTCCCCAGAGGAAGTAGTTGTGAAAATTCCAGACTTGCAGATTGCGCGGCATCTGTTCCGGATCGGTCCATGCAGTGTAGGTGTCGTAGGCGAACAGAATATCGGGATGACGGGCTCGCAGAAAGGCAAGCGCCTTCTCATGATCGTCACGGAATCTCCGGCGTTCTTCCACGGAAAGATGATTCCGCGCTCCGTAGCCGTTGATGAAATTCAAGCCGTCCGCTTCATTGAAAATTTCTGCAAATGCAATGCGTTTTTCGAGCCCGGTTCGCTTGATCTCACATAGAAGATGGTCCAGTTGTTCCGCAAAATAAAGGAAGCGTTCATGCGCGGGTATCGCATGAAGCTCTTCATTCAAATCCTCATCGCAATACCAGCAGGTATGCAGATAATACCAGGAGGAAAGGATGACGGAAAGGCCGAACTGCTCCGCATATTCCAGCGTATCCAGAAGACGCTGGAGACGATCGACTTTACCCTCTCCTCCGGTGCAGTCCAGCTGACGCAGCACTTTCCCATAGTCCTGAAACGGAGGCCGAACCATGACCGCGCCTCTGCGCATTCCAGCAGACGTGTGCAGAATACCAGCTCCATCATCGAATCGGATGCAGTTGAAGCCGCGTTCCGCCGTTTCCTGAAGGCAGCGCTTCAGATCATGATACGCTCCTCCGGATGGAGTATCGTGCAGAAGCCAGATCGGAAAACAGATGCTTAATTTCTGACCGGAAAACGGTTTCATATTTTTCCCCTTTGTTTTGCAGATGTTTTCCTGAATATTATACATTAAAACAGAAAAAAATATAGGCTTGCAGAGAAATTTTCTTCTTATTGACGATTTGAAGTTGGTGGCTTCTCGCCCCCAACACCCCCCGGCAGGACCGATGGCCCTGCACCCTGCGCCGGAATTTTAAATTCCGGCTTACTCCTTTTCCGGCACCTGCCGGGCAAAGGGCAAACCGATGGTTCGCCCTCTGCACTCCCTGCTCCTTTTCTGCCGCACGACGCGGAATCGCCGAACAGGATGAGGGGGTCCAGGGGGAAAACCTTGGGTTGACCCCCTGGTCGACAGGTGTCGAAACAATCGAGGGAGCAAAAAATTAAATTTTTTGCGACGGGTGCAGGGCCCGGGTGGGTCCTGCCGAGGGGTGTTGGGGGCGAGAAGCCACCAAACCAAGCTATCGAAGCAGTCAATCCGGAGGACTATACAAAACAAATTCTGGAGATGCACTGGTCGAAGTTTTCCTGTCCGCTGAGGATATCGATTTCGACGCGGAGGAATTGAATATCGATATCGCGGCGGTCGAGTCGGGGCATTCGGACGGCGTCTTTTTCGGTTGTGACGATGAGTTCGGCGCCGGCAGCTTTGGCATCGTTGATGAAGTCGATGAGTTCCTGCTGGCGGTATCGATGGTGATCCGCGTAGTGGCGCTTGAGGACGAGATTTCCACCGAGGTCTTCAAGGAATCCTTCGAAGCTGGCGGGATTGGCAATCGCAGAGATCGACGCTATTTTGAGTCCTTTCAAGGATTCAAGGGGATGCCTGTGTCCGCGGTCGAATACTTCTTCGAGATACTGGGGTTTATGACAGCATTCGATGATTTCCGCGCGATGATTGTGTTTTCGAATAAAATCTTTGAGATGGCGCAGGCGCGGAGATCCATCGGATTTTGTCAGGAAGACGTAGTCTGCCCGGAGGATATGTTCGATGGGTTCGCGCATGAGGCCGCGGGGGAGAACGTGATGGTTGTCGAACGGTGCGGTGGAATCGACGAGAACAATATTGATATGCGCTTTGAGTCGGAGATACTGGAAGCCGTCGTCAAGGATGAGAACATCCGTTCCGAATTCGTCGATTGCATAGAGACCGGACTTGACGCGGTCCTTGTCAACGAGAACTGCGACGTTTTTGAGGTTGGAAGCCAGCATATAGGGCTCATCTCCAGCAGTGATGGAATCATGGAGAAGGTTTTTCCCGTCGGAGACGACGCGGGGTGGCACTTCCATTTTCTGGGAGAAAAGACGTTTTTTAAGTTTTTCAAGAAACGATCGTTTGTCCCGGCTGCGATAGCCCCGGCTCAAAACGGCAACTTTTCTTCCCTTCTGTGAAAGGGTCCGAGCAAAGATTTCAACGATCGGTGTTTTTCCGGTACCTCCGCAGGTGAGATTGCCGATACTGACCACAAGGCAGCCGATCGCACGGTTGCGGATGATTCTTGTATCATACATCCAAGTCCGGATATTGATGGCGCGCAGGTAAAAACGCGAGGCAATGAAGAGCAGTCCCTTGACGAAGGAATCCAGCGGTGCTTTCCGGCGTTCGCGGATGATCTCAATGAAATACTGTTCAATGTGTTCGCCGAGTTCGCGGAGAGTCATACCGTTGCTCCGATGATGTCGAGCTGTTCCGCGGATGTGAAAAGGATGGCATTCCAGCCTCGTCTGCGCGCCGCTTCGATATTGCATGGACGATCGTCAAAATAGAAATCCGGAATTCCATGCCGCCGTTCAAATGCCTCATACATGACGGGAGCCGGTTTTCTGGCTCCGACCTCGTAGCTGAATACGCCGTCGGTAATCGCATGACAGAAGCTGCATTTCCGGTAACAGACATCAAGATGGAGTGCGGAAACATCGGAAAGAAAGACAAATTTGACTCCGTTCGCAGCGTATGTTTCCACTTTTTCCTTCATTCCCGGCATGGTGTCTCCGATGATTCGGTTCCATGCGTCGAGGATTTGATGATCCGTCCATTTGAATTCGAGAGCTTCGCGGAAAACCGCGAGCCAGTCTTCCGTGGAGATTCGACCGCATTCGAGATCGCAGAACGCATCCATGACCTTCTGCGGAATTTCCGTACCTGTTGGAATTCCGAGCGCCTTATAACAGAGATCGTGGCGCAGAATGACACAGACTCCGCCGATGTCGAGAGCGACAGTGATCTTTTTTTGCGGCATTCCGATTCTCCGGTTTTATTTGATGAAGCGCAGATAGGCTTCGATGAACTGGTCGATGTCTCCATCGAGGACTGCTGCGGTGTTTCCTGTTTCACATCCGGTGCGCATATCCTTGACCATCTGATAAGGCTGAAGAACGTAGGACCGGATCTGGCTGCCCCAGCCGATTTCGGATTTTTCACCGGAGATCTGTGCAGCTTCGCGTCTGCGTTTTTCCTCTTCCGCTTCGTAGAGGCGTGCCTGAAGCATTTTATATGCCATGGCACGGTTCTTGTGCTGAGAGCGTTCCATCTGGCAGGCAACGACGATTCCGGTGGGAATGTGAGTGATGCGGACGGCAGAGTCGGTTCGGTTGACGTACTGCCCGCCTGCGCCGCTGGCTCGATAGGTGTCGATCCGCAGGTCCTTTTCGTCGATTTGAATATCGATGTCCTCATTGAGTTCAGGAAACGCGTCGGCGGAGGCAAATGAGGTGTGACGTCTTGCGTTGCTGTCAAACGGAGAGATTCGAACAAGACGATGCACGCCGCGTTCACATTTGAGATAGCCGTATGCGAAGTCTCCTTCGACGCGGAGAGTCGCGCTTTTAATTCCCGCTTCATCGCCGGGCTGCATGTCGATGATTTCATCCTTGAAGCCCTTGCGTTCGAACCATCTGCGGTACATGCGCAGAAGGATGGACGCCCAGTCGCAGGATTCGGTTCCGCCGGCACCCGCATGGATGAAGAAGAAGCAGTTCATGCGGTCGAATTTGCCGGAGAGGAAGCTGAGAAGTTCCATTTTGTCGATTTCCTTGTCGAGTTCGGCGCTTGCTGTATCGGCCTCTGCGAGAAAGGATTCGTCTTCCTGGGCGAACTCTTCAAGTGCGGCGAAGTCCTCCGCGTGTTTCTGGAGCTGATGAAACGGTTCGACAATGTTTTTTTCGGAGCTGAGTTTCTGCACGGTTTCCTGAGCTTTTTCCTTGTCGTCCCAGAAATCGGGCTTTGCCATGGTTTCTTCGAGGGCTTTGATCTGGTCCTCGTGGTCCGCAATTTTCAGAAATTTGGCAAGATATGCAACTCTTTCCGAAGTTTCTGCGGATTTCGCTTTTAATTCTTCAATAGTCATGGTACATTTCCATAGTCGTTAAATTTTTCGCGGACGCGGAACAATTTAACATAGGTTGTTGTTTTAC
>CASEYW010000148.1 GCA_949292215.1 uncultured bacterium
ACAAAAAGGGACAGTTCAGCTGTCCGAGCGAGGAAAAACCGCTGAACTGGACCATGTCCTCCCCGCTGATCTCGCGCTGGACCCATTATCACATCAATCTTTTCCTGCACGGGGGATACTGTTCCAGCGGTGCGGTCGTGCTATTCCGGAAGAGCTCGCAGGTGGCGATGCCCGGAAGCGCCATGTCGCTGACCGAAGGCGTCTCCCGCGGAGGATATCAGTTCGTCACGTTTCAGGGATACGAGGCAATCAAACTGAGCCGTCACGATCCCAAGAGCGGAAATGGACGCGTCAACATGCTCTTTTTCGACGGTCATATCGCACGGATGGGACTTGCAGAGATTCAAGCGGTTAAAAGTTATTCCGGTGTGCTCAATACACAGGGCATTTTCAAAGCCGGATTCAAAGAATTGTAACAGTCAGAACACCATTCAGAAAGGAATCGAATTCATGAAAAGAAAAAGCTTTATCCGTGGAAAGGGAATTCATTTTACGCTGATAGAACTCCTCATCGTAATTGCAATCATCGCGATCCTGGCGAGTCTGCTTCTTCCTGCGCTGAATTCGGCAAGGGACAGTGCACTCTCCATTGCCTGCACCAACAATTTGAAGACTCTCGGCATTGCGCTGAACCAGTATACGCTCAATTACGACGATTATCTGATTCCTGTCTACAATATTCCCTACGAAGCTCCCAAAGACAGCAACAAGTATGCTTACTGGGTCGGAATTCTCTGCGAACTTCCCAATCCATATCAGGATTCAGCTTCTTTCCGACGTTCCTCCGGCTATGGAGTCATGTGGGGACAGTATTATAAACCGCACCCGCCGAAAGGAGATTTTTCCTGTCCGGCAGAGGAACTGGGAGTCCAGTGGGGTGGAGATTTCTCCTGGTCGCATTATCTGCTGAATCATCCGCTTCACGGCGGCAGTTTTTCCAGTGATGCGGCCTATCAACTTCCCTTTTACAAGAGTTCACGAATCAAAACACCCTCCCTTACTATTTCTCTTGCAGAACGAGCGAAGAACCCGATAAGCAGAGGCTGGCCGGCTTTTTTATACTACGAAAACGCAAACACATTGAACTATGACCGGCATGGCGCAAAATCCGGAAAAGGACGAGCCAACATTCTATATTCCGACGGACATACCGGCTCCCTGACAAAAAACGCCGCTATGGCCATCAAATCCGAAAACAACCAGAACACCATTTTTCAGGTTGGATTTCATTATCAATAATTCAATTTGTTTTACATAAAACAAGAGAAAGGAGTCTCTTCCTATGAAATTTCAGATAGGAATTCTGTTTTTGAGCATCGGATTGCTGGCGGCGGAAAAACTGCCCATTCCGGCGGGAAAAGCCGGGCTTCCGAAATCCTCCGCTGCCGCACAAAAAACGGAACAGTTCGTTCCGGTTATGGAAGGAAACAGCATCTTGGCGGGAAGCAAAAAAATTCAACTGGTCAACAATTTCCAGATCACCATTACGGAAAGCGGACGCACGCTCGCGGAAACTGCCTATGTCTTTACCCTGACCGACAAGAAGACCGGGAAAACCACATGGCATTCACTTGGAACTCGGCGGCCCGGTATGTATAAAATCGAATCAAACGGAAACAAACGTATTTTCGAGCAGAAATTCTCCATCGGCAACGATACCTGGGACTTCGCCCGGCAGGAGACCGAACTTCTCCCGAACGGACTGGTCCAGGTCACCTTTACCTGGAAGAATCCTGATCCGGAAAAGTATCTTCTGAAACAGTACGGACTTTTCTTCAATATCCCCTATTCCGTCGGTGGAGGAAAACGGATTGTCTGCGACGGGAAAACGCATACGCTTCCGAACACTCCGGTCAACTACATCACAGATGGATCCGGAAACAAACCCCATTCGATTCAGTTTTTCCCGGAGGACCCGGCACGAACTTTCACAATCTCCGGAGAAGCGGGGAATCTTGCGGGGATCTCCTGTTTCGCCCTGAAAGACACTCTGCGCTTCGACCTGAAGGAGAACCGG
>CASEYW010000149.1 GCA_949292215.1 uncultured bacterium
AGGAATTGATTTTGCGATGGCGGATGTTCAGCTCGGTTCCCGGAACAGAAAGAGAAACTATCCGTTTTATTACGGAATTCAGCTGGTGTATGCGGGGGAGATTGCTCTGTCCATCGACCGGGGAAAGGAGATTCGGCGCAAGGGGCCGACGGTATTCCTGACCACTCCGGAACACTATTACGAATATTCCTCTCCGGGTGTGGAGGCGCGGGATCATTACTGGGTCTGCTTTTACGGTCCGAAAATGGAGTGGTATCGGGAGGGGGAACTTTTCCGGATGAATCCGGAATCTCCGTTCTTCCGTCTTCGCCAGCCTGAGGAGTTCCGGGAGAGAATGATGCAGCTGATTACGCTGGTGCAGGATGGCAGGGAGCATGATCGAGCCGTCTGCATGCTTGAGAGCCTGCTGTTTACTCTTCAGGCGGATGCGGAGCTTGCGTCTCTTCCGTTCGATCATTATCGGAACTCATTCGTCGAGTTGGGCGCGCGGATTGCTGGAGCTCCGGAAAAAGCATGGGATTTTGCGGAGGAGGCCAGAAAAATGAGTGTCAGTTTGAATCATTTCAACCGTCTTTTCCGGAAATATCTTGGAAATTCGCCGCGGTACTGTGTCATTCAGGCTCGAATGCGGCGCGCCGCCGATCTCCTGCTGAGTTCGGATCAGTCGGTGGCGGAAATCGCAATGGCGGTCGGGATGGAAAACGAGTTCTATTTTTCTCGTCTCTTCCGCAGGAACTTTGCGCTTTCCCCCTCCGGGTACCGGAAGGAGTTCCGGGGAATCTGATCTGCACGAAAAGTGTATTTGTTTGCATGGTTTGTGTATTCCTTCGTCTGTCCGGATGGTGTATAATGAAGAAAACAGACAACATTCAGGAGGTGTGTCATGCGTGTTACGGAGGATTTGGGAATTGGGGTCATGGTGCGTTTTGCGGTTCCGGTCGAGAATAGTTTTCGGAACCTGAAGGCGTTTGGACTCCGGCACTGTCAGTTTGCCGGAGTATCGGATGCGTATCTCTACGGTGCGGAAGGTCATGCCAATACGCGGAAACTCATGGAGCTGATGGATGAGTATGATGTTGCAAGCTGTTCCGTCTTCTGTTCGTTCCCGGATCAGGACTGGAACCGGGCAAAGGAGACGGTCGGTCTGACACCTCCGGCTACCCGCGCGGAGCGCATCGCCCGCGCCTGCCGCACCGCCGACTGGGCAAAAGAGCTGGGCATCGAACAGATCGCAGTCCATGTCGGCTATATCCCAGAGGATCCCGCAGGCGAAGAATACAGGAGTTTTATCCGGGCCATGCGGGGATTCACCCGCTTCCTGGAGTCAAACGGACAGCTCCTTGCGTATGAAACCGGACAGGAACCTCTGAATATTCTCCTCCGCACCATGGCCGATGTGGAAACCGGGAACCAGCGGCTCAATTTTGATCCGGCTAATCTTCTTTACTACAACAACGAGGACCCGATGCTCTTTGTCGATGCCCTTGGCGATAAGATGGTGCATATGCACTGCAAGGATGCGGTTCGTCCTGTTCCGGGAGAGGTTTTCGGCCATGAGACCCGTCTCGGTGAGGGCGGAACCCGTTTCCGGGAGCTTTTCCGCAGACTGTATGAAAGAGGATATCGCGGTCCTCTGACCATCGAACGGGAGATCGCCGAAGGCGAAGAGCGGAACCGGGATATCCGGAATGCAATTACGCTTCTGGAATCGCTGAAGCGGGAATGCGGAGCCATGTAATTGCGGTCCGCTTTCCCGTTCCCCTTCGAGAGCAGAGAAGATTACTTGTCGGCGGAGGAAATCGTTTTTTCCGTTTTCTTCCGGGAGGTTTCGATTGAGATTTCCGCGCCGTCTTTCAGTTTCTCCATCTTGTCCCCGTAGACAAGAGTCATTCCATCGTAAAGATTTAGCGTCAAAAAGTTGAGGTTGAATAGTGGTGGCCGGAAAAACGGAAAAACGAATGATGCCGGATTGCCGGTACAGATAGCCCGGTCGACCGGATCGTTTTTCCGCCAG
>CASEYW010000150.1 GCA_949292215.1 uncultured bacterium
CGGGGCTTTTTCATGTCAAAAATACCCCCGGACAACGAAAATTTCCAAACAATCAGACTTTTACATCATTCCCTTGTTTTCCCCCTCAAAAATCCTTTCCCCCCAATAAATCAGACTGCGAAAGTCTGTTTTGCTACTATAGATTCTACAAAAAAAACAAGAGGGGGAAGGGCAAAAAAAATAAAAAAAACCGGGATTCGCTCCGGGAATATAAGGAGTGCGCTGAATCTCCCTGAAGCAGTCCCGTGGCGGAACCCGTGTTGCGAAAATTGCCGGAATGAGGACGCGTTTTCAGTCCTGCGATGCTTCGTCGCTCCTGGAGACCATGGAACCGGCGAGTTGTTTAAAGAGCTGTTCCGGAGAGGTACCGGTCTTCAGTAAATTCCGGTCTTTGGGGTTGGTGAATCCCAGCTGAATGCTCCGGTCAATCAGTTCCAGCAGGGGATCAAAGTAGCCGTTGATGTTCAGGATGCCGACAGGATGTTTGTGTCCTTTTTTCATTTTGCGGAGAGCGAGAGCATCGAAAAGTTCGTCCCAGGTGCCGAAACTCCCCGGAAGGGCGACGACCGCGTCGGCGCGTTTCAACATTTCCGCTTTTCGCTCTGCGAGGTTACGGGTAGTGACGCACTCGGTCAGGTTCGGGTGTCTCAGTTTGTCGGCGAGTGCGGCGGAAAACACTCCTTCCACGCGGCCGCCGTTTTCCAGAACGGTATCTGCAAGGAGCTTCATCAAGCCCACATTGCTGCCTCCGTAGACCAGTGTCATGTTGTGTTTCGCAAGGTATCTGCCGAACACGATGACCGCATCTGCATATTCCGGATGGTGCGGCTGACGGGAGGCACAGTAGACCGCGACGGAGCGTATTCTTTTTAATTTATCCTCTCTCATTGGCACTTCTCTTTTCTTTTGAGGAAGGAGTTTCCCGGTTGAAAAGGAGATCGCTCAGGAGCCGGCGCACGAGCGGATTGCCGCAGACCTGCCGGCTATACGTCCGGAAATAGAGAAAGTCCAGTTCATTGATTTCCAGATACCGGTTGAAATAGTCATTCAGAACTTCGCCGACTGCTCCGGAACGGCTGATCCCGGCGGCACAGTTAATGAACAGGGTTCGCGTTGTATCGATGCGCTTGAGGAAATCGGCGATCCTGCGGGCCATGGATTCATCAAATAGAATCAGGGTTCCATCCGGGTTGGAGGTCGCATCATCGAAACAGAGTTTCAGAATATGATCCCCGTCGATCGGAACGGCACATTTATCATCCGGCTGAAACGAATTCCGGATAGTGATGAAATTGTTTTCCTTCCAGAATTCAGAATCCGGCTGTTCATAAAGAGAAAGCGAACTGCCGTTCAGACAGGTTTCATGGTACCAGAGCTGTCCTACTACGCGTATTTTCATGATCTATCCTCCTTTCAGATCAATAGCATAGCACGAACGGATCGGATTTCAAGCGGATGCAGAGGAATCATTTTCCGCAAAAAAAAGGAAAGGGGCTTTCGCCTCTTTCCTTAATGCGTGTCTTGAAAACAGGGATTATGCGTTTTCTTCTTTTGCCGGTTCGTCTGTACGGATGTTTTCGCGATCCCTGTGATCCTGTTTCTTTTCCAGATATCTGCGAGCCTGAACGCCGGCTTTGTCGAGGGCGTCGGCGATCGACTTGTTCATGTCTCCGAGAGTTTCAGCCGATGCGGAGACCAGATAGTTCTTAATGGCGACCACGGCATCGGCTTTGTGAACGTTTTTCTGAATGTCGAGAACGATCCTGACACTTGATATTTTGAGAGACAGGTCATCAAAAGCTGCATGTGTTGCGTTTTCCGCAGTGACTTTGAGTGCTTCGCTCAGATCGAAATGACGGGCGCTGACAATGATATCCATAGTAGCATCTCCTTATTTAATGGTTTGACGGCCCGCCGCTTGCGAGTTTCCGGCGGAACCGCCTTTCTCTCGAACCGGTTCGACGTGACACCGGTTCCCGCTGCTGTCAAAAGTATAGACGTGAATATGCACGATTCAAGTCTCAAAACAAATAAAAACCGAAAATAAAATTCAATTTTTTTTCTCCATGTGCAAAAAACGGGAAAAAGAGACAGAATTGTTTGACAAAATCGGGAATGATGCTATATTCTTCAATTCTCATCGTGTTGAGAAAGCGTTCTGTTCGCCCCTGACTGCTTGACGCGGCGGAATGCAGAAGATTCAGAAGAACTGATAAATGGAAAGGAAACGGGATGAAACAAGCTCAAGCCAAACACAAACTTTGCAGACGCCTCGGCTACTGCGTCTGGAACATGCCGAAGTGCCCGAGCGCAAAGAGACCTTACGCTGCCGGACTTCAGGGTAAGAACGCCAAAAAGAAAAAACTCTCCACCTACGGCGTCATGATGCAGGAAAAGCAGAAACTCAAAGCGCACTACGCTTTGACGGAAAGTCAGCTGCGTAACATCTTCCTCGTTGCAAAACGCAAAGAGGGAAGAACCAATGAAATCCTGATGCAGCACATTGAACTCAGACTGGATGCGGCTGTCTATCATTCCGGATTTGCTCCCACGATTTTTGCTGCAAAGCAGTTTGTTTCGCACAGACACATCCTTGTTGACGGCAAGATTGTCGACCGTCCCTCCTACAGACTGAAACCGGGCCAGGTCCTCACCATCAACGCGGAGAAATCTCCGAAGATTGCCGAGATCGCCCGCGATGTCAACTCCACGATTCCTCCGTATTTCGAGACCAATAAGGAGCAGCTCAAGGTTACGGTTCTTCGCGAACCCATGATCGAAGAGATTCCCGTCCAGGTCGAAGCGATGCGCGTCGTCGAGTACTACGCAAGATAATCGTTCTCCATCAAGGACGTACCAGAAAATCCCGTATCATCCGATGCGGGATTTTTTTTGTCCTGAAGCGGAGTCCTGCTATCTCGCGGCAGAAGCGAATTCCGTGCAGCAGCGGTTTTTGCCGCTTCGGGATATTCCGGAGAAAGTACCGGAATCATGGATGACGCGTCAGTTTCAGATTGGTGTTTTTGAATTTTGCAATTCCCCGAATCCATTCCGAAGCAGTTGCAGATTGGCACGGAGCACTTCATGCCCGTGTTCCCAGGATGGTATACTGTTCCGGGATTCCTTTTTCAACCGCAGAAGAAAAAGGAACGATAACCGCCTGGCAGCAGTTTTCTGCATCAGTTCCGGAAAAACTTTCTTTCCCCTATTGACTTTTCCGCAGATTATTGTATAATTTAAAGCAGAACTGGGACAATATGGGACGTATTTTATGCTGAAAACGACACTGAAAAGAAACAGCAGTTCCCGAGGAATCGCCATTCGGCATTATGTGTTCGGAGTGCTTCGGAAGAACGGGGATACCGCCGTTCGTCTTCCATCGTCATACGAACTTGCTGAGCTGTTTGGGACGACCCGTCGGGTTGTGCGCTATGAATTGGAACTGCTGAGGAAGGAAAAGGTTGTGATCAGCAAACCGCGGGTTGGGACGTTTACAAATCCGCAGGTTGTCAACATTTCCGTGACTCCGGTTCAGAAAAAAATGCCGATGATCGGGGTGATAGACAATGATGGAACCCGTTTCTGTTATGGTCGTGCGGAAAACCGTCAAATGAGCCATATCGGTCTGGCGCTGGCGGACCGCAACTGCTATCTGCATCCCATCTCCTTTTCGACAAACAAGGATGAATCCCGTGTACAGGAGTTGAAACGGATCGGACTGGACGGGGTCATCTGGCGGCTCGATTCCCGGTTGAAAATGATTCCCCGGGTTCCGGAACTTCTTGCAGCGGAAGGCATTCCTTCCGTCGTCATCTGCTCAGAGGAGTATCCGACCCTGAATCAGATTCATTATATTACAGAAACTGCGGAAAATAAACTGATCCGCCATTTGGAAAACGTTTCCTGGGATACCCGGAATGCTCATGCCATAACACTTCTTCACCAGAAGGACCGGTTTACAAGAAATGTTTTGACCAAACTGAAAATTCCGCAGGAAAAAGTCTTTTCTCTTGGCGAGGGGAAAAATTTTTCTTCGACACTGTCCGATTTCAAAAAGCTGCTGGCAGAAAAAGGTCCACCCTCCCTGATTCTTTGTAATGTGCTCTATTCGGAAGCCGTTCCTTATGTCCTTGCGGAATTCGGCATGGAAAAGATTCCTTTTGTTAGCAGTTTTGAAATGAACGGTCTGGAAGAGTTCCCCGGATATGCTGTCATAACCAATGCGAAAAAAATTGCGGAAAAAGCTGCAGACCTGCTATTAAAACTCATCCGGGGAAAGTGCGATTCTCCTGTTCAAATTGGCGTTGAATCCATTTTGACTTATCGGGGAAAAGCAATCTGAAACCGGATCGGGGAAACGGATTTTTCCATAAAGACCAAACTGTTTGGAGAAACAGGTTTTTTGAATGAAAGGAGATGGTGTATGTATTTGATGCGGAGACATGACGGAAAACAATGCGCTTCCATGCAGTGCAGAGAGCCCGGGAAACGAAATCAGAGTTTTACAATAATAGAATTGCTTGTTGTTATTGCAATTATTGCAATTCTTGCAGCCATGCTGCTGCCCGCATTGAACAGGGCCAGGGAGAAGGGATACACCATCAACTGTATCAGCAATTTGAAACAGCTCGGGCTCGGATTTGGCACGTACAGCAGTGATTTTGCGGACTTCTATCCGATTGCCAAACGCGAGGACAATTACCGATGGCATCATATCATGCTTCTTCTCAAGTACTTGCAACCGAAAATGCTGGTTTGTACCAGTTCTCTGCAACAGGCAAACTATTGCAGGGATACCTATCTGGCCTACAGTCGCGGGAAATATCCTTCCGGGATCAACAGTCCGACAGACTGGCAGTGGCAGTTCTGCGGTTACGGAATCAATGCTCCGGAAATGGGCGGTGGACGGGAAAGCAATGTCACTATGCTTGCCGGCGCTTATCCAATGCTCCGGCAGTCACAGGTGAAACGACCTTCGCATTTTGTTCTCTGCGGGGAATCCGGGCGTAATTCGGAAAGCGGAAACCTGATTCCCACCTTCCGTGTCCGCAACTATTTCGCCGGCGATACGATCTTTCCCTATCATCAGGGGAATACGGCAACGAATCTGCTCTGCGGAGACGGCAGTGCCCGTTCGATTACCGGTTCCGGTTCACTTGTCAACATCATGACCTACTGGTATTCTTCTGCTGGTCCTGTGAAAAATTACCAGCTTGCCGGCAATATGTGGACCTGGAATGGAGAAGCCCGGAGTGATGAAAATGCCAAACGTTGAATGTTGCAGAAGAAACGCCCTTTCTTTTTTTCTGATTCTGCTCTGCGGCGCAGGATTCCTCTGTGATGCGATGGATTTCAAAGGCGAAGGGAAGAATGTGGTAATGAAATCGGATGCCATTCTCTTCAATGGCTCCGGGAAAGCAAAAGCGCTCTCTCCGCAGCGTGTTCATGCCCAGTACCGGATGGTTTTTGAATACAAAGCAGATACGGAGGGAACGCTGAAGATCACTCTGTATTTCAAGAATGGAAGCTCGGGATCTCATGCACTTAAGCTCATGCCAGACCGGATTTTCCGCAGAACTGTCCTTGCACTCGACGGAGATTTCAAACTGCACGATTCCTTCTTTGACCTGAATCAAACCGTCCTGTCATGGAAAAGTAACCGGAATGGGAATGTGATGATCCGGAAAATTCGTATTGTTCCGGAATCGGAACTGGCAGGAAGCGCAAAATTCCTGGTGGTTCCCTCCCGACTGCCGAAGAAGAGTGTTTCTGAAAAGAATCCGGTGCGGGTTTATTTCGAGCTCGACAACGATGATCTGAGAAAAGAGGTTCCGAAGGCGGATTGTTTTCTTCCCGATCCCTGTCCCTATGCCGGATTCCGTGACAGGGTGCTTGCCGGAGCCGAATCGCTGATCCGCAGAGTTGACACTCCGGAAGAAGCCGATGTGATTGTATATTCCCGGGCGTTGGCTGGGGCGCATCCGCAGCTTGCAGATGCAGTTGGAAAGGGAAAGCGTCTTCTGCTTTACGGATGGGTTGCGGATCCGGAGATTCGGGCGCTTTCTCCGCTGGAGATGACGCCTCTGCCGTCTTCTGGAATTCCAGTGCGCACAACTCTGATTCCGGTTGCTCCGGATCCGGTATGGGAGAATGAATCCTTGCTGAATGCTGATTACGGTGTGTATTACCGGACACGTCTCCGTTCCGGTACTGCACTTCTCAAGGGAAGGGAGGGAACGGTTTTTGCCGCACGGAATGGAAATGTCCTGCATTTCATCAATGGGATCGGGAATGCTCTGCTTGAGAACCGTGGATTTTTTGATCGTGGATTTTTGCGAGCTCTGATTGGAAAGGATCCGGAACGGCTTCGTCGTCTTGAGGAGATCGGCAGAGAACGCGAAAAGACGGAACGGGACCGGGAAAAAACGCTTCTGAAGTCCATTCTGGGGGAACAGGCGGATCTCTCCGGCTGGCGCGTCGGCGTCTCCACCGGTGGATTCGGACGATTCGGCTGGGCTGTGGAGGAGGGGCTGCAATGTGCCTCTCTCCTGAATGATCTTTCCATTGAGAACGGCAGTCAGTATTTCCGGTTTGAGCCGGTTGCTTCGCCGAAACAGCAGCCGGTCATTGACTGGAAAGGAAGAATTGTTTCCGGGAAACCGCGTCCGGTGCTGGATGCCGGCGGGATCATGAACCCTCTGGTTCCATGGTCAGGGGAGGGAACCGTGGAACTGAGTGCACAGGTTATCGTAAATCCCGAATGGAAAGGAAAAGAAATTTCTTTTTATGTGGAGAAAGGGATTGACGATACCGATGAGACCCGCTTCAATGGTGTGCTGATCGGAAAAACCGATGTCTCCGTTCCCGAATACTGGCGTACTCCGCGCCGCTATCGGATTCCGGAACATCTGATCCGTTTCGGAGAGACGAATACTTTGACGGTTCGCCAGACCAATATTCGGGCACAGGGCAGTTTCGGGAGCCGCCCAGTCCTCCGGATCGAGGAAAAAGAACCCTCTGCCCTGCCGACTCTCCGAGTTACCGACATCAACTGGGTTTCCAAGGAATATACGATTGAAGATGGGGAAAACCGTTCGAAGGTCCGTCTTTCCCTGCTCTCTCCGTTTACGATGTTTGCATTTGAAAGCAGGGAGATCATGCTTACGCTGGAGGAACGGACCGCTCAGTATGCGGCATGGCCGACGGCGAATGGCATCCGAGTTGTTCGAATTTCCGGCGACTTCTACCGTCGGGCGCGCGATGGAGCATGGAGTGCACCATGGCTGCTGCTGTTCCGGAAAAACTGGGAGAATGGTCGTCCTCTGCTTCTGGTATTCTCCCATCAGCCGGAGAGTCTGACTGCCCGTATGAACGGATATTACGTCAATGGGATCCGGATTCGCGCAGCGGGACCTCTGAAGCAGATCGCCGCCGGATGGCCCTGGGGAATCAAGCCGGTTTACACCGGCAAATGGATTAAGGGACTCCCGGAGAAGGTTATCCGTCATCTGGAACGCGACGTTCTCCCGATGGCGTTGAATTTCCCGGTAGCCTGCGACGAAATCTTCCGGATCGACCGGTCCGGACAGACGATTGAAGTAATCAACCGCTTCCGCAATCAGCCGATGCAAACGGCGTGGAGCCTTCCCGTCCAACGCTGGGCAGCATTGCCGCCGCTTGCCGCATTCGGCGTCCGGCAGAAACTGGGAGCATCCGCAGAAGAGAATCTGCACGATTTTCAGGTTTTTGCGACGCACGGCCCTGTCCTCGGCAGGATCGGGACAGATGTGATCCGCTATAAAATGCCGCTTTATCAGGAATCCGGTTTTGTTCCGGTGGATGTGGCTGCCGATCCGGACCTGCACGCGGAAATTGACCGGGGTGTCTCCGGCGGTGTTCGATGGAGCTGGGGCGGCGGAGTCCGTTACGAAGAGCTAGACTATGCCTGGCCGCTCAGCAGAAAGCGTCGTCCGCAGGTACGGACAATCGACCTTTCCAACTGGCTGTACGGCCTTGGCAATGCCTTGCAGGGATTCTATGGAATGAACCGCGAGAGCCGGAAAAAAATTATGGAACGTGTCACCCGCCGGATGATTGCTCCCTATGAACAGGCACAGTACAAATTGCAGGGGCGTTATCGTGAAGAGCCGTTCAGCGGTGTTCGTTACACAATCAACTTCCTGAGTGTTCGTGCGCTTGGAACAAAGTTCGCTCCGGGATTCGGATCGGAAGTCCAGTATGGCGACTGCAATGAAGCCTGCACGCATCTCGCATGGATCGCTCAGCAGCTCGGAGATCGCATGGGATATGCTCCCTGGATCCGGGCAAACTGGAATGCGTTCAAAGATTCCATGAGTTTCTCCTGGGTGATCAACGATTACTGTCACATGGCGGGCAGTCTGAACGATCAGGGTTCCGGGGCATGGGTCGATATGCTGAACGGGGAGTTCGCAGGTATGATGGCATTTGCCCGCATCGCACGGATTGCAGGCGACCGGGAGACAGAAGAACAGGCTCTTTATCGTGCTGCCCGAAAAGCTCTTCCGACTCTTCTGCGGTTTCGGATGCGTCACTACTGGAATGAAGCATGGCCGCGCTCGGAAAGAAACCGCGATTTTGTCTGCATCGGTTTCGGGGAGAACAAAATCTTTACCCTGGAGTTTCCGCTGACCCCCGATTATAATTTCCGGAACTCCAACGAGTTGTTCGATTATGCACAGGGAACTCCCGGATTTACCATTCAGCTGTACTGGAAATACATTGCGCCGGAAGTCCGTGACTACCTGCAGAATTACAGCAGGAAAGTTCTTGTGAAGGATGGAAATTTTCTGGGGGAGGGAGCGTATATCCGTGTATTCAGTCTCTTCGGAAAGGGGGATGAACCGGTGGGAGAATGGCGGAGAATGGATTCGGTCCGCCGGGGAAAAAGTCTGACTCTTGACTGGCCCGGGATTACTTCCGCCAGCAAGTATCTTCCGGTGCTCTGGCGCGATTACGGGAAAATTGCCGTCGTGGAAAGTTCCGGCATTCTCCTGTCGGAGGCAAAATATATTCCGGAACGACATGAACTGAATCTGGAAGTGAAAGGGCTGGAGGCGCCTTCCCTGCTGCGGATCGCTTCCGGGGGATCGGTCTGCCGGGTTCAGGTGAACGGGCGGGAGATTAAAACGGAGTCCGCGGCGGATGGCAGTTTGATTTTGAGGCCCGAGATCGGAAAAATCAGCCGGATTACAGTCAATTATGAATGGAAAGAAAGGAAATCCCGGAAATGAAACATCTGCTGACCGCATTTTTTCTGTGTCTGGTTCTGATGCTCTGCGCTGAAATGGAGGAGGAAGAGGAAATTCTTTATTCCAATCCTCTTCAAAGTATTGAGAAGCTGACGATTTCTCCGGACTCTTCCAGAAAAAACTGGAAACCCGGAATTGTGACGGAAGAAAATTTCAAATGTATTAAAATAGAACCGGGCGGAACGTTCGGCGTCTGGGTGGAACTTCCCGAGGGGGAAACCATTCTCTTTTCCGTCAGGATCAAGTATCAGAACGTGAAACGGATGGATGAACGGAAACACTGGACCGGGGCGACATTCAAAGCCATGCTGCGTATTCCGGGAGAAGAAACCAGCTGGCCTGGACGTGTCATGGTTGGTTCTTCCGAGTGGAAAACCGTGACATTCAAGATCAACGTCCCTCTCGGAAAGGGAAACGCAAGGGCCTGGATTCGCTGTGCTCTTGAAGGCGCAACAGGAACGGCGTGGTACAGAGATCTATCCGTTAAGGTTTTGAAATAATGTCAGAAAACGGAATGGGAATGTTTCTCTTTTCGGTCTGAAACATTTCTGAATGTGTGCAGGGAATTTCCAGAGAAATTCCTTGTTTTTTTTTATTTTGATAGTTCCATTTTATATTTCTTTTTGATTCTGAAGAGTTCCCATAGTCACAATCCCGTCTGCTTATTTGAAGATGAATTCTTGATTTTGATTTTTACTGAGATATAATAGAAGAAATCTCATTCAGATTAAAAACAGCAGGAGGCAGAGTATGATTCAGCTTGTTAACAGTGGAGAGACCGTCAGACAGACGGTGATCGTGAGAGTTTTAGACATTGAGACTCAAATTGTGAATGCCGGGGGAAGAGTCGCTTCTCTGCTTCATGCGGAGGCGTTGTCAATTCCCATGGAGACCTATACCGCAGATTATGAGAATCTGAGTATTGGAACAGGATATGAAACTGAGTATATTGAGTTATATGATTCTGACACAGCAACAGGAATCACCATTAACCAAGGAGGTGTTGTAGTACTTGAGGCTTATTCAGAAGATATTTTGCCTGTATTGTCAGATTCAACAGTCAATGCCGGTGGACTCATTGATCTTAATGGCGGCCGAATTGAAAATATTATTGTGAATGACCAGGGAACAATAGAATCTCTCTTTTGGAGTGAAGAAGGATTTGCTCCTTGTGAAGCATTCAATGTAACAATCAATTCCGGCGGCAAATTCCTGCAATATGTTGGAGAGGCCGAAAATACACAAGTGAAAACAGGTGGAGTGTATCTGCTCGGTTACTTTGATCCGTCTTATCCTTCTTACGATGGTTATGGCGACTATGTAAGATCGGATAAAGATCATGTGGATGCCGAAAATACCATTGTGGACGGCGGGATTTTTTATGATTACTGGCATACCGTGAACAATACAACGGTAAATGCCGGAACCTTTAATGTTCATGGTGGAGTTGCCAAATTCACGACCGTAAGCGCGGAAGGAACCTTGAATCTTTATTCTTTCGATTACTCTGTTTATAGTGGGGGACGTTCCATTTGCCAGACGGATGCCGGGATTGCGGAGAATACGATCGTCAATGGCGGCAGAATGTATCTTTCTGAAAACACCATGGCAAAGAATACCCTGCTTGAAGCTGGCGCTAGAATGTTCATGACCGCCAATTCCATTGCAGAAGGGGTTACAATCAGCGGAAACAGTGCCCTTTTCCTTTCCAACGGAGCGGAAGCGAAGGATGTCACCGTCAATGGAGGGATGGCGCATATCGGCACGGGAGCAAGCGCAGTCAATGTGACAATCACATCCGGCAGTCTCTATCTTTACGGAGGCGCCATTCTGGATGGTACGATCAATGTCAGCGGGACGCTCGTTCTGGAGGATGTTACGATGAATTACGGAGCTGTCGAGTTCCAGCTTGCATCCAATGCCGCGAGTCAGGGGATCATGATTGATAATCTTTCTCTGCTGAAGGGAGGAAGCGTGATTCTATCCGCCGATTCCACACAGGAGTTCGGGACATACCGTTTTGCCGGCAATGCCGGAGCCTACACGGATTCGATTGCGCTTTGCGTGGGAGGAGTTGAGCTCGGGGAGTTGTCTTTGAATGGGGAGGCTCTGGAATATCAGGACCGTCTTTACCGTTTGACTCTGGACGAGGATTCCACAATGGCTCTGGCGGTCCGCGATGCCGTCCTTGAGCCGCCGATGGTCTCCGCCGATATTCTGACGCCGACCAATCAGTCGGTCACTCTTTCCGCGGTTTTCCCGGAAGAGAGCGTTGTCCGGGAGTATTCTTTTGACGGGGAACTCTGGCTGGCGTATGAATCGCCGATCGTCATGACGGAAAACGGAACGGTCTATTTCCGCGCTGCGGATGAGTTCGGCATGGTCAGTGAAATCGTTTGTTATGAGGTCGCCAATATTGATAAAATTCCGCCGGAACAGCCTGTTGCCATAGCTGATATTGTTGATCCGACAAACGGAGATGTTGTTGTGGAGGGGATTTTCAGCGATGACAGTGTCATTTGTGAATATTCTCTTAACGGAATTGAGTGGCAGAGATATGAGGCTGAAATCACGATGCACGAGAATGGGTCTGTTTATTTTCGCTCCTTCGATGCGGCAGGAAACTCTTCGGAAATCGCCCGGTACGATGTCACGAACATTGACCGGATTCCGCCGGAAGCGCCTGTCGCCGCGGCGAATCCCGCAGATCCGACCAATCAGAATGTTCTGGTTACCGCCGAGTTCGCTCCCGATGCGGTCGTGAAAGAGTATTCTCTGGATGGTTCCAGCTGGACTGCCTATGCGGACGGGGTTCTCATGACCGACAATGGAACGGTCTATTTCCGTTCTTTCGATGCGGCAGGCAATGGATCGGATGTTACCGAGTATGTTGTCACGAACATTGACCGGATTCCGCCGGAAGCGCCCGTCGCCGCGGCCGACCTTACGGAACTGACCAATCAGGAAGTTCTGGTTACGGCCGAATTCACTTCCGATGCGGCGGTGCGGGAATACTCTCTGGACGGTTCTTCCTGGTTCGCCTATGCCGATGGGGTTCGCATGACGGAGAATGGAACAGTCTATTTCCGTGCGTTCGATGCTGCCGGCAATGTGTCGGAGACTGCGGAATTCACGGTCGGCAACATTGACAGGAATCCTCCTGCGATCATCATTCAGGCGGACAATACGGAACCGGATACGGAACAATCCGTTTTCGTTTCCGCCTCCTTCACCGATGACATTGCACTGCTTTCTCAGGAATACTCTCTTGATGGAACAGCATGGTTCGCCTACTCTTCCCCGATTGAGATGACGAAGAACGGAACGGTCTATTTCCGGGCGCAGGATGTCGCCGGAAATATGACGCTGGAGCAGTTTACGGTTTCGAACATTGCGGAAGGTCCTGAAAGTCCGGAAGGAACGGCCCTTTCCCTGAAGAAGTACGATCTGACTTTCTCCTGGGACAAATATGTCGCGGTTCCTGGTGTGAAGGTGCAGTATCAGGTTATGATCGACGGAGTGGTGGATGACAAACTGATTTCCTCGAACAAGTACACTTTAAAAAATGCTTCGGTGGGTGAGCATTCCTTTGCGGTGCGTGCAGTGCTGTCGGAAAAGGGACAGGAGGATATTCGTTCCGTCTGGAGCGAAGAGCTTGTTCAGGTGGTCGAAGATATCACTGCACCGGAAACAGGAAAACTGGTTCTTGATCAGATCAGTGAGGACACCGTCCGTTTGAGCTGGACTCCCGGCGAGGACAACGTCGGCATTGTCCGCTATGCGGTAAGCTGCAACGGAGAAGTCCGCGAACTTGACGGAGAGACTTTTTCCACGGACTTTTCCGGTATGGCGGGAAAAGTCACTGCGGAGATTGTCGCTTATGACGAAGCCGGCAATGCCGGGAAGACGGTAAAAAAGACCTTGACGATGACAGATATGACAGCTCCCTCGCAAGTGACCGGATTGCGTTCCGAGGGGGTCGATAACAAATCCGGCGGAAGCCTCGCCTGGGATCCCTCCACGGACAACGTCGGTGTCACCCAGTATCTGGTTACCATTGATGATTCCGTGACCTGCAAGTCGAGCCGGAATACCGTCAAGATCGGGAAACTGGAGGCGGGAGTCCACTTCTACACGGTGGTTGCGCTCGACAAGATGAAAAATGAAAGTGTCGTCAGTGAACGGGGGGAATTTGTCGTTCTGGATGCGATTGCTCCGAAAACAGGCAAACTTTCCCTGAGCCAGACCGGAGAGGATACGATTCTAGCGGAATGGACTGCCGCAAGCGATGATGTCGGCATCTCCCGCTATGTGATTTCCTGCGGAGATGAGTTCGTCCGCGAACTCGACGGAGAGACTCTTTTCACGGAGATTTCCGGCTTTTCCGGAAAAGTTACGGTCGAAATTGTTGCATACGATGAGACTGGCAATGCCGGAAACACGGTCAAAAAAACATTGACAATGACAGATATGACAGCTCCTTCGCAAGTGACCGGATTGCGTTCCGAAGGAGTTGATAACAAATCCGGCGGAATCCTTGCCTGGGATCCCTCCACGGACAATGTCGGAGTTACCGAGTATGAAATCGCAATCGAGGGAGGAAAAACGTATCGCTCCAAGACCAGTTCCGTCAAAATTGGAAAAATGGATGCCGGAACCTACAAATATACCGTGACGGCATTCGACAAGGCGAAGAATGCCAGCATCGTCAGCGAGGAAGGGGAGTTCACGGTCGCAGATGTGATTGATCCGGCGATTAAAAAGTTCTCCTGCAAAGTCACGAATCAGACGCTGGTTGTCTCCTGGAGTGCCGTTGACGAAACCAGTTCCATTGTTCGCAGCGAATTGTGGCTCGACGGCCTCAAGTATGCGGATACGACAGGGCTTGACAGTTTTGCTCTGAACGGTCTGGAGCTGGGACAGCACTCCATGGAATTGAAAGTCTGGGATGCTGCCGGAAACGAGGCAGCAAAAACGGCAAAATGCACCATCAAAACGCTGGAACCGGCATCGGCGCCGATGGTTTCGGCTGAAACTGCACTTTTCTTTGCGGACACCTCTGCAAAATACGGAATGCTTGCTTCGGTTTAATCCTGGGAACGGGGGCTCCTTCGACGCGGAATCGCATGTTCGCGGTATCGTGAAGAGGGACCCTCTTCTTCGATCCGAAGAAAAATGGATGCCGGAATCCGCAACGGAATTTTTGCGGAATTCAAGGACCTGCTCCAAATCCCGAACAAGGCAAATCCACATCCTGCATGTGATGGGATTATTTCCTTAAAAGGAAATTAGAGAGATGAAAATAAATCAGGAAAGTGCCAATCATCAGAGCAGAAGGCAGATGGTCGGGGCACAGGGATTTGAACCCTGGACTTTCTGCTCCCAAAGCAGACGCGCTAGCCAGACTGCGCTATGCCCCGTAAATGATCGTTCAGCAATATAACGGTTCAATCCGGAAAATCAAGCAGAAGGAAGGTTTTTCTTCGAACGATTTTCCAGTTGTTCCATCTTTTCTCCTCCGGATGGAGCTCCGTTTTCCAGTGGAAAGGAATAGGTCTTTTGGTTCTCCGGGTCGGGAGATCATGCTGTTTTTTTCTTTATCATCAGGAGAGCTGCAACCAGCGTGAAGGAGTAGAAGATCCACGAGAGATGCATGACCGGAGCCAGCCCGATCCGGGATGCAATCTGTCCGATGACCAGCAGCGCTACACCGGCAAGTCCCCATGTTCCTCCGACGATGAGGCCCATGCGCGTACTCATCGGCAGAGAACCCTCCGCGTTGCGCGACATGGAAACCAGAAGCGGATAGCAGGAACTCGCCAGCAGTCCGCCCAGCATGATCAACAGACAAGCCGCCGAATATTTCGCAACCAGAAAATAGACCAGCAGCGTCGGGATTCCCAGCGCCAGACCATAGAGAACAAACGGGGCGCAGCGGTGTTTCCGGACCAGAAAACCGATCGTGATTGAGCCGATCGCGGAACCGATTCCGAAAAGCATTGCGCTGAATCCTCCGAATGGAAGCGCAAAATCCAGCATGACAAGATAAGAGGGCAGAAGCGCTTGAATGGTTACTGTTCCCGTATTCAGCAAGGTTGCAATCAGGAAAAGATTCCAGAAACTCCATGGTGCATCCGGCACAGATGGTGCTGCTGTTCCCGTTTCCGGTGTCCGCTCTTTCTCCTTCTGAGTGGAGGATGCAGCATCGTCAGGAGCAAGTTTGACATTGCTCAGGCGCAGTGCGAGGAGAATGATCAGCACTGGCGGAATCATCCAGTAGAGTCCTTTCAATCCGAAATGACCGACCAGGAGAGCGCTGACCCAAGGACCGACTGCGCTTCCGAGAAAACCGCCCGTCATGAAAGTCGGCGTTGTGACACTGGAGGCGATCTTGCCGATGTGCTGGGTGCCGCGAAGTCCGTGCGGGTGCACAATCGCGATACCAGCTCCGACGATCACCATCAGAAGACAGAGCACGAAAACCGGTGTTGTTGACGGCATCGCTGCCAGAAGGACAATCAGCCCCGCCATCAGAAGCCCCAGATTCAGCAGCCAGGGCTTGCGGGTTTCCCTCCCGAGCATTGATGCCGGAATCTGCATGATGTTGCATCCGATGCTCATGCTGGTCAGAATAATTACGCCCATGCCGAGATCAATCTTGAAATGTTCCAGGGCAATCGGAAGGAATCCCGGGAGCAGGCCTCCGAGCATATCCACCATGAAGTGTGCTGCGGAAAGTGATGCAATCTGGGTTCCCGCCGTATGAAACGCGCTTGGAATGATGCTGTGTTTTTTCATGATTCCCCGGAAAGTAAAACGCCGCCGATTTCACGGCGGCGTCTTCCGTTCAGTCTTTCAATGTATCGAAAAATTCTTTGATCGGATATATCTTTTTGACGGAGGCAATGTTGCAGCCGGTCATATAGAGTCCGTTTTCGACGTCACCGGACCAGGTTGCCAGAAGCGCGCGGGCAATGCAGAACAGCGATTTTCTGGGATCACAGGAGCGCAGGCAGCGGTACGGACAGGTGAATTTTTCCTTTCCGCCGGTCAGAACACGCTGGACAAGCGGAGTCTTGAGCACACGGACAGGAAGTCCGACGGGACTCTTGATGACAACGATGTCCTCCGGTTTCGCATTGACGAACACTTCTTTGCTTCTGCGATCAATTCCCGCCTCTTCTGTGGTGATGAAGAAGGTTCCGATCTGAACGCCGTTGTATCCCATTTTGAGCGCGTTTTCGATGTCTGCGCGGCAGGCGACTTCTCCTGCGGCAATGTAGGGAATATCGCCGATGCCGTAGCGTTCCGCGACTTCTTTCACATCTTTCAGCAGAAGATCAAGCGAACAGGTTTCCGGGTGCTGGATCTGGTCCATTGTGAACCCGAGATGTCCCCCGTTTTTAGGTCCTTCAATGATGACGGCATCCGGTTTGCGATTGTATTTGCGCAGCCAGGTTTTGACTACGACTTCAAATGCGCGGCCGCTGGAAATGACGGGAATGAGTGCTATGTCCGCATCGCCGACGTATTCAGGAAGCGGAAGCGGAAGCCCGGCTCCGGAGATGATATAGTCCACCCCTTCCTTTACGGCGGTCCGGATGATCTCCTCATAATTGGAAAGAGCCACCATGACGTTCACACCGAGCGGTTTTCTGCCCTGGGCAAGTTCTTTGGCTTTCCGGATTTCAAGAGCAAAATTAGTGTTGCATTCGTCGACGAAGTGATGCTTCCCGCGTTCAATATCGCCGATCCCGACACTGGCAATCGTTCCGTAACCGCCTTCCCGGATAGTCGCGGCGGCAAGTTCCGCCATGCCGATACGGACTCCCATTCCAGCCTGAATCACGGGATACTTCGATTCCAGATTTCTGATTTTCAATGAAGGCAGTTTCATTCTTGTTTCCTGTTCGTTGTCATTCAGCGTTTTCGTTTAAATTCATTCTTTAAAATAGCATTCCAACAGGGGAAAATCAAGTCCCGGGCTTCTTCCGCCTTCCCCCGAAGAAGAGCTTTCTCCTGTTTCTCTGCACAGGATTCCGTTCTTTCATTCCCTTCCGTTCTTCCCGAAACGATTTCCTCCTTCCTCATCCCGGAAAATTTTTTTTGTTTTTTTTCAAAACACCCTATTGTATTAATGCGACTAATACGCTATAATATACATAGATACACAAAAAGGAAAACAGGTATGGTGCAAGCAGTTTTGAAAACAGATATTCTCTATGAACAGCTGCTGGAAGAGCTTGGCAAGTACTCTCCCGGAGATCAGTTCATGACGAACCGTGAGATTATGAAACGCTTCAATGTGAGCCAGCTTGTTGTGGATCAGACGGTTGCGCGTTTCCGGGAAGCCGGTCTTCTTCGCGTGGTTCCGGGACGGGGAACCTTTACGACCGATGGCATCCGTCGGTTCCGCAGCGATGCTCCTGCAACCTACCTGTTTGCGGTTCCCCGCTGGAACTCCACGGATTTGACGCTGATGGAGGAATACATTCAGGGACTTCGCCGGAAACTGGCTCCTGCCCGCATTCTGATTCACCGCTTCGACTACACGGAGCAGGTGCCTTTGGAACTGCCGTTGAAAGAGGAGAATGTCAAAGGGATCGCTCTGCTGGCCAGCAGTTCGGCATCCTGGGATTCCCGTACGCTGGGGCGTCTGGAGCATTACGCGGCGGAGGTGCCGCTGGTGATCATGAACCGCCATCATGGAGACATTCCCCTGATGGCAGTCGGAGCGGACGACGTCTTTGCCGGGAACATTGCAGCGGATCATCTGTTTAATCTCGGGCATCGGAAGATTGCACTTCTGATTTCCGAACCGCACAACAGTGTCATTTGCGAACGTGTGCGCGGTGTATTGAACTGTGCGAAACTGCGCGGAATGGAATGCCGTCTGCTGGATTGCGGAGTCCGTTCTGGAGAGTATGCACCGGATAAGACATACCGCTTCTTTTCCGGAGTGATCCGGGACGGATTTGATTTTACCGGTCTGATCGGATTGTCGTCGGATTCTTTTGCTGGTGCGGTCAATGCCTGTCTGAATTGCGGAGTAAAAATTCCGGAAACGCTGAGCCTGGTCACGATCGGTCTCCGGCGCATGGCGCAAATCCAGCATCCGCCTCTCGACTGTGTGGATCTCAACATGGAGGGACAGCTTGATGCCATTCTGGAAATCCTCTCTCATCCGGGAGCCTTCTCTCCCGAAGAAAATCCGTATGAATACACGGTTCCCTCTCTGGTCGTCAGCGGTTCCGTAGTGAAGCGGGAGGCAAAATGAGACGGTTAACCACAAATCATAATACAGGAGTAAGGAGTATGAAGGAGAAGAGTTTTACACTGATAGAACTTCTTGTGGTAATTGCGATCATCGCAATTCTGGCGGCCCTGCTGCTGCCAGCGTTGAACAAGGCGCGAAACAAGGCAAATTCCCTGAAATGCGTTTCAAGTCTGAAGCAGATGGGGACTTCTCTTGCCATGTATTGCGGAGAACAGGACGATTATCCTCCTTATGTCACTTCGAGTGGCGGTTCTCCTTCCGGTCAGCCGCAGTGGTTCAAGATGATCGGCTATGAGATCGGCAAGGTAAAGGCGGAATTCATTCTCTGTCCGAACGACCGGTCGAACTGGAGTGCCGCCAATGTTTATGCCTCCATCTCCGAAGGGAAAATCAGCTACGGCTATCCCTGGCAGGTATTCAACCGCTGGTTCGGTCCATTCAAAATCAGTAAAACATTTGCTCCTGCGAGAATCGTCTATATCGCGGAAGCGGCTTCCGCAGACGGTCGGGGGTTTCAAAGCGTGAAAAGCTGGAATGATGATGTCAAACCGATTCCCCGGCATGACGGCTACTGCAATTTTCTCAACGTTGATGGTCATGTCGAATCCATCCGGGGCGTCAATGGAAGCGAACTTTACAACAGCGGAAAGCTCGGCAACTTCTTCCACAATGGAAGTACATGGACCACCACACCGAACCGCTGGAACCCTTTCCAGAATCGGAAAGCTCCCTGATTCGGAGGCAGACAGATGAAAGATTTTTCTTTGTTATCCGACTGTTCTGGAAAGAATCTCCAGTTATTTGTTTTGGCAGTTGTCGTCATGTTTTTCTCCATGTTCAGCCTTTCCGCAGCGGAGCCTCCGGCAGCAGTTCCCGCTCTCATGCCCGAGTTTCCGACCTATCCGGCGATCTGGATCAACGGCGGTTCCCCAGTCCGGAGCAGCATTGGCAAGGAGAAAGTCCCGGATTCTTTTTCCGGAACCATTCTGCGGAAACTCAGTACAAAACCGGAAACAGGAACCTTTTCCGCCAGATATGAGTTTTCTGTTGCGCAGGAAGACGAATATGAATTCTTCGCCGCTCTGACGACGCAGAAACAGCCGTATACCTCTCCCGTTGATTTTCGTTTTGATTTGGATTCCTGGCGGGAGGTGCCCGCATCCTCGAAAGAGATCGTCTGGGGAATCAGCAAGGCTGTAAGCTGGCATTCTCTCGGACGCCGGAAGATGACGCAGGGAAAACATTCGCTGGAATTCCGGATCTCCCGGCGTTCTTCGCTCGGAACCTGGAGTTTCATGTGCGACGGGATTGCCGGATTTGCGATCGGTCAGGCAGGACACATCCGGGATGCAGTCCTTCGCTCACCATTTATACCGGGAAAAACACTTTCCATCGGATTCCGGTACGAGGGCAAACCGGTTCCCGGAGTGGTTAAACTGACATTCGCCGGGGAGAGTGTGCTTTCTTCCGGGATTCTCTTTCGTCCCGGGAAAAACAGTTTTGCGTTTGTTCTTCCTGCTGTTCTTCCCCGCGGCGATTACAAGGTCGAGTTTTTTCCGCTCGGATCGAAAAACAGCAGGCAATCCATTCCGATTGCGTATTTGCAGCCGGTCCGTTCTCTTCCTCCGCGTCTGTTGTCAGTCCGTTTGGAGGAGGATCGTTATTCGCTGCGTTTTTCCGACGGGAAAGCTCATCCGGTTCTTCTCTTGTTGTTTGTGCAGGGAAAACTGTATGCGGCATTGCCGGTGTCATCTTCCGAAGGCACTCTTCCGGAAAGGTTTGTGGAACTTTCCAGGGGACGCCGGACAGAGATTCGTTTTCAGCCTGTTCCCGCTGTTTCCGGCAACTGGATTGTACGGAACCTTGATTTTGCCGGTTCACCGGTACCTTTGCCGAAACCGGTGAATTACGGCGTTTTCAATGATTGCGACGGCGTTGCACACTTCTGGTATATGAACCATGCGTATGAATATATCTTTGACGGACGGCGCTATTTCCCGGTCGGGGGCATGTGGTGTCCGGGCACCTTGAACAGCCGGGATTCGGAGAGTCGCGGGGTTGCTGCCCGGCTGGAACGCGACCGGGAGATCATTCGCAGCATTCGGAAAGCCGGTCTTGATGATGTGTATCTGAATCTTTCAAGCAATGCTCCTGTCTGGGTGCGTCAGAAATTCATTGATATGCTTGAGGAGGAGGGAATCCATTACGGGTATCAGCTTGCCGGAGGTGGAGGCGGCGTGGTGCCCGCGTTTTTTATTACGCGCGACGATCCGGCTGCGAAAGGAAATTATCGTGCCTTGAGCCGTGGGGTTTATTCGGGAGGACGAGTCACCGCGCAGTTCCCGCTGGAACAGAAACTGGCGGGGCTGCTGGTTATTGATCCGGGGAATCCCGAAAAAGGCGTGGAGTTTATCGCTTTTTCGGATATTGTCGGGCGGGATCTGCGCAGCGGCATCATTGATCTGGAAAAAGCGCAGGATTTCGGGAAACTCCGCAGGATCGTGTTCCCTGTCGGCCGGAAGTATCCGGAGGGAGGGCAGGTAATCCTAATTCCACTTCTGGAAGCGAAAGTTCATCATGTCGATCTCTGGAATCCGGATGTGTTCCGGGAGTGGAAAAATCGTGTTTCCTGGATCGGTGCAATGCGTTGGGGGAAGCATCTGCGCGCTTTCATTGATCCGATTGCCAATGAGACGAACATGGTCAATGGAACGGAAAATCTGCGGCAGTTCACCCCGAGTTTCAACAAGGCATACGAGGAGTATCTCAGAAAGCGGTACGTGACTCTGGAAAAACTGAAGAGGGAATGGCGTGCGGATCTGAAATCGTTTGAAGAAGCGTCTCGGCTGATCCCTCTTCGTCTGGAGGATACCTTGTGGCTGGCTGATCCGGCTACGGGAAGGGTCGTCCGTGGTGAATTGGATTCCTTTTTCTGGATTGATTATCAGGAGGCTTTGCGGGAGAGCTATGCTGACCTGGCGGATCAGGCGGCTTGTTATCTGAAATCGCTCGTAAATGTTCCCGTTGTCTTCAAGAGTGTCGGAGTCGTCGGTGAAAAGATGAGCATCAGCAGACGGTATCTTGGCGCGGACGGCGTCGGATTTGAGACGTATTTGAATCAGGGGATTCATCCCGGGGAAGCTGCCGGTGGTGCCGCCCGTGCAGAGGCCGAAGCATCCTCCCATACCATCTGGAAGGTGGGAACTGAGATCGGTCACAGTGCGGAGGTCGGCAACGGCGGAGTCAAATTTTTCCGGAGTGAATCGGAACTTCGGACAATGGCGCAGAAACTGCTGCGTCTCGGCGTTTCCGGATTTTACTTTTTCGGCTTTGATCTGAAACCGGGAAACCTCTGGCACAATCACAATTATCATGATTTCCCGGACGGACTAGCTTGGGCTGCACGGATTGAACGCGATTTCGTATTGCCTGCAGTTCCGCCGATTGCTGCGACTCCGGCAAATTATGTGTTTCCCGGCGGTTTTTCCTGGTGGTGGTGGACGACCCGTTACAAAGCGCTTTTCGGATATGAACAAAATCTGATCCCGCTGTCGGCGCGACTCGGGAAGGAATCTCCCGCGTGGTTCAGTTCGACCAATGTGCTGCCGGAGAAATTCGATGCGGTTCTGATCAACTGTCCGCGACCGCCGTTTTCACGGTATTACGCGAAGGAGATCGGACGCGCTGTTTCCAGCGGAAAGCCGGTTTATTATGTCGGGTTCCGGACGGATCCGGGGGCAATTCCGGCACTGGACCGTTTTTTCACTGGAGATCGGATTGCGTTTTCCGATGGTTCCCGAGCGCAGGTCTTGCGACCTGTCGAAGGAACGCGGGTTCTTGCATCCGAACAGGGAAAGGTATGGGCGCTCCGGGCCGGAAATCTGATCATCGTCAGCCGGATTCCGGACGGACTGCCGCGAAACAATGCGGATTCGTTTCTGCGCTATTTGACGGAAATCATTGCTGCGGAGAAACGGTAATCTGCTGCATTGCATCAGGAAAGAGAAGAGGGACGGACGGAAAGCGCTTCCTTGCGGAGAAGAGGGCTTTCCGATTTCCGTTTTTGGCTTTTTGACAGGATTGCAAGACTCGATGTTGTTCCTGCCTTGAAATGCGTTCTTTTTTTGCTTTATTCCTTTGGATTCGGTTTGACTTTTTTCTTTTGCAGATGTATCTTGTAGCGTATTTTTGGTTTTAATCTCAAACTCAACCCGTAAGGAGGAAAAAATGGCGGGAAATATGAATACACAGGACGGCAATTACGCCGCCGCGCATGTGGCTTACGCCCTGAGCGAAGTCGCTGCAATTTACCCGATTACCCCTTCGTCGACCATGGGTGAATGGGTCGACCAGTGGGCAAGTGAAGGCAAGAAGAACATCTGGGGCAAGGAAGTTTCCGTTGCTGAAATGCAGTCGGAAGCCGGTGCCGCCGGTGCGGTCCACGGTTCTCTTGTGGCCGGGTCTCTGACAAGCACATACACGGCGTCGCAGGGTCTGCTGCTGATGATTCCGAACATGTACAAAATTGCCGGTGAACTTCTGCCGACCGTTTTTCATGTTACAGCCCGTGCGCTTGCCGCCCAGTCGCTCGCGATTTTCGGTGATCACTCCGACGTGATGGCCTGTCGCAATACCGGTTTTGCAATGCTTGCTGCCGCGTCCGTTCAGGAGGAGATGGATCTCGCGCTTGTCGCCCATCTTTCGACCTACAAGTCCCGCGTTCCGTTCCTGCAGTTCTTTGACGGATTCCGTACCTCTCACGAAGTTCACAAATTCCACGAAATTTCCTACGACACGATCAAAGAGCTCGTCGAACCGAAATATATTGAAGAGTTCCGCGCCCGTGCGCTTCGTCCGGAAGCTCCGATCACCAATGTCGGTGCGCAGAACCCCGACGTCTACTTCCAGGGCCGCGAAACGGTCAACAAGTTCTACGAAGCCGCTCCGGCGATCGTGCAGGAGTATATGGACAAAGTTGCCGCCAAGACGGGCCGTCAGTACCACCTGTTCGATTATGTCGGCGCACCGGATGCCACCGATGTGATCGTCGCCATGGGTTCCTCCTGCGAAACGATCGATGAGACGATCGAATACCTGAATGAAAAACGCGGCATGAAGCTCGGACTTGTCAAGGTTCGTCTGTATCGTCCGTTTGCCGCTGACGCATTCCGCGCCGCTCTGCCGAAAACGGTGAAGCGCATTGCTGTCCTTGACAGAACCAAAGAGCCCGGCGCCATCGGCGATCCGCTGTATCTTGATGTCAAGGTCGCGGTCAACGACAACAACATCTACATCATTGGCGGCCGCTATGGACTCGCTTCCAAAGAGTTCTCTCCGTCGATGGTTCTCGCAGTCTTCAAGCACCTTGCGAAGAATGGATTCCATGGATTCACGGTCGGTATTGAGGACGATGTCACGAATCTCTCTCTCAAGATCGACGAAGAGATCGTCACCGAGCCCGAAGGCACGACCAACTGCATGTTCTGGGGACTCGGCGGAGACGGAACCGTCGGCGCGAACAAGAACTCCATTAAGATCATCGGAAAATACCGCGACGATATGGATGCTCAGGCATACTTCTCCTATGACTCAAAGAAGTCCTTCGGCGTCACGGTTTCCCATCTGCGTTTCGGCGTGAAGCCGATCAAGAGCACCTACCTGATCACTGCGCCGGACTTCGTCTCCTGCTCCTCCTTCTCCTATGTCGGCCGTTACGACCTGCTGAAGGGAATCAAAGAGGGCGGTACCTTCCTGCTGAACTCCCACTATCCGAACAACGAAGTGTTCGCGCATCTGACCCGCGACATGCAGGAAACGATTATCAACAAGAAGATCAAATTCTACAACATCAATGCGGAAAAACTGATCGCCGAACAGCCCGGTCTCCGCGGCAAAGGCGCAAATACCGTCATGATGGTTGCCTATTTCAAGGTCTCCGGCATCGTTCCGTTCGAGCAGGCCGAGGAAGGCATGAAGGAAATGACCCGCAAGACCTTCAAGAAAAAAGGCGATGATGTGGTCAATATGAACCTCGCTCTGATCGACGCGGCGATCAACGCCTGCCAGCCGGTCGAGGTCCCCGCTTCTCTCGATGGGGTTCCGCACGCAGATCCGGTCAAATTCCTGCCCGATCATGCGTCCGAGTTCGCCAAGGCGATTATTGAACCCTCGATGAAGCAGCAGGGCGACAGCATTCCGGTTTCCGCGATGTCCGTCGACGGCAAGATTCCGACCGGAACCTCCTGCCTTGAGAAACGCGGAATTGCGCCGCGTGTTCCGACCTGGAATGCTGCAAACTGCATCCAGTGCAACGTCTGCTCGCTTTCCTGCCCGCATGCGGCGATCCGTGCCAAACAGATCGCTCCGGCGGATCTCGCAAATGCTCCGGCCAGCTTCAAGACTGCCAAGTCCAAAACGAAGAACGACCGCGATCTCCAGTTCAAGATTCAGGTTTACATCGAAGACTGCACCGGCTGCGGCGTCTGCGTGGATGTCTGCCCGATGACCAAACAGGCCGATGAGAAGAAAGTCCTTACCTGGTCTTCCCTCGAAAAAGAACGTGCCGCTGGCGAAAACGAGAACGAGAAGTTCTTCGATGCTCTTCCGGACAATGTCACGGATGGCGCACCGGTTACCACGGTCAAGGGTGCGATGTTCCGCAAGCCGCTGTTCGAGTTCTCCGGTGCGTGCGCCGGCTGCGGCGAAACCCCGTATGTCAAACTGATGGCTCAGCTCTTCGGCGAAAACGTGATGATTGCGAACGCCACCGGCTGCTCCTCCATCTACGGCGGAACCTTCCCGACGATTCCGTACACCAAGGACAAAAACGGACGCGGTCCGGCATGGGCGAACTCCCTGTTCGAAGACAATGCGGAATTCGGTTACGGAATGCGTCTGGCGGTCGATCAGAACCGTGCAACCCTCAAGTCCTATGTCGAGAAAGTCCTCGCCTGCGACAAGGCCTGCGACAAGCTCAAAGCCGCTCTCAACAAGGCCATGAGCTTCTGGGACAACTCCAAGACGGAAGAAGCAGTTGCCGCTCAGAATGAAGTCAAAGCCATCCTGCCGAAAGCTCTGGAGAACGCCGAAGGCGAATGCCGTGAAGTTCTTTCCAAGATCCAGGAACTGCAGGATTACTTCTGCGACAAGTCCGTCTGGATCATCGGCGGTGACGGATGGGCAAACGATATCGGATACGGCGGAATCGACCATGTTGTCGCTCAGAACAGAAACGTCAACATTCTCGTTCTCGACACCGAAGTCTACTCCAACACCGGCGGACAGGCCTCCAAAGCGACTCCGACCGCTGCGGTTGCGAAGTTCGCCACCGGCGGAAAGAAGACCTACAAGAAGAACATGGGCTTCATGTGCATGAGCTATGGTTACGTCTATGTCGCGTCCGTCGCCATGGGCGCCGACCGCAACCAGGTCCTGAAAGCCTTCCAGGAAGCGGAAGCCTACAATGGACCCTCCATCATCTTCGCATATGCTCCGTGTATCGCTCATGGAATCGATATGAGCAAGACGCAGTCTGAGGAAAAACGTGCGGTTGACGCCGGCTACTGGCCGCTCTATCGCTACAATCCGACGAAGGAAGTTCCGTTCTCCTGGGATGCCAAGAAACCCACAGGCAACTTCCAGGAATTCATCCGCAGCGAGGGCCGTTACAAGTCCCTGCTCAAGACAGCTCCCGCTCAGGCGGAAGAACTGTACAAGAAGGCGGAAGAAGATGCGGCAAAACGCATGGAATTCTACCAGAAGGTTGGTGAGCTGATGAAGTGATCCCCGAAAAGGGTTGCCAAATCAAACGCCCGGACTCATTGCGAGTTCCGGGCGTTTTTTTTACACAGGGATTTTGAAGAAAGCCTGCATTCCGATTCATAGGATGCAGACTTTTCGGGACGCGGATTATTCGTTGAGCATCTCTTTGACTGCTTCCCTGTCCGTGAGAATCAATGGATAGTCGCGGACGGGAATGTCGGAAAGATCCGTCGGCGGCAGATCGTATTTCCGTTTTTTGAACCATGGATCATCAAAGCGTTCCGGTTCGAAGACTTCCTGGGTGAGGGGGTCAATCAGAACCGGCGAACGGATATTCTGTCCGGGAGTCCAGATCCGGAAAAGCGCATTAAACGGCTGGTGTGGAGGATTTCCGGCAACTTCCGGAATCAGATCCGCCGGCATCCACCAGACGAGCAGCGGATATCCCTTCCGGCGGAACGTGGCAAGTTTCATCTGGATCAGTTTTTCCTGGAACGTAAAGCGCTGTTCCGGCGGGAATGGAACAAGATCAAGCTGGCATTTGATCGTATCGCACGGAAGGGTGTCTTCGTCGAAGAGATTTGCCAGAGTCTGAACTCCGTAATAGGCGGGCTTGCGCCGGGGCGGATCGTCGAACGTGACAAGACCGAAATGATTCGGGTTCGGCGTGAGGCCGTTGCGGTAGTAGTATTTGAAGTCCGACATGGTGAAATAGCAGGTGTAATCAAGGCCGTTTTTGAGATCGGTCATGATGCTCCGGACGGCAACTTTCGCTTGAATTTCTTCATTGACAGGCGTATCCGCCAGAGCCTCCGTTGTCGCCTGTTTTGAGGGACATCCCGATTCTCCCTGCCATAATTTGACATGTTTCCCGCCGTTTTCATCGAACATGGCGCGGAGCATCCGGACGTCTTCCGGGCGGTGGAGTTCTGGGAGAATGTGATAGCGGTGAAAAGTGAAAACGTCGATCAGAGGACAGATCCCCTTGCGGATATATTCATAAACATCCAGATGCCCGTTCCAGAGAGCTATCGACATGCCGCTGGCGCCTCCGATGATTTTCGCTTCCGGATTGCAGGCGCGGATCGCGTTGGAGGTAATGCGGACCAGATCCACATATTCTCCATAGTCTGGTCCCTTTTTCCAGAATCCGGAGCAGTTTGGCTCATTCCAGACTTCAAAATGGGTGACGCGTCCCCGGAAACGGGTTGCCAGTTCCGTGGCGTAACGGGTCCAGGCGTTTCGCGCCTCCTCGGAAAACAGCGGGGGATAACCTGCCGCATCGTCGGCGGGGGAGTCGCAGTAGAGCTTGTTGCCGTAGCAGACGCAGAACCATGGCCGGATACCCTGTGCCAGAAGTTTGTTCACAATTTCCTCCAGCCATTCGAAATCGTAAATTCCCTTTTCCCGCTCACAACGGAACCAGCCGGTCATCACACGGGCGTGTTTGACGCCGAGTTCTCCGGCTGCACGATATAATTCTTCTGTGTCATCCCACATTTTCCGTTCGATACATTCAAAGCCGATTCCGATTTTGGAGGCATGAATCTGATTTGACGCACGCGGAGCGAATGTTCCGATCTTTTTCATTATTTCTCCTGTTATTGAAAGAAAACGTTATTCTGTAAACGTTGGACTCCCCTTGGTTCGGATGAATCCCCGGTAGAGAACGGAATTATTGTTCAGGACGCCATCCTCATTGGGGGTCGCTTTCAGTTTTGGAAAGCTGGCGGCAGATACATGTCCGTCGGCATAAAGGACATTGGTGTTGCCCCCGTTGATCGGCTCGACGGAGCGGTTCAACAGGTCGGATGCTCCGTGGCGGAAGGCAAAATGATAGTTGAAAAAGAGCATTTCAGCCGTCTGTGTGATGTTGTCTCCGGCAGTGACGCATTCCGTCGGCCGGGTGAGCGCGGAGGTCTTGTGAAAATAATTCGCGGATGCCCCGGAGGATCTGCCTTCCTTTCCTCCGACGAGTCCCGATGCGTAACTGGTATGGAACATGTAAGGAGAGCCGACGCCGTCGGCTGCCTGATTGGGTTTGAAGGGAAGGGGATCTTCCGGACAGCGGAAGGTGCCTCCGTTGTAGTATTTGCCCGTTCCAGTGCCCCCGAGAAGCTGACCGTAAGAGACTCCATAGGATTTATTGTCGGTCAGAAGAGCCCACCAGATTTTTCCGGAGACTTTGTCCGGGAGCATCCAGTCGTCGTAATCTCCCGTGTAGAGCATGGACGCCTGACCGATCTGCTTCAGATTCGAGGCGCAGCTTGCCTGATACGCTTTCGACCGGGCCTTCGACAGCGCAGGAAGGAGCAGCGCGGCAAGGATGGCAATGATGGCAATGACGATGAGGAGTTCTATCAATGTGAATTTTCTGTTCGATTTCATATCGTTCTCCGTTTTTAAGGTTGAATGGCGTAAAGTTCCGCGGAATGGAAGATTCCGTTGAAGTTGTAGTCTTTCCCTCCGGCAACGCCGAAACGCAGTGTGCGCAGATCCTTCATCGGGAGGGGAAGTTCTTTGATGGTGTCAAGTTTTCCATCGCGATACAGGATCATTCGTCTGCCGTCCGCGCGGAGCTCGAATTTGACACGCTGATTCAGCGTAACCGGATCGCGCGAAGAAAAATAAACTCGTTTTCCCGCCTGATCGAATGTTTCCACGGTGAACTTCATGGAATGGCGGTTCAGCGTGATCCGGAAGCTGGAGGGTTCGAAGAGTCCGGCACAGTAGCCATCCGGTTTGTCCGTGGCCGTGAACTCCAGAACGATTCCGAACGGTTTTTTCAGCATCTCCCGGAGCGGCTTGCTTGGACGATAGAGAAGATACGTTCCTTTTCCGGTCCGGATTCCGCTGCCGACTTTTTCCGGAGGTTTCTTGTGCGGCAGGAGTTCCAGAGCGGAGGATGGCTCTTTGGAAAAGTCGAATTGCGCATAGACCTGTTTCCGAA
>CASEYW010000151.1 GCA_949292215.1 uncultured bacterium
ATGAACTCGATTTTCACTTATTTCGACTGAAATGTTTCAACTGTCATTTACGTTGAATTCTCATCATGGGTGTATGGCTCGCCTGCTTTTGGAAAATACATTTACTGGCTCTGAGTTTTTTCAGTGAGTCTGAAATCCATGATATTTTTGATTGAAAAGGAAGCTGTATGAAAACTTTGTATTCTCTTCTGGCGCTGTCATTTTGTTCCGCTCTTCTGACCTGTGGCGGCGATGTGGAAAAAGAGCATCTGAAACTCTATGCCTCGTTTGACAACTCCGCGAAACCGGAAATCGCGCTGGACGGCAGTGGTTTCCGCAGTGCCGGAAAACTCTTCTTTACCGAAGGGAAATCCGGGAAAGCGCTGCGCTTCTCCCGCAAAAGCGATGTCGGCGATCTGCTGTACAATCTCGGCAGCTCGATGAACGGGAAGGAGTGGTCGATTGCCATGTGGGTGCGGCCGGAAGAACGTTCCAAAAAGAATGGAGAGGTGCCGGGACGCAATCTCTTCCGCACCAATTTCGGCTGGGGAAGCGGAAATGTTTTCGCCGGATTCGACAACTGGGGCCGTTTCATTCTGAATCATTTCGATGCGGAAAAAAAATACCGCGGCGCCGCCATTTCCGCCGCGGCGATTCCCTACGATCAATGGACTCACCTTGTCTTCGGATGCAAGGACGGAAAACATGTGATTTATCTTAACGGCATTGAAGCGGCCTACACCAGAAACCATGATGTTCTCAAGCCGGGGCCGAACCAGACGGTTCTCCGAATCGGGAGCATGGATTTCCGCAGCCGTGACCAGTTCGGCGGTCTGATTGACGAATTGAAACTCTTCAACAAATGCCTGACTCCGGATGAAGCGAAGCAGATTATGGAATCAATTCCCGGGAAAGAACAGATCAGAACACTTCTTTTCGCTCCATTTGAAGGGGAAGTCGATGCAACTGGAAGTTCCGGATTCAGCGCCGCGGAACTGCTCTTCACAAAAGGCAGGACTGGCGAGGGTGTCAAGGTGGTCCGCCACGGATACGATCGCAAAGGTTCGCTGGTTCTGAACGGAATCTCCGGAATCGGCGGGAAGGCGGTTTCAATTGTCTTTTACTTCCTCCCGGACTGGAACGGGGCGGAGGATTCCGCCGTTCACGGACTTTTCCATGTATCAGCCGGGACTCTGAAATACGGCCTTGCAAAACAGGGAAAACAGCTATGCTTTGTTTTGGATTCCAGTGGAAAACGTCAGGAAATCGCGCTTCCTGCCGCTCTTCTGAAAAAGGGTACGGCGGCACGCATTGCCGCCGGATTTGATTTTGAGCGGAAAAAACTGTTTCTGGCAGTGGACGGAAAAAAGAAGGAAGCTCCTTTGACACTGCCCTTTTCCAATGTGCAGCCAACAGGCTCAATGCTTATCGGTGATGTTCCCGGAAATGATACCTATTCCAGGACGCAGTCGGAAGGTGTGATCGACGAACTTCTTGCTGTTGCCGGCTGCCATGCTCCGGAAAAGCTGGCGGAATTCCAGGAGGCTGAATCTAAAAAATCGGGAAAATCCCGCAAAGGGTTCATCGCAGTGACTCCGGTCAAAGAGCAGGAAAAACCGCTCTGGGACCTGAACGGAGCGGAACGCGTTACAACCCCTGCCCGGGAGAAAATCACTCTCAACGCCCTCTGGAGAATGCAGCTCACCGACAAGGATTTTTCTTTTGATCCCGCCTCGTGGATCTATCTCGCGGTTCCCGGACGCTACAGCGGACAGGCAAACGGCATGACCGACTGCGAATTCTACATGCGCGATGCCAATCTGAAAAAACTTCCCCGCAAGGCATGGTACCGTGGGAAAAATCCCTACACCTTCACCAACGGCTGGTTTGAACGAGCCTTCCTTGTCCCGGAACGCTGGAAGAACAAACAGATCGTGCTGCTTCTTGATGAGTTGAGTCGCTCTCAGAAAGGAACTGTCTATCTCAACGGCAGGGAAATTGCAAAACTGGATTACGGTAAATTTTTTGAAATCCCGCTCCGGCAGGAGCTCCTTCGATTCGGCGAATACAACTATCTGACAATCCACGCTGTGGATGATGGACAGTACTGGGCATGGCGCGGGATCAAGGGCAATACCTGGCTTGAGGTCAAACCGTGGATTTCCGCGGAATATCCCTGGATTGGTACGTCCGTCAAAAACGGGATGGCAACGTTTGAAGCGACCGTGAAAAACAGTTCGGGCAAAGCGGCAACTGTAATTCTGGAAGCAAAGATTTCTGGCGAGAACGCTCCGGCACCCGCCCGTTCCTCTGCTGTCCGGCTGAACCCCGGGGAATCGAAAAAAATTGTCTTTACGGCTCCCTGGAAGAATGCACGCTTCTGGAGTCCGGAGACGCCATATCTCTATCACTGTACATTTTCGCTGAAAGACCGTGAGGGCGGCACGGTTGACGTTCTGCCTCCGGTCCGGTTCGGATTCCGGGAATTTGAACTTCGCGGGAGAGACTACTATCTGAACGGGAAAAAGGTTCATCTGTTCAATCACGACGGCTGGGCGAACGCCTCCTCCGATCTCAATGAGGCCCGACGGATCGCCCGGACCTTGAAACGACTCGGCTACAACGCGGTCCGCACGAATTTTCCTGTGGAGGCAAAAGACAATTACCCCGAAAACATTATGCGCGTCTGCGACGAGGAGGGACTCTTCCAGCTGGTCGGAATTGATGGAGTCACCGGACGTGAATTCGCTCTCTGGAACAATCCGGCTATCCGGAAGAATCTCGAAGACCGGATGGCAGCGATGATCCGTCGCTGGAGAAATCATCCGTCGAACATCATCTATTTCATGTCAACGAATTATCTCGGTTACGGCTGGGACTATCACCCGCTGAAGCTCGCGGACGGTTATCAGCCGAAATTCCAGATGAAAAAATATCAGACCTGCATGGAAGGAGTGAAGATCATGCGCAAATACGATCCATCTCGTCCATTCTTTTTCCAGGCAGGCGGCAATTTCGGCGAGATCATCACGAACAACGCCTACTTCTGCTGGTGGCCGCAGACCGAACGCAATGCCTGGCCGGAAGTCTGGAACCGGATCGGGAAAAAACCGCTCCATATCATTGAAACGGGCTTCCCTTACTGGCGTTCCTTCTACGGGATGGATTTGAAGTATCCGGGTCAGAAACCGCTTTTCTACTATGAAAATCTCGCCCGGTATTACGGTCCGGAAGTCTATTGCGACAACGATCCGGAAATGCTCCGTTCCGTTGCGCTTTCGACCAGGGGCAAGGTGTCCGAGGCCTATTATGACGCTCCGCTTCACCAGAAACTCCGCGGCGATCTCCTGAAGGAGACAATCCGTTACTGGCGCGGATTCGACATGTCCGGCATCTGTCCGTTTGCGGAAATCTATTATGCTTTCCGGAAGAATGCGCCGCATCGGACAAATCACATCTGCAAAGAATGGGAGGTTGAAGTCAAAGACTTCCGCCGCAACGGCTGGCAGGCTGATCTGCGTAAACTGCAATATCAGGCAGACATCAATCCGGATCAGCCGCTTCCTGTCGCTTCCGCTTTGAAGGAAGCTCTCGCACCGAAACTGGTATTTCTCGACGGCGGGGCGGAAGAACCCGTTGACAAGACGCACAATTATCCGTCCGGCGGAACGCTTGAAAAACGGATCGTTCTTATCAATGACACGCAGAAAAACGCCGAGTTCCGCGGAACGTGGACCTTCGCAGGGAAAGAAGGCCGTTTCCGGGAAGTTCTGAACCCCGGAGAGATCCGGCATCTGCCCATTTCCATCACACTTCCGAAGGTCTCCATCCGGACGGAATACAAACTGACCGTGAAACCGGAATCGCTGCCCGCGACATCCATGAACATTGCCGTTTTTCCGGCAACGGATGTGAAAATCAGCGGAGGTATTGCCCTTTATGATCCCAAAGGGCTGACGGCGGACACCCTGGAACGTCTGAAGATCAAAACGGCGGATGCGTCAAAATTGAACTCTCTGAACGGGATTCGTCTGCTTCTTATCGGCAGGGAAAGTCTTGCACCGGAATTCATGGCGGTTGCAAAGAAGCTCCGGCTGCGGGAGACGGTTGATTCCGGAAGAATCAATGTCATCGTTTTTGAGCAGAAACCGGAAGGTCTCGCCCTGATGGGATTGAAAACGGCTCCGGTTTATGCGCGGGACGTTTTCCCCGGATACGGATTCGCGATTCCCGGCATGAAGGCGGAGGATTTCTCGCAATGGGCCGGAAATGGAACACTGGCTCCTTCAAAGCAGCCGCCTGCTTCCAATACGGAGGATACGGTGGCCAGTCCTCTGTGGCACTGGAACAATGCCAACATCGTCTCCTCCTATCCGGTCCGTCGGATCGCGGAAGGCGATTTCCGGATCCTGCTCGCCTGCGGAAAAGATCTGATTTATACTCCGCTTTTTGAACTCAAATCAGGGAAAGGACGTGTTTTGTTCTGTCAGATGGAAGTTTCCGGACGGACGAGCAACGATCCTGCGGCAGATCTTCTGGCGGCGCATCTGATCGCGGAGTATGCAAAGGAAAACCGATCCGGGGACATGCTGCATCGTTTGCTGACTCCGGCGGCAATTGCGGAAAACGAGGTTGCCGGTCTGCTCAAGCAGGTCCGCGACGGGGCAGTTCTGATCGTTCCTCCGGGAAGCGCGTCTCTGTTCGGCGTTTCGGCAGAACCGCAGGAGGTCAACCGCTTTGACCTGACTGCCGCCGGAAGGAGGTACTGGCCGTTCTTCACGGCGCGCGATACTTATTTCCGGGCTCCCCAGCAATTGAACATTCTCTCGGGCGCGGATCTCATTCCGCTGACGGCTCCCGCATTTGCCGCGGAACGGAAACTCGGCAAAGGGAAACTTCTTTTCCTTGAATTCCCGCGGGATGTGCAGAAGGAGGAGCTGGAACGGGGACTGAAATCCGGAGTGGATTCCTCCATCGTCTGGAGTGCGGAAATTCTTGCGGAACGCTTCCGGCAGATGCGGAACCTTGCGGAAGCTGTCTGCGGAAAACAGTTTTACCCGATTGCGGAACGGTTTGAACGGATGCAGCTGGCAAACCGGACCGTTGATTTGAATGGGAAATGGAGTCTCCGTACCGATCCCGGAAAGAGCGGGTTGAAACTCGGCTGGCAGAAACCGGAAAACTTCCGCGAAACGAAGGACTGGGAAACGGTCACGGTTCCAGGGTATTTCAACAATCTCCTGCCGCACATCGGACCGTTTGTCGGAACGGTCTGGTACCGCAGGAGTGTTACGCTTCCGGAAGATCTGCGCGGCAAACGGCTGTTCCTGGATCTGGGCGGGGTTGACGATCTGGATGACACCTATGTAAACGGGAAAAAAATCGGTCATACCGGCGAGGATACGGAAGGTTACTGGACCGCCCGTCGCCTCTATCCGATTTCATCGGAACTGACAGGAAACGGCAGACTGCATATCGCGGTCAAAACTGAAAACCTCCGCGGCAACGGCGGAATCACCGGATATGCCCGGATTCTGGTTCCCAAGGAAGAGAAGTTCCGGAAACCCTTCCCGTATACGGAAAACAAGGCAACATATCATACGGAAACTCATATTCGCTGGTAGTACAAAGAGAACATTGACAGGGGCGGACCTGCTTTCCACTGCGGGTCCGCCTGTGTTTCAGGATCAGAAAATGCCGTTATTTCTGAGGGGATTTTTCCACCTTTTTGCCGCTGATCAGGGAAGATGGGTTGTCATCAAGAGTCTTGATCAGCTCTGACATCGCATCCATGGTGTCGTTGAATTTTGCCAGCGTATCCTTGAACGATTTTTCGGAACCGCGAAAGGCGACAGCTGCTTCGCGGAATTCACGGGAGGTGTCGGCAACTTTGGCATCGGCAACTGTCTGATCGATTCGTTCGGTCAGGATTTTGATCTGTTCCAGCGACTGTACCATTTTATCTGTGAGCTGATCCAGTTTTTCCGGTGTGAAAGAACTGTTCAAGTTTTTCACCGTTGTTGTAAGCTGATCCGAGAGCTGTTCGGAATTTTGAAGCATGCGTTTCAGATGGGGATCGGAAATCAGCGCCTGTGTATTGTTCAGGACGGCTTCAACTTTTTCGCTCAGGAGTTTATAATCAATGGAGGCGATTTTGGCGATTACCTCTGTTACGCCGGACCGGAGTCCGGCCATCATGGAGGGTTCGGAAGGAATGTAGAAAATGCCGTCATCAACCCGTTCCAGCACCTTGTCCGGAGGACTTTCCGGATCGCGGTAATCCAGTTCGATGTATTTGAATCCGCTGATGCCGTTGAATTCCAGACGGGCGCGCAGGCCGCGTTTGATCTCCCGTTCCATGTGCTGATAAAACTCTTCCTCAGTGATTGTTTTCGGCCTTATCCCGCCAACTGATTCGGAACGCATTTTGCTGAGATTGATCTCCATGTCAACCCGGATCAGATTGCCGCTTGTGGTGATTGTGATGTCGGAAACTTTTCCAATCGGGACGCCGCGGTACTTGACGAGCGCGCCTGTTTCAAGTCCCTGGACACTTTCCTGAAACTGCGTGACCGTTGGTACCTTCGTATCCACGAAATCAAACAGGCCGAAGACAATGAACAGGACGCAGATCAGAATAAATGACACGGTTACAAACAGACCCAGTTTGAATTTTTCGGTTTCCATCTGCATGGGTTCTCTCACTCCTTCTTTTCCAAATGTCCGCGGTTCAAAAAAATTCTTACTTTTTCAATGGGGGAGTGGTCCCGCAGTTGTGCAGGAATTCCCTCTGCGATCACGGTTCCGGCGTCGCGGTCGAGAAAGACAGCGCGGTCGGCGATCGCAAAAATACTGTCGAGTTCATGTGTGACAATCACGACAGCCGCATTCAGGCGGTCGCGAATGTTCAGAATCAGATCATCCAGTCTGGCGGAATTCAGCGGGTCCAGTCCCGCGGATGGCTCGTCCAGAAAGAGAATGTGCGGATCCAGCGCCAGCGCTCGTGCCACAGCTGCCCGTTTCACCATTCCTCCGGAAAGATCTCCCGGCATCATCTCCTCGGTTCCGCTCAGATCGACCAGTTTCAGCTTTTCCCGGACGCGCCGGTCGATTTCCTCGCGTGACAGATCGGTGTACTCCTCCATCGGCAGTGCGATGTTTTCCCGCACCGTGTAGGACCGGAACAGCGCCCCTCCCTGAAATGCGACACCGAATTTCCGCTGAATCTTCCGCCGCGTCTTCCATGAACAGGAGACCATGCTTTCCCCCTCGATCCGGATTTCTCCTTTCTTTACGGGGAGGAGCCCGATGATGGCCTTCAGCAGCGTGCTTTTACCGCAGCCGGATCCCCCGAGCAGGGCGACAATCTCACCGCGGCGAACCTGAAACGAAACATCGTGGAGAACTGTTTTTTCCCCGTATCCGACAGAGACCCCTTCTGCTTCGACCGCCGCTTCATTTGCCATGTTACACCGCCGATCCGTAAAAAATCATATTGAACATTCGAGCCATCAGCGTATCAGCGACAATAATCACGATAATGCTGGTTACGACCGAGGAAGTCGTCGCCCGGCCGACTCCCAGAGAATCCTCCCCCGCCTCGAATCCGCGCAGACAGCAGATTCCTGTGATAATGACGGCAAACACGATGCTTTTTGTCAGGCTTTCCACAAAGAATCGCGGCGGGACCCAGTAAACGGTCTGCGTGTAATAGGTGTGGATCGGGATATCCAGTTCGAACGTTCCCACGATCATTCCGCCGGCGATGCCGAAGATGTCGCCGAAAAAGGTCAGGAGAGGCATCATACACATCATTGCCAGCAGTTTCGGGATGACCAGAAAACGCCATGGGGAGAATCCCATTGTCTGCATGGCATTGATTTCTTCGGTCGCTTTCATTGTGGCAATTTCCGCGGCAAAGGCGGAACCGGCACGTCCGGTCGCGATGACTGCTATCATCAGGGGACCGAGTTCCCGTACAATTGAGCAGCCGACAAGCGCCGGCAGGAAGGCGTCCGCTCCGTATTTGTGCATCTGCACCGCAGACTGATACCCGAGAATCAGCCCCATCAGCAGACAGATCAGTGAACTGATCGGGAGCGCATTCGCTCCGCACATGTTCATGTAGTACAGAGTTTCTTTCCAGCGGATGCGCAGCGGATTCCGAAGAGCATGAAAAAGCTCCGAAATAGTTTCTCCCGTGAACGCAATCAATTTCAGGGCATCACGGAACACGGAGGCGGTTGCTTCGCCGATTTCACAGATCAATCTGACACAGCACGAACCGCCGTTCATGATACCTCCATCCGGGTCAGATTTCCTGTTGCGGCAGGGATTCGCTGTTTACCCGGGTGATGTGGCGGGCACATTCCCCGCGTTCATTCTCTCCGACTTCGTATTCAAGCAGGTCCCCGACGTTGAGTTCGTTGAAGTCGATTCCATCCAGATCTTCCCAGAAGAAGAAAAGGTTTTTGGGCGAGGGTTCATTGGATAGGAATCCGTATCCGTTTTTCAATTGCAGGATTCGACTCCGACGGCGTTCTCCGGAAAGAGGTTGTGTGCCTTCATCGGTTTCTCCGCCCGCATAATGGGCGCCACGGGCGGATTGCGGCTGGACTTCATCGTAATTCGGAACAGAATGGGCATAAAGATCATCCTTCGGCATTTTTCCATTGTTGTACTCGTCATGTCCATATCCGCCGGCGGAGGATTCCTTTGATCCTGTTGGAACGAAGAGAGCGTTTACTTCGTTGATGTTGAAACGGGAATCCTGTCCGTCGATCACCTTGTGCATCCAGACGGGATAGGTGACCTCGTTCATCATCTTTCCGGAGGTGGCTGTATAGCGTTCATTGCCGTTGTCGTCGATGTATTCAAAGTCCCAGCCGAGGACCATCACACGTGTTCCGAGCGCATTCAGTTTGCGGACGAGCGGAACATAATCTCCGTCACTGGCAATCAGCGCGACTACATCGAATTTTTTGAAGATATTGAGTTCCAATGCCTCAAGAGCCAGACACACATCCACCCCTTTTTCTCCTCCGCGGGTAACAGGCAGATAGTGAGTTACGACTCCTTCGCGCATCAGGATATCGTCGAACATTCGTTCATTCAGGAGGATTTGACGGGCATTCGCCTCCATCGCAGGAAGACGACCACGGAAATAGTGGCAGTCGACAATCTGACAGAACTTCGACTCCACCCCTTCGAATCTTCCGGCAAGACGCTTGATGAAGTCGTGCAGACCGGAGATGCTCAGCCGGGACCGTCTCTCGTGAGCATAGCAGTAATAATTACTGACGTGGTAGAAATAATTCCCGTCGTAAAAAATGCCGATTCGTAAAAGATGCGAGTCATACATGGAACAGGTCTCCTTCAGATATTTCAGAATTCACTAAACAACTTAATTGGAAAAACATCAATGAATCCTCCTACCCCTGGAGGTTCATTACTAAAATCATCGACTTTAAAACTCTCTTTGCAGCAGTCAGTAACATACATGTTCAAAAGAAAAAGTCAAGCAATCTTTTTGGAAACAACAGGGAATCATGAAAACCGGAACGGTCGGGAAAAGCGCGATCAGAAAATCGTCTCTGTTTTCAGGAAACAATCGCAAAAAATGGAGCGGGTGAAGGGAGTCGAACCCTCGTAGCCAGCTTGGGAAGCTGGTGCATTACCGTTATGCTACACCCGCCTGTTCAGTTCTTTATACAATACTCGCTTTCTGCCAGAGTTCAAATGCAAAATAAAAAAATTGAATCGTTTTTTTGCTGTCGGGGGGAGCTGTGGCGATTGCAGATTCTTCCCGTTGCAGAATGGCGTTTCGTTCTGAAATCCGGAAATAAAATTCAGAAAAACCATATTATACCCTCTTGACAAAAAAGAGGTTATCTGCTATAATTAGGGCTGGTGGTCCGATGGTGGTCCGAATTTTTTTTGAAGGATCTGCGATGAAAGAAACGTTGAAAATTCGGCATTATGTGATGGGCATCCTGTATCATGCGGGGAGTACGTCGGTTCAGATTATGTCGTCCCGTGAACTCGCCGCGCATTTCGGGATTGCCCGGAGCACGGTTTCCCTTGCGCTGAAAGAACTGGTGGATGACGGATTTCTGATTCCAAAGCGTGGAATCGGAAATTTTACAAATCCGAAGATGTTTTTATCGCCGCGAACCGGAGAAATGCCTCGCCTGGTCGGGATTGTGCTGGAAAGCGGACGGAATTTTTATGTTACCAAATCCGGATGGGAGAGTTTGCGGCCAACCTGCGATGAAGTGATTCGCGTGGGATACAATCTGCGTTGTCTTCAGCTTTCCGGAACGGATGAGGATGAGGTGTTTGAAGAAATTATGAGCAGTCAGGTGGATGCCTTGATCTGGATTGACCATGTTGCATTGAAAGAGTCGCTCATGAAACGGCTTGCAGATGCCGGACTTCCTGTGATTTGCGACAATTCCGGTTTTTCGCAGGTGGATACCGTGGTCTATGATACAGACAGCGCCTGTTATGAAATAGGAAAAGAATTGGTGGAACGGAATGTTCCCGCCATTTTTTATGCTTTTCCGGACTGGTTTGTAGAACATGATCTGCGCATGATAAAACAAGCGTACCGGGATGCCGGAAAAGAGTGCCGGATTACGATTGCGAAAGACTGGAAGGCATCCGGAGCTTCTATGGATGAGTATTTCCAAATGGAGAAAAAAGGAGTGGCAATTGCGAGTTCACAGAGACACTCTTTTTTTCAGGAGCTTGCAAGTCAGTACCATGCGGATTTTTCAATGCTTGACCGTCTGACAACATTTTCCGGGAAATATATCTATCCGCATGAGGACCGCGCACGCATGATGCTTGCGCGTCTGAACGAGCATTTTCTTGGAAAAAGGAATCCGGAACAACGGCTGATTCCATTGAAATTCCTGAAATATAAATCATAAAAGGAGGTGTTGTGATGAGGAATTCAGGGTGTGTTTTCCGACAGAAGGGGATTTACTTTACATTAATAGAGCTCCTGGTCGTAATTGCAATTATTGCAATTCTGGCAGGCCTTCTCCTTCCCGCACTGCACAGTGCCAGAGATAAAGCAAGAACAATCGGGTGTACCAGCAACCTGAAACAGCTGACAACGGCATTTATCGCGTATGATACGGAAACAGGAGTGACGCCGAAAAACAAAGTTGGTGGATCGGAGCAGAAGTCATGGTGGCGGCAGATGGCGGATTATAAGTACATTGCTCCTCCGAAAAATCCCGGGTCGTGGACATGGACTCCTTACGGAGTTGCCCAGTGTACCGTCGTTGGAACGGTTTCCAAAGGGCCTTACGGGTATACCTGGGGAGCTCAGAACCAGACCGGTGATGCGTATGAGAAATATGCCTATGAGTCTTTGAAAGAGTTTGTTTTGCCGGCTTCCAAAGTGCTGCTTGCGGATGTAACGGCCGTCAATGGTACGGTAGGAACCTGGCTGCAATGGCAGATTAACAGTGAGGAACAGGATATTAATAATCAGCGTTTTATGCGTCGCCATAATGGTACGATGGCATTCAATGTCACTTATGCGGATGGTCATGCCAGAACCTTGAAATATAACGGAACGGGAATTTATGATGACGGCTCTTTTTATCATGCTGCCAAAAAAGCTCCCGTTGTGCAATACCGATAAAATAAAGGGAACGAGTGTTATGAGCAGCAAATGGTCAGCAATCTGGATTTTATTGTGTCTGGTTCTATGCTTATCTGCTGAGCCGGGAACCGTCACGGAGAAGGGCTTTGTCCGCGACTGGCTGATCAGCGGACCCTATCCGAGTTATCAGGTCAACGGAAAGGGCACAGCTCTGGATACCGATTTTCTGGACGGCGAGGCGGAGGCAAAGCCCTACCCCGGACTCCGGAGAAAAAGCTCCTTCCTTGCGGACAAGGCAAAACTGATCGCCGGAATCGGATCAACCAATGAATGGGGATTCACGGAAACAAAGTCGTTTGACGCCGACTGGAAAGAACATTCCTTTCCGAAGGACATCATCACTCTGGATAAGATGTTCCAGCCGATCGACGATTATTTCGCCGTTTATGCCGTCTGCTATCTGGAAGTGCCGGATGCGGTCGATGCTGTTCTTGGCGTCGGTTCCGATGACGACCATAAACTCTTTCTGAACGGAAAGATGGTCGGACGGCAGTACAGCTCCCAGGGGGTGGTTCCGAACAACTTCCGCTATCCGGTCCATCTGGAGGCGGGAATCAACCGGGTCCTGCTGAAAATTGTCGATCGCACGCACGGATGCGGCTTCTGCTTTTCGGTTTCGGACCGCTCCGGGAAACCGGTTCCCGGACTGAAGGTCCATTCCGATCATCCGGGAAGAAAGCTCGGATATGCGCTCTACAACAACGGATGTGCCGCAACGTTCCAGTTCGCTGGAAAAACTCTTTTCGAAGGGAAAAATAAACTGAAAATCAAAACGTTCCCTTCCAAAAAAGATGAGATCCGTTTCAACGGGAAAAAACTGGTGGAACGTGAATTCGATTTGAATCTGAAAGAAGGGACCCATCCCCTGAAACTGGAGTTTTTTGAAAACGGGAAAAGAGTTTCGGTCCTGACGGATCGTGTAACGGTTTATTCAAAAGCGAAACTGGAAAAAGAGAATCTCGCTCTGGAACAGCGGATTGCCGCTTTGAAAAAATCCCTGCCGGAAGAGGAACGGAAGGTCCGCCGTCTGGAAAGTGAGGTCAAATCAGCGGAGAAATCACTGGAACAGACGTATGATGCTCTGGAAAAACGTTATACGGAAGAGCGTGCGTGGAACGTCGGAATCGCTCCGAAATCCATCGCGGAAAAACTGCCTCCCGCGACCTTGCGCTCCCGGCTCTGCGTCAACGGCGAATGGGAGGCCTCGACGGATCGGAAAAACTGGCATAAGGTTCTGCTGCCGCTGCGCATGATGAACCGTTATTTTCTCGGATGGTCTCTTCCGGTTCATCCGAAAAAACCGAAAAACGTATATGGAGCCTACGATGTGGATAAAGGCTATGAGGATTTCCGGCTGAGTCCGGTCGTGACGGCGAAACGGGCGTTTTTCCGGATTCCCTTCCAGTATGACGGGACCGGAAGTGTCGTGTTTGTCTCGGAAGGAATCATGGGCAAGGCGAAGTTTTCCTGCAACGGAACGCCCTGCGGCGAATATGACGGAAGAATCGGAATTCTGAATATCGAACTGAAAAATCTCCGGAAGGGAAAGAACGTTTTTGAACTGGAATTCGAGGTGGGAAGAATCAGCACCCGGTACGGGATTCTCGGCGACCTCTATTTCGATTTTGTCCCTTCGGTCCGGGTGGCGGATGTATATGTGAAACCGAGCTGGCGGAAGGCCTCCCTCGATGTTTCCGCGGAACTGGTCAACCATACCGGAAGCGCGGCAAAGGCGGAGATCCGGCAGTACGCCGCGAAAGACGGAATGATCCGCCTGAAACTTCCTCCGGTCCGGACGGTGATTCCATCCGGGAAAACGGTGGAAGTGGAAACGCGTTCCGGCTGGGCCGATCCGCTGATCTGGGGAATCGGCGGAAAGTACGGCAATCCCGACATGTACGACCTTGTAACCGATGTTTATCTGAATGGAAAACTGGCGGATCGTCACATTCAGCCGTTCGGGTTCCGGGAGTTCTGGATTCACCGCACCGATTTTTTCCTGAACGGGAAGCGGATCATTCTTCAGGGGGATGTCGGACACGCCGGATGCAACGATCCCCGGTTCCGCGATATTTTCTGGCCTCTGTATCGGTACGACGGCATCAATACCCTGCGCTATCATGACTCCGACTACTGGAGTGCCACCGCCGCGCGCGCCTCCGACCGGATGGGTATGCTCTCCTATGTCCAGATGTATCCGGAACTTCATGAACCGGAAACGAAGAAGCCGTATGAAAAGAATTACTCTCCGCTGGAAACATGGACGGAAACGGCAACCCATCAGTGGAATCTGGAAAATTACCGGCGCTGGTTCCGTATGTACCGCAACAATCCCAGCGTGGTGATCTGGTCCACGGACAACGAAATTCTCACGCAGGCATGGGATACCGTCGAAAAAGCGCCGTTCAATCTCCGCAACGACAAAATCGGCGCCATGTACGAGAAGTTCATGAAGACGCTCGACCGCGATCTGGTGCTCACCCGCAACGGCGATGTCGGCACGCAGAATTCGAAAGGCCGCTGGTTCGAGGATCCGCCCTGCGACACGGCGAATTATCATTATCCGGATTTCAACATCGACCGTCAGGTGAGGAACTGGCAGAAGGTCTATGAATACCGGCCCGTGATTTTCGGGGAGACGCTCTACTGCTCCTACGGCGCATGGGACAACTGGATCGGCGCGGTTCCGGATCAGGTACGGAAAAAAGCGCAGCGTGTCCGTGAAGTCGCCGGTCTCTACCGCCGTCTCGGGATTCCCGCGCAGATCTACATGGGTGTCGGCCTCGACGGATTCATCCTCTGGGACGATTCCGGCAAGGGCAATCCCTGGGGCATCACCCGGAGCATGATGGACGAATACGACCGCCGGAACATTCTGCCCCCGGGAAGAAAGGCGGATGAATATCCGAAATTCCGCATTCCGTGGCCGGCGTATTCCGGCAGGGGCGAGCGGAAAATCTGCACTTCCGTCGTGGCGAAAAACTATGCCAACGCCGCATTCAACTGGTTTGACGAGCGGTATCCCTCCCATGTCCGCAACGCGGTCAACGACGCCTACCGGGAGACGCTGATTCCCCAGCCGCCCCTCCGCGCCGGGAACGATGCGGAGTGCATCGTCGAGACCGCGCCGGAAACCGATGTCTGGAGCGTCTCCGCCACCGGGGAGCGGTACGGCGTCCGTTCCGACCGCAGCGGCAAAGCGTGGTTCCAGTTCGATTCTCCCGGAAGCTACACCTTCTCCGACGGAACCGCATCGAAAACGCTGCGTCTCGGCGACCGCAAAGGGTATGTGAATAAACCGGGATTCGGAAACATTCCGCGTTACCGTCTCCGGAATGCAAACTGACTGGAAAGGAAATCACCGATGAAATCTGCACTGTTTCTTCTGCTTCTGTTTTTCTCTCTCCTGACCGTTCCGG
>CASEYW010000152.1 GCA_949292215.1 uncultured bacterium
AGATGATCTCGCTCAGTTTCTCCGGTCGGAAACAAGGAAAGCACTGGCATGGCAGGAAATTGCCGATCTTGACGAGCAACTTTTGAATTTCATCCTTTTGCGACAGAACCATGGTGTTGAGGCATTGGAACTCAAATGGCGTCAGTATTCCGCCGGATGCAGGGAGAAGAGAATCCTGCTTCTGCTGCTGAGCTGGAACTATCTGCCGGAACATTGGGATAACGCAGCTTATCCTGAAAACAGCGTCAGATATTGGGATTTAAGCGCATGGGATCCGACATCCGGAGAGTATCAGGCCCGACGGGAAGAAATCGACTTTGTCCGCAAACATGGGCGCAACGCTTACGACCGGATAGAACGATTGATTGCCGCAGGGAAGCGTTCCGATCGCTGGAATACGGTTCTGATTCTTGCCGGATGTATCTTGTGGTGGCTGGGCTGTACACTTCTCCATCCTTTTCTGCGGCGGAAAGAGGGTGAATACAATTTCCCAACAAGAGCGTCCATAGCCATCCGCTGGCTTGGAATTCTGATACCGATTGCAGTCCTTCTTGTGGCGCTTCTGTTTGAAATAAGAAACTTCCGATAGGAGAGAGACACCTTATAGCCTCAAACGCTTGCAAATCCCACATCCTGGATATAAGTTACTGAGAAAATGCCACTTTGCCATACAACGTTTTAGTGTGGAGGGGATCGTGATTCGCTGGATATTAGCCGTTCCATTCTTTTTGCTGTTTGGCTTTATTGCCGGAATGCATTTGATAGGGACTTGGCTATTTTATGTAAAAAAACAAAAAAACGGCTCAATGCTTCCTCTCTTAGGGGGGCTCTCCGGCGTGATCGGCCTTGCTATTCTGGACTGGAAACTTGCGCTATACTGGTTCTGGGTTCCACTGTTACTGGACTGGGGCAGTTTCCCCTTGCTGTTTATCACGTTATGTTATTGGCTGTCCGGAGAAATGGCGCGAGACGGGCATATCAACATGATTCCACGAGGTGAACTCACGGATTCTCCGAATTCGCCGTTGTACCCTTGGTCAGCCGAAGAGAATCGAAATCTTAGCCGGTTGATTCCGTTCAATTTCAAGTGTTGGAGACTGACGACATTTGCACGCCGCGCCGATATGGATGAACTTGCTGCAATGAACGGGAAAGGCGAAGTCGTGACGCTTCATTATCAGATCGGTAACCGCCATTTCGTTGATTTCACCGGGCGTTATCCAAACTACAAAGCATGGAAAAATCAGATTGTCAAAAACAATGGAATGGATGAGTATTTATCTCCAGACGAATTCTTGATCCGAGAAGAAGCTGGATCCATTACACGCGAAGACTGGCAGAATTTATGTCTTTGGATCTTGGAGCGTGGCAGTAACGATCCCGTGATAATTGATGTTGCCGCCAACGGTATGGAGAATTGGCAGTCCCGACCGGAAGAGACCAGCCACATTCGACATCTGGCAGGGATTTTGCACATGACAGAAAAATCGAAACTCAAGAGGATCGAACGCTCACTAATCGACAAGTACAAAGCTGGAGAATTACCTCTCGAGGCCCTAATTCGCCGGATGGAAGCCATCTGGCTACGCCATTCCGACTATGACGATTTGCAAATATGGTTCGCTCTAAGTGAAAGTCTTGGATATTACGATCAAGGCAAAGGAACGTTAATCTATAAGCTCAATGCGAAAAATCCGCTGAAAAGCGCCGAAGACATTCTGCGCAAAAGTGGAAAACTATAAAGGCACTAACCATGGGCGCGGAAGGATATATCTGGATAACGAAATTCAAAAAGAATCTGGCAGATGCTCTGCAGGCTGCACGGGAAGAAACATTCGCATCCGGGAAATTTTTCGGTGCGGATAAACATCCAGCCAGTATTGAGGACACCATCGGACTTGGCGCGGAATCCGGTACGGGGTCTGGCAGCTTTTTTCAAACGTTTTTCAAAAAAAAATTTAGAGGAACTGCTTATGAACGATAATTGGCATGACAAGGTTGAGTGGCATTATAAATCTGCGTTTGAAAATTACTGCAGAACGCACGGTGTTGAGGAAGAATC
>CASEYW010000153.1 GCA_949292215.1 uncultured bacterium
GGAACTTTGTCGAGCGTAAATGACAGCTTTTTTCATAGTAATTCCATTGATTTTTTATATTCTTAGAGTATTATATATCAGGAATATAAAAAATCAAATAGGAGATTACGTAAAATTTGCATCATCCGACGGCTACTGGCTTGAAGTTATCCCGGAGAATCGGAAGGTTTGAAATTCTTCCTCGGTTTTCATCGCTGACAAATTCATGCGCGTTCCCTTCTGAACACAATGAAACCGCAATGGGATTTGATCGTCTTGCGACCATTTGTCTCAAGGCTTTCGGTGCATTTTATCCAGATCTTATTCTGGCATTTCCCTGCCAGAAAAAACATTTGATCAGAAAATCCAAAGGAATGGTTCAACCGTAAACTCTATTTATCAATCCCAGCAAATTCTAATCCTCAAATTATCTGTAAGGGTCCTCTGAACAAGCGATTAAACTTTTCAAAAAAAAGAGAAAAATCTCACACTTGGTTGCAGAGTTGTCCACAGGAAAAATTCTAGAAAAAACACTGATTCTATTCTGTTTCCAGAAAGTTTTTGCAGAGTGGATTGTTTTTAAGAATTGGGATGATATAGTAAAGAAAAAGCCCGGCGAACCGGGCTCACAGGTGGAAATCACCTTCGGCATATAGCCTTGTTGTGATAAGACACTATTAATTTATCACAAACAAAAAAAAAATCAAATCATTTTTTAGAACAGGGGGTGGATTTTGAGTAAAATTTTAGGTCTTGATGTCGGAACGAACTCGCTTGGGTGGGCAATTTTAGATCCCGCAGAGCAAATCTTTACAGATGCAGGAGTCGTTGTATTTCAACAGGGAATTCCGGACGAAAAAGGAGTGGAGGCCGAGAGTTCTCCTGCAGCGGACAGGCGGATCTGGCGAGCAGCACGAAGATTAAAATTCCGTCGCCGCCTGAGAAAATATCATACACTGAAACTGCTGATCGCGAACCGGATGTGTCCGCTGACTATGCCGGAGTTGCAGAACTGGATTAAAAACGGAAAATTTCCTATTGAAAACAATGAATTCATCTCCTGGCTCGGCAGTACAAAAGAATCGAATCCCTATTATTTCCGTGCGAAAGCGGCCGAAGAAAAACTGCCGCCGCTGGAACTGGGACGGGCATTTTATCATCTGGCAATCCGGCGAGGATTCAAGAGTTCCCGCAAAGATGCCTCTGCTGCGTCGAATGAAAATGACTTGAGCGATTTCAAGGAAGCGATCTGCAATCTGACGGAAATCCTGCAGAAAAAGCAATGCACCCTCGGACAGTATTTTTACGAATTGTTCCAAAAATCTGAAAAGATCCGCAAAGTCAACCGCTGCGGACGAAAAGAACATTATGAGCCGGAGTTCGAAAAAATTTGCGAAGTCCAAAATCTGCCCGCATCTTTTATTGCGGACATGAGAAAAGCTCTTTTTTTCCAGCGTCCCCTGCGCTCCCAGAAACATCTTGCCGGACATTGTTCTCTGGAGAAAAAACACGTTCGCTGTCTGATCGGCCATCCGTTGTTTGAACGATACCGCATGCTCGCCTTTCTTAACAGCATCCGGAAAAACGGAAATTCGCTCAATGAGGAGGAGCGGCGGAAAGCTCAGGAAGCTTTTTTTGTCAATAAACCCAGTTTTGAGTTTGAAAAGCTGGTTCGAAAACTGGCGCCGAAAACTTGGAAGAAGGATTTGGCGGAATTCAATTATACTCCGGATAAATCCATAGCATCGTCTCCGGTCACAAATCAGCTGCAAAACATACTGGAAACGGAAGATCTCTTTGCCTGGCGTCATGAATACACCGCCGGGGATGGCAAGCGCAAAACCATGGATTATCAAACCCTGTTTGATGCGCTGACCTTCTTCGACGACAACGATCTGCTGAAGAAATTCGCCATGGAACGGGCAGGTCTTTCTCCGGAACAGGCGGAAAAATTTGTAAAAATCAGGATTCCGTCCGGATATGCAAATTTCAGTCTTTGCGCGATCCGGAAGATCATGCCCTTCCTTGAGGCGGGACATATTCTGTCCCGTGCCGTTTTTCTGGCAAAACTCCCGGAGGTTCTGGGAAAAGAAGTTTTCCGGAAGAACTCAGAGCGGATCATTGCAGATATTGACCGCATTGAAACGGAGTGGCGCGTAGAACGGGAAACTGCGGCATCCGGGAAAGAGCATGCCGCGTTCCTGTCGCAGACGGACCGGCTGAAGCATTATCTGGAAGATGAATTCCATGTAACTCCGGACCGCTTTGAACTTCTGTATCGTTACAACAGCCGTTCGGATTATCCGGATAATTCCAGCACAGGAATCCTTCCAATCGTCAATCTGGGGATGATCTACAATCCGATGGTCTACCGTTCACTGAATGTGCTCCGTCGGCTGGTGAATCACCTCCGCAAGACAGGAAAAATCGACGCAAACACGGAAATCCATGTGGAACTTGCCCGTTCCGTAAATGATAAAAATACGCGCAAAGCGGTTGCAAACTATCAGAAAAATCAGGAAAATCTCCGAAAAAAATACAAGGAGGAAATTGAAGCGCTTGGCTATCAGGCATCTGACGAACGGATCTTGCGCTATACACTCTGGCTGGAACAGAACAAACACTGTCTTTATACAGGAAAAACGATCGGGCTGACAGATTTGCTGAGTTCCGACAATGTCGTTGAGATTGAACATACCATTCCTCGTTCCCGCGGAGGGGAGAGCTGTATGGAAAACCTGACTCTCTGCTTCAGGGATTATAACCGTTATACCAAGAAAAACGGTCTGCCGACAATGTGTCCGAATTACGACAAAGAATGGCAGGGGAACAACTCCATTCTGGACAACATCAAAGCCGCGGGATGGGAAGATACGCTGGAAAATCTGCGATCACGCCTGGAAAAACTTCGCTCCTCCGCCCGAGGCAATCCGCAGAAGCGGGTGGAGATGCTGGAGTGCAGAAGAGAGTTTGAATACTGGCGGGCAAAACTGGAGGCCTTTCAGATCACAGACGAAGAATTGCGCCAGAGAGGTTTTTCCAGACGCCAGCTCGCAGATACCGGAGTGATTGCCCGTCATGCCGTTTTCCTGCTGAAGTCCGTTTACAAAAATACATACTCCAGAAATGGAAAAGTGACGGAATGGGTCAGAAAGGCATGGGGCGTACAGGGCTTCTATGAAAAGAAGAACCGCAAGGACCACAAACACCATGCAATCGACGCCATGTGCATTGCAGCTCTGACCGAACGTTTTTACCAGAAAATCACTACGGCATTCCGGATTGATGAGGAAAAGATGAATGCGCATGCAGAACGGCTCAGCTCTCTTCCGGAAGCGTATCCCTGGTCCTCATTTCCCGATGACGTATTTGAAAAATCAGAGGAGATTCTGATTTATCATTCCACTCGTCATAACGAAACGAAACAGACAAGGAAAAAAGTACATCTTGTCACGCCGTACAGAAGTCCGGAAGGAGAAATCCGACGGGTGGTAACTGCCGGCGGCGATACCGTTCGCGGACAGCTACATGAACTATATTATTACGGACGCATCCGACATCCGGAATCCGGCAAAGAAAAATGTGTTCTTCGCAAGGAACTGATTTTTAAGAATTTCAAGACGGAAGCCGATCTTGCTGCGATTGTGGATCCTGCGCTTCGAGAAGCTATTCTGGAGCAGCTCCATTCCCGCATGAATTCCGGAAAGTCATTCAAGGATGCCATGGATGAGGGGAATTTCCGGATGAGAACCAAAGACTTTACATTCAACGGACCTCCAATTCATAAAGTCCGCATGTTTGTTCGGTTGACGGAACCTCTGAAAATCCGGAAACAAACGTATCCGTCCAATGCGGAATATAAAAGATACATTTATGCAGATACAGGAAAGGGAGGCAACTTCAAGGCCGCACTGTTTCGCTCTCCGGAAGGCAATCTCAGCTACAGGTTGCAGTCTCTCTGGGAATGGGCTAATACCCATAAGAACCCTGATTATATTCCTCCGGAAAAAATGCCGGGAAATGGCAAGTTTATCGGGTTCATTGCTCCGGGAACCATGGCTTTAACCTATGAAAATTCTCCGGATGAGCTGAAAAATCTGTCTCGCAGGGAATTGAATAAACGCTTATACAAGATTATTGAAATCAAGAAAGATAGACAACAATTAAGACTCCGTTATCACTCAGAAGCCAGAGCTGCAACGGACGTCCATGTTGAAATGAGAGAAAAACTGGGAGTGGAAGAGTCTTCAAACATTTCTTTCAAAGATCCGGCAAAACTGTTGAAAATCAGTGGTAAAGAATTTTCCAAACACTTGATTTTCGAAGGAATTGATTTTACCATCTCCATTGACGGTAAAATCAATTTCTTGAAGTAAAATTGTTTGGAGGGGGGAAGAATGCTGAAACGAACGCTATTTTTCGGATCGCCTGGCAGGTTGTTTCTTGAGCGAACTCAGCTTGCTTATGAACCCGGGAAAACGGAGGAATCCTCGGAAAAACGGACCTTTCCACTGGAAGATATCGGCATTGTTGTTCTGGAGTCTCTGCAGCTTTCGCTGACGGCAGCGTGTCTGAACGCATTGGCGGAAGAAAACATTGCGGTCGTTTTCTGCAATGCTGCACATATGCCGTCTGCGATACTCCAACCGTTCAGCGGGAATTCTCTGACGCAGCGGCATACGGAGGCACAGCTGCAAGCCTCCATTGGCCTGAAAGCCAGGTTGTGGAAACAAACAGTCAAAGCCAAGATTCTCAATCAGGCGGAATGCTTGAAACGGCTGGGATTGCCGGATCTGCGATTACGCATCGTAGCCGAATCGGTAAAGGCAGGAGATTCCGGTAATGCGGAAGCGATAGCAGCACGATATTATTTTCAGCAGCTGGCGGGGAATGATGATTTTTTACGTTCCCGAGACGGAATCCCACCGAATTCTGCGCTGAATTATGGATATGCTGTTTTGCGGGCGGCGGTGGCACGTGCCTTGACTGGATCCGGTCTGCTCTGCGTGACAGGAATTCACCATTCGAATCAGTATAATGCTTTCGGGCTGGCAGATGATGTTATGGAACCTTTCCGACCATTTGTGGATGAGCTTGTCTTTTCATCGTATGATTTTTTTGCAGTCCCGGAATTGGGAAAAGATCAAAAAGCGCAGCTGCTCCGGATTTTAACAGCAGATGTGATGTCCGGAATGGAGAAACGTCCTCTGCTGAACAGCATCAGCTATACGACGGCATCATTGGTTCGTTGTTTTCTGCGGGAGGAAACGGTGGTCCGGTATCCGGAATTTGTAAAATCATGAGTGCGGAATATCAAGCCATCAGCAGGTATGCGGCGATGTGGATTTATGTGATGTTCGATCTTCCGACCAACACCAAGACTCAGCGGAAAGCGGCCTCCTGTTTCCGCCGGGATTTACTCAAAGACGGCTTTCAGATGATGCAGTTTTCCGTCTATATTCGCCATTGTGCTTCTGGAGAAAATGCTCTTGTACACATCAACCGGATCAAAGGAATGATTCCGGCGGAAGGGATCGTGACGGTTCTGAAAGTAACAGACCGTCAATTCAGCGATACACAAACTTTCGTCGGGAAAAAAACTGCTCCTCCGCCTTCTGCGCCGCTTCAACTGGAACTTTTTTAGCGGGAAAGCTCCAGTAAATTATTAATGAAGTTGCTGATATTAAAGGAGTTATCTACTCCAATAATATAGCACACCTTCAAAATTCGTCAAATCACAACACTTCTGATTGCCATGAAAACAATGCTCGGAATATAGCACACCTTCAAAATTCGTCAAATCACAACTCGATGATCTGCGTGAAAAAATCGATGAATAATATAGCACACCTTCAAAATTCGTCAAATCACAACTTATCAGGCTACGTTAAGAACCCCTTCGGAAATATAGCACACCTTCAAAATTCGTCAAATCACAACTTGCTCCGGTATCGAAAATTGCCTTGCAGTAATATAGCACACCTTCAAAATTCGTCAAATCACAACTACCAGTGAAACGGAACTTCCGACCAGTTTAATATAGCACACCTTCAAAATTCGTCAAATCACAACTGCTGCTGCTCTTTCCCGCTTGCTCCTCCAAATATAGCACACCTTCAAAATTCGTCAAATCACAACCAACAGACTGGTAATCTGAGGAAAATACCTAGAGCTTATCAACTAATAAATTGATTTTAATAGCTCCTTGTGCTATATTATCTTCACGCAAAAACAATGGAGGTAAACATGGCAACGACAAGGCTGAGAACATGGGAAATAACGGATGAATTTTGGGCAAAAGTTGAAA
>CASEYW010000154.1 GCA_949292215.1 uncultured bacterium
CTGTTCCGCCGCTTTCTGCTTTTCCAGCGCCTCGTAGTCCGTGAAAAGATCGGGCTGTTCCTCCGGGGCGGCCGGGACATCCTTCTCGCTGAGAACGTGGGCGGCCACAACGGTAATGCGCCGGACCAGCAGATTCGGATCGACGCAGCGGTCGAAGAGTTTCATCATGGCATCCGTGATGATCCTGCCGGACGAGGTGTGCCGGTCCAGATTGATCGAACCGTGCGCCTCCTTCGGAACCGGGCGGCCGTAATGGTCAATCCGCACCGGTCCGGCGTATCTCATGCGGCGCTCCGGGTCGGTGAGATTGGAAGTGTCGTAGCCCACGGTCAGGACCAGCTCGGGATTTATTTTATTTGCCATGATTATAGATGCAATAGTGTGAACAGATTCTAAGAAAAAATAAAGAAAGTCCATTTGAAAAAGACCGGCAAATCCTTATATTACAACAAAGAACTTCTGCAGGATTGCCATTATGAGCAAAAACGACACCATCATAAAGCCTGAAATTATAGAATGGGCTCGGAAGAGAGCGCGGCTTACCATAGAGGAACTCGCGAAGAAGCTTCATGTATCTGCGGATCGTGTCCGTCAATGGGAAAAAGGGGAAACTCCTATCGGTATGGAAAAGGCCCGCGCGCTTGCGGAATATGCGGTTCTTCCTTTCGGGTTGCTTTTTGCAAAAAAAATTCCGAACATCAAAATTACAATTCCAGATTGCCGTTCCATCCGCAATAAAGAGGTCAGAACCGTCAGCCCTGAATTATATGGCACGATTTCTTCCGCAGAAGAAAAGCAGGATTGGTACCGTGATTATTTGAAGGAAGCGGGAGAAGAGAAACTGGATTTCGTCGGCTCCATAACGGAACAAACTCCAATTCAGGATGTTGTAAAAAAATTATATGCGGTTCTGAAATGTGATCCTGATCAAATCCGAAAAGAAAATTCGACCTGGGAAAAGCTGTTTGACTTTCTGATCTGCCAGGTGGAAAATGCAGGAATCCTTTTCATGCGCAACGGGATATTGCATAACAATACTCGCAGGCGATTGGATCTGGAGGAGTTCCGCGGTTTTGTTCTTGTGGATGAATGGGCTCCGCTGATTTTCATAAACGGCAGTGATTATCCTGCGGCGCAATTATTTACTTTGATTCATGAACTGGTTCATCTGCTACTGGGGAAAGGGGGAATTACAGACGCTGAAATGTTTTCTTCCCACAGCAGTAAAACGGAAAGATTCTGCAATCAGGCGGCAGCGGAATTTCTCGTTCCGGAAAAAGAGCTGAAAGAAAAATGGAACGGTAAATTGTCCGCAGATGAAAATATTGCAGCTCTCATAAAGTATTTCAAAGTAAGCTCTCTGGTTATGATCAGCAGGGCAGAACAGACAGGTTTGATCAGTTCTTCGGAATCCGTCGCAATGAGAAAAAGAGAAATAGGTCGTTTTAAGGAAATAAAAGCCCGTTTGCGTGAACATGGAGGCGGAAATTTTTATGCCACATTAAAATATCGCGTCAGTCCTCTGTTTGCTCAGACGGTGATAGCGGAAGCAAATTCCAATAGAATACTGCTCAGGGATGCTTTCCGTCTTCTGGGTGTTAAAAACATGAATAAGTTACAGGAATTTTCCAGAAGTCTGGGGATGCCGTCATGAAATATCTGCTGGACTCCAACATATTTATTGAAGCGAAGAATCGTTATTACGGCTTTGACATCTGCCCCGGATTCTGGGAATGGCTGGAAGAATCTGATGAAGTGAAATCACTGGATGAGGTGGAGAAGGAACTGGCGGCAGGAGAGGATGACTTGTCAAAATGGGTAAAAGATCATCTGAAAAGTTCTTTTTTCTACCCGAAATCGCATGAGATTCAGGAGAACTATTCAGAGATTGTAGAACATGTCATGAAATTGGATGTGCATGAATCTGCCAAAGACTCGTTCCTGTCTGTTGCGGACGGCTGGCTGATTGCGGCGGCAATGCACTTTCAGGTTCCTGTTGTAACACATGAGGTTTCCACTCCGGGTGCAAAGAAACACATTAAGCTGCCTGATGTTGCAAGACATTTCCAAGTCTCCTGTTTTGATACTTTTGAGATGTTAAGACGGGAAAGAGTGAAGTTTGTCAGGTAAATTTTACAGACAAAAAGCATTTTTCCAAAAGTTATTTCCAGAAAATCTGTCTTTTTCTTTCCTGTTCCAAAAATCCCAACTGCCCACGGCGTAAAAACTCTTGTAAAACAGGAGAGTTTTCCATGAGCATTGGCGGTGTTCTCGCTGGTCGGGCGTATGTCGAGCTTACGACGAATGATTCAAAATTGCAGAAGGGATTGCAGAATGCACAGGCGCAGCTGCGTGCATTCGCAGATACCGTTTCCGGAATCGGGCGCGAGCTGCTGACCGCTTCCGCCGCACTCGGAACTCCGCTGGCATTGTCATTGCGAACATTCGCCAGCTTCGACGATGAAATGCGTATGGTCAAGGCTGTCACCGGCGCAACGGGACAGGAATTTGACGCGCTGACTGAAAAAGCCAAAAAACTTGGCAGAGAAACCAGCTTCACGGCAAAACTGACAGTTGCGCCTCCCAATAATCTCGTCCTTCCCGTCCCATGCCGTCCTCCCATTATTCCTGGGCGGTGTTGATCAGATACGATGTGAAGCCCCGTTCCCCGCGTTCCCCCTCGTATTCCCAGAACCAGATTTTGTCCTTGAGATTGAATGGATGGTGCGCCGGGGAGCCGTTGTCGAAATCGATCTTCGGAAAATAGGTC
>CASEYW010000155.1 GCA_949292215.1 uncultured bacterium
CCGCTGTCCGTTCTGCCACAATCCGTGTCTGGTGTTTGACCCGTCGAGTCAGCCGAGGGTGACGGAGCCTCAATTTTTTCATTTTCTCGAATCACGGAAACGGCGTCTTGACGGGGTTGTGATTTCCGGCGGGGAACCGACCCTCCACGACGGTCTTCCCGATTTCGCCGCAAAGATCCGCAAAGAGGGCTTTCTCGTGAAACTGGATACGAACGGCAGTCATCCTGAAGTCGTGGAGCAAATGCTGAACCATTCGCTTGTGAACGCGTTTGGAATCGATTATAAGGCGCCGGCCGCTAAATATGCGGAATTGACGAACGTGGATGAGCCCGGACTTCCTGCGCGGATTCGCCGCTCCATCGAGCTGGCAGCGGCTTCCGGACTGGAACTGGACGTGAGAACGACGGTTCACCGGCATCTGCTTTCCGCAGAGGAACTTGCACAGATGCACAGCGAACTGATCGGGTTCGGAGTAAAACGCTGGGTGCTCCAGCAATACAATCCGGTGGAGGTGATCGATGACGAATTGAGTGCTCTGCCGACCTATTCCGATCAGGAACTGATCCGGATTGCCGAATCCCTGGGGGCAGATGTTCATGTCCGGGGATTGACCGGACGGATTTTGAATCTGAAATCCTGAACTGGACCCGTCCGGACAATGCCGACGTGTTTCAACAGAGCTCCGAATCTCGTTTCGCGGATTTGTCCGGAACCTTTCTGCTTTCCGGCAAACAGACTTCAAAATCAGAATGTGAAGCTGGACGTGCCGCTTTTGCAGAATAGGAACCGTTTCAGAACTCCAGGAGCGCAGCACCCGGACATTCCAGCCGGAATTCAGCAACCGTTTTCCCATCGGGTCCCGTTGCAATGGCAACATCGGATTCTGGCGCGGCGGAAAGAGCATTCCGGCTCTGCAGGTATGCGATCTCCTCCCTGTCAGGATAAGGATGGCTCCCCAGCTGTTTCCATTCCGCAGCGATATTGTTTTCTCTGGAATCAATCCGGAAAAGAATGGGGGCGGGGTGTTCTCCGGCAGGCAGTTCCACGGAGACGGAAACCGGGTCCGGGGGAACATCCCGGACCGTTTCCGGATAGAGATAAACGAGCACTTTCCGTTCTCCGCAGTTTTCCGTGGCGATTGCTCCGCGGAATGCGTCTCCTCCGGCACAGGCAATTTGCGATGTCCCGAGACGGTTCAACAGCTGATGCGCCTTGTAGGCCGGCTTGCGCAGCGAATGCAGTGTCAGCATCCCGTAATGATTGCAGAACTCCGACGGCGTGTAGCCGCACTGGTCGTAGACATCGCTGAGGCACCAGAGTGAGAACTGGTCTGCTTCCTGGGAGACCTCCGCCATTGTTTTGACGATGTAGGCCGCCTCCAGGGGTGTTTCCCGGTATGGATCATAGGGCCGCGAGGAGCGTCCCCATTCGTTCCAGTGGATCTCTCCGGTAAACCCGAGTGAATCGGTCAGTTTCCGTACTCCCCGGACAACTCCGGAAAGAAAATGAGGGGATCCTTCTGTCCGTTCGCTTTCCGGGCCGTCGAAAGGAATGTACTTTCTGACCTTTGCATCCGTGTTGTAAACATGGGTTGACAGAATATCCGGGAGACAGTTGTGATCCCGGCTGAAAAGCAGAAAATCCTTGATCCAGTCCGCTCTTGCCGTGGAAGGTCCGCAGACTCGGAAAGCGGAGTCCGTCTGTTTGATGGTCCGGCGGGTTGCTTCCCAGAACTGGAACCACGATTCCCTTGAACCCGCCCAGAAAAACTCCTCCAGATTCGGTTCGTTCCAGATTTCATAAAGCCAGGAACGCATTTCCGCTTTTCCGTACCGGTCCTGAAAATGGTTCATGACATCCCGCAGGAACGCGGTCCATTCGGAGAGATCCCGGGGAGGACAGATGCTCGCTCCCCAGCATTTCTGATTTCCGGCAGCGAATTCCTCCGGCATGAAACACGGGATGAGAACCGGCTTCATCCCCGCATCCAGAATGCTGTCAAGACAGTAATCCACGACGGAATAGTTGATTTTTTTCCGTTTTTCCGGCAGAGTTGCTTCGAGAGGACTGTAATCCAGAATTTTCAGTTCGGATGCGAACATGCCGATGGCTCTGATATGGGTCATGCCGAGTTCGCGCCTAGCCAGAGCCAGCTGGCTCTGGACATCTCCCCGGACAAACCATTTGAACTGGTCAATATTCCCGATGGAATTCCAGCTGTGTTTCAGCGGTTTGCCCGGCAGATTCCATGCTGGTTTCAAATACAAAGATTTCATGTTTCGTAATTTCTTTTCGCTGTTTTATCGAATCAGGAGAGTTCCATATTCCTTGGGGTCTTTTGAATTTGTGATTCCTCCGAAGAGACGCAGTCCGTGCCGTTTTCCTTCCGGGTCTCTGTCATTGATGGCAGCAGCAAATCCAATGGTGGAACCGCGTTCCGGGGCTCGGGTGAGTCCCAGGGTCCGCCACGGGAAGAAGATGCGGTAGTGCGTTACACCGTTTGATCGGGTGATGTTTGACTCGACTCCATCCGGGATTCCCGGAGTGAGGTTCCCGCCGTGGGCTCTCCAGCGGAAGGCAAGAGTTTGTCCGTTTTTCCCGAGTCCGAACCCATATTCGAAGATCCGGTGGCCGTTGAAACTTTGGACCATGTTGTTGACGGTCCACGGTTTTCCCGCATCGACATCGAAGGCCAGCTGAATGCTGTCATCCATCCAGAGATCGCCCGCGTTGCGGTTCTGGATTTGATGGTCATCTCTGACATCCAGATGGATGAAGAGTCCTTTTTGATTCCATGCGGTTCTGAGTTTTCCGGAACATTCCTCCGGCTTGTAAGGATCGGGAATTTCCGTGGCAAGTTCTCCGAAGCGGAGCCAGTCGGCAGTGGAGAACCAGGGGATTGCCGAGAAATCATTCTTCCGCAGTTCGTTGCATACCTGAATCAGGAAACTGAAATCCTTTTTCAGCGGATGGAGCCGTCCGTTGACGGGATAGCTGACAGAGGCTTCTCCCCGGAACCATTTGCCCGGCTGGACCTCGTTTTCCGCGAGGGGGAAGAAGAATTCTTTTCCTTTTCCGGTGTCCATGGTACCGAGCTTCCGGGTTTGGGCTTGTCGTCCATGAACTCTCCAGGAGATGGTTCCGCCGGCAGCGATTCTGCGCTGAGCTTCGCAGACAACCCGGATTCCCGGCCGGCCCGCGTCCTTCGGCCAGACGAGTTCAATTCCCGAGATGGAAACCGGATCAACAACCTTGAACTGAATTCCGGAAATCATCCCTGTCTTTTCCTGTACAAAGACTGTATAATCACCGAACGGAATCTTTTCCGGGAAGAAAACAGTTCCGTTTGTCACCTTCAGCGGAGCCGGGACCAGGAACAGTGTTCCGTTTCCGGCATTCAGGCGTTCCGCGGAGCCGGGGCTGGTACGACGGACCGCCTGAATTCGGATTTTATCCCACAGGGTCATGTCATTCGTTTCCAGGTAGACGGGGCTTTCCGTTAATTTCATCATGGAGCCGGAAGGGAAGGGGGGAAGTTTGCGTCCCATCATGTCGGTCATGGACGTGATGGAGGCCGGTGCGGGAAAGACCCCTTTGCCGTCGGTGGACCATGCGATCACCAGCAGTCCGCCCTCCGGACGTTTGTGCAGAACGAGATGTGTCGTTTCCGAAGCCTTGATCCAGCGTCCGGAAGTCCCGAACGGAGTCAGGGTTTTGATCGCTTTCGCAATGGCTGCGTAAGAGGGTTTCGGGCTCATGTCCCGCCGGAGAAGAGAGAAGCCGTGTTCCCCTTCGTTCTTTGGAAGATACCATCCGGCAAAGTAGACGGCGGAGGCGATCCCGGTTGTCGAAAGCAGGGCGAAGGAGCGGGAGACATACTGAGCCTGTGTCAGTTCATCGACATGAGCCTGCCAGGTGCCGGGCAGAGTCGTCCAGCCGAATTCCGTGAAATGAACCGGCATATCGCCTTTCCCGATGGAGCGGAGATACTCCATATAACGGATGATGTCAGTCATGAATTTTCCTTCCGGCGCAGTCCCCCATACATAGGGATGCGCACTGACACCATCGAGATCGTTGAGAAGTCCGAGATCAACCAGCCGTTTCAGGTACGGGATGCTGACATTGGACGCCGCCGGACCGAAAACCTTCGCTCCCGGTGCCCCCGCTCGGATCGCCTTCGCTGCAACGGAGTGGAGTTTGACCAGTTCCTCATCCGTTCCACGCCAGGAATTGTTGATCTCATTGAAGACGGAGAATGCTTCCTCCTTTGCCCGGAAGGAGTGGACCTCTGCCCATGCTTTTACCACGTCGTAAAACCCTTTCCAGTCCGCGGGAGCGCATTTGATTCCGCGTTTTTTGGGATCGGCAATCCAGTCTGGAAAGTTGCCGCCGAAAACATGATGATAGGCTATTTTCGATTTTTTCCATTCCTCGTACTCTTTGCGTTCCCAGTCCGGCATGTGTCCCGTGACTTTTCCATCGGCACCGCGTTTGTAGAGATTGATGTTCCAGATGTGCCAGTACCAGCGGCAGCCGGCATAGAGCGCAAGATCCTCAGGCATGGAGATCGGGGAGAAGCCGTACTTGGAGTTGCGGTGAATTTCATCCGGAAGAGCGGGGCCGACCACGGCGGCTGTCGCTTTTGTGACGATTCGGGAACCATCCTTGTAATTGACCGCTGCTTCCGCCTCGTACCATCCTTTTTCACGGAGAGGAATCCGGAGGGGCGCCGCGGTTCGTATGGTTTGTTCCAGAATGGTTTTTCCCGTTTCGTTTTTCAGTGTGAAATGTCCGCTTCGGACTTCTCCGGGAGCGATGGATAACTTCAGTTCTCCGGAATCAAGCGGGACGATGTTGGCCTTCCAGCCTGTTGTGAGCTGATGGCGCTTCTCCTCTGAAACACTCAGTTCGGCTTTGCGCAGAAGGAGAGAGGCTTTTCCCGATTTGGAACGGAGAAAGAAGAACAGGCGGATATCGGGGTCAATATCGGCCGGAAGATCGGTGGTGAACGTAAGATCGCGGCACTGGGCGCCGCCGCCCGGAATGGTCCCGTCGATTCCCCTTTTGCCATCAGTCCCGCGCAGGACAAGCCATCCTGCAGGAATGCGTTTCCGGGAGAAGATGATCCGGACAGATGCGTTGTCTTCCGGGAGTGCGGGTCCGAGAGCCGAAAGCCGCAGGGTCAGCCTGCGTTTTACGGCATAGGGACTCGCGGCGGGAATTCTGGAGAGCGGTGCATAGAGAATCGCTTCGGAACCATCGCGCAGGGTGGTTTCAAAACGGAGAAGGGGAACTCCGTTTTCCCGGATCAGGGAGTAGGATGTTTGCGGTTTTTTCCGTTCGATCACCCATCCCTGAGTTTTGCCGGAACGGAAATTCATTTCCTGAAACGGTGCAGTTTCAGCACAGAGGGCCTGCGGTGTCAGAAAAAGGGACAGAGTTCCTGCGGAAAGAGCGAGGAAAATAGCTTTTGCGTTCATGTAGAGATCCTTGTGCAGTTCTTAATATTGGAGTTGAAAATCCCACCAGTTGTATTTGCAGGCGGGATTGGTGTTCTGATCAATGTCAAAACTGCGTACGGAAGAGGAATGTCCGTCCATCCAGGCGATGGAAGGCCGCATGCCATGCCGGAATTCGCCGTACCATCTCTGATAGCCCCAGGTTTCGGAACGGACCATGAAACGGTCCGCGGTGAGAGAGCCTTTGCTGTCTACACTGTCGGCAAAACCGATGACGATGGAGGGTTTCTTCAGCTTTGTAGAGCGGGTGAATTTATTTTCCGGAGGCCAGACCCCATAACTGCCGCCGCCGATGGAGATATTCAATCCGTAGGACTGGCATTTCGGGCCGTCCTTTTCAGTATAGGGTGCTTCCGGGCAGGCGAAGAAGATTTTGACCGGCATATAGAGATCCAGTCCGCTGGAAGCATGATAAAGTCCCGTTGCATTGTTGCCTTCCAGATTGCACCAGCTGTAAATGGTGGGATACCATCCACTATTATCATCCACATACATCTGCATGGCGGTGCCGAGTTGTTTCGTATTGCTGATACAGCGGATTGCGTTGGCTTTCTGTCTTGCTTTGTTCAAGGCTGGAAGAAGCAGGGCTGCAAGAATAGCAATGATCGCTATCACGATCAGAAGTTCAATCAATGTAAAACTTCTCCAGCTGCTTTTTCTGATTTTTCCCGTCTGCCGGTTTCCGGCGGGAACATCTGCGTTGTTCTTGTTTTGTTTTCTCATGGTCGTAATCATCCTTTTTCATATTTTAGATTATATATGGCAAGATCAGGTTTCCCGGACAAGGAGAGAACATTCCATTTTCCGGACAGGATTGTCTGGCTGTTTTCCCTTGATGAGCGTGGAGAGAAGTTCGAACGTTTCCCGGAGCAGCCGTTCATAATCCAGAGCGCAGACGGTCATCTGCGGATAGTGCGAAGTCGCATAATGCAGACTGCAGAGGCGGCAGGTGACGACAACCTGTTCCGGAACCTTGATTCCCTGCTTCAGCAGATGAAGAATGAGTGCCGTTGCATATCCCGGGGTCTGGCAGATGACGGCATCCGCGGGATTCGGGCGGTTCAGAAACAGTTTTTCCGTTGCCAGCTCCAGATCCTCCTGGAAATTTCTTCCGAATGAATTGACATAGATCAGCGATGGATCAGCCGAAATTCCATGTGTTTTCAGAGTGTCGAAAAAGCCGCGTCTGCCTTCTGTTGTAATGATGAAACGATTCTCCTCTCCATCCAGATAAGCGATTCTTTTCCGGCCTGTCCGGAGCAGATGATTGACAAGTTTTGCAACATTTTCTGCGTGATCCGGAAAGATGGCGGCAGATTCATTTGGTTCATTGACCTGCACGAAAGGCATGCCCGATTCCATGATCCGTTTCATAGTCTGCGGACCAAAATATCCGCAGAGAACAATTCCAGCCATCTGGGAGTCCTGAAACAAGGTCGGGAGGAGCCCGTCGTTGAAGAAAATGAAGCGCTCCACCCGGGATTCGCAGTTCCTGCGGAAACAGTTCTCCTCAAATTCCGCAATCAGTTCCAGTTCGGAAGGGAGCCCGTCCCCATAGCCGGACAGGACCAGACCGATCCGGTTTTTCTTCCCTGTTTTCAATGCCGCAGCAGCAGAATTGCGGGTATAGCCCTTGTTTTTTGCAAGTTCCAGAATCCGGGCGCGTGTCTGAATGGAAACTCCCTGCAATCCGTTCAATGCGCAGGAAACCGTGAATACGGAAACGCCGGCTTCCCGTGCCAGATCTTTGATCGTGACTGCCATCTTCAATTCTTTATCCTAATCGTTTATGTTCTTTTTTTCTAATTATAGCATATTGGGTAAAATCTGTCAAGAGGGGGATCGAAAAAAAATAAAATTTATGATGCTTTCGAGGATGAAATCTTTTCCGCTTCCACTGGTTCTGTTTTGTCATGGAAAAGCAGTACCGAAATGGAAGATTTTCAAAAAGGGGGGATTGACAAAAACGGAAAAATGTTGTATAATTAAAATAAAGCTAAATAATGCTAACAAATGCTAATGGTGAAGATGATGTCGGACTCTTCCATTTCGGAATACATGAAGATCAGGCGTTATATGATGAATGAGATCTATCGCGCCAATGGACAGTCCGTGCAGGTGCCGACGATTCTGGAACTTTCCAGGAAATTCAAGGTAAGCCGTCCTACTGTCAGCAAGGCGATGAAGGCACTGACGGAGGAAGGCTACATCATCGGCAAGCGGGGAATCGGTTCTTTTACAAATCCAAAATTCAAGATGCCGCTCTCAAGCCCTTTGGAAAAGAATGTCCCTCTGGTGGGAATTCTGATGGGAGATGGAATGGGGGTTCATTACAGTTCCTATTGCAGTCGGCTTCTGGGGGCGCTTCTGAATCATTTGCCGTATCTTCCGAGTTACATTCACCTGGTTTCTCTTTCCGTATCCGATCCCGATCAAGTTTATGAAGAGATCCGGAATGAACGGCTTGACGGACTTGTCTGGCACAATCCGGAACCGCAGAATTTTGAAGTCTGCCGCCGTCTCCGCAGCGAGGGAATGCCTCTTGTACTGGGCGGATGCCATTGCGATGGGATTTCTTCTGTCGATTTTGATTTTGAAGATGCCGGCTATCAGTGCGGAAAAATTCTTTACAGGAAGGGATGCAGAAACGTTGTTTTTTACCCGAATGTCTTTCCGTGGAGTCTGGAAGCAAACGGACTTCTCCGTGCATACCGTGAAGAAGGAATCGTTCTGAATGAAAACCTGTTTCTGAAGGACTGCTACACGGCACACGAGAAAATCCGGGATATTCTTTCCTACGGGATTCCCGTGGACGCCATCTATGGACAGATGTTGACATACAATCCAATCGAAGATTATCTTCTGGAACTGGAGCCGGATATTTATAAACGCTGCACTCTGGTCGCTTCCGGCGGAATTGTGGTGCCGTCCCGGCATCCGTTCCATCGCCTGGCGTATGTGGTGCCGTTCGACGAGTATGGAAAGCAGATCTCTGCTGTTCTGAGAGATGTTTTTGCCGGGAAAGAAGTCCCGGAACGAATATCCTTGAAAATTACAATTGAATCAGCATAGGAGATGGCTTTATGCGGAAAAATTTTACATTGATAGAGCTCCTGGTCGTTATTGCAATCATTGCAATCCTTGCGGCAATTCTGCTTCCCGCGTTGAACAGCGCTCGCGGAAAGGCTCGCACAATCGGTTGTGGAAATTCCATTCGAGCGTTGGGAATGGCCGCGGTCCAGTATGCTTCCACCTATGATGAATACTGGGTGCCGTATAATTTGAAAGGATATACCAAATGGTACGGAAACCATGGATTCGGAGACATTCTGAATTTTCCGAGGAGCAAGGGCTGGCCTCAATTTGTCCATCGGAATGCCGTTTGCGGAGAAGAATTTCCTCCACCTAGCGATACCAACTTTCCTACACCCAAATGGGCGAATCTGGAAAATGTGTACGGGCTTCCGATGACCGGGGAAGCAACCTCCGGAGAGATGCAGAGCGGAGAGACCTCGGCGGGGGAATATATTCTGTTCCGCCTGAACCGGGTGCGGACGCCTTCGACCCGCTTCGGTTTTCTGGAAACGAACAATGAAGGTCGCGTGTGGCTCTGGAGCAGTTCCCTGGAGAGCTGGCAGACAAACGGCCCTCTGGAAAAAAAGGCAAAGGGAGCCTATCGGCATAACGGTTCCATGGCAATGAACGTTGCTTTTATGGATGGTCATGTTGAATGCCGAAATCATACAAGAGTCGCAGGGACCTACAGTACGAACCATCCGAACTATCTGGCATGGAGGCCGTATCTGTGACAAGATAAGGAGAGAAAAATGAGCTTGCTGAACCGGGAAGCCGTTCTGCTTCCTTTTCGGAAAAAACAGGAATACATGGAAACACGCATTCAGCAGGGGATTGATGCGAACCGGAAGGCCTGGTGCCGGATCCGTCTGGAGGATACCGGCCGCCATCCCCTTTCCGGTGTGAAACTCCGGATTCTTCAGAAACGCTGCGATTTCAAATGCGGCGCGAATCTTTTCATGCTCGGGGAATTCGAGGATGAAGCGAGAAATCGGGAATATGAACATGAGTTTCGCTCGCTGTTTCATTTTGCAACGCTCCCGTTCTACTGGCGGGATGTGGAACCGGAACGCGGAAGGACCCGCTATTGCAAAGGGAGCTGCCGCAGATACCGCCGTCCTCCGGTGGAGCTTTGTCTGGAGTTCTGCGAGGCCAGCGGCATTGAACCGAAGGCCCACTGTCTGAATTATGCCTGCCATGTACCGGACTGGATGCCAGTGGATGTCGATTCGGAGAAAATGCTGCTGGTCAGACGTTTCCGGGAGCTGAGCGAGCGCTATGCCGGACGCATTCCTGAATGGGAGGTCACCAACGAGACCTTTTATAAATGGAAGTCGTTCCACTCCCGTTCCGCTTTCTTTTCCGAGCCGGACTATGTGGAGTGGAGTTTCCGGACCGCGGAACAGTTCTTCCCCGCGAATAAACTCTTCATCAACGAGATGCAGGAGCGGATCTGGGACGACCTCAGCTTCTACGGAAACCGGAGCGCCTATTTCATGCAGATTGAGCGGGCGCTCCGCAGCGGTATCCGGATCGACGGAATCGGCATGCAGTTTCATATGTTCCATCGCCGGGAGAAGGAGGCGGAAATGACCGCCGCATACTACGATCCGGAACGGATTTATGATGTCCTCGACTGTTACGCCTCCTTCGGTCTTCCCCTTCAGATTACCGAATGTACCATTCCCGCATACAGCTGCAATGCGGAGGATGAGAACATTCAGTCGGAAATTCTGCGGAATCTCTATCGGATCTGGTTCAGTCATCCCGCCGTGGAAGGCGCCGTTTACTGGAATCTGGTGGATGGATATGCCGCCGGTGCTTCCGCACGGGATCTGAATTCCGGTGAGAATTATTTCCACGGAGGGCTGATCCGCCAGGACTTTACACACAAACCGGCATACGAGGTCCTGCATTCTCTTTTCACCCGCGAATGGAGAACTTCGCTGGAAGTGGAAACCGATGCGGAAGGTGAAGCGTCCTTTTCCGGGTTTACCGGCGAATACGAACTTTCGGGCGGGGGAGTGCGGAACACCTTCCGGCTGGAGGCGCGGAAGAACAATGTTGTGCTTCTGACGGTCCCATAAATCCGGGGCTGGCGAATGAGACGGAGAAATTTTTCTATTTGATAAAAATCTATAAAAAAGAAAGGATTGTCGAATGAGTCGAAAACTGAAATGGCTGAGTCTGGTTCTTCCGCTCTGTCTGACGGCGGCGGAACCGGTATTCCACATCCCGCTGGATGGTTCTGCAAATGTGCTGGACGCAAAAGGTGAGACACTTGCCTCCGGCATTGTGGCCGGGACGGGAGCCTATCGGGACGGCGTTGCCGGAAAAGCTCTGGATGTCAACTGGAAAAGCGCGGATCAGATGACAACGGCTGATTTCCGGAAACTTCCCGCCATGAACTGCAACTCCGGGACGGTTTCCTTCTGGTTCAAACCGGAATGGAGAGAAGGACAGTCAAACTGGATCATCAGTTCCCGGGATGAGGCTTGGAAAGAATTTCGTTTTTATCTCCTCAGAAATGGCAAAGGGGATCTTGATTTGAGTGTCTGTATTCCCGGACAGGTACAAGTCTACGGGAAAAATCCCTTGAAAGCCGGAGAATGGGCTCATATCGCGTTTGCCTGGGATACAAAGGCAAGCGAAGTCCATTTCTATATCAACGGGAAGGAAATCGGCAAGCGCACGGTTCCCGGGGCACACAAGGTGCTGGCAAATCCGGTGAAAATTCTTCTTTTCCTCGGCGCGGAAGGAAAACCGGTTCAGTCGAAAACCGGATGCGGACTCTATGACGATATTAAAATTTTCAACCGCGCTCTTTCACCGGAAGAAGTCTCCGGACTTGCGGTCCGGAACGGCAAATAATCTTTGAGAAAAGGACCCTGTAATGAGAAACTGTCTGTACATTTTATCTTTGCTGCTCCCGTTTTCCCTGATGGCGGCGGAGCCCGTGTTTTATATGCCGATGGATGACTCCGCTGAGGTGGTCGGCCCGAAAGGGACAAAAGTCGCATCCGGAATTGTCCACGGTCGTGCCGGATATCAACCTGGCGTTATCGGTCGTGCGCTTGACGTGAAGCGCCATGCCTACGATCAGGTGACGGCAGTTACATTCACAGACATGCCCGCTATGGACTGCAACAATGGAACCGTTTCCTTCTGGTTCAAACCGCATTGGAAGGAGACCGATCCGGAAGGACACTGGATTTTTTCCGGAAGAGACGCCCGCTGGAAAGGGTTCCGCTTTTATTTCATCAAAGCCAAAAGCGGCAACATTGAGTTGAGTGTCTGTTCTCCCGGACAAATCCAGATTCTCAAAAAGAATCTTTTTAAACCGGAGGTTTGGACTCATGTCGCCTTCACGTGGGAACAGGCAAAGGGAGAGGTCCGGCTTTACATCAACGGGCGCGAGGCGGGCAAACGGATCGTCCCGAATGCACTCAAACCTATCAAGGAGCCGACGAAACTGAATCTCTATTTCGGACAGGAGAGCACCGACCGGTTCAAGGCAAATGTCGGCGATGGCGTTTATGACGAAATCAAACTGTTCAACAAAGTGCTGAATGCGTCGGAAATTTTCATGCTGGCTTCCGGCGGCGCCGGAGAGAAGACGGCATCCCTTTCCCTTGCTCCGGCGATTCGTGACGGAAACAGCATTTCATTTGCCTTCCGCGGAAAGGAGGCGCGTTTCCCCGGTCCGAAAAAACTGCTGACTCTCAAAGGCACCGCCCGGAAAACGATTTCCTTCACGGCAATGGGCGCTTCCGGAAAACTTTCCATGATCGTTGAAGCCGATGGGAAAACGCAAACCGTTGAATCCTCTTATACTCTGAAACTGGATGAGCCGCATAAGATTGTTCTGAAACAGAACGGTGCCGTTCTCTCCTTCCTGCTGGATGATGCTGTTCAGGGATCGGTTGCACTGCCAACCCCCTTCGGAAAAATTTCCGCAGCGGAGGGTGTGGAAGGGATCGTGCTGACGGCTCCCACGGTTGTGCCTTCGAAAGAGCAGATGGCGCGCCTTTCCGGAACTGCCGTCCGGCCGGTGGAAAAACCGCTCTGGGATCTTTCCGATGCGCAGAGAACCGGAGACGGGGTTCGCAGCGGTGTCTGCCTGAACGGTTACTGGCGCGTGATTCCGGTCAATGACTTCTCATATGCGCCGCCTGCGGGCGAGTGGGGATACATGCGCGTGCCGGGCAGTTTCCGTTCGCCGCTCTATCAGATTTATCGCGATAAAAATGGAAAACTTGTCTCTGCGAACTGGCTGTGGAACAAAGAAAAGCTCATCAAATACCGGGCGGGATGGTATCAGCGCGTCTTTGACGTTCCCGCCGATCTGCGGAAAAATGGACGGATCTATTTGAATTTCACGAATCTCAACGGCGACGCGGGACGTGTGTATCTGAACGGAAAACTCATCGACGAGTTCCGGCAGGATTTTAAAACCTTTCCCGTCGTGCCGAACGCGCGGAGACTGGATGTGACGGAGCTGCTTGCCAAGAACGGCGGGAACGTCCTGACTCTGTTTATCGACCGCCACTATGTCGGTCTGTGGCAGGGGGTTCCGAGCATCGGGGATCACGGCGAGATTGCGCTGGATGATGTCTGGCTGGAGAATGCACCGTCGAACGTTGCCATGAAAGCTGCGGTTGCACTGCCGTCGTTCCGCAGGAAAGAACTTGTCATGCGCGCAAGGATTCAGAATCCGACCGGCGTCAAGGGGGATGCTTCGGTCCGGTTCGATTTCCGGCGCAATGGAAAAACGGAAAAGTCTTTTGTGAAAAAGCTCGTTCTCGACGGTTCTCCCGAACAGTCTGTGATCTTCAGAGGTTCCTGGAAAGACCCCGTTCTGTGGGATGTCGAAACGCCGAATCTCTATTCCATGAGTGTTTCACTGGTACGCAATGGGAAAGATGCCGACACGCTTCCCGCAAAAGATTTCGGATTCCGCGAGGCTTGGGTGGAAAACGGCGAATTCCGGATGAACGGCAGAAAAATGCGCATGCGCATGTGGTCGAGTCCGGGGTTGAACCGTCTGCGCTACTATTTCGGGAATCCGAAGGCGGCCGGACAGTATGTTGCGCATATCAAGGAGATGAACTATGACTCCGTACGGTTCGATCCGTTCGGAAAAACATCTCAGGTTGCATGGAAGGAGTATCTGGAGGAATCGGACCGGCAGGGGCTGTACAATCTCTTCCAGATGCCACCTTACGAGGACGAGGAGCTGAACGGCTATACAAAGGAAGTGGTTCGTTTCCTGGAGCATTACGGAAATCATCCTTCGATTTTGATGTGGTACACCGATTTCAACACCTGCGGTTATGCCTGGGATCAGGACCCGGCAAAACTGAATGATACGGAGTATGTTCCTGTTTCGAAGATCCATGCGCGCAAACGGGCGCAAACCGCGGAAAAAGTGATGCGGTCACTGGATCCGAGCCGCGAACTGTTCCAGCATGCGGGAGGAAATTCGGGAAAGATTTTTACTTCCATGAACTACCAGTCGCTTGGGACTCCGCTTCAGGAGCAGGAGGACTGGCCGAAACAGTGGTCGGAAAAGCACACGCAGCCGTTGATGGTGGTGGAGTCTGCGTTTCCGTATCCGGCTCAGTTCTGGCACTTTGAAACGGGCGATCTCAGCAAAAGCGGATTTGAACTCGCAGCGGAACATGCGGCGCGCTATTTCGGTGATGCCGTTTTTGCGAGGGAGGACCGTCCCATTCCGCATTCGAATATGTGGCTGAGTTCGCCGTATGCGAACTGGAACCGCAATATGCTGGACCTGGGGGCGATGCTGTACCGGAATGTGGTCAAGGCGTGGCGCGCATACGACATGTCGGCGCTCGGCGACTTCCCGGGGGAACGCGACATGATCCGGACCGCACGCACGTATAACGATCATAACGTGGTCTATGAACTGGACAACAATGTCAAGACTGCGGGAGTCAAACCCGATGTCACAGTCGGCTGGAGCGAAACCCAGAAACATCTGATGACCGATTATTCCCAGCGGGAGGGACTTCATGATGTGATTCGCGCTTCGTTCGAACCTCTGCTGATTTTCCTCGGCGGAATGCCGGAGGATTTCACGAACAAGGATCATGCGTTCTTCGCGGGCGAAAAGTTCCGGAAAAGTGTGGTCGTTGTGAATGACCGGACCACGGATCAGACCGTGACATATCGCTGGGCGCTCGTAATGGATGGTCGGACCGTCCAGCATGGGGAAATGACGGAAACCGCCGCACCCGGCGCAATTCTGAAACTGCCGATTGAACTTACCGCTCCGAAAGTCTACAAACGGACCAATGCGGAACTGCGGCTCATGGCACTGAAAAATGACAACCTGATTCAGGAGGATGTGTTTGCGCTTCAGTTCTTCCCGAAGCGTGTCCGTCCGGATTTCCGTGATGTTTCCGCCGGACTGTATGATCCCGTGGGCGCGACGGAAACTCTTTTGAAACAGGCTGGCTTCCCCTTCCGCAAGGTCGAAACGCTGGATGACGTGAAACGGTGCCGTCTTCTGATCATCGGTAAAAATGCCTTGAAGAATGCCAATCCCGAGCTCCTCAAACAGGTGGAGGAGGCCGGTCTGATCGAAAGCGGACTGAAAATTCTGATTTTTGAACAGAAGGCCTGCAATCTTGCGAATCTTGTATTTGAATCTCCGAGTTACCGCAATGCGTTTCTGCGTCTTCCGGAGAGTCCGTATGTTGCCGGGCTGAAGGAGGAGGATTTCAGCAACTGGCGCGGTGCGGCGGATTCGGTCCCGGCGTTTGTGCTTTCCGCGGAGAACAGTCCGCACTATCCGCGTTCGAAATGGAAATGCGGCAACGGTGGAATCGTCTCCGGGAATGTGATCCGCAAGCCGAGCTACGGCAATTTCCGGACGATTGTCGACTGCGGATTCAATCTCATGTTCGCTTCCCTGATGGAACTGCGCAGGGAACATGGACTTGTTCTTTTCTGTCAGCTGGATGTGACGAACCGGTATCTCAAAGATCCGGCGGCGACGCGTCTTGTGGACAACCTGCTCGTTGAGATGGGCAAGCGTTTTGTACCGATCGGCCCGCAGAGAGTCGGATTCCTCGGCGACGAAAAGAGCGAATCGCTTCTCAAGCGCATGGGGATGAAATACCGGAAATTGAGACCGGAACATCTCTGGGAAATTCGTTCGGAGCAAGTGCTGATTCTTGGTGCGAACCCCGTTCCGGAAAAGAGACGCGACGCCCTGAAAAAAGTACTTGCGTCCGGCGACGTCACGGTGGTTGCGCTTCCGGATGCGCCGCTGGAACTGCTGCCGGGGAATCTGAAACGTGGGGAGAAATCGTTGTTCCGGGCGTCGGTGCCGAAGAACGATCCGCTGTTTGCTGGTATTCCGGAAGCAGATCTCTATTTCCGAGAGGCACGGAATCTGCCGGTTCTTGTTTCCGCTCCGGACTGGATGGTCTCAACAGAACCAGCACTCTTTGCAAAACTTGACCGGATTTCCACTGCGACCGTGGTGCTGAATCTGTCTCCTGACCGGATCGACGGTCTCTGGAATCCGGAAAAGGTGGCGCGGGTCTGGTCTGCGATTTTCACCAATATGAACATTGGTCTTGGCAAAGATCTGAAACTTTTCACGGCGGCGAAATCGCGTCACAACACGCTCCGCTTCTGTTACGGAGAGACTGTTCCGGAGCAGTGCGGCATCCGATTTGATCCGCAAAACAAAGGCAGCGTTTCCGATCCGAAGGGATTTGTCCCGATCAAACTCGGCCTGGCATGGGAGGATCAGGGACATCAGCAGACGAATCCCTATTACCGCTATCCGGCAAATACGCCGAAAGCGCTGAAACGTCAGTATGAAGGCTATGCCTGGTACCGCTGCACGGTAAGAATTCCCGAATCCTGGAAGGGACATACGATCCGACTCATCGGCGGTCCGATCGACGATTGTGACTGGACCTATTGGAATGGAACAAAAATCGGAGAAACCACCTTCGAAAACAATCCGAAGTGCTACGAGGCTCAGCGGAACTATCCGATTCCGGAAAAACTGGTGAAGTTCGGCGCCGACAATACACTGGTGATCCGCGTTTTCGACCGCTGGGGCGGCGGTGGTGTAACCGGTCCGCTCAAGGTGATCGCGGAGGATGCAAAGGCTTCTGATTCCTGGTCACCTTATATCGATAAACTTGATTTCTACGACGTGGACGCTTATCACAACTGGTAAGGCGAAGGAGAGAGACTTCGCCATCCCCCGGTTTTCCAGGAAAACCGGGGGGATTTTTCTTTTCTGCACAAACTTTGTTTTATAGGGAACCTGTGTATTTGCCTGAGGGGTATTTCCGCCCATAGATTCTGCGATACTGCGCTGGGGTGTAACCTGTGAGTTTTTTGAACCGCCGGAAAAAGTAGTAGGGATCGGCGCATCCGGTTTTCCGTGCGGCGTCTGCGAGGGAGAGGTCGGTTGAGCAGAGCAGGTCAATGGCACGGTTGAGCCACAGCTGATCAAGGAAATGTTTCGGGGAGGTCCCGGTCTGTTCCCGGAAGAGTTTGCGGAGATTGTTTTCACTCAGATTGGCATATTCCGCCATCTCTTCGACGGTCCACCAGCGGTGGGAATTGCGGATTTCGCGCATCAACAGGTTCAGTTTCGTGTGCGGGGATTCTTTTTCCGTATTGGTTTTTAGGTTTTCGCTGTGCAGATCCACCAGAAGTTTCAGGAGGAGGGCCGTCGCCGCGAACTGTGAAGGAAGGGTCGCTTCCCGGATCAGCCGGATGATAGGAAGAATTCTCCTTTCCTGTCCCATGTAGAGAATTCCTTTGTGGAGAAGTCCTGTGCGGTAAAGTGCATCTGCGGCGGGACCGGAGAAACAGATGGAATCTTCGGTGAAGCTTTTCTCGAATCCGCCGTAACGATGGTGGACGGACGGGGGAACGAGAAGACCGTAACCGGGGGCAAATCGGCGGATTTCCTCTTTTTCCGGATCATAAAAAAAACCGTCTCCGTCGAGGAGCTGCAGCAGACAGTAGAAGCTGAAGGTTCGGAGCGGTTCGGTGGGGGAGGGCATGCTCCGGATTGGAGGCGAGGTGACATTCTCGTAAAAAACATGGATACGCAGTCCCGTTTTGTCCAGTTCCCGGGCAAAACGGACCGGGATCGGGGAATAATTGACTTCTCCTCCGGATTCGTTTTTTACAATGCAGGGAGTGGAAAAATCCATTTTATCTTCCTTTTTTTCTTTTAATGTATCCTCTATCCACCAAAAAACAACAGGGAGATGGAAGATGTCAGAATTTTTCTGGAACAAAAAGAAAGTCTCGCCGGAACTGAATTCCATGCTGGAGTTTTTCAGTGCGGAGTATCCGGAGAAGATCAGTGACGGGGAGGGGAAACGGGAGCTTGTCTTCAAAAAGGCCGCTTCCGGAGTGTTGAAAGTGACAAATGGAAAGGAAAAGGTTGTCATTGAGGGCGGAACTCTTTCTGCATTCGCCCGGGGAATCGGTTCCGCAATGGCGGGGTATTCCGCAAAGGAGTCCACTTCGTTTCGGACTCTCGGCATCATGATCGACTGCTCCCGCAATAAAGTCTTCACTGTGGGGTTCATGAAGAACTATTTTATAAAAATCGCTCTCATGGGCTACAATATGGCGATGCTCTACACGGAAGACACCTATCAGATGCCAGGTGAGCCCTTTTTCGGATACATGCGCGGCGCCTATTCCATGGAGGAACTCAAAGAACTTGACGCTTTTGCCGGAAAACTCGGAATCGAACTGATCGCCTGCATCCAGACTCTCGGACACCTGGGACAGATCCTCCGCTGGGAACCCTATCGCAGCAAAGTCCGTGATACCTCGCAGGTCCTGCTGGTTGATGCTCCGGAAACATACAGACTCATTGAAAAGATGGTCAAGTTCTGGAAGGAGGCTCTTTCCAGCAAACGCATTCACATCGGCATGGACGAGACTCATGACCTCGGACGCGGACGTTTCATGGACCGCAACGGGTATGAGAATGCGTTTGATCTGTTCAACCGCCATCTCGGGAAAGTAAATGAAATCTGTCAAAAGAACGGGCTTTCTCCGATCATCTGGTCCGACATGTATTTCCGTCTCGGCAGCAAAAACATGGACTATTATGATCGAAAGACAAAGATCCCTGCGAAGGTCAAAGCGAAGATCCCGAAAAACGTTCAGCTCTGCTATTGGGACTACTATCATACCGATGCCGATTTCTACGAGGATTTCATCAAACTGCATCGTTCTCTCGGCTCTGAACCGATTCTCGGTTCCGGCGTCTGGACCTGGTCCCGCTGCTGGTATGACCATTCCCAGACTCTTTCCACGGTTGTTCCCTGCATTGAAGCCTGCCGGAGAACCTCGCTCAAGGAGATTTTCTTCACCATGTGGGGCGATAACGGCGGTTACTGCGCCTATCGTTCCACCTATGCCGGACTCGAATTCGCTGCCGGTCTCGCTTACGGTCTCCTGCCGAACGACAATCGGATTTTCTCCTCCCGCTTGAAAGCAATCTGCGGCGCGGATTACGATCTTTATCTTGCCATTTCCGCGTTCAGCCGCCATCTTCGTTCCGGCGGAGAGAAGGAGATCCGTCCGGAACAGCTTCTCTGGGACGATCCTCTGCTGGGAATGGTCTATACTTCGCTGATGAATGAGGATTCCACACTCCTTCCAACTTATGAGAAGATGATGAAGGAGATTTCTGCAAAGGTAGCCGATTCCGATCCGGAAACGTTCCCCGAACTTCAGGTTGCCGGAGCGCTTGCGGATGCTGTCTCTGCCAAAATTCTTCTCCGCAGGGAGCTCCTCAAAGCCTACGGGAAAAAGAACCGGACGGCTCTGAAGAAAGTCGCCAACGAACTGATCCCTGCCGCAATCGCCACCCTCGACGAATTCGACGTTCATTTCCGTGCCGACTGGCTGGCCACGGCTAAGCCGTTCGGCCTGGAGGTGATTCAGCTGCGGAATGCAGGCGTGAGAGCTCGTCTTGAAGAGGCTCGTCTCCGTATTTTCGAATTCCTCGACGGCTCCATCGACCGAATTGAAGAAATCGATGCCGCAATCGCCGCCAAAGGCATTCCGAACACTCCCGCGGATCCGTACAGCGGATCTGCCTATCATTAATACTTGTTTTGTCTGCCGGATATTTCTCTTCCGGTTCGATTCCGTTCCGTCGTCTGGATGGCGGCGGAACGGTTGAGAATGACTTATTTGCCACGCTTGTCCCAGGGAAGAATCGCTTGTTTGAACTCCTCCGGATTTTTTATGACGCGGCAGTTCTCCTGAGGAATTTCAAACAGCTTGCCAGCCAGTGAAATCCCGTCTCAAGATTGGTGAGAGTTTCCTGAAACTGATTCGGGAACATTTTCCCGGTTGGCGGGTATTCTTCCGTTTTCCGGCAAATGCCGTTTTTTTTATCGAAGAAAATCACAATGCGGCTGCGAAGCTGTTTTTCAGAACCGCAGACCGGTTCTTGTTCAACTGTTCTGCGGAAATTCCCAGTTTCAAAAGGGAGGCATTGTCTTGTGGAATGTCGATTGTGATCTTATGGCAGTCAAGATTTTACAATTTTCTTCGTCTAGGGTGTATTGGACGGCGACGTTTTGATCTGTGTGTCCTGAAATATTTTGAGGAGTTTCTGCGCAAAGTCCGTTCCCGGCATCCGATTCGCCAATTTCGGGGGATTGGAAACTCCAGCCGATGCCAGTTTTCCGAGAGCTGCATGTACATCCTGCCGCCGCTTCGCAGCAGGATCAGCATTTTCCCATTCTGAAAGAGTTCCAGTCTGCGGTCCACGGTGCCGTTTCGATCGGGCCTTCTGTAAAAAATCCACCGAGTTCCTTGCTGTTCGGCAGAAGGGTGGTTATTTTCAGGAACTCTCAGCTGTTTTTTTCAAGCTCTGGAACAGAACTCTTTTTGCCGGGATGACAGACGGAACCGCATATATCCGGAGGGACGCAAAACAAAGGCTCAGAAAGAGAATCCGGCGAATGGTCATGGGAAGCCTCCGATAAAAATGTTTGAGAGAAAGAGTCCTGATCCTACTATGCGAACCCTGTCTGTTTTTGCAAGAAAGATGGTTGCTCTTTTCTGATTCCGTGTGTTTCCGGAAATCGCATCAGGAAAGGTCTGTACGGAAGCCTTCCGCAAATCCAAAAAAAAATCCCGCGGAAGTGGAGTCCCGCGGGATTTTTTGCTTTGATCTGGAACAGACGATCCGATCAGATTCCCTGATCGATCATCGCATTCGCGACCTTGCGGAAGCCGGCGATGTTGGCACCGAGGACATAGTTGTCGGGCTCGCCGAATTCCGTAGCGGCTTCTCTTGCCGCATTGTGGATGCTGACCATGATGCCGTGGAGTTTTGCATCGACCTCTTCGCGGGTCCAG
>CASEYW010000156.1 GCA_949292215.1 uncultured bacterium
CTGCATTCCCAGGGAAATGATAAATCTGCCGTCGGCGGGAACCGTGAAACGGAATTCGTATGTTTTCCATGGAGCGCTTCCCAGACGGTCCGCAGCTCCCCGGTAGATCTCTTTTCCATCTTTCCGGAAATGGATCATGAACTTGGTGCCGCTGTATTTCACGTTCGGCAGGGCAAAGACATTTTTCAGCATCAGTTCCGCGGAAAGAATCACATTTTTCCCGGCATATTTTTTGAGAATGACCGGTTTCCATATTCCGAGAAGACCTTTCCCTTTGACGAGATCCTCAGCAGTCGGTTCAATTTTGACGTAACCGTTCTCCAGTGTGACGCCTTGAATCGTCTTTGTCCATGATTTCAGAGCGGATTCCGTTGTCAGCGGGATCTGTTCTGCACAAAGCAGTCCGGCGGTCAGCAGGAGAACCAGCAGCAGAAATGGTTTTCCCTTCTTCATTTTTCTTTCCTTTCTGTTTATTTGAATTGCAATGAATTTTGTTTGAGAAACTCGAACGCGAGCCGGATTCCCGTCATACGGGGAAGATCATTGGCTTCATATTCGATATTGATCCATCCGGAGTAGCCGCTTTCCTCCACGGCACGGATCATACGGGAGTGATCGAATGCGCCTTTGCCGATCAGAGCAGGACGATACCAGCGGCCGTCGAGCCCCCGCCAGAATCCGGGAGCTTCCGAGTCGCGGACCTGGAAGTCCTTGAAATGCATGTGAATCATAAAACGGAAGGTTCTGCGGAACGATTCCACAGGATCTTCTCCGGTGAAGGCGTTGCCTGCGTCAAAGGTCAGGCGCAGAGAGGGAATCTGCCGCTGGAACAGGAAAAAATCCTCCGCGGTAACGACTGGACTCAGTTCTCCCGGAAAATTTTCGACCGTCAGAATCAGATTTCTGGCGGCGCATTCCTCTGCTGCGCATCCCAGCACCTCCAGCCAGCGTTTCTGAATTTCTCTGCGGTCCAGCAGTCCGGGGATCGGCATGGTCGGGACAAGAATCTTGTCCGCGCCGACTCCGACTGCACGATCCAGTTCCCATTTCAGTTCGTCAAATCCGCCGTTTTCCTTTCTGGAAAGTTTCGTCAGGAACGGAATGTAACAGACAACTTTCAGGCCGGCATCTTCGGAAATTTTTTTCAGAAATTCCGGAGAGTCTCCGCGGAATGCCGCACTGGTCCAGTCGATGCCCTTCAGACCGAGTTCCGCGGCTTCCTTCACAATCTGTTCTGCCGTCAGACTCTCCGATAGACAGAGACTCATCATGGAAAATTTCAACATGGAAAATTACCTTTTTCTTTTTTCCGATATGCCATTCTGCAACTTAAAAAATGTATATCAATTCTGACGGCTACCGATTACAGCGGTTCCGTTCTGCTGCGGAAGATCAGTTCCGATTTCGTATGATAAACGGGAAAGCGAGCTGCAGGATTTTTCAGAAGTTCTGCCATCATTTCCGCAGCTTTTTCTCCGATTTCCTGGAACAGATAGCGAAGGACATAGCCATGAAATTTCCCGGATTTGATAATATGCTGTTCTTCCGCGAAAAGACGACAGCGGTCGACGATGTCGATCCGGTACTTCTTTGCAAGATCCATCATGACGAAAACATATTCGCCGTTAGCATAGAAGGCATCGGGAATTTCACCGGCGGCGAATTTTTTTTCCAGCTCTTCCGTGCACTTCTGAACCGAGGAGAAAATCTCCAACTTCATCTTTGCTTCCGGATGATGCGCAATATAATCCTTTATTCCGGCGACCCGTTGAAGGGTCCAGATATCTTTATTTGTCGGTGCATAAAAGATCAGGCGGCGCTTTTCCTCCGCTGCCAGTTTTGCGATTTTACAACCGCTCTCAAAGAACGAATAATCAATTGAGGGGATGTCCGGTTCATTGCATTTTACAGCGACCGTGGGTAAACCGTTTTTCTGAAGTTTCCGGATGATCCCGTAATAATCCCAGTGCGGGTGGATCCAGATCAGCCCGGAGAGATTTTGGGAGTTCAGTTCTTCCAGCATATTCTCTTCAGAAACAGTCAGCAAGGTTACGAATCGGGGGCGGGCGATATCCGGAGAAAGTGCCATTCCGCACCAACCCTGCGCCGCCCAGTCAATCGCATCATAGACCAGCAGTTTTCCATCAGCCACCAGAATGCCAACCACCTTATGGCTGATCGCTCCGGGAATAAAGTGGACCTTGTCCGGATTCGTATAGGTTCCGGAGCCGCGTTTGCCGATCAGATATCCTTCGCGCACCAGCTTCTGAAGTTCCAGCGTCACTGTCGAGGGCGATAGATGAAAGCGCGCCGCCAGTTCCCGCGCAGAAGGAATCTTGACTGACCTCCCCGGCGTCTGATACAGCCTGTTGACTATTTCAAAACGGATTTTCAAACCGACTGGCACAAAAGTCCCGTCTGTATTCTTATGCCGCCCCATTTTACACTCGCTTTCTCACATTATCATACAACTTATTACATAACTTTAATTATACTATAAAACCATCCTGTTGTCAAGAGGGGGAAACCGTTGAAAAACCCTCTTTTTCTGAATTCCTTTATTTTTGCACTCTTTTATCGAAAAAAGCCCTGCCGCCGGAAAGACAGCAGGGCGCAAGAAATTCAGGAATAGAGAAAAACATTCTTCCTTTTGGAAAGAACGTTCTGTCAGGCACCAAGACGAACCAGTTTATATTGTTTTGTTCCGATCCCCAGTTTTGCCGCGGTGTCGATGACTCTGGTTCCTCCGCGAGTTGTCACACGCTCCAGAAAATGGTCGCGGCCGGGATCTCCGGATTGGCGAATCAGATCCATGCAGGCTTGATCCAGGGCCACGGGATCGGTTGAGGAGAGAATTCCGATATCCTTCATGCAGGGATTTTCCGCCACGGCGCAGCAGTCGCAGTCGACGGAGAGATTGCATACCATGTTGACAAAAGCAATTCTGCCTTTGAAATACTCCATGATCGTTCCAGCGGCTTCCGCCATGGCATCGCCGAAAATCTCAGGAGCTGCCATGTGTTTCCAGCACTCTACCTGATCTCCGGAAACACCACCGGAATGAATCAGCGCTTTCCCCCGGATGGACGCACAGCCGATGGAAAGCTGTTTCAACGCACCGCCATACCCGGCAACCGGATGCCCCTTGAAATGGGAAAGAACCAGCATGGAATTGTAATTCACCAGATTCTTCCCGACATAATTCCGTTTCAGGACCCTTCCTCTGGAAATGGGCAGAACCAGATCCGGACCTTCGGCATCCATCAGATCGACCTTGAAATGTTTTGTCCAGCCGTGTTCAGCAATGAGCTTTCGATGTTTTTCCGTGGAATTTCTAGCGCCTTCATAGGCAGTGTTGCATTCGACGACAGTCCCCTTGACGGCTTCAACCATCGGACGCAGAAATTCCGGGCGCAGGTAATTCTGATTTCCCTTTTCTCCGGAATGTACCTTCACCGCCACCTTCCCCGGAAGGGCAAGCCCCAGAACCCGGTACATGCGAATCACACTCTCCGGTGAGAGCTCCGGAGTAAAATACACCGTTGCCGGCGGTACGATTCTTCCCGTTCCAGCGGCCTTTGCAAAAAGACCGGCCACAGGAGTAAACGCGGCAAGCGCGAGAGCGCTTTTCAAAAATTCACGTCTGTTCATCTGGACTCCTCCTGAAATACGGTTTTCCGTTTTGAATTCTCCCGATACGGAATTCATCCCCGAAAAAAAGCTCTCCCCGAGGCATCAACAACCTTTCCAACGAAAGAACACCTTCCCCCATTTATTATATCAGATGTTATGGAAATAGCAAATGCTTCTTTCCTATAGATATCAATACCTGAAAGGCATGAACTAAAATGAGGGAGAAATCCCCGCCCCTCAGGGAAGAGCAGGATCACGGACCGTTCCGGCTGAAACGACTCCTTTATTTTCTACATTCCGCACATTCCGGTTCAGCGGTATTGATACAGCCATTTTCTTTCTTCCTCCATCCATCCGGGAGGAAAAACGCGATTCCGGAAAGGAGATCGATCAGCAGCAGCATGGAAGTGTAAAGAATCATCGCAGTTGCAGCGGAACTTTCCGGTACACCCCAGGAGGAAAGAAGCGTCTTAATGACGGCATCCCGGGTTCCGACTCCACCAGGGGTCAAAGGAATTGCCGAAGCGACATTGCCATAGGCGACAGCAGTCATTGTTGCTCCCGCCTCCGGCAGTATATTCAGCTCTCCATACAGAGGGAAAAACATCGCCAGCATCAGAAGGGGATGCAGAAGAAACGCGGAAAAAAAAGTCGTCCAGAAAAGCGCCCTCCAGCGGGAACGGTACGCGGAAACCGAACGGACAATACTGCCGGGGACTCCGCGCATCCAGCGATCAGCAAACGCCAGCAGTTTTGCGGCAAGACTCCAGCGGAAAATGAAATCCTGAAAAAAAAGAACCACCGTCACCAGCAGTCCGGCAATGCACATCAGGGTTAAAGCATATGCCAGAAAGCCCGCAGCAGGCGGCAGCTCGACGATCCGGCGCAGAAATATGAGGAACAGCATCAGCGTGAGCAGAAACAATCCCGCCATACCGACAATACGATCGACCAGGATCGAAATTGTCGCCTCCACCCGTTTTCCCTTTCCTGTCTTGGACGCCAGAAGGGTTGCCTTGACCACATCCCCTCCAACCGCTCCCGCAGGAATGAAAATGTTCGCGAACAATCCGATTGCCGTCAGACGGAACGCCTCATAAAAAGAAACATTCAGCTCTTTTGCTATCAGGAACTTCCACCGGACAGCCGTTCCCGCCATCTGAGCCAGCAGAGCAAGGAAACACAGGAAAACCCACAGAGGATTCATCCGGCGGATCGACTCCACCATCGACCTTCCGTCCTCTCCAACCACCCATGCAATCAAAAGCGCCGCGATTCCCAGTTTCACACAGAGTTTCGCGACCGGGAACAATTTGCCCCGTAAAAAATCCTTCGACGGAAGGCCGTCCTTTGAACCGGCCATGCTCAACGCTTTCCGTAGAAACGGGTCTGAACCGGCTGCAAAGTCATCAGACCGCGCGGGATCAGGCCGTCGATTTTCAGGATGAACTGTTCCAGATCCTTTTCCGAATCGACAATCTCCACCAGAACAGGCTGATTGATTTGAAATCCACGGAATTCCGGAGCAAGGACCGGATTGCTGGAACAGAATCCGCCGATTCCGCGAAGCACCGTTGCCCCGGACAATCCCTCCGCCACGGCTTTCTGCACCAGCCATTCATACAGGGGAATTCCATTCACCTGATCCTTTTCCGCCGTATAAATTCTGAGAAGCGCCGCTCCGTTGTTGAAAAGTTCTGACATGTTGGCCTCCTTTGGTTGACATTCGCTGTTCAGCTTTTTCTCTGCTTGTCCTTCCCCCGGGACACGGAATCCATTATCCCCGCGTCTTCGGCAAAAGCACTCAGAACGACTCCCGATCCTCCGCCCACTTTTTGATGTCTTTTTCCACTTCCCCACGCGTTTTTCCTGTAACGCATTCCACATATTTCCGGAAGTACGCCTCAATCGCCTGATGAAAAATATGGAGATATTCGACACGTTCGGCGAAGAAGCTGTCCCGGTCCATCTCCTCGCCCTCCGGCAAGGTCAGACCGCTGAAATTGAATTTATCTGCGTCAAAAGTGAAAGACCAGACATCCTGATCGCGAGCCAGAAGGATCTTCGCCTTTTTGAGCTTCTTCCCGACCGCCAGTGCAGCTTTTGCCTCAGCAGAAATCTGGGGACACCCCTTCTTCACGACGCTCTCCTCCGCGCCTTTCGCCTCAGCAGAAAACGCGAAGGTGAGCGGCCCCTCGATTCCGAGCTGGAACGTTCCCAGTTCCCCGATCTGGAGTTCCCCGGCATTGAGTTCGGAAAAATACCAGAGCCAGGTCAGGAAATCGCGGCCGGGGGTCAAATCCATCTCCGCGGCAGACGCGGTTGATGTGAAAACAAGATTCGGCAGGGAAGAAGCATCCTCCTTGAACAGCTTCAGCATCAGTTCGCTGACATTGACTGGCACCGGTTCCACCCCCAGCTGACTGGCAAATGCACTGATAATCAGATCCACCTGATTCAAGGAACCCGTTCCGATGTACATGACGTTTTCCGCACGGTCGACTACGACCGGCGTTCCGGAAATAATCGGCGGCATCTTCATCAGGTTCCGTTTTATGGCGTCCTCCTTGATGCGTTTTTTCTCCATGCGCGGCACGGAAAAGGTCTCGTTTGCCTTCATATACGCCAGTTCGTCGCGGCGGCAGATTGCATTCAGCAGGGACGAGGGGATCTTGCGTTCCGCCTTCCGCAGATTCAAATACAGATGTCCTCCGCAGATGCAGGTGGATTCATCGATCTCGGTCTCCAGCAGGAAACGTCCGCTGACCCAGCCGATTTCAGGCTCCTCCTTGACATCCTCCAGCTTTCCCGCAGCTGATGCGGCAAGTTTTTCAAGGAAGTCATCCGGCAGCGGCGCGGATAACGGACAGATTGTAAGCGCAATGCTTCCATGATCAAAGGGCATTTCAATTCTCCTGACTCATCTTTGATTTCAGTTGACAACAATAGTATACCATCTTTCCCGGATTCTGCAACCGGTTCCGGGAATTTTTCATTCTTCGCAAAATATGGAGGATGAACGGATTACTGTTTTTTCTTCCATTCCCCGTTCTGCATCAGGTACTCGCCGGCTTTGGCTCGTTCGGCAAAGCGGATCGCGGCACGGGCAGCGACAACCTCACGCGTCTGATTGTTTTTCTCGGCGATCATCTTATAGAGCTGGCGACGATCACGATTCTCCTCCCGGACAACAGACTCCTGCTCCTTCTTTGTCGTCACAAACGCAAGCTGTCCATTGGAATTTTCTCCAATGATTCCTCGTGTCTTGAGATCAGCGATCACATCTTTCCGTGCCTTGTATCTCTGGATCATCGCTTCACGGGAATAATCAATCCCGTCCTGTTTTCGAGAAGCGGCATTCTTTTCCGGATCCACTCCGGAGCTCTTTTCGGAATCGAAATAGGTATCCAGCTCCTTATCCACCTTGAGATTCACATCCAGAGTAATATGTACCGGCTTCACCTCCACGGGTTTCACATCAACCGTATGGGAAAAACAACCGGTCAAAGCCGCCGCGGCAAGCGCGGACGCCGTCACAATCAAACTTCTGTTCATAGAGCGCCTCCTGAAAGTTTCTTTATGTTGTTGATAATGTTCAATACGTTTGCAAGGGGAAGATTGAAATTCACATCCAGACGCACCCCGGCGAACTCCGTCAGAGTATTGATCTGCACCAGTTCTCCGCCGTCATAGCGGTAGGGCAGAGGACGCGTCGGACGCCCGCTGATCTTCATCTGAAGCGTCAGCACATCATTTTTGCTGGTCAGGTTCAACTTTGCCCAGTCGTAGGAGAAATCCTTCAGGACGTCCTGAGAGAATTTCAACTGAGCGTACTGGGGAATGTTTTTCGGGACTCCCGCCGTAAGATATTCCGTGTTGGAAAGTTTCAGTGTTCCCATCACACCGGGCGTGGAATTCAGGAACCCGTCATGAAATACGATGTTCCCCGGAGAAATGGTCAACGGAAGAGTTCCGTTCAGAGTACCTTCTCCCGCCGCGGCTTTCTGGCCCAGCTGAATGAGAATCTGGCTCAGGTTCAAATGGTCACAGTGCAGAACCAGTTCACAGGTCTTTTTCGAGAAATCGAATCGGGTGAACTCCATCCGGACCACTCCGGACGCCCATGCGGCCTTGACCGCCTCCACCGCCCAGACCGTCGGGGACTCCATCCGGTAAAACAGCACAAAATCGCGGACATCGATTCCACCGAACCGGATCCGGCTCACCGACGCCTTCATCCCGGGCGAACTCCGCAAAGCCGGAAGCGAAGGCAGTTCAAATTCCAAACCGATCCCTTCCAGAGAGAGCTCCTGCGCCGGATCTTTCACCGTCGCACCGGAAACCGACACCCGGACCGAACCGCTTCCAGCCCGCCCGGACGCAAGCTCATAATTTCCAGAAGCTCTGATTTTTCCTTCTACTTTCAGATTGGAAAGCTCCTTTGAGATCTTCTGGAACTCAAGAGCGGGAATCTCCGTTTCCGGCAGAACAAAGGAGTTCCGCGACAAAAACCGTCCGTTGTCGTATTCATTTTCAGAACGGAAGCGGATTCCGACCCCAGGATATTTCGGAATGGTCACTGTTCCCGAAATCTCTGCCCGATCCGTCAGAAACGTATCGCTTAAAGCGATTCTGGTCTTTGCCTTGACTCCAGCGGTCAACTGCTCTTTCCACGAAACCGAATCTGCGGAAATGGTACCCTCCGCATTGCCGCCGCGCAGAAACGGCACGGAAAAAACAATTCCCTTCGCGGAAACCGAAGACAAGGGGTCCTCCACAGAAACAACGTTTCCGGAAAGAGTTCCCGAAAGCGCACCCTTTTCATGCAGAACGGAAAGCGCAAGTTCTTGAACCGATGCTTTTTTTCCGGACGCATCGATCCCGATCCCGTTCAGAGTCAGCCTGGCGCTCTGCCGTTCCGGAGACGCCTTCAACTGGAGAGCCAGCGCATTCAGAGTTCCGCGGAAACCGCTCCAGGAGAGTTCACATGTCTTGCCTTCCGCGGTACGAATGGAAAGCTCGGCGGATTTTTTTGCGGGATCTCCTGTGGCGGAAAAGAAGAACTCGAACTGATTCCGTTCCGATGCGGTCACATCCAGAGAACTGCTCCCGAACAGAGAGTTTTCCCGAAGTTCAAACGCCGTCGCCAAACGGTTGAGCTGGAACAGATCGGCGATTTTCAGGTTTTCGAACGTCAAAGCTCCTTTTTTCCCGTTGAACTCCAGAGTGGAAACAAGAAGTTCGGATGAGATCTTCCGTCCGCCGGCCATGACGGAAAAATCCCGGATTTTCATCCGGGAGTCGATTTTCCGGACAATTCCGGTGCCGAAATTGAAATCGGCCAGAAGATCGACAGTCATATCACCCTGGAGTCCGACCTCATTGGCATAGAGGTCCAGCGGATGCGGCAGATTACTTAGAACAGCATCGCGAATCCGCAGAGACGCGCGAATCTCCGTCTGTTCCAGATCAACCGCGGCTTCCCGGATGACGATGGTCTGTCCGTTCAAATGGATGCGGCCCTTGACAAGCAGTTTTTTCCAGCCGGTTCCCGCCTGATGAATCGTCATACTGACCGGCACATAGAGCGATTTGCGTCCGAACCGCAGATTCAGCGCGCCGTTTTCGATCCGGATGAATCCGAGATCCGGCACGTTCGCGGAAGAGGCAGCATTCTTCTCCTGTTTCTCCCGTTCCTCCAGCTGAACGGACTTGAAAATTTCCGTCAGAGGAAAAACGACTGTTCCATTCTCCACAGAAGCGGGAATGGTCGCCCCGGTAATGGTGATGCCTTCAATTCTTCCGCGCAGAAGAGCGAGCGGCGTATAGGAGATCCGACAGTGCGGCAGGGAAAGAACCGGACGGAATCTGCCATTCGGCATTTTCTGTCTGGCATCGACCGAAGCATTCGCGGAAAAGAGCGTGATCTGGGAGATATTGCAGACAATATACCCACCCGCCGCGGAATGTTTCAAAATCCGATTGACCGCATACTCCACCATCGAAGGCAGGAGCAGCACTGCCGCAAGGGCAAGGGCAAGCAGAACGCTCAAAACCAGAAAGAACCGGGTTCCGAACCATCTTCGTTTTTGTTTGTTTGTTTCCGTCTGAGTCATAAAACGATGTCCATTTCAGCAATATGGTAATTTACACCGGAATTGGATTCTTTCCAGTCGCATTGTACTCCACGGTTGTCACGATTCGCCAGTCGGAGGAATTTTCACGGTAAAGAAGATGGTGGTCATCATCTTCAGCGAAGCATCCGGCGGCGAAATCCGCAACGACTTCGGGAAAGAGGGTCCAATCGCCGTTGATTTTCAGATTTTCCAGATTTAGTCCTGCAGTTTCCGCCAGAAGGGATTCGGAAGCGGCAAGCTCTTCCGGGGAGATTCCCTCCGGAAGCAGGACCGGAACCCGGCGGGAAATGCCCAGAATGTGACCGTTGTCCATCTCCTTCGCACCCGGAGAAAACGGCGTGGCGATGATGACGCTGCTCCGAAGAAAGCGATGCCCGGCAAGCAGGGCTGCCCGGATAGGCACATCATGCAGTCCTACCAGCAGACGGCGCCCCTCCTGCTCCACGGTCAAATCACCCGGATGAATGTTCAGGCATGGAAAATCAGCGACGATATTGGTCAGCGGAATAAATCCGGCAAGGATTCCGAAATCCGGATGCAGATGAGTCAGTCTCTTCCGGAGAGCATCGGTCCAGAGCTGGCGGACGGCGAACCCCTCTTCCGTCGCGATGGAAATTTTCCGGAGTCCATGCGCTTTATAGAAACGAAAAATATCGACCTCAATAAGTTCGAGTCCATATCGCTCAGCGATCTCGCGGGCATTGCTTGTTTCCGGACGGTCTGTCACCACAGCGGCACAGGTCCAGCATCTGCCATAAGAAGGGGATGTCAGCAGCTTTTCGGCATTGCTTCCGCCGCCGCTGAGGAAAATGACAGCCTTCGGAAGTGAACTTTTTATAAAAACTTTGCGATCCATCGGTTCTCCGGATTTGAAATTTACTGATTTGATGTATAAAATACATAGTGTTTGCGTTTCGACAAGTTTTTTCATCAAAAATTAAAGAGAATTTTCAATACGGAGAAGAAAACAGATGTTGAAAACAATATTCGGGAAGGTGCTTACCGCACTTTTGATCTCTACGGGAATCGCGACCCCGGCAATTGTCCATGCCGGAGCCTGGGACGGCGGCGACTGGCCGAAACAGGTCGAGGGCCGCGTGATCGAATACCTTGTCATCACGGCGAACTATGAAAGTCCGCGTGCACTGGCAATGGCGATTCAGGATGTGACCCGCAATCCGATTCTCCTGCTCCCCGCGGCAAATGCGGAACCTTCCATCTTTCTGATCCTGCCGGACGGCAAGGCTCCAGCCAAAGTGGATCCAGATCAGCTTTCCGCCTTTATTTCGGGACTGAATCCAAAACGGATCATTGTCATCGGCAATTCCAACATCGTCCCAGACGAATACCGCCTGGCAATCAACAAAAAATATGAGGTTATCAATATCGACAGCCAGAGCTGGGTCCTCAATGCTATCACCGCCTCGAATCTTTTCAACACGAATAAAATTGAAAAACAGTTCGAGAAGAACCGCAATGCCTCGAAACAGGCGGCGGAAACTCCTGCCGATGACAAATCCGGGAAATCCACCTCCCCAACGGAACAGCCAACCGCGGAGAAAAAATGAACATTCTTTACCGTCTTACCCAGAACACTTTCCGTGAATGCGTCCGGGAACCGGTTTTCTATCTTCTTCAGCTGGTCGGGCTGGTTTTGATCGGAATTCTTCCGATGTTCTCGATGTTCGTTTTCCGGGAACAGATCAAACTTGTAGTCGACAGTTCCATGGCGACCACCATGGTCCTGGGCCTGATTGCCGCAGCGCTCTGCTCCAGTCATACCATCACGCGTGAAATGCGCAACGGAACTGTGCTTCTTCTGCTTTCAAAACCCGTGCCGCGCTATACGTTCATCATAGCCAAGCTCATTGGTGTAACGATGGCGCTGACCGTCTTCACCTTCTCCTTGATTGCCGCAGCATTTGTTGCGGTCATGATTGCGCGTGATCAGTTCCAGCTCGACTTCACGGCAATGGCTTTTTATTATGGAGTGCTTTTGTTCTGCATGGCATTTGCCGGAATTTTGAATTATCTGAAAAACATTCCGTTCACCTCCGCTTCGACTTTTATTCTGGCTGTGATGCTGCCGATTTTTGCAGTGGTTCTGTTTGCAGTCCGCGGCGCACCAGATGATGAAGGTTTCATTCCCCCGCTTCAGTTTATCTCGGCATTGGTCCTGCTGTTTCCGGCGATCTGGATCATGGGAGCGATTTCGGCAGCGCTGGCGACACGGTTCGGCATTGTTGCAAATCTCACGGCCTGTTCCGTTCTGTTTTTCCTCGGACTGGTCTCCAAATACGTCGCGATGAAATGGCTCGGCGGTGGAACCGCGGGCAGCCTGATCTCCGCCATGCTCCCGAACTGGCAGTATTTCTGGATGGCAGATGCACTGGCATCCCATACACAGATTCCTGTAAAATATCTGGCATGGTCGCTGGTGTACACTCTTCTGTACTGCGGATTCTGGTCCGTCTGGGCGATGGCACTCTTCCATGAGCGCGAAGTCGCAAAAGACGCAATCAACTGACGTGCCCGTCAATGTCCGGACTGCTCATTCCCGCGGCAGACCCGCGCTTCTCCTACTCGGATTATCAGGTCCTTCTGCGGAACGGGCAGCGCATCGGGTTTACCAGAACCATTCCGAACGACCGGAAGTACAACCTTGACTCTCCGGGCGCGCGGATGCGTTTTCGCTGCAATGCAGAAACGATCGTCGTTGAACTGCTTTTCAAGGAGCGCATTCATCCGCAGCGTTCGCAAAACTGCATCGGAACCTGGTTCATCGACGGAAGAAGCAGCAAGAATTGGAATTTTGAACGATCTAAACGAGATGGCTGCGGCAATGAACACGTCGCAGTCCGCCTTCCTGCCGACGGGGAAATGCACACCTATGAACTGATTCTGCCTTACGGCGATATTGTGGAACTTCATTCCGTGACAGTCAATCCGGAAACGCTCTTTGAAACACCTCCTCCGCGTCCGCCTGTCCGCTGCGTCTTTTACGGCGACTCCATTACACAGGGATTCTGTGCAAGCCGGATCGACCGGACCTTTCCATTTCTTGTCGGAGAACTTCTGGAGTATGAAGTCATCAACATGGGAATCGCCGGAATCGGCCTGAATCCGGGAACCGCAAAAATTCTCGGAGGAATCCAGATGGACAGAATGGTGGTCGAAATCGGCGCAAATGACTGGAAAGACGGCATGCACCCCGAGGAGTTCCGAAAAAATACGGAAAAGTTCCTTCATGACTTCCATTCCTTTCAGCCGGAGACTCCGGTCTGGTGGATCACGCCCCCCTGGATCTCTCCGAAGTGGAAAGTCAAAACCATGCGCTACGAACTGGATCTCTACCGGGACATTCTCCGGGAAGAGGTGGAGAAAAGAAAAGACCCGAACCTGCATGTCATTGACGGTCTGGAACTGATTGATCATGACATTCGTTTTTACGATCAGGTTCCCGTCCATCCTGTCGATGCCGGCTATGAACAGATGGCGGAACGTCTTGCCATCCATCTCTCCTCGGACTGAATCCCGTATTGTTCACGTCCAGCATCCCGTCAACTGGACAAGATCACGGTCTCTTCTGCCCCGGAACAATACTCCCGCCCTTTCCGTATGCACCCCGCCGACGCCGGGAAAAGCTTCAGCGGGGAAACACTCTGTTATCTGGTAATTTTCACAATCTTTGCTTCACTGATTGTAACTTTGGTTCCGACCGGAAATTTTCCGATTGCCATAGACGCTCCGCGAATCGGGTAATCCGTATTGCTCTTCAGCGTAAACGGAATGGAAATCTTTGCAGGAATTCCGCTTTTGAAGTCAACAGTTTTCTTTCCGAACACAGTCCACGGCGAAGTATTCCGGATAACAGAAACCGTTTCACGGCAGTTCATACTGATGGTAATCGTGCAATCCATACGATATTCTCCAGCGGACAATCCCTTCGGGACTCTGACTCCAATCTGAATGGAAGTTGGAATCACCTTGGAACCCGCAGGCGCAGGAGCAACTTCTGTCACCAGAGCATTGCTTCTCTCCGTCTTATGCATCCCGGCATACTGCGACCAGGCGAACGACTCCTTTTTGAAATCAGTCTTATAAACCTCTGTCTCCGCAGCCCCCAGCATGACACAAACCATTCCGAGTGTAAAAAGCATTCCGAGTTTCTTCATTTTCTCCTCCTTATATTTAACGTTTGAAAAAACTAGCACATCTTTGTCTGAATTACAATTCCAGACGCACGAAAAAGAAACTGAAAAATAATTAATATAATTTAATTATTAAAACAATAAAATTATATTTTTTTCGTTTCATGGATAAGAACGCATACAGGAAGATGCGATTTCTAAAAAAGAAAGGAAGTGTATTATGAATACCAAACTGCTGCTTACTCTTGTCTGTACCGTCTTTATTGGAGGAGCCGCCTTTGCCGGTCCGGCACATCACAGACCGCCGTGTCACAAACCGCATAGACCGGAACCGCCCAAAGTGGTCCGCATCATTGATACGATAGCCAGAATCGTCAAGCACCACTGATCGGAAGAGAACTGAAAACTCGGTGCAGGTCCATGACCAGCTTATTCAGTCCAACTGAACAAGCTGGTCGCCCGAAGAAGGAAACAGAACAGAAAAAACATTTCAAATCTGCAAAAAAAAGCCGTCCGGAAGGACGGCTTAAGAATGCAGTGTAAAGAATGATCAGCCTCTCCGACTTCTCAGTCTACCCCGTTTGAGGAATCCGTCATAATTGCGCATGACAAGGTGGGATTCCATCTGGCTCAAGGTGTCGATTGTCACACCGACAATAATCAACAGACTTGTACCGCCGAAGAAGGAAGCGACGTTATAGGGGATCTTGAACCATTTGTAGAGGAGCATCGGAATGACCGCAAGCCCCAAAAGGAACAGAGCGCCTGCAAACGTAACGCGTGTCATTGAGAAATCGAGGAAATCCGAAGTCGGCTTTCCAGGACGAATTCCCGGGATGTACGCGCCCTCTTTTTTCAAGTTGTCCGCAACCTGAAGCGGATTGAACATGTTGGCAACCCAGAAATAGGAGAATATGAGAATCAGGAGAGAATAGCATACCATGTAAGTATATGTATCGTGTCCGAAATAAACAGACAATCTCTGGATGGAGGGAACCGGAATTGCCCGGAGAAGGATTCCCGGGAAAATCAGGATTGCGCCTGCGAAGATGATCGGCATAACACCGGGGAAATTGACCTTCAAGGGGATGTAGGTACTTCCGCCGGTCATTTTGCTTCCAACAATCTTCTTTGCCATCTGAATCGGAATTCTGCGCTGCCCCTGCGTGAGAATAACGGTAAGAGCCGTTACTGCGACGAAGAGCATGAAAAGGATGAGCAGGTGAACGAGACGGAAACGGGTTCCGCCTGCGGTTGCGCCGCTGACCATCATCTCATACAACCCGACAAGAGCCTGCGGAAGACGTTCAATGATATTGATGGTAATGATGATTGAAACACCATTGCCGATTCCATGCTCGGTAATTCTTTCGCCAAGCCAGACAAGGATCATTGTACCGGCCGTCAGAATACAAACGGACATCAGAATAAAACCGAGACCGGGATTCGTGACGAGCGGAGCCGCCGGATCAGGAGCCGGGAGCCCGAGATTGCTTGGATTGCCCATGGCAACGGCAGCCATTGCACCCTGAACGATACAGATTAAAATGGTGAGATAACGTGTATACTGATTGATTCTTCCCCGCCCGACTTCCCCTTCCCGGGAAAGCTTCTCAAGAGACGGAACCACCGGTACAAGCAGCTGCATGATAATTGACGCAGAGATGTACGGCATAATACCGAGAGCGCCGATCGCAAACTGCTGTAAAGCGCCTCCGCTGAAAAGGTCAAACATCCCCATGAACTGTCCGGCGGCGGAATCGGCGCCGAAACTGTCGAAGTATGTTTTCAGATTTTTCGTGTCAACCCCCGGACAAGGGATGTTGGCAGCAATTCTGCACAGGACGATGACGCCGGCTGTGAAGAAAATCTTTTTTCTCAGCTCTTTTATTTTGAATGCGTTGACAAACGCGGAAAACATCTTGGCTGTCCCCTTTTAAGAGAGCCAATTTCAAAACATCCGGAGAAGAGGGTTTTTTGCAAGGGACCTTCCGGAGAAGGTTCACTCGCAAAAAACCTGTTCCGCTTCCGAGGTATTTTGCAATTGCCTCATGACTAAAGAACGAAGCGGGAAAAATCGCCTTTTCAGACGATTTCACATGTTCCGCCCGCGGCCTCAATTTTGCTTTTGGCAGCAGCGGAGAACTTGTTTGCTTTGACTGTCAGAGCGATGGTGATTTCGCCATTTCCGAGGATCTTGAGAGGAGCCTCGGCCTTGCCGATCAGTCCGGCCATGCGAATGGCCTTGTCATCGACTACGTCGCCCGCCTTGAAGGATTCAGCAAGTGTGGAGACATTGATCACATTGCAGATTTCCTTGACGCCGCTGTTGAAGCCGCGTTTCGGGATGCGTCTGAAGGTCGGGGTCTGACCGCCCTCGAAGTGATGTCTGATGGCAGCACCGGTACGGGACTTCTGTCCTTTGTGACCGCGTCCGGCGGTTCCGCCCCAGTTGGATCCATCTCCTCTTCCGACTCTCATCCGGCGCTTTTTGGAACCGGGTGTCGGAGCAAGTTCATGCAGTTTCATGGTAAGATTTCCTTCCTTATTCAGCTTTGACAAGACTGCGTTTTGTCAGGACGTCGTTTTTGGAGCGCATCTGCTCGATGGCCTTGAAGGTCGCTTTCACAACGTTCGCGGGATTGCCGGAACCAAGGGATTTTCCAAGGACATCGACGATACCGGCAAGGTCAAGGACGGCACGCATTGCGCCGCCGGCGATCACGCCTGTACCGGCGGATGCAGGTCTGAGCAGGATTTTGGATCCGCTGAACTTCGCACTCACGGTATGCGGAATGGTGGTTCCGAAACGGGGAATTGTAACAAGATGCTTTTTCGCAGCTTCCTGGGCTTTCCGGATCGCATCGGAAACTTCGTTTGCCTTGCCGTAACCATAACCGACTTTGCCGTTTCTGTCACCGACGACCACGAGGGCGCCGAAAGAGAAATTTCTACCGCCCTTGACAACCTTGGAGCAACGGTTGATGCTGAGGACAACCTCCTCCATTTCGCCGGAGGCGGCTGCCGGTGTGAGGGAAGAAAGATCGACTTCCTCAACGGCCTTTTCTTCAATATTCTGTTTTTCGACTGTCATGTTAGACTCCGTTAGAACTTAAGTCCGGCAGCGCGGGCGGCGTCGGCCACCGCCTTGATTCTGCCGTGATATTTGTGTCCGCTTCTATCGAAGACAACCTCGCTGATGCCGATGGCAACCGCTTTTTCTCCGGCGAGCTTGCCGAGGGCGGCAGCGGCTTCGACATTCCGCTTCAGGTTGAGAGCCTTGAAATCGGCTCCGAGAGTGGAAGCAGTGGCAAGAGTCCTGCCCGCGTCATCATCGATAAACTGAACGTACATATTGTTTGCCGTCAGGCTTACGCAGAGACGGGGTCTCGCGGCGGTACCGGCAACTTTGCCGCGTACTCTCATATGACGTTTGATTCTCTGTTCTTTTGCTGTTTTCATGATTCAAACCCTTTCATTACGCGTTGGTCTTACCGGGCTTGATAACCACATGCTCGTCGGAATATCTGACGCCTTTGCCCTTGTAGGGTTCAGGCTTCTTGTAGCGTCTGATCCGCGCGGCGACTTCGCCGACAAGCTGTTTATCGGTCCCTTCGACCAGGACTTTGACACCATCCGTGACGGTGACTTTGACGCCGTCGGGAATCATGTATTCAATCGGATGGGAATATCCGAGGTTGAGCGTGAGCTTCTTGCCCGCGAGGGTCGCTTTATAACCGACACCGACAATCTGAAGCTCTTTGCGATACCCCTGGGAGACTCCAATGACCATATTGTTGATCAGGCTTCTGGAAAGACCGTGGAGAGCGCTTGCGCCATCCGCATCGTCAAGACATTTGACATGAACTTCAGAGCCTTCGACCGTCGCTCCGACGTGAGGAGGAAGTGTAAAGCTGAGTTTGCCCAGCTTGCCTTCGACATTCACGACGCCGTCTGCGACCGCGACTTTAACGTCCGGTGTGATTGCGACCGGCTTGTTTCCGATTCTAGACATCTTCGATACCTCGTTTCATCACCAGACGTAGCAGAGAACTTCTCCGCCGACATTCTGTTTCTGTGCATCTTTGCCGCTGAGGATGCCTTTCGGCGAGGACAGAATAGCAATTCCGAGTCCATCCTTGACGCGCGGAATCTCTTTGCAGCCGCAATAGAGCCGGCAGGAAGGTTTGCTTACTCTTTCCAGACCTTCAATGACCGGACGACGCATATGATATTTCATTTCGATTGTCAACGTTTTCTTGACATCCCCTTCCACACGGTAGCCGGCGATGTATCCCTCGTCAAGGAGAACCTTGGCGATTGCGGATTTCATCTTCGACGCGGGCATGGAAACTTCCTTCTGCATAGACATACCGCCATTACGCAGACGGGTCAACATATCTGATATAGGATCCTGCATACTCATTTTCTGATTCCACCTTTCACCAGCTTGCCTTGACAATGCCCGGGATCTGGCCGTTCAGGGCCATCTCTCTGAAGCAGATACGGCAAAGTTTGAATTTGCGGATGTATGCGCGAGGTCTGCCGCAAGC
>CASEYW010000157.1 GCA_949292215.1 uncultured bacterium
AGAGGAGGTTGCGAAGAAATCATTTCCCGAATCCGAAAAGTGATCGGGGCTTGGACATTTGGAAAGCTGGCAGTCAATCCTAAAATTGGCATTGGTATCTGGCAGAATTTATTATTCAATTATTTATGACGTTACACTTAGTACCGAAATTCAGGAGACTGCAAAAGTTCGGCTGTTTGGAAATCGGGACGACTTTCAGCGCCGGAAAGGAGCCCGTTGTAATGCTGATGTTTCAAAAAGAGGAAAACAGTAATTTTGCCGCTGCGGAAAGCTGCATGGAAAATGGGGTTTGTCGCGTCGCTTTTACTCCATCACCTCATAACGGGATTGCCAAACTCTGGTTCCGCTGCAAAATTCAGAACGATGGAGCGGAACCGCTCCCCGCAACAACAAGAATTGTTCTGAAAAACATTCAGGGAATGCTCTGCTGTGACACCGGATGCTTTGTGCCGGTGATTCGAAGGGATCATGCTGACTGGATTCGCCTCGGACGCGGTGAACGGCGTGTCCTTCCGGACGGACGCATGCAGCTGGAGTGGTTGACCGAAACACCTCTTCCCGGCGGTTTTTTTGAACTGGCATTCTGCTATCCTTATGATCCGGAAGATCTGGAACAGATGCTCGCGGAAACATCCGGATACTGGACGAAAGACGAGATCGGTGTGACGCAAGGTGATCATCTTCTATTTCGTCTTTCCAATCATTACGGAGATCCGGATCAACCTGTTCCGGGGCTTTACCTTCTGGCCCGGCAGCATGCGGCCGAAGTTTCCGGCGCGTGGGTTCTTGACGGCATTCTCCGGCGGCTGGCGGAGATTCACTTCCATCTCCCTGTCTGGTGCGTTCCTTTTGCCGATCCGGATGGCGTTATGCGGGGCGATTATGGAAAGGATTCCTTCCCTCAGGATATGAACCGCTCCTGGGGGCCTCATGCACGGATGCGTCATGAGACGCAGGTAATTGCAGCAGATCTCAGACAGTGGTATCAGCGGATTCTGCCGGATCGTTCTTTTGTGCTGGATCTTCACAGTCCCGGAGCGGATGAAAGCGGTATTTACGCCTTCTGGCAGGAAAAAGTCCGGGAGCGGAAGCCTGCCTGGAAGACGGAGTCGATCCTCTCCCGTATTGGAACCGCGCTTGCGCCGTATGCGTCTACACCTTTTCTGCGGACGAGTTCTTATAAGCCTTATTCAGCTTGGGGAACCTTCTCGAATCTCAGCGAATTCTGCCTTGAGACTCTTGCCGCACCGTTTGCAAGCATGGAAACCAGTTATTTCGAAGCGGGCGGCAAGATTCTGGACTGTTCGGATTACAGGAAAATCGGTTTTGCTGTCGCTGATGTTCTGGTCGCCTCCCTGTCCGGAAACTGATCGGGCAAGACCGCGGATTTCCCGGAATCGGAATCCGTTTTATCTCAGGACCGGACAGGTCTTGTCTGTTTTCTGCATGCTCTTCTGCAGAAGTGCCGCAAGATCATCAGGGTTCTCCTTTGACGGGGATTCGACAGCGGGCATCGTGTCTGCGTGTCCGATGGACTGATATTTGGAGCGTGCAAAAGAGTGATAAGGAAGAAGACGCACACCGGTAATATGGTTCAATCCGCTCAGTAACCTTCCCGCATGAGCAGTTTCGTCAGGATCGTCATTTGTCCGGGGATGATCGGCATCCGGATCTCTATCGGCTTTCCGGAGTCATTCAGAAGCTTCAGATTTTCCAGAATTCTTGCATTCGATGCTCCTGTGTTTTGCCTGTGCAAGTTAGAATCCATGTGTTTTACCGCAGGTATCCTTAGCGCAGTGTATTCCTTCTGTTTTGAGGAGCCGAACAGATCACGGGTGAATTCCGGCGGCAGAAGAGGCTCCCTGCCGGAAACAGTGACTCCTCCGCCGGAGTGTCCGTGAAAGAGGCAATCTGCCAGAAGTTCCGGCATAAGTTCTTCCGGAGTAAAGGCTTTTCCATAGAGAACCAGGGCGTTGCAGAGACAGGCGGAAGCTCATCTGCCGCACCCTGTACACGAAGTTCGGTCAATTTTTCCAGATTTTTCCGGAAGCATCTCGGAATGACGCCTTCCGCTTTTCGGAAGAAATACGGACTTCATCCGGAAAAAGGCCTTCCTCGGAGCATCGCATTCCCGGCGAAATGAGCGGTATTCTTTTTTTTACAGAAGAAACCAGAGCCAGAGAGGAATCGTCAGCAGTGAGAGAAGAGTGGTTACAATGATGGCCTGTCCGGTGAAATCGGGACATCCCCCGTATCGTTTCGCAATCAGAACTGAACTCGCCGCCGCCGGCATCAGCGCTACAACAATGCTGACCTCATAAATCTCCTTTTCCAGCGGAAACAGCTTCAGAAGAAAAATCAGAACAGCCGGAAGCACCAGCAGGCGAAGGACCGAGAGATATGCCGCATCGAGCGGATGTTTCAGCAGATTTCCCGCACTGAAATAAAGTGCAGCCCCTGTCAGGATCAGCATGAAGGGGACAGCCATGCTGCCCATCATCTCCGAGGTGGAGGCGATGAAGTGCGGAATCGGAATCCGGAAAAAGCAGAAGATCAGAGCGATCACGACTGCCGCAAGGTTGATCGAAAAAATATTTTTGACAGTCTCCCGGAGACTGCCCAGCCCGGTGAATGTGAGAATCCCGATGGTCCAGAAACCGATCGTGGAGCCGACATTCATCAGCAGAAGCAGTGCTATGTGCCGTTCTCCCCAGAGACTGTCCAGAACAATCAGCGGCAGAAAAACATAATTGTTGATGGCACAGATGTGGTGCAGTGTCGCATGGCGCTCAGGAGTGGAGTGAAACAGATAATTCTTGAACAGAATGCCGATCAGAGCACTGGTGAACATGATCCCGAATCCGATCAGCGGCATCAGCCAGAGTTCTGTCGTATGGGACGGGTTGAAGTTGCGCGTGATCGTGGAAAAGGTCAGGAACGGGAAAAAGACATCCAGCGCCAGTCGTGACAGTCCCGCCAGATTGTTTGCCCGGATCATCCGGAGCCGGACCGCCCAGGCTCCAAACGCAAAAATCAGAAATGTTTCAAGAATCGACCAGAACACCTGCACTGCGACTTGCATAATAACGTTTCCCTTTGTCTTGCATTGAATTGAAAATCTGTAAAATACATCAATTTGTAAAAAAATCAAGTTCAGTTCTTGAAATTAGTAATACTAATTTATTCTTTTGTGCGCTCCTTCTTCCCGGAAAAGGAGACAGGATGCGGACTCCTTTTCTGATTCCGCATCCTGCTGTTCCGGAAGAAAGAATGGTTTCTGACTGGACTATCGGGTCAGGTGATACGCCATGATTCCACCGGGGTATCGGTCGTTTTTCACTTGGAATGAGAATTTTCCGTTTGCGAGATTCCCCTGAATGATCCCTTTGGGAACGCCATCGCAGTTGAGGGCGGTAACTTTGAAGGGATGCTGGACAGAGAGGGCGATCTCAGCACTGCCTCGCCTGAGAAGAAGCGGCAGAGCGCCTTTGTGCAGGACAAGGGTTTTTGTCTCATTGGCAAAGCGGATGTTGCTGTTGCAGACGTCTGTCAAGTGGAACAGTACAGCGGAAGCGGTTTCCCGGAGCGGTTTCCCGTCCAGCGAAATCAGAGCTACCGTGCTGATGGTTGTGGCCTTTCTGACGGACATCATGGATGTGGATGCGTCACCTCCGGGCAGGAAAATGCACTGGGAACGGGGGGTGTCGACTTTGAAGATTTCACGGTTGCCGTCCAGATACAGTTCATCGGTTGAACTGACAGCGATCCGTTTTGTCAAAGCATCCTGCCAGCGTTTCCGGATGGTCGGATCGGTAATGTCGGGATAAATGTCCGCACCTTTCGGAAGGGGGGAGTTCCCAATGATACATCCGGTTCCCGTGATGAGCCCGAGCATCTGAAATTCTCCGGGGAAGGCGCGGTCCCGGTTGTTTGACTGGTAGAAATCCGCGGGGAGCTTCAGAGCGGTTTTGTCCGGTGCGGGGGTAACGTCTCCACGCCGGAACAGGGCGGCGAAGATGCGATCACTGAACTGTGCCATCGGTTCATTTGCACTCTCGAAATCGTTGATGATACGTCGGGGCGTGGAATTGACCGTGCTGAATCCATAGGCAAAACGGGTGATGGCATTCCAGTTCTGAAACGCCGCATAGCCTCCCATGAGCGGTCCCCAGCAGGAACGGTAGATGTTCGGCGCGGGAATGCTGAATTCCGTGATGCTGAACGGTTTGCCGAAAATTCTGCTGGAGGTGAGCTGACGGGCAATGCCGCCCATGCTGCGGATGTGATTGCCCTGGCTGTAGCCTTGCGGAAGTCCCCATGTACTCGGATGATCCCCATAAAGATGATCGTCCACAATGTCGAACTGATTGCGGAGAATCGTGACCGGTATGTCCGAATAGAAATTGTGGCTGGTGATCATCGCTTTCATTCCGCATTCCTTCCGCAGAAACTCGATCATTTTCCGATAACAGGCGGTGTGTTTCTCGTCCAGGAAACGGCGGAAGTTGCGGTTCGTATTGGAGATTGTACTTTTCGGAAGTCGTTTTTCTTCGGTCCATTGGTCGAATTTCTTCTGAATGTAAGGAGCAAGTCCGCAACTGTTCCACCAGATCGAGAGGTTGTCTTCATTGACCAGATTTACATAAACGAGTACGGGATCTTCCGCCCAGGTCATTCCTGTGTAGGGATTCCGGTGAGTCATCCACTTTTTGGTAAAAGTCTTCCAGTTGTTGAATGCAGCGTCACTGAATGGAAGCAGGACTTTAAATGGAACTATCGGACTGGACACCTTTTTATTCTGAATCAAACTCTGTATTTCCGGGACGGCATCTCCGGGTTTGATCTTTCGGCTGGTGAACAGATCGGTCGTGATATAGATTCCGTTTTTTTTCAGTTCCGCAACAAAATATTCCAGGCGGTCCAGATGTTTATAGTTCAGTTCCGTGCTCGTTTCCGACTTCGGATCGACCAGATCGTTGTCATGATGATGCAGGCGGATCAGGTTCAGTCCCATCCGAGAGAAATATTCCGCCAGCGACCGGAAGACCGGCTTCGGATGGCGAAGGGCATACTGACAGATGTTTTCTCCCCAGAGACGTACCGTCTGATCCGGACGCTTTTCGTAGACAAGCCGTCCATCCGGAGATGCGATGATGCGTCCGTATTTTCCTGCCGGTGCATCCGTCAGAAAGGAGAAGTCCAGAGCGGAGCCTTTCGGAATCCGGCTTTGAAAATCAAGTCTGGTCCACTCTTTCCCCTCGCGAACGGTCACTTCCTGTTCCTGGCGGAACTGGACCGGCGTAAACGTTTCATTCAGCGTGACGCCCGCGATGAGCCAGACAGCCTTCCGGTCGGTGATCCGGAACGTCAGGCGTTTCGGCTTTTCTCCATTCAACTGGAATGCTGATACATAGAGTCCCACTTCATTCTGTGTGGTGAATCCCCTCCAGAGCACATATCCGTTGCTCCTGTTGCGGGGACCGCACCAGTTGCCGCACTCATTTGTCCCGCGAATGGGAAAACACTGTTCTGTTCCATTTTCGTAGGTGACGATCAGTTTCCCGAATTCCGGTGGTGTCCATGCGGAAGTATGAAGGAGTGTAATCCCTTTCGCGTTGTTTTTCGGCAGGTCGAGCGAAACCTCCCGGACGGGGATGCTGCGATCGGTTCCGGCAACTGCGATAACCGTCCGTTCCGGGTATTTCTTTTCGTCGAGAATTCGGAAAGGGATGTGTTCATATTTCATGATTCCCGCAGGAATCATCCGCAGATCATTGCCGGAGCCCTGATCGGTCCAGCCGCCCTTGCCGTCATCGGCGAAATCATCTTTGAATCCGCGATTCGCCGCTTTGGTGATGTCAACCATCTGCGATTTGATAAAATCTCCCTTGATGGAGACATTCAGTGCCAGTTCCCGCTGTTTTCTGATTTGAGCGTAAGCAATCCGGAAGGAGAAATTATGAAATTTTTTCGCAAGCAGCCGGTTGTCCTGAATAATCAGCTGAAAGTTGCCTTTCATTTCAAGAATTTTTCCGCCGGGAATGACAAGTTTCATCACTTTGGCATACTTTTGAGCGATAATAAGTTTCCCGGCGGTTTCCGGCAGTGGAATCCGTTTCCCGTCAACATGAACCAGCGTTCCAAGCGGAACCGTGAATCCAAGATACGCCGTTCGGATCGGAAGCTCTTCCGGAAATTCCAGCTTCCCGGAAAACCGGAATCCGCCCGACGCTTCCGGTATGCAGGTGTACGTGCAGCTTCCGGTCATCTCCTGCTGGAACGATGCCTCCAGATTGCTCCGGAAACGGATCAGATCCTTTGTTTCTTCCAGCTTCGGATTGCTGATTACGGTGCTGGACCATTTGGGCCCGTACATCACATTCGTCTGCATTGCGATGGTATCAAATTTCAGGGTTCCGTTTTTCTGGAATTTGAAATTTCCCCATTCTCCCGCGCAGAGCAGGCAGGATAGAACAAGAAGTCCGTTTAAAATCAGGGTTTTCATTTTATATTGCTTTCGTTTTTTATGGAATTAAGATTATAATGTCTGCGGCAATCCGTAACGATTCAGCGTGTATTTGATGACCTGGATGCCTTCTTTCAAGGTCATTGCGGAGGCGGCTGCGGCGTGACCGTCGAAGTAAAGAGTGTCGGCATTGTTGTTATGGACTGTATAAATGCCGCCGGCCCCTAGTGTACTGACGGTTCCCTGTGACTGCCAGAACGCCAGACTTTGCAGCGTCCCGTCATTTTTCCGCAACATGGCATCCGCCAGATAAACCGTTTGAGAGGGTGCCTTGGCTTTGTGCAGAACAAAGTACTTGCAGGCTCCATTGTAGACATAAAGAATGGTTCCGACTTTGGATTGGACACCCCACCAGTTTCCGCTGTACGCCTGATCACCGACATAGTTTCCGACAGCGATATCCCAGATCCCATAGCATCGGCTCCAATCGGATTGCGTGTTACTGACATAAACGTTGCGTTTGACTGCAAGCGCCGGACAGAACGTCGATTCAATCGGCAGATATTTCGAGGAGAACATGAAGTAGGCCCATTTGTCCGCGTATCCCCATGACTCCTGCTGCCGGACGACCACATAGCCATTATAGTCGCTCGCATAATTGTTGATTGCCAATCCGCACTGTTTCAGGTTGTTCATACAGGCAGCTCCTCTTGCTTTGTCTCTGGCGGAGTTCAGTGCCGGAAGCAGCATCCCTGCAAGAATAGCAATGATTGCAATGACGACTAGAAGTTCAATTAATGTGAAAAACATCTTCCTTTCCATTTTGATATCTCCTTGTTGTTTTGAGGTTATGTTCTGCATGGTCCTGTTGACTTTCTCTGAATCAGGGTCCCCTGGAATGAGACCGTTCTGCCGAGCGCATGAGAGAAATCCTTATACTTGTTCAGCAGAAGTTCCGCCGCGGCTTCTCCCATCTCGCGGACCGGGATGGAGACGCAGGTCAGAGGCGGTTCCGTAAAATCAGCTATTTTCGGATTGTTGAATGTGGCAAGACTGATATCTTCCGGGATTCGGAAACCACGTTCCCGGAGAAGGAAGCTCGCCTCTATGATTGCGGAATAGGAATAGGCAATAAATGCTGTGCACCCGTGTTTGAGTCCGGAAAGAAGGGTCGGAAGGGTGTCGTAATCGCAGCTTAGACTTTCCGTGAGGGGAGAAAAACCGATCTCCTTGCAGAAATCCATGTATGCTTTCAGTCGTTGCCGCACACTGTAATGGTGATCGTCAAGCGTGAATGGCGGATCTTCCGGCCTCCGATAGAAGTTCAGGTAGCCGATTTTTCTGTGACCCAAATCATAGAGATGTTTCAGAAGGAGCATCATATTGGAGTAATCATCGGTTACGATTGCAGTTCCGTGCGGGCCGGAAACTCCGTTCAGGGAAACATACGGAATCCCGCTGGCATCCAGTTCCCCAATCAGTTCCTCCCGCCGGACATCGACTACAAGCGCGCCCGCAACTTTCCAGGGGGGCAGGCCGTAGGTCTTCTGGTATTCGATGGTGTAGCCCAGATAGTAGAAACGGAATCCGTTGTCCAGCAGTTTTTCACAGCAGCGGTCGACACCGAGAGAGATGTCCGCCCCGTTCGAGACATGCAGAAGGTTCGGCAGGTGAATGGATATCTGACGGTTGTCTTTCTGCCTCATCGCCTGATAAAGCGGATTCGGCGTGTATCCGGATGATTTTGCATAGGCAAGAATTTTTTCCCGCAGTTCCGGCGAAATGGAAAAGTTCTTGTAGCCGTTCATGACCTTGCTGACGGTCGACGGCGAAATCCCAAGTTCTGCGGCTATGGATTTCAAATTCATTCTTCACCTATGGGCTGTTTTTTTTACAGGAAAACCGTTTTCCTAAAGAAATTATACTCTATTCTCAAAAAAAAAGCACCCCCCTTTTTCAATTTTTTTGTAAAATTTTCCGGTAGCGTCGAATGAATAAGGAAACGCTCCCTGTCTCTGGAACTTTGAAGGTTGAAAGAGGGGAGCGGTATTTTTGTGGCTTCGGAGGAGAGTTCGGTTTGAAACTTCGTTCCGATATCTGGAAAGGGTGCTCTACAAGGGAGCTTGGAGGAGCGTTTTCTTTAGAATTCTTGCAACTTCAATTCCACGGATAGCGTTGCATGACGTTTGCTCCGTTGAAATTTCCCCAGTTGTTTTCGCCCCATCGGGTCAGATAGGAAAGGTCCCTGCGGTTTTCCGTATGACCGTCGAAAAAGACGAAATTGAGCGATTCGCCGTGCCGTGCGGCGTCCACCATTCTTGTGATATAAACCGGATAGATCTGCGGGCGGTCTTCTCCGATATCCGCGAAGATGAATTTCCTGCTGGGGGTTTTTGCACAGGTTTCGATTTTGTAGGTCAAATCGTTTGAAAACTGGCGTTTTCCCCAGGAGGAGTTGTTGCCGTAGTCGGAGGGGCAGTTGCCGCTGTTCGGATTCGAGAGTCCGCCGAAATCCTCGGAACTTGTGAGGGGGGCTGCCGGACAGTGCCAGAATTTCCGGCCGTTTTTCTTGCTGAAGTCGACCTGGGCACGGTAGAGATCGGGGTAGGCACCGGTCATGATCCAGAACCAGGCGGCTTCCTGAGCCGGATTGGATACCAGCGGACGCCGGGGAATATAGCCGTCATAGTCCATTGTGTACTGAATTACGGTACTTCCCATTTGCCTCAGATTTGCGGCACACTGGGTGCTTCCCGCTTTTGTACGGGCGCTGTTCAGCGCCGGAAGCAGAAGCGCAGCCAGGATGGCTATGATGGCAATGACGACCAGGAGCTCTATCAGTGTGAAATCCAATTGGCTGCTGGCAGACGATTTCATTGTATGTTTCTCCTATTGATTACTTGGTTGTGATTTCTGTTTCTTCGAGCGCTGCACCTGTGACTTCCAGCAGACGGATCATGCCGTAAAAGGGTGTTCCGAGTCTGGGGAGGGAATGCGTTCGTGCCAGAGCCGGGGCGGGGAATGCGGCTTCTCCGGCCTTCCGTCCGTTCACGAACAGCATGAGTGTGTTCTGGTCGAATCGGAGAACCGCCCGGTGCCATTGACCGGTTTTCAGCGGTTCCTCTGTCCGGATTTCCGCTGTGCGGTCTGCTAACTTCCTGCGCGCGATCAGATGATTCCGGTTGTCGAGTCCGAGGAATACGGCCTGGATGATTCTGCCCTGCCAGTTATCGCCGTCTGTAAGAAGAGTCTGGTTTTCGTTTCGGTTCGGATCCAGTTTGAATTCAATTACAGCGGTGAAACTTCCATGCGGCCATGTTTTCGCACGCAGACGGATTCCGCTCTTTCCGGGGATCAGCGCTTTTTCTTCCGGTACCCACCGGGCATCAGACCCGACAAAGCCGAATCCAAGCTGATGGGCACTTCCGCGGAATCCCGCCGTATTTCCGCCGCCTTCCTCAAAATCAATCCGGAAGTATGGAACCCGGCAGTCCGGTACAAGACGCTCCACAAGATCCTTCTTCTCAAATGGATTGCGGGCAAGGGAACTGGAGTCGTCGACAAAATCGTCGAAAACCCCGCGGCTTGCGATTGCCTGAATCCGGCGGAGTTTTCCCCGGTTCCGGTCCCGGAGAAGAACCGGAGTTGTATAGCTGATTTTTCTTTCTCTGGAAATCGCCCATGCGTGAAACACCCGTTCCCCCTCGTGTCCTTCATTCAGCGGAACCATTCTGGTATAGGTCCCCGGCTGGAGCGGATACATCAGATTCGGATCGGTGGAATCCAGAGTCAGATTCACTCGGACAAAAACCGTTTTGCCCGCACTTCTGACCGGAATCACGATGCCTTTGCCGGAAAGCGAGATCAGAGATTGTTCGCGGGAGGAGCCATCGGGAAAGCGGAGGACGGCAATCGCATTTTTTTTGCCTTCCACACGGAGGGTCAGCGGCATCGGGCCGCCCGGAATCCGCAGATCGGCGGAGGCTGCTCCTGAGAAGTTCTTGACGGCACGTGCAAGATTCCAGTCATTGACATAGCGGTCCAGCAGTGTGCCGTTTTTTATTGCAACCGTGACGGGAACCTCGCTCCCGGATGCCTGGAAGCGAAGGTACCAGCGCTCTGTTCCTGTTCTGGAATCCTCCGGACGGAAAGCTCCCTCGTGCAGACAGCTTTCCGCAAGCGTGACGCGGTCGTAAGGTTCGGGTACTGTACAGCGCAGTCCGATGGTTTCGCCGATTGAGAAGGGGGCGGACACTGCACCGGCTCCATCCGTCGAGAGCCGCAGGTTCGGAGCATTTTCAACCCGGCTCAGTGCGACGGCGTAAGGCGTGTAATAGTGCAGCTTGTTGACCCGGATCCGGACGGGCGCCAGCCGGAGAGACTCGAAGATCATCCGCGATGCTCCGGAATTGCTGTCGATTTCCCGGATGGAGACATATGGTTGAAGAACACTTGTTCCCGGAGGGAGATCCAGAGATTCGTAGCGGAATTCGCCAAGATCGTCGGTATGGTCGTCGGAACTCTGGAGCAGAAATCCCCCGCGCAGAACGCATTTGCCTTCAAGATTGCGGAATTCGACGTTGACGGCGTAATCTCCGTTTACAACTCCTCGTCCCGGCAGCAGAAGGCACTGGAAAAACCCCTGATCGCCCAGAAGTACCTCCGGTTCGTAGGAGAGGATGAATTCCGGTTTGCGGAACGGAGAGGCTCCTGTCTTTGCGATCTCATGATAGTAACGGATCAGAAGATTGTATCCCCAGACGTTACGGGACGAAGGGAGAAGCATCGTCTCGTTGACATCGTTCCATGTTGAGAACGTGAAGAAGCGGCAGCCCGCTCCGACCCACTGCCGGAGACCGTTCCGCAACAGCCGGATTCCCTGTCCGCGGCAGTGAATTGCCTGGAAGCTCCGGTTGGAACTGTCGTACATGGTCCGGAGCGCAGGAACCAGCAGAAAATCCGGACGGGACGCGACACGTTCCAGAATCTGGGCAATGTTTTCCGGTCGGATGTTGGCGCTTCCGTTGAGATCGGTGGCGCCGTCCCAGTTCGTTTCCCGGATGAATTTCAGCGGTCCCGGACGGACCGCTTCAAACGCCGGAAATGCCTTGTAGCAAAGATCCGGACGGTCCAGCAGAGCGGTCGCCAGATTGATAGTGGGAATCAGAAGCGGTGATTCGCCGCAGAGTTCCCGAATTCTGCGGCGGGCTTCCGGGAGATGTGCAGAACTGGTCTGTTCCGTCCCGATCCATTTGGGGAATCCGTAAAGGAAATGGACCTGCCTTCCATTGACTCGGGCAAGGAACTCGTTGCCTTTGTACTTTTTGATGAACTCGGCAATCCGCTGGACGGATGCTTCCATTTCCGCCGGGAGTGAGCACCATTCCGGCGCAATGTAAAAATGTTCTCCGGTTTCCTGTTTGATTTCCGCAGCCGCCTGAAATGCCGCATCGGGAACCGATGTCAGAAATTGGAAGCCGTTGATGCCGCCGGCAAGCGCTTCCTTCATATCTTCCTTGAGCGTTTTTACGCTGTTGCCATCCTGCGAGAGAAAAGGGAATACATCCGCATTTCCGCCGATGTGGTGATTCCCGTGCAGATGGCCGCGCGGGACCATCGGCATGTAATGAGCCCAGAAAATGACCGGCAGTTTTTCATGACCCGGCATCGGCGGCGGAGGAGCTCCTGAACAGATTCCGCAGATCAGCAGAAGAACGGCGAAGAGCTCCTTGTTGCTTCCGAGTTTCATTGATGCTTCTCCCATTTTGGTGTTATGATAATTCGTTCTGTATTTCCATTCCGGTGCCATTCTCCCAGACGGAGAACCGCCTGCTTCAAAATCTCCATGGAATCATAGCCGATCAGATCGACGGGGAATGGATAAACGTGGTTTTCCGGAAAGTTCGCGTGGGAAACCAGCCGGAGATGCTTCCGGCGGATGGGATCGGCTGCAACGATTCCGCAGATGACATGTTCCAGCAGGTTTTCATCATTGACGTAGATGCCATCCGGTCGGAGATCCGGCGGGAGTTGCAGCAGAAGCTCTGTCAGATTGGCGGCGGCCGCCCGGTTTATTTCTGGAATTGACTGAATCAGATACGATGCCGTATGAATGCCATACTGCGGCATGATCGCTTCGAACAGCCGGCTGGCTTCCTGATTGCCCATTGTGATGCAGGCCGCCCGGCGCACTCCTTTTTCCCGGAGGGATTCTCCGACAAGTGCCAGCTGGGCGGAAATGTTGAACGTTGCGGGGATGATCGAAGGATTGTCATATTCCTGTTTGGAAAAGACAACTTTTGGAATCCGTTCGTTGTTCAGCAGGTTTTCCTGCCATTCTCCGACGGGATCGAAAATGAAAAAACATCCGCCGATCCTGAGTGCGTCGATTGCATCCTGGAGTTTCTGCCGTCCGCTTTCCACCGGTGCGCTCATATTGCGGTAGATTTCCATGGTGAAGCCCGATTCTTCCAGACGGGAACAGCCGTCGACCAGTTTTTTCCAGAATTTATTGCCGTGTTCGCTGGTTTCGATCAGCAGCGCAAAACGGCTGTAACAGGGCAGATGTTCCGCAACGATCAGGTCGCGGCGTTTCCGGCCAATCAGATATCCGTCGCGCTGAAGTTCCGCCACGGCATACTGGAGCGTACCCCGGCTGGTGTCGAACATCTTTTCCATCTGCTGATAGGTCGGAAATTTTGCTCCGGACTGCAGTTGCCCGGAGACAATCATTTTCCGCATGATTTCCGACAGTTCCCGACGTTTTTGTCTTGGATTCAAGATCAGTTTCGCCATTGGCACAGTCCATTCTGTATTTTTATTTTATTCTCTGTAATAGTAATTATACGATATTACTGATAAAAAGACAAGAGGGTGAAAAATTTTTTTTTGTTTTTTTTCAGGAATTCGAAACATTTCTTCGGCGGAAATTCCATTTTCCGGTTGTTTCAGGCGGGTTTCAGGAGTATTGTATTTGATAAGGAGATCGGAATTTCCCCGGGGAGGGGGAATCGGAAGCGGAACCCGGAATACAGAGGGGGAGTGTGGTCATGTTTTTCAAGACACCATCGGAGATTAACCGGAATTACAAGTCATTCAAGCGTTTTTTATGTATCATAGAAACTGCGGCTGCCTATGGATTCCGGGAGCTGGCGGAGAGTCTGGATACCCGGAAGCGGTTCCATTTTTATGAGAAGCCTGAATTGATCGGCTGTTCCCGGCCGCGGAAACTCCGGATGCTGCTGGAGGAGCTCGGGCCGACATTCGTCAAGTTCGGGCAGATCCTTTCCACTCGGACCGATCTTCTGCCGCCTGATTATACGGCGGAACTGGCGAAGCTGACGGAAAACGTTACACCGTTTCCGCAGGAGGAGGTCGTACGGATTCTGACCGAGGAACTGGGCGATTCGCCGGATGTGATTTTCCGGGAGTTCGACCGCGTTTCCCTTGCTGCTGCAAGCATCGGACAGGTTCATTCCGCCATTACCCGGGATGGGCAGCCGGTTGTCATTAAGGTTCAGCGGCCGGGAATTCGGGAAATCATCCGGGTGGATCTGGAGATTATGTCCTTCATCGCGCGCAAGTTGCAGCAGTACAATGATGTGATCGCCAAATATGAACCGGTCCGCATAGTAGAGGAATTCTCCTATGCGCTGGGACGCGAACTGAATTATCAGTTCGAGGCTGCGAATCTGCTGCGGTTTTACAAGAACATGGCTGGGCGCGGCGGGATTGTGGTTCCGAAACTGTATCTGGAGTATACCACGCCCAGAGTGATGACGATGGAACGGATTTTCGGTGATTCCGCCGCCCGCGTGCTGATCTCGAAGGAGCTGCAGGGAAAATACGATCTGCCCCGTCTCGCCGAGCTCGGAGTGAACTCGCTGCTGAGCCAGATTTTCGAATACGGCTTTTTCCATGCGGATCCACATCCGGGAAATATTTTTCTACTGTCGGAAAACCGGATCGCCTTCATTGATTTCGGGATGATGGGACGCATTTCCGAGATGGAAAGAAGCAATTTCATCAAGATTTTCGATTATATGCTACGGGGACAGATTTCACTGATGACCGACTCCGTCCTCCGTATGACGATCACAGGAACCTTTACAGGGCGCCGGGACGATCTGGAACGTGATATTGCCGATCTTGTCGATGAAAATATCAACCTTCCGCTGGACCGCCTGAGTGCTTCCCACATTCTTCAGGAGCTTATGACTTTGCTGAACCGCTATGAGCTGGCATTGAAGCCGAATCTGTACCTGATGTTCAAATCCATGATTTCCATAGAACACGTCGGACGTGCATTTGATCCGGATCTGAAAATGGTGGAGAAGGTAAAGCCGTTCATCCGCCGTATCAAACTGAAAAAACTGAATCCGATGATCTACGTCCATCGCTTCTTTGACGATCTGGACGACAACATTACGATGGTTCAAAATCTGCCGAAATCGCTCCGGACAATCCTTCGGAAGGCTGAAAACGGGGATTTGACTCTGCGTGTGGAACATCACCATCTGGATGACATTGAACAGACATTGTATGTGACCGGAGAACGTCTTTCCCGTTCCATGCTTGTGATGTCTCTGGTGATCGCTTCTGCGCTGGTGATTGTTGCCAAAGTTCCGCCGTTCTGGAATGAGATCCCGCTGATCGGTATGACCGGCTTTGGCATTTCGGCCATTGTGAGTGTCCTGATTCTGATTGACGATCATCTTCAACGCAAAAAATTCCTGCGGGAGCGGGCGCTCCGCAAGAAACTGCAGGAGAAAGCCAACCGGCGGGTTCTGTGAGCGCGGAAAAAGAGATTTTTTTCATTCGCGTTCGAATTCGCCGGAGATTTTCTCTTGCGGAGAGGTGAATGGCGGATTCCCCGGCAGCGGAGAGTGGGGCTTTTTCCTGGTTATGCTTTTGTGATGCCGGAATGTTGTTTTTCTCCCGGTTCCAAACGGATGCTGTCAATCGGGATTCGGAGCTTGTCCCGGACTGCCCGGCTGAAAGGCGGATATACGGGAGGTTCGTAAAGTCCGCCAAATGCGATTTTTCGAAGAATATGCCCCTGATACTGAATGTTTTCTGATCCGTTGAAGAGTTCAATCCGGTCGCGGTGCAGGTTCAGGTGGAGTCTGACATGAGAACGGAAAGGAATGGTGCCTGCAGGAATTTCTGTTCCGTCCGTGGCGGCGAAAATCAGGATATCCCGGTTTGAATCCGCATCGAAACGCAGGAGCAGACGCGCTCCATCTCTTGTTTTGCCTCCGAGCGTGAGAAGCGGAAAATCGGATTCGCTGCGAACCTCCGAATACATTTCGAATTCCAGAGAGATGAGGGGCTTTTGATGTTCCGCTTCCGGAAGGACAAGTCCAACCGTCGCCTGCGGCTGGAGCAGAACAAGGGAGTTGGAATCAATCCGGAATCCCTCGCGGCTGCCGCGGGGAAGAAGATAAGGGCGTGTTCCGTCGGGAAGTTCGTGTACAATTGTTGCGCCGATGCAGTCCGGATAGGTGTAGACCAGATACAGTTTCCCGTCGAATGTGAATCCGTTGGGATAGAAGGCTCGTCCGCCTCCGGGTTGGACAACTGGGCCTGGAAGCAGGAGATCGGGATCACGGGATGTTCCGCAGAAAAGTGCCAGATGGAGACGATCATCGGGAATATGGCCGGGAATTCCCCGGATCCAGTCGTTCATGACCATCAGGAAATCGGGACCGGCAGTTGCCGCATAACAACGCGAGACAACCGTTTCCAGATCCACCGGACGGCATGGGCTCCAGCTTTCTCCTCTGTCGGTACTCCGGCTGAACAGAAGCAGATGTTCCGGCTGAATTGCTGTGTGCTCCCTGGTATCCGTGTTATTACGGACCAGCAGACCGAGGGAGTTTTCGTCATATTCATAAACCATCGGTTCCCAGATGGATGGACGTTCCATGAGTGCCGCATCCTGCGGAATTCCCATCTCCTGCCAGGGGATGGCTTCGATCGGCTTGCTCCAATGCCAGCTTTCTCCCCGGTCCCGGCTGATCAGGATTCCCGCATACCGGGAGAACGCATAGTCCGGGGGCCGGAAGCTGACCGGAAAATAGAGGGAGCCATCTTGAGCTGCAACTCCATGATTGGTCGGGAATGCAACAACGCCTTCTGATCCGGAAAAGAAAGGATGGGGAGAGACTCTGCGGTTTTTCCAATGGGAACCATCGCTGGTGGATGCGATGAAGGTCTGTCCGGTTCCGGTATCGCACCAGGCGCAGAACAGTGTCTCGTTGTGATCGTTGAGCAGCGACGGCTGCCACTGGAGATCGGAGCAGACCGGCGGATCGCAGAGCTCGCCTGCAAACAGTTTGACCGGGGAACTCCAGCGGATGAAATCGTCGGAGAAACTCAGGAAATTGTATTGGCCGGCAACGCCTTCCCGGCCGGTTCGGTTGGCATTCCATGCCGTGAGAAAACGTTCCCGGAAACGGACTGTATCGGCACAGTGGTTGTAGCGCAGATACGGCGCTGTTCCATTGCGTGGAAAGTATACCGGTGCGTGAGTGATCTGCGGGAGATAGACCGGAAGTCTGGTCATGATGGTGCATTCTCCTTTAATCCTGTTTCAGTTGAATTTCGAATCGTTGTTCCGTTTCCGGAGAAAGCGGAAGGCGGATTCTGCCGTCGTCTGACCGCTTGAAGCGGGAATCGGCTGGCGGCAGATCGCTGGACAGAATCAGACTTGGTGTACGCCCGGTGCGCAGTTCGAGCTTCAGGCGTTTTGCTGCAGGATCGAATTCCAGATCGCGAATGTCGACATCGCGGGAGTCGAAGACCCGGATTTTTCCGTAGATGCTGTCCAGTGCCATTGCGATGTTCGACGGGAGAGTCATGCCGGGATAATCTCTGGAAAGTTTTTGAAGCAGCGTTTTTTGTCGCAGACAGGCATTCAGCGCCTTGATTTTTTCTTCTTGAGACATCGCAGAGGAGTGAAGAGCGATATTCAGCATCTTGTGATCCTGCTGGAATGTTCCGTTTTTCTGATAAAGATACGGAATGACGAATGTCCGGAAATAGCTGCTGATCTCCTGAGGCGTGTAAGTCCCATAGAGGGGGAAGAGCTTTGGGGGAATTCCCTGACTCATGTCGAACAGGTGATAGGAGGGCGTGCGAGAGGCGGCTCCGAACCGGTAGTCGTATCCGTTTTCCGTGAAACCCGTGCCGTAAATCAGTTCCGGTCTGTGGGAGATGAATCCCGCTTCAATAGCGTAGTATTTGAACGTGAGACGAGCGGTTGTGGCGACCATCCGCCGTGCTGCCCGGTAGAGGCATTGTGCCCGCCAGTCCGGATCGCCTGCGATTTCAGCGATTCGCGCAACATTCAGCATGCCGGGATATTCGCAGTTCAGCATATCGATGGATGCAGCCGCTCCGGATTCTCCGCAGTGTCCGGTCAGAGTGATCCAGTCATCGCCGACGAACAGGAGCTTCGTGAAATATCGGAACCAGGTGGCATTTGTCCGGATGAAGTCGGCTTGTCCCTGCTGATCCGCCGCGGCGCGTGCGACCGTGGTAATCATATAGACGCTCTCATTGCTGTCGCAGATGTTGAAATTCGATCCTTTGCCCGGAGCAAATTTTGTGTGGTGCGGACGCGGACTGTTGTAGCAGACCGGATAACGGAGTCCTCCGAACGGTTCCTCTCTCCAGACAACCGCGCTTTATACGCATACTGTTCCACGGGCAGGAAGAGACGGTAGCGGATGCGGTCGACAAGACGGTTCCTGTTTTCCGGATTCAGGTCATAAGGCGCCGTGACTGCGTCCGTTGTGCCATGCAGCCACATATGCATGCAGATATTCCTGGTGCTGCTGTCCGGTTTGAAGGTATGGATAAAGTTCGCAGTCCGGACTGGACGTCCTCCGCCGATAAAACGGATTCCTTTTCGGAAGATCTCGTTTGTGAGTTTATGAATGGCCTCCTGTCCTTTGATGCGCGGAACCAGCGGAAGGTTGTCGACAGGCAGCGGCAGGCTCCATTCGACCGTGTCGGCGTTTGCCTTTGCCGCATACCAGCCGAACGAGGTGGCGAGTTTCCAGTTTTCCACACTGTCGGCTTCGAACAGTGTTCCTTTCATGAGAAAAGCAAGCGGGGAGACCGGAGCATATTGTTCCGGTTCGATCCCCCATTCGTTTTTCGTATTTTTGAACATATAACGGCTGCGGATGCGGACTCGTCCTGCCGCATTGTCGATCCGGAAGAATTCCCGGTATGCGACCGGATAGGCGAAGGCTTTCGGAAGCCAGAAGCGGATGCGGGCTTGCGTTTCTTCCGGCAGGGCGGTTTTCCACTCGGAGGTATTGACCGACTGCTTGCCATAGAGCCACATCGGCAGGATCATGCCGATTCCTTTTTTTCGTTCGACTGTGATGCCGCCGACTTCGGTGCCGAGGCGTTCGATTGTGATTTTTTCCGGATGCGCGGCAAAGATCAGAAGCAGGGGAGTTCCTTTTGTCTTCGGGAAAAGCAGGAGAACAGGCTGATCCCATCCGTCACAGGGAATGGCATCGGTTTTTGCCAGATCGAGGAGTTCCGTTTTCCCATTCCGGAAAAGGGCTGCCGAGGAAGCAAGGCTGTTGAGTGCCATGTGGATACGCTTTCCGGGAAATTCCCAGCGGATTCCGGGAAAGGCGAGGGATGTGTCGAATCGCCAGCGGGCGTTCCGGTCGCGGTCGATGACCGTTCCACCTTTTCCCAGGGGATTGGCTCGGTCGATCCGGACATCCCAGCGCAGCTGCGGGATGCGTGTCGGCACAATTTCCGGACAGGAACCGAAGCCGCCGCTTTCACGGATATTTTCTGTCAGCACCCGGATCGTGTTGGATTCTCCAAAGCGAATCCGATTTTCCGGCAGGAGATAGCGGTGCGGACGATTCCAGTAATTCGGCATGTCCCGTGTGACCTCACCGAGGAGTTCTCCGTTGAACCAGACTTTTGCCGTATCGTCGATTCCTCCTTCCACCTGGAACCGCAGTGGAGTGCCGCGCCATTTTTCGGGAATGGTGATTTGTCCGGTCAGTTCCACGACGCCGATTTGTCCGTAACGGTAGTTCCAGTCGATCTCCTTTTCCGTTTCCGCCGGAGTGCCTGAGACGGGGCGGATACGCCAGTGCGGAATCCGGAGTTTCGGCGAGGGTTCCGGACGGAATTCATATTCGCCTGAACCTCCTGCCACTGTCAGAGTGTTGCTGATGGATTCGCAGAGAAGTCCATCGCCGAGTGCGAAGCCGACCCGTCCGATATTCTGTTCGCTGGCGCCGGCAAGCCAGCCGTTTTTTCTTTCCGCCGCTGAACGTGCGTTTTCCGGAAGGGCTTTTCCCGTCAGATCCGAAAGAAATCGGAGCAGCAGAGGATCGTATGCCGCTTTGCCGGGAATCAGCTCCACGCCGAGTCCGAGCGCGGTATAGACCACTCTTCCTTTTCCCGCCTTGCCTTCTGCGATCAGCGGTTTCCCATCGGAGTAGAGGAGGCGTGCTTTTGCTCCCGGCTTCAAGGTCAGGTCATGATAAACGGCGAATTTTTCCTTTGAGAGTCCGAGGAAGCACGAATCGTTCGGTTTTGCCGTTCGGACCGTTTTCCGTTCCGGATATCCTTTGTCGGGTCTGGTCCTGATCTGTACGGGAAGCAGGGCGCGGATTTCCGGATCGGCGACGATTGCCGCCGCGTAGAGCGGTTTCCCGTTCCGGACTGCCGAAGCGATGCGCTGTGCCGTTTTCGGATTCGGTTCGGCTGCGGCATAGACGATGACATCGGCGTTTTCCGGCTGATCGGCAATGACGGCATGGCGCTTGACGGTGGAGATCAGGATTTCCCGGAATCCCGGATAGGGAATCGGATCGGTCATGCCTTTGGCGGAGATCGGACGGCAGTCTTCATTGTCAAAGTGGAAGAAGATGCGCATGGCACCGGAGTGAGGTTTGATTTCCGGGCGTTCCGGTGGATAGACGGTGACCTGCGGTTTGTCGGACTGGATGCCGATGTTCTCTGCGGAATCGATCTGAAAGTCGCGGAATTCCACTTCGACCTTGTGTCCCGGCTTTACGCCGTCGATGCCGACGAACGGTTTCACCTGCCAGATATGGTGTTCCTTGTCGCCGAGACTGAACGTGGAATCGAGCCCGAAGAGATATCGCTTGAATTCAGATCCGGAGATTTTGAAGCGGGGACCCCAGCAGGTGCGGATCTTCCCGTTTTCCCGGAGCGTGAGAATCAGATGCACATTGACACTCTCCCCTCCGATGACGCGGGCGCGGAAACAGAGTTTGTTCTGCGCATGACGCGGAGCATCAATGGTCCGTACGATTTGAACGGAACACTTGTTCTTGTTGTCCGCCGCAGGAATCAGCGTGAGATTGAATTCCTCGGGAGAGAATGATTTCATGACCGCGTCCGATTGTTTGCTTAATGTCACGGGGATCGTGAGCCAGTCCGCTTTCTTTTTTGCTCCGCAGAGGAGGAGGGGGGCGATCAGGAGCAGTAACGGGAAAATGGTTCGTTTCATGAGGGCTCCATTTCTGTTATTTTTTAAGGGATTCCGGAATCGGCTGCGAACGGAACGAGCCGCATGGCAGTCCGGCTTTATTGAACAGTTTGACTCCTCCCGGATAGTTTGACCAGGCTGGCGCAAGGTCATCAACCTGCTTCAGGAATTACGCGACAAGCGCGGAATGATGGTCATTCTGGTCGCCCATGCGAAGGTCGAACGGTTCGAAGATCCGGAAAACGCCGCTTACGATCGCTACACACCGCGTCTTCACA
>CASEYW010000158.1 GCA_949292215.1 uncultured bacterium
CCGGTATATCCGAGCAGCTGAAGTTTTCTCCACCAGAAGTGTCCCGGAAAAGAGTAGGTCATCGCCGGACAGATCCAGTCATTGAAATCGTTCCCGTATTGCATGAATGCCAGTCCCTGCTGCTTCAGATTGCTGGTGCAGGTGATCGCATGTGCCTTGTCGCGCGCTTTATTCAACGCAGGAAGAAGCAGAGAAGCAAGAATTGCAATGATTGCAATTACTACTAGAAGTTCTATCAATGTAAAACATAATCTCTTCTTTTTCCACTCCCTATCTGATTTGTTTCTCTTTTGTATCATTTTGTTCTCCTTTTTGGTGAATTCTGCTTTTCAATCTCTGAAATGCGGGATCGGGTCGATGGAAAAGATGCCGGAATCCCGTTTCGTGAAGTTTTTCATGATGCAGTCGACAACTGCGTTCATATTGTGTGAAACCGAGGAGATTGGGTACGGATAAGCCTGTACCGCGAGCGTATTGTTGAAGGCGAGAAGCCGAACATCTTTTCCGATGATGCGTCCGGATTCCCGCAGATAGTTCGCTCCGCCGATCGCAAAATCGTCGGTCAGATAAAGAACCGCATCGGTATCGGGTTCTTTTTCAAAGAGTTCCTTTGTTTTTTCATATCCCAGAGCCATGTCTTTTTCCAGCTGCTGTTCCGGAGAATCCGAGATCGGAATCTCATGATGGCAGATAATGGATTTCACTTCCTCCTTGTTAAGTTTCAAAACATTGGACAGAGCTTCTAGTCGGTTTTTGTCGTAGGGGAGAACCGCCCGAATTTTTTTGCAGCCTTTTTCCAGGCAATGTTCCAGGAGAAGGGATACCCCTTTTTCAACATTGACGTTGACTGCATTTCGGTGAAGAGAGGCAAAGGTCATGATGGTAATCCCTGTCTGCTGTTCCAGAAGATCGAGATCCTCCCATTCACACGGTTTCCCGATGGAAATGAAATGTTCGGCTCCGCGCTGGATCAGGTTCAGCATGATATCATGCCGCTTGGACCAGTCATCCGGCATTGTTTCAATATAGACGGAATATCCTTCGCGGCTCAATCGTTCCAGAATCTGAAAAATGAACTGACGGATGTATTCAAAATCCTTCATGTTTGCGTGACCGATGATCAGTGCCACGGTCTTGGTGCTGATCCCGCGCATGAGTTTGTAGCCGAGATTCGGCTGATAGCCGAGTCGCTCCGCTGTTTCGCGTACCAGACGGCGCGTCTCTTCCGAACTGAAATTCGAGGCGCGATTGTTCAGAATCTGCGAGACGGTCGGAACTGAGAGATTGCAGCTTTTCGCCACATCCCTTAATGTGATTCTCCGTATTTTCCGTTCCGGTACCATAGTTCCCTTTTTCTTTACAAATATGATAATACAAATATGTTTGTATTCCTAATTATACTCTGAAATGCCTGATTTGTCAATAGGGGACCGGAAAGATTTTCCAAAAAAACACAGCTCCTGCTCTTTCCGAACCAGGGGCATACAGCACGTTTTCTCTGCTGAAAAGATGCGGAAAATTTTCACACGGGGATTGTCTTCCAGGTGGAAACGGATATAGTATCCGGAAAAAACAAGAGGGACTTTTTCATGAAGAAAATTCTTCAATATGATGTTGCCCGCGGTAGAATTCCGCGTCCTGAGACGGTCTTCCGGCAGCTGGATCTTCTTCGTCCGTTCGGGTTGGACGGAATTCAGTTTTATCTTGAAAACGTGGTGGAGAATTCGGTATTTCCTTCTGTCGGAGCGGGAAAGAATCCGATAACGCCGGAATATCTGGCAAAAATCCGTTCCTATACGGATGCGCATGGACTCGAATTCATTCCGCATTTTGAGATTCTCAGCCATCTGGAGCATCTGCTGGCGCTTCCGGAGATGGCGCCGTATCGCGACGTTCCGGAAGGGGGGCACTGCTGTCGACTTGATCTGCCGGATTTCCGGGAGAAAATGAAAGCGTACTTGAAGGAGGTATCCTCCTGTTTCTCTTCGAATTATGTTCATTGCGGCGGTGACGAGGCGTTCAATCTCGGTCTCGGCCGGAGTCGGGCTTATCTTGAGACGCATGGATTCGAAGAGTCATTCGCCGATTATGTAAATGATATTGCGGCATTTCTCCGGTCGATCGGCAAAACAATGCTGTTCTATGCCGATGAAGCTATTGTGTATCCGAAACTGCGCCGGCTGCTTTCGAAGGATATTGTTTTCGTGAACTGGGCGTATAGTGGAGCATACGAAGTCTATGAAGTGGAGAACTATCATTACGGCAGACATGCGCAGACCGTTGCTGGCCGCCGCTTTCTGGTGACAGGAAACTGCATGGCGGAATATGTTTTCACTCCCTTCGAGCGTCTTTCCGAAAACGTCGCGATCTGGCGCAAGCTCGGGAGAGATGCCGAGGCGTTTGTCATTTCCGACTGGGGATCCGATGAAAACACAAATCCGTACGTGCTCAGCACCCTCGGCGCAATCTATGCCTTGAGAGCGTATGAGAATGCGGAGTATTCACAGGACGATTTCATTTGTGATGTGGAGCGCGTGGTTCTGAACCGGCATGAGGAAGGCTTCCGGAACGCATACCGGATTTTACTGGATGCCTCGGGAACTCGATACTGGAGTCGGGAACTCATCTATCGCGGACCTCTTCTGCCCGCGCGGTTGTTTGCCGATCCCGATTCCCGCGGATTGTGTCTCGGTGCGGGAATGACCGATCCCGCAAAGCTGGAGCAGTTGATCCGGGACGTGCGATCCGCTGTTGCCTGGTTTGATTCGGTTGATCCCATGTCCGCCGCCCGCCCGGAAATGTTTTCCGATCTCCGCGCACTTTCAAAACGGGTTCTTGCAACGGTTTTACGGGCAAAACTCTGTTTTCTTCATGCGCACAATACTGGCGGGGTCTGGTTTACGCAGAAGGAGCTTGAACCGCAGATCCGTCTGTACGAGGAATGCACGGAGCTGATGAGAGAAGATCTCGAATTCATGAAGGAAAACTGGATCAGGGAGAGTCTGCCGACTTGTTTCGATCGTGCGGAAGCCTATTATCTCCGCGCTCTGGAAACAACAAAAAAAGCGCTGCATCTGCCGGAGACGACACTTCGCATTTTCCCGCCGGAGTGATGTTTTTGCATTGCCGGAACGTCTCCCATACGTTCCGGGTGCCCTTTTTTTGTCCGAAAAGGTTAAAAAACATAAATTATTTTGCATTTTTTAAGATTTTCCGCTTGCAAATTCCGGAATTGGGAACAACAGTTTTCCAGATGCAAGGAGAAAGGGGTGGTTGAATATGCAAAAAATCTATGTTCTCGACACAAATGTTCTGCTCTACAGTGCACAGGCTCTGGAATCGTTTGAAGACAACAAGGTCGTGATTCCGATGGCGGTCATTGAGGAACTCGACAAATTCAAGAAGCATCAGGATGAACTCGGCCGCAATGCCCGGCAGGTGATTCGCAGACTCGATACCCTGCGGGCGAAGGGAAGTCTTTTCAATGGAGTTCCTCTGGATAATGCCAACGGCAAGCCGGCAGGAACGCTTCAGGTGATCGCGGGAGAGGGCATGGTCGTCGAAGGAATGGATATGAGCCAGCCGGACAACCGTATTCTCCGTGTAGCATTCATGCTCCACAAGGAAAATGACAACGTCATTCTGATTTCAAAAGATATCAACCTGCGTCTGAAAGCGGACAGTCTTGGCATTCCCGTGGAGGATTTCGAGCGCCAGCGCGTCAATTTTGATGAATTGTTCAGCGGAGAGAGCGAAATGAACGTTCCCGCGCAGGCAATTGAGGATTTCTATAAAAACGGATTCCTGGAAATTGAAAACACTCTTCTGGCGAATGAATTTGTCGTTCTGAAAGATGAATCGAATCCGAAACGTTCCGCGCTCGGTTGGAAACGCGGTGAGCGCATTGAAGCGATACCGCATGAATTTTCCGATAAAGTATGGAATGTTTCTCCGCGCAGCAAGGAACAGAGAATGGCGCTGACCATTCTGATGGATCCCTCCATTCAGATTGTGACTCTGGTCGGACAGGCCGGATCCGGAAAGACCCTTCTTGCTCTAGCCGCCGCTCTGGAAACAACGATCCAGCAGAATCTTTACGATCGGATTTTAGTTTCCCGCCCGATCATCCCCATGGGAAACGATCTCGGATATCTGCCGGGAACCAAAGATGAAAAACTGGATGTCTGGATGCAGCCCATCTATGACAATCTTGATTATCTTCTCCGCAATGAGAAACATGATTCTCAGGTTGTGCGGCGGCAGATCGAAGAGCTGAAACGAAATCACAAACTGGAGCTCGAAGCTCTGACCTACATTCGCGGACGCAGCATTCCAAAGCAGTTCGTAATCGTGGACGAGGCACAGAACCTGACTCCCCATGAGGTGAAGACCATTGTCAGCCGCGCGGGCGAGGGCACTAAAATGATCCTCACAGGCGACCCCTATCAGATCGACAATGTATATCTGGATTCGTGCAGCAACGGATTGTCTTTCATCGTCGACCGGTTCAAGAATCTTCCGATTCACGGTCATATTACGCTGAAGAAGAGCGAACGCAGCCCGCTTGCGGCCGCGGCGGCGGAACTGCTTTAACAGGAAAACGGGCCGACGGACGGAACCGGTTCACCCTTCCGTCCGTTCCGGTTCCGGAATGGACGATGCCATGAGAAAAAGCGGAGACTGTTCCATTCGGAAAATCGCGGAGGCGACCGGATTCCATATTTCGACCGTTTCCCGTGCGTTGAACAATCACCCGAAGATTTCCGCGCGTACCGCGATTGCGGTTCTGAATGCGGCGGAACGATATGGATATCGTCCGCATCCGCGCGGCAGGACTCTTGCCGTTGTTCTTCCGGCGTGCGGAATGCCGTTGTACTATTATTCCACCAGTCTGCTGAATGCCCTCCGGCTTCAGGCGGCAGAGCGGGGATATCTGCTGGATATCTTTTCCTCCGACCAGATGGAACTGCTGAACGAGCGTTCCGTCTCCGGCATCGTTTCATTCGATTTCAATAATGAGATGGCGAAACGGCTTGGTGCCCGCAGCAGTCTCCCGATGGTTTGTATCAATGATTCCGCACGGCACATTGAGGGTGTGTATTCTGTGTTTTCGGATGAGTATGGAGCAGTCAAGAAAGCTGTGGCGCATCTGGCTGGATATGGACATTCGAAGATCGCCATGCTGGTCAACGGCAACATTGACACCGCATGCAATCTCGCCCGTCGGAAGGCTTTTGAGGAGATCGCCGGACTCTATTCTCTGGACCCCGTTTCCACCTGGTGTCCGGGAATTTTCACAGACCATCAGGGGAAACGGATTGCGCATCTGTACGGAACTGTGGCAGAACTGGTGAGATCCGGCATTACCGCTTTGATCAGCACGGGAGAAAGCGAATCGCTCCTCACGTTCCATGCAGTGCTTTCGTGCGGATTGAGAATTCCCGACGACCTTTCGCTCGTCACATGGGAACAGCCGGATGTTTCCGGTTATCTCACCCCCGCGCTTACAACGTGTGTTCAGGATTTCCCGAAGCTGGCATCGGAGGCGCTGGACCTGCTGGAGGCTCTGACGGAGGGGCGTCCGGTAAAGTCGGATGTGCTGGTCGATTACCGGTTTTTCGACCGGGGGAGTGTCGCCCTGCCGCGGGAGCTGAAGTTTTTCCGGTCAACTGCGGAAATGTCGCCGGAAGATCAGGCTCACGCAGAAGACTGCACAGGCACAGATGACGATAGTTGCTCCAGCCGCGGTGCGCATCCATTCCTGAGCGGAAAGCAGAAGACCGGCAATCGCGCAGACAATGCTGATCAGAACCGATATCCACAGCATTCTTCCGTATGAGGATGCCAGATTCCTTGCCGCTGCCGCAGGCGTGATCAGCATCGCCGTTACCAGGAGTACGCCGACCGCCTTCACCGAAAAAATCACGATCAGCGACAGCAGCGCAGCGAACAGATATTGATGAATCATCACTCTGATCCTGTGCGCTTTCGCCAGTTGCAGATTCAGTCCGATGCAGATCAGCTTGTTGAACGCGAACCATTGGAACAGAAGAAAAACGGCAAGAAGTCCGAAGAGGGCGACGATCTCCTGATCGCTGATGGTCAGGATGTCTCCATACAGAAACATCTGCATATCGCGGGCGGCCTGCGGATATCGGCTGACGACAGCGAGTCCCGAGGCGACAACCGCGGAGAAAAAGACGCCGATGATGGTGTCTGTGGAGAGCCCGCTCCGCTGTTTGACCGCCATGATGCCAAGTCCTACAATCACTGCCAGCAGCGGCATCGTGAGATTTGGACTGATGGAGAGAAGAAGTCCGAATGCGACTCCGGCAAACGCGGAGTGTCCGATTGCGTCCGAGAAAAATGCCATCCGGAAATTCACCACCTGAGTTCCTGCCACAGCCGCCATCGGAGCTACAAGGATCAATCCCAGCAGAGCCTCCTGCATGAAACGCATCTGCATGCACTCCAGTGGAATGGCTTTCCCGATGAGGTCACAAAGAAACGAGACGAATCCGAGTTCCATTTTACTGTTTTCCTCCACAGCATGGCGCCTGGCATTTTTCCTCCGTTCCGGGGATCGCGCCCGGAGCCGGGACGCCGCGATGCGGTCCGAACGTGGCGGCGAGCACTTCCGGTGTCAGAATCCTGTGCGGATTGCCTTCCGCGACAATGCGCCGGTTCAGGCAGATGACATGCGACGCATGGGCCGCGACCGTGGAAAGATCATGCGTAATCATCAGTTGTGTAAAATTCTTTTCTTTCCGGAAGCGGTCCAGCAGTTCGCAGCAGACCTCTCCGCCTTTGAAATCAATTCCGGACGCCGGTTCGTCGAGAATCAGCAGTTCAGGTTCCTGGGAGAGGGCGGCAGAGAGCATCACCCTCTGCAGTTCTCCCCCGGACAACGCTCCCAGCGGACGATTTGCCAAGTGGGAGCATGCCGTTTTTTCCAGAAGCGGCATCAGACGATCCCGCTGTCCGCGTGTGATTCCGAAACAAAGCGGTTTTTTCTGATGGAACGCCGCCATGAATTCCAGAACGGTCAGCGGCATTCCCCGGTCGAACGAGAGAGACTGCGGGACGTAACCGACCCGCGGCCGCTGTTCCGCATATCCATGAAAAGTGACGGTTCCCCGATAGGAAATCTCATTCAGCAGAACAAGCACCATCGTCGTTTTTCCGGCTCCGTTGGGGCCGACGATCGCGGTGCACTCCCCGCGGGGAATGGATGCGTTGATGTCATCCAGAATGCGGACTCCGTCATGTTCGACATACACATGTTCAAAACTGACAGAATGCGCGCAGTGCGGACAGAGGGGATGTGTCATTTCCTGTAAAACGCTTTCAATGCTTTCAAGTTGTTTTCAAAGACGCGAAGATACTTTTCCGGGTCCGCGGCATGGCCCTCCGGATATACGGCAAGAGTCAAAACTGGCACGCCGCTCTCCTTGGAGATCAGCTTGGTGATTCGTGCCGGATAGTTTTTTTCCGCAAGAATCAGTGCGACTTTCTGTTCCTTCAGTTCCCGGATAAAGGTCCGGATCTGCGAAGCGGAAGGTTCCGTTCCGGCATGCGCCTGAAGGTAGTTCAGAACGCGAAGTCCGGCGGATGCCGCAAGATAATCAAAAATCCCGTGCTGGACAGCGATCAGGCGGCCTGCTGGCGGAATACTCCTGCCCAGATCGGCATATTCCCTGGCGATTGAGCGGAGCTTTGTTCCGTATTCCTTCGCATTGGCTTTATACCTGACGGCATTTGCCGGGTCTTTTTCGGAAAGTCCAGCGGCAATTGCATCCACAACGCCTGCCGCTGTCGAGGGACCGGCAAAAAGATGTTCGTTTTTTGCGTGACTGTGACCGGTGCAGCGTCCTTTCGCATCATGATCATGTTCCCCGCAGGTTTCCAGCACGCCTTTGACGTTTTTTGAAGAGTCGATGACGAACGCTTTTTTATTGACGCGGGCAATGACTCCGTCAAGAAAACTTTCCATGCCGAGACCGTTGACGACAATCACATCCGCACCAGCCAGTTTGCGCATATCCTGCGGAGTCAGAGCGTAGTCGTGGGGACAGCCGATTGCGGAAGCAAGCATCTGCGTCACTTCCACATCCGGAATACCTCTGGTCACTGCTTTTGTGAAAATGGTCATCGGCAGGGTCGTGCAGAGAATCCGCATCCCTGCGGAGACGGAGCACACCGTCGCGAAAAACAGCAGAGAGAAAAGCAGGATTTTTTTCATGCACATCTCCCTTTTTCCGGTCAGTTGAAGAAGATGGCGAAGGCTTTCCATTCGCCGTTGACATTGCCGAGCAGCAGACGGACCAGCAGTTCAGGAACCGGAAGTTTTGCCGGATCTTTGCCATCCCGTTTCAACGCCTCCTCCTGAGCTTTCGTGCGCGCGAATCTGGCCTTCCAGACAACAGACTTGAAAATTCCCTGATCCAGGGAATCCAGATATTTCAGTTCCAGAAGTTTTCCGTTCTTCGCCTGGAAACCGGCGGCAAGCGGAGCGAATTTCTCCGGATTCATCGTATCTTTGTATTCCCTGGCAAAATCTTTGACAAAGAGTTTATAGTCTTTTGTTTCGAGACCTGTGATGATATTCTTGAGATAGGTGTCCGCGATCTGTTTCAACTGATCGGGAGAAACCGTTGCCGGGGTGATGACGCTGCGCGGGGGCTGCTCCTGGGGTGTCGATTTGCAGGCGGAAAAACCAATGACCGCAAGAATCGCGGCACTCGTGAAGAAAAGTTTCCTGAACATGATCCATCTCCTGTAATTGATTCCGGTACTATACACCTCAAAGAGACGTAATACAAAAAAGTTTTTCTGCGAGGAAGGACAAATCCGTAAAAAAACTCAGCCGGTTTGTTCCGCGGCAAAACGCGCTTCCGGATTTCCCGACGCGAAACTTCCTTTCCATATTTTTTGATCGTGCTTGATGAAGAAAAAAAGAAAAAACTGAAAAAGGAAGCAGCCGCAGGACTTGCACGAAGAACTTTTCGATGCTATTGTAGGCGGATTCGGGAGCGACAAGGGGGAGCGGTTCTGCCGTCCCTGCCGGAATGTCGTCCCCAGGCTCTTCGGATCGCCGGACGCACACAGCCGGATGCCGCAGCGGTGTTTTCCGTCCGGCGGCACACAATGACAACTGCATTAAGGTGTACGATGAACTTGAGAACATGGATCAAACGGAAATATGTTTATTTCTATTCGAAGATTCTGAAGGAAAAGGCATCACCCGAGTACATCGCCCGCGGATGGGCGATTGGAATGTTCTGCGGATGTCTGATCCCTTTCGGACTTCAGCTGGCTCTCTCCATTCCTGTCGCCTTTCTGTTGAAGGGCAGTAAGATCGGTGCGACTCTGGGAACTCTGCTGACCAATCATTTCACGATTTTTCTGATTTATCCGGTCCAGTGCTATGTCGGCAGTAAACTGATGGGGGGAGATCTCTCTTACGGGAAAGTGAATGAGGTCATGCAGGATGTCCTGAAACATCAGGACTACGCAACTTTGTTCGGGCTCGGTTGGACCCTGACCGCTTCATTTTTCATCGGGGGGGCCATTCTGACGGCGATCATGACGCCGGTGACCTACTGGGGGGTTCTGAAGCTGGTTCGCAGCCATCGCGCCCTGAAGGAGAAAAAACGCCTGGAGAGGGAAGCCGCACGCTGGAAGAAGAAACAGGCTTGACAATGCCGCCATCGTATTCCGGGTGGTTTTATGACGAAAAAATCATCATCTTTTTCCGTTCCGTACTTGAAAAAAAATCGTTTCGGAAGGATGATATCCAACTCAAAGAGTTCAGAACAATTGACAGGGATGAAACGTTTATGAAAAAGATGCTGATTCTGCTTTCCGTGCTGGTCGTTCTCGCCTATATTGCTCCGCTGGGGGTCCGGGAGCTGTTTTCGCCCGATGAGACCAGATATGGAGAGATCGGTCGCGAAATGCGTGTGCTGAACGACTGGGTCGTTCCCCATTTGAATGGTGTTCATTACTTTGAAAAACCGGTGATGGGATACTGGTTTTTTGCCGCTGCGCAGGAGGTGTTCGGCGAGAATGCGTTTGCTGTCCGCTTTCCCTGCATGCTGATGACTCTGGTCTCCGCGGCGGCCCTGTTCTTCTTTTCCCGGAGGTTTTCCGCCGGAGGAACGCGCGAGGCATTCCTGACGGTGTTTACCTTTCTGCTGATGCCTCTGGTTTTCGGTCTGGCTACAACATCGACTCTGGATCCGATTTTTTCGTCGTTCCTGACACTCGGAATGATTTTGTTTTATTGTGCAGTCCATTCTGCAGGCTGGAAAAAAGCCGGATATCTGTTCGCCTGCGGACTTGCCTTTGGTGCAGCTTTTCTAACAAAAGGATTTCTGGCGATCGTTCTTCCGGGAATCTCAATTTTCGCCTATCTGCTCTGGAGCAAGCGTTTCAAGGAAATGTTTCTGCTGCCGTGGATTCCGTTGGCGGGATTCCTTCTGATTACTCTTCCGTGGGCATGGGCGATTCATCGTGCTGCCCCCGATTTCTGGCCGTATTTTGTATATGATGAACACATCAAGCGTTTCCTGGAAAAGGAGCAGCATCCGGAACCGTTTTATTATTTTATTCCCGTTTTGCTCGGCGGGCTGGGATATCTGCTTTTTTATCTTCCGACGGCGATTCAGGGATTTCGGAAAACGGTGTTCAAAGAGGATTTCTTCCGTTATAATTTCTGCTGGATCGTGCTGCCGTTTCTGTTCCTCTCCGCTTCGACCGGAAAACTGCCGACCTATATCCTGCCGTGTTTCGCCCCGCTTGCCGTGCTGCTGGCTGCGGGATTTTACAAGGCGTTCATCGAAGAGAAAAAAGTTTCTGCGTTCAATCTCGCCACCAGAATTTTCGGCGGAGCGGTTCTTCTTGCCGCGGTTGTGCTTGCAGTCATTCAACTGAGCAATCCGGAATGGGCGCTCTACAACAAGGCGGAATCATGGAAATGGGTGGCGGTTCTTCTTGCCGCGGTTGTGCTGGCGGTATTCCTTGCCTTTGCATCCAATGAGGAAAAGGTCTGGGAGAAGCTGGCATATCTCTGCATTGCGATGATCCCCGTGCTGTTTCTGTATCATTTTATTGTGCCCGAGCGGATTGAAGCCAGGAAAACGGTCTGTTCCCTCGTGGACCGGGTCAAGCCTAGGGTCGGGCCGGAGGTAAAGCTGATCGCTTACCGCCATCCCTTCCATGGGGTCTGCTGGGGATTCCGGAGCGAGAATGTGTATCTGTACCGGTTCGGCGGGGAGTTGACGCGCGGTCTCGGTTTCATGAAGCGCGAAGACCGAATTCTGGATATTGAAAAAACAAATGAATTCATTCTTGAAAATCGCAACAAGGGCGGAGTTCTTCTGATCCTGCCGAATAAAGTGTACGGCGAGGACAAAGGGAAACTTCCGAAGCCCCGGTGGGTGGAGTCCAATACCAAAGACCGGAAAGGGTATACCGCTGTCTTTTTCTGAGATCGGAATTCTGGTCGGAACGTGGAATTTAACGTCATGCTCGAACTTCTTCCGTAAAAGGATGCTGAAAAAGGGGGAGCGGTCGTAGTTGTCAGGGAGTTTTGTTTATGGTGCATTTCAGATCGGAAGCGGGGATGGAGCCCCCGATTGATCCGGAAGTTTTCCCGGATGAAGTGTGGAAGAAAAACGATTCGCGTTACATCGGACTTCTGCCTTCCCGGATCAGGACGATTGCTGTGATCTCACCTGCCTCGGTTCCCGATTCCGCTCAAATCCGGGAGAGCATGAGGATGATGGAAAAAGCCGGAGTGCGCGTCAAACTCGGTGCCCACGCGCTGGAACCGGCGCTCCCGGGGACTCTGAGTGCTCCACTGGAACATCGGGTGGAGGATTTCATGTGCGCATGGAATGACCCGGAAGTGGATATGATTATCTGTTCACGCGGCGGACGTGGCGCGTTGGAATTGATTCAGAAACTCGACTGGGAGACAATGAAAAACCGTCCGGATCTGCCTTTCCTTGGGTACAGCGATATTACGCTCATCCTCTGTGCGATGTTGTCGCGGGGCATCGGACACCCGCTCACGGGTCCGATGTTCGCCGGAATGCGGAACTGTTCCGATGCGAGTCTTGCCGTCATGAGGAATACGCTTCGGGGAATTGGAAGTTCTCCTGTGAAGCTGATTCCGCTTGTTCCCGGGAACTGCCGCGGTAAGGTTCTTGCCGGACACCTGCACCGGATTGCTTTGATTGCCGGAACCTCTTTCGCTCCGGAGGTCTCTGGACGGATTCTTTTCCTTGAATGTGTGGATAAAAGTGCGTCGGATGTGCGCGGATATCTGTCGGAACTGCGGGATCGCGGATTTTTTTCTGTCTGTGCGGGTGTGGTGTTCTGCCATTTTACCCGCTGCGGCGATCCGGAAGAGATCTGTGCCATCCAGGAGGAGCTCGCTTCCCGGCTGACGGTTCCAGTGTACCGGGGATTCCCTTACGGGCACGAACGCGAAAGCTATACGATGGATTATCGCAGCACCGCGGTGATGGAAAACGGTTCCGTCTCCTTCTCTTTTGATCAATGAATCAGGTCCTGCGGGAGAGATGTTTTCCTTTTGCCTGCTGGAGACGCGATTTGGATGCCGTTTCTTTTTTCGGGATCGACGGAAGGCTTTCCGGTTGTTATTTTTGATTTCCGGTGTATAGTATGAATTCAGGCGTTGAATGAAAACGCTCCGGTTGAAACGCTGTGCATCCGGCACGGCGGACTCGTTTGCTCTTCGTCAACCCATTGCCGGACGGAGAGGCGTGTATCTGAAAATTCCATCATCCGGAGATCGAAGGATATGTGCCGTCTTTGCTGCGGCGGCCTGCGGAACCTGCAGAAAAACGGATGGGGAAAACGGCATTTATTTAAGGTATTCATGAAGAATCTTGAAAGTTTCAGAAATCTCGGTGTCTCGGAATGTGTGATTGCAGCTCTTCAGAAAAAAGGCTTTGAATCACCTTCTCCCATTCAGGAATTGACGATCCCGCTTCTGCTGAAAGGAGAAAAGGATGTGATCGGCCAGGCACAGACCGGTACCGGCAAGACTGCCGCATTCGGCATTCCTATCATCGACACCATATCCCGCGGCGACGGCAATCCGCAGGCATTGATTCTCTCTCCCACCCGCGAACTCGGAATTCAGATTGCGGAGGAACTCAATTCCCTCCAGGGGACGGCGCGTCTTCGCATCGCTCCGTTTTACGGAGGTCAGAACATCCTCGTCCAGCTCGACCGCCTTCGTGACGGAATCGATATCGTCATCGGCACCCCCGGACGCATCATTGACCTCATGGAACGTGGAAAACTGAACTTCGACCAGCTCAAGTTCGCTGTTCTCGACGAAGCGGATGAAATGCTCGACATGGGATTCCTTGACGACATCAAACAGATCCTTTCCGCAACTCCCGCCGGGAAACGCATGCTGATGTTTTCGGCTACCATGCCGGAGGAGATTCTCTCAATCGCGGAACAGTTCATGCGTCCCGATTACGAGATTGTACGCACAAAAACGGAATCCGTCAGTGTAGATCTTACGGAACAGATTTGCTATGAGGTCCGGCGAGAACACAAACTCGAAGCGCTCTCCCGCATTCTTGATATGGAACCGGATCTCTACGGTATGGTGTTCTGCAAGACAAAAACCGATGTCGATGAGCTGACCGACAACCTTCTCGCCCGCGGCTATGCCGTCGATGCTCTTCACGGCGATATTGCCCAGGCGCAGCGGACGCGCGTTATCAACAATTTCAAGGCAAGGCGTTTCCGGGTCCTTATTGCGACTGACGTTGCCGCCCGCGGAATTGACGTCAACGATTTGACACATGTCATCAATTATTCGATCCCGCAGAGCACGGAAGCCTATGTCCACCGGATCGGGCGAACCGGGCGCGCGGGAAAAAAAGGAACCGCGATCACATTCGTTACGCCTTCCGAGGTCGCGAAGATCGGACGCATCCGCCGGGAGATTCGTGCGGAAATCCGGAAGAAAACCCTTCCCGGCGTCGAGGAGATTCTGGAGTCGAAGAAACAGCGCTTTTCAGAGAAGGTGCGGCGGATGATTGAGGAGCGCGACCATTGTCCTTATCTCGGATTCGCGGAAGAGCTGCTGACCCTTGTCGATCATCCGGCGGAGATTCTTGCCGCCATGTTGCGGATGCAGTTCAAAAATGAACTCCTGCCGGAAAGTTATGTCGACTTGAGCCGGAAAGTCCCGCGGGAGAATCCCGATGGACGCGGCCATGCCCGCATCCGGATTTCCGCCGGACGCAATGACGGTCTCACCGTGCCTCAGCTGCTCGAAATGATTTTCGAGAGGACCAGAATCAAAGGGTCCCGCCTCGGACGCATTGATTTGAAAAACGATTGTTCCTACCTCAACGCCAATCCTGATGATGCCAGACGAATTCTGGATTCCTTTCATGGAATGTCTCCGGAGTTCTCTCTCGTGCCCGAAGAGGAGGGGCTTCCGAATCTGGATGCCATTCCGAAGCGCGGACGGAAATTCTCGGGACGCGATCGTTTCCCGAGAGAAAAACGTTCCTCCCGCAGTTTTCGTGACGGCTTCCTTGAGAATCTCCGCAGGGAAATGACGGAAGAACAGGAACGTCATCATTTGGAACCGCATACGCCGGACCGGAAAAAATTCCGGAGTAAATCCGGTACCGAATCTTCTTTTCGCAAAAGCGGACGCCGGAAAAAGAACTGAACGGAAAATGGCACCCCCAACGGGATTCGAACCCGTGTCGCCAGGATGAAAACCTGGTGTCCTGGGCCTCTAGACGATAGGGGCAAGACTGCGGAAAAAGGAAAATGCTCAAATGGCACCCCCAACGGGATTCGAACCCGTGTCGCCAGGATGAGAACCTGGTGTCCTGGGCCTCTAGACGATAGGGGCGAAAGCAATTCTGCTTGTTACGCAAATGAGCGATAAAATGGCACCCCCAACGGGATTCGAACCCGTGTCGCCAGGATGAAAACCTGGTGTCCTAGGCCTCTAGACGATAGGGGCTTATCGCTTAAGTGTCATATAAAATACACGATAAATGTCGTTTTTCAAGCTCGTAAGCAAAAAATATTCGATTATTTTCTGTTTTGCAGTTCGAAAAAGAGGATGATCCGTAGAAGCGGGAGGTGGATGATCCGGGCGATGCTTTTCCTACGGACTCCCCTGCCGGGATTTCCGGCGGCTCGTTGCCTGTCAACTGTTTTGATGCTCAAAATGTCCAAAAATAACGGAGAAAACTTGAAAACTTCACGTTGTCAGAGTAATTTATGAATAATTTTATTCTGGAGGGTATGTTCGGATGGGAAAATTCAGTTTCGGAATGTTATCGGCTGTGATGACCGGGGTCCTGTTGCTGGCTGCTGTTCATACCTTTGCTCAGGATGCGGAATGGGTATACCGCCAGCAGATGGAAAAAGCCCGGGCGGACAGGCAGAATGGGAAGTATCGTGAGGCTGCTACCGCTGCAACAAGGGCATTCCTGCTTGCAGACGAACTTGAAAATGTCCGGAAGGCCCGGAATCTGGCAATAGAGCTTTCCATCAGTGCCAATGCCGCGGCGAAAAATTCCGGGATTCCGTTCAAAGGGCCGTGGAGTGTACAGATTCTGAAGGAAGAGGGCGTGCTCCTGCTCTTTGAGAGGGGTACCATCTGCCGGAGATTTGATCTTTCTCTGGGGAAAGGTTTTTCTGTTCCATCCGGAGAGTTCAAGGTCGGTGCGAAACTGGGATATCCGAATTATGAATTGAATGGAACACTCTACAAGATGGGGTCGGTCGGGAATACTCTCGGAAGTCGTTGGATTGAACTGAGAAATGCCGATGGCATTCCGGTTTCCGGTATTTGCGGCGAATCCACACTCAAACCGGAACGCGCGGAAAAACCGTTGTTTTTCAGTTTGAAAAATGCCGATATCAATGAAATTTTCGGACTGCTTGCCGAAGGCAGTGAGGTCAAAGTAAAGTAACATGCCTGATCAAGCAGATAAGGAAAATCGGGTAAACAGGGAGTTTTGTGATAAATGCCAGTCGTAACACTTGAATTCGAAAAACCAATTGCGGAACTCGAAGCCAAACTGACTGAATGGGAGTCTCTGACCAGCTCAAGCCATATTGATGCTTCCGAGGAGATTGCCGCTCTTAAAACGAAAATCGAAAAGATGAAAAAGGCTACTTACGGAGCCCTCACTCCATGGCAGAGAGTTCAGCTTGCGAGGCACCCGAACCGGCCGTATACTCTGGATTATATTGAACGCATCTGTTCCGATTTCCTGGAATTTCACGGGGATCGCAGATTTGCGGACGATCCCGCAATTGTCGGAGGTTTTGCCAAAATCGACGGGCGTCCCGTCATGGTCATCGGAACGCAGAAAGGACGCAACACAAAAGAGAACGTTCTCCGCAATTTCGGCTGTCCGCATCCGGAGGGGTACCGCAAGGCTCTCCGCCTGATGAAACTGGCGGATATGGCCAGAGTGCCGATTGTGACATTCATTGATACCCCGGGAGCATTTCCCGGAGTGGCCGCGGAGGAACGGCACATCGGAGAAGCCATCGCGGTCAATTTGCGGGATATGTTTTCCTTTGGCGTGCCGATCATCTGCGTCGTCATCGGGGAAGGTGGTTCCGGAGGCGCGCTTGCCATCGGAGTCGGCAACAAGGTGCTGATTATGGAAAACGCCTATTATTCCGTCATTACGCCCGAGGGCTGTGCTGCAATTCTCTGGAAGGACCGCGCGTATTCCGCAAAAGCCGCGGAGGCTCTCAAGCTGACCGCAGCAGATCTTTACAAACTCAAACTTGTTGACGGGATTGTCGAGGAGCCTCTCGGTGGAGCTCATAAGGATTATGACAGCGCGGCAGATCATCTTAAAAAAGCTGTTCTTGATGCACTCAAAGAGTTTGAATCGTATACTCCGGAGGAGCTGCGCGATCATCGGTATCAGCGCTTCCGCAATGTGAAGTTTTATTCAGAGCCATCGAAATCAAAAGAAAAGTCGGAAGCTCCGGCGGAGAAATGAAGGAAAATGTTTCAGGGCAAACTGGTCATTCGACCGGCTGTTTACAATCCTGACAAGGGACTGCGGCACGCCGACAATTCCGATGTGCACAATGTATGGGCCCTCCTCGGCGGTTACGCCAGGGAGAGTCTTCTTTTGCCGCGCACGGAGGAGGATATTCAGGAAAAAATCGGCAATTTCAGAATCGCGGAACTCGATGGCAAATTTGTCGGTTGTGTGGCGTTGCGTCATTACGGGAATTCGTTGTATGAGGTGCGTTCTTTTGCTGTGGCCAAGCCGTATGTGGGGCAGGGAATTGGTTCCGAAATGCTCTCCGGGATCATTGAGCATATGAAGACTCTCGGGCGACCCTCCAAACTGTTTTCGCTCACTTATCGGACTCATTTCTTTACCAGACTCGGCTTTCGGGTTGTCGACAAATCCATGTTCCCCGGAAAAATCTGGAGTGATTGCGTGATATGCAGGAAGAAAGACCATTGCGACGAGACAGCCGTCCTGATGGAATTCGATTGAATTCAGAGACCGCCTTTTCCGGGAATCGCAGCCTGCGCCGTTCCCGGGAAGAAGTGACGGAAGCGTTTCACGCGGCACGCGGAGAGAACATTGACCTTTTTGTCTACGGCACCTTGATGAGCGATAATCATGTCCGTTTGATTTTGAACCGGACTGTGGCAAGCGAGCCGGTCACTCTCTTCCATTATATGAAAGTGGTACCTCCCGGGGCGTTCTATTTCATTGTCCGGCAGCAGGGATCGCAGGTTCGTGGACGGCTTCTGAAAGGGCTGACTCCGGAAGAACTGGAACGGCTCGACAGTTTCGAAGACGAAGGCAAGCTCTATTTCCGGAAAACCGTGGTTGTCCGGGATCAGAATGACTGCCGCCGCCGCTGTATGACTTATGTCGGGAATATTCCGGCGCTTCAGAAATCCTTTGCCAAGGAAATTCTGTTTGAGGACCGTTACAGTCTTTATCTGGAGCGTAAGATCAATCAGGCGCTTCATGATCTTTCCCCGAACGAACAGGGGCTCGCCCGTCGCGCTCTTCAGGAGTTGATGGGTTCCGCAATCGATCAGCTGATCCAGTCGCATTTTGATGGGGACTACGTCTGCAATTATCTGATGCTTCAAGCGTTCAATGAGGCGCGTCCGCCTGATCTTGAGCATGTTTTTTCGAATGTTGCCATCCGTCCGTATGCGGACAATTATATGAAATTTGCCTGCAAGCATATTATTTTCAACCAGCTGGTGGAAAAGATTCGTCATGAGTTTCACGACGCGGTACGTGTCTCGAAAAAATATTTTCGTCACGGGGTTGCCATTCTGCTGGCTTTCCTGTATTACAATTCAAACCGCCGGAAGATTGAGAAGGTTATGCGGGAGAAAGAACTGGACAAGGCTGTTCCCGGACGTCTTTACCGGGAATATGCAGCATTGTGCATTACGCTGGCAGATGAAATCTATGATTCCGTAAAGATGCGTGAGATCATTGATTTTGTCGCGATGAACTGGTATTCCACGCCGACTCCGCTCGGAGCGGAACTGGAATTCAGTTTTCTGGGGGCCCGTGCCGTATATGCAGAGCCGGGAGAAGATTCCGTTTTCGACGGCTTCAACTGGTTCAATGATTTTGATCTCCAGCGGCGGACATGGCGTCTTGGCGGTCATGTTGATGCGCATCGCAACATCACCGGAGGAGGACTTGCACGCAACCGGGGATTTTTTGAATATGCTCTCGGAAGGTTCAATATCGTGGGAGATCTTTCACGTCCACTTTTCGACTGTCCGTGGGCGATGTCGATGGTGATCAACGAGGCTGTGAAGTTCCTGGAGATTCCGACGCACAGCCTGCATATTTCCATGGAACTGGCGAAGATCAACGGGCGTCCTCCGATTACGGATCGTTCCCACAAGGAGTCGGACCTGGTCTGTCTTCTGCTGCTGGGCGGCGACCTCCGGCGCGATGAAAACGGCATCCTGCGTGAGTGGCGCATTTTCAACAACGAACTGGATACCAACATGTCGAAGAGTCTGAATTTTTCCGATCGCAAACACCACTATTCGCGCCTGGGCGATGAGGAGTCCGTTTCCGATGTGATGGAATACAAATTCCTGCGCCTGAAATCCACGGAAACCGACTATGCAAAAGTGATTGTCGCTTTGAAAGCCTATCAGCTGGAGACCTGCGCCCGGCCGATTTCCATTCCGCGGATGGGGCGTCCGGAACTCCCGGAACAGCTTTTCCTTCGCAGCTGGGCGGACCATCCGCAGAGTCTCTCCCTGAAGGAAATTGATGATTTCGCCGGGCGGCTGGAGCGCGGCATGTGCAAGGAACGCAATTCGGTCAAACTTGACAAACGAAGCAGATCCATGCTGGAGAACATTGTCTCTACACTGGTGGAAAGGAACAGAAGTGTTGCACAAGGCTGACAACAGACCGATCGGAGTATTCGATTCGGGACTCGGCGGACTGACGGTGGTCGCCGCGCTTTCCCGCCTCCTGCCGGATGAAGATATCGTATATCTTGGAGACACGGCCCGCGTGCCCTACGGTGACAAATCTGTCGATTCCATCCGGAGTTTCGCTTTGCAGGACGCGGAATTCCTTTTTTCCCGCGGTGTTAAAATGATTGTTGTCGCATGCAACACGGTTTCCTCGGTGGCCATGAAGACCCTTCATCAGAACTATCCGGATGCACACATTCTCGGTGTGCTGGATGCCGGAATCCGTGCGGCGGTCCGAACCGGATTGAAAAAAATTACCGTTCTCGGAACCCGCGCCACCATCAACAGCGATGCCTACCGTCGGGGAATTCATGCGGTCGATCCCTCCATCATCGTGGAAAGCATTGCCTGTCCGCTTCTTGTTCCGATGGCGGAGGAGGGGATTGTGGACAACGAACTGGCGTGCGCGGTTCTTGATATCTATCTGAAGCAGGTCAAAGCCGATCCACCTGATGCGGTTCTTCTCGGCTGCACCCACTATCCGCTGTTTCAGAAGGCGCTGAACCGTTATTTCGAAAACGGGGTCCGGATCATCGACAGTGCGACCGCCTGTGCTGATTATGTTTCAGATTTCATTTCAGCGAATGCGTTATCTGCTACTCCGGGAAAAGGCGCAAAAAACAGCTTTTTTGTGACGGATATGCACTCTGAATTTTCCGTTCATGCGGCTCGTTTTCTAAGCCGTCCGCCGGAACGGGTGCAGAAAATCGTCCTGACGGAAGACTGATTCAGGAGGAGAGAACCTGTTTCCCCTGAAAAATTTGCGTCCGGGACTTGAAAAACAGGAAAAGCGTGGTATCTTATATGCACGCCGAAGATCATATTGCTCGGGTGGCGAAATGGCAGACGCGCTAGCTTGAGGTGCTAGTGGAGCGATCCATGGGAGTTCGAGTCTCCCCTCGAGCACCATTTTTTCATCTGTTCCCGATTCCGCGGATTTTTCTCTTTTCCTTTCTGTATTTCCGCTTTGATTCCGGAAAAACCGTATCTGCTGATTGGCAATCCCGCCGATGGACTGCTATATTTATATATTCGGTTCAAAAATGGAGAATGAAAAATGAAACGGATTTCATGGAAAGATCAGGGGGCGTCTGCGGAACTGGAGGCTCTGTACAACAGACCGGCTTGTCCGCGGGAGATCGAAGACGCAGTATCGGAAATTGTGGCGAAGGTCAAAGCGGAAGGTGATGGCGCGATCGCGGATTTCCTCGCACGATTCGACAAGGTGACTCTCCGACCGCAGGATTTCATTGTGAAAGCCGATGAATATACTGAAGCAGAGCGGGCAGTCGATGAAAATGCAAAGCAGGCGATTGATCTGGCCATCGCGCATGTGACAGCATTCGCGGAACAGGCAAAACCTCACGATCATTCATTCTCCCCGCGTGAGGGTGTCGTTCTCGGTGAACGGTTTGTCCCGATGGAACGGATCGGCTGCTATATTCCCGGAGGGACTGCTCCGCTGGTCTCGACGGTCATCCATACGGTGGCGATTGCAAAAGCCGCAGGAGTCCGGGAGATCGTAGCGACAACTCCTCCTATGAAAGATGGAACCGTCAATCCGGCAACTCTCTATGCGTTGAAGCGGGCCGGTGCCACGGAAGTCTGGAAAATGGGCGGAGCTTACGCAATCGCAGCGATGGCTTACGGAACACAGACAGTGAAAAAGGTTGAGAAGATCGTCGGTCCCGGGAATGCGTATGTCGCCGCGGCAAAAAAATTTGTCTACGGCTCCGTGGCGATCGACATGGTGGCTGGCCCTTCCGAAATCATGATTCTTGCAGATGCCGCAGCCAATCCGGCATTTGCCGCGGCAGATATGCTGTCTCAGGCGGAACACGGCAGCGGACTGGAGCAGTCCGTGATCGTCTCCGATTCCAAAGCATTTCTTGACAGTGTGGAAGCCGAGCTTCACCGTCAGTCGGCGACTTTGCCGCGTCTGGCGACGGTGGAAAAGGTGTTGTCGCGCGGTACTTATCTGATCGAAGCGGAAGATCTGCTCTCCGCTGCGGAGATTGCAGGAAAATACGCTCCGGAACATCTGGAGGTCATGTGTTCGAATTCTCGCGAACTCCTGCCGCATATCAAGGCTGCCGGCGCAATTTTTCTCGGCCAGTGGACTCCGGAACCTGCGGGCGATTTTACCGCCGGACCAAGTCACGTGCTGCCGACCGCAGGGACGGCAAAGTTTTTTCACGGACTTTCCACCATCGATTTCATGCGGCGCAGCAGTGTGCTGGAATATACGAGAGAGGCTTTGATGAAGGAGGTTTCCGCAATTGAATGTTTCGCTTCGCTGGAAGGGCTTGCCGCCCATGGCAGAAGCGCTTCCATAAGAAGGGATTGGAAATGAATGTACCCAAAGTGCGCGCTTCCATCGGCGCGATGTCCGGCTACGTCCCCGGGGAACAGCCGAAGTGGACGAAGATCATTAAATTGAACACGAACGAGAATCCGTATCCGCCGACTCCGAAACTGGCGGAGGCGATTGCGTCTTATGACCTCTCCCGCCTGCGTCTTTATCCCGATCCGGTGGCGCAGACTCTCCGGGAGGAGATCGCCGCATTCCACGGCGTTTCCGCGTCGCAGGTGCTCGCTGCGAACGGCTCCGATGATGTGCTGACGATTGTTTCCCGCTGTTTTCTGGATGAGACGCATCCGATCGCGTTTCCAGTTCCGACCTATTCGCTTTACAAGACTCTGGCCGAACTTCAATGTGCACCGATGAAAACAGTTCCGCTGGAAAAGGAAAACAACTTTGCGCTTCCGGAGAATTTCGGAGAACAGATCCGTGGCGCGTCGCTCCTGATCCTGGCGCGCCCGAACGCTCCGACCGGCAATGCGTATCCGCTGGAGCAGATGGAACGCATCTGTTCTGAATTCGATGGAGCTGTCCTGATTGATGAGGCGTATGCCGATTTTTCCATGGATAATTGCGACTTCCTTGTCCGGAAGTATCCAAACGTGATGTTCTCGCGGACCTTTTCGAAAAGTCGTTCTCTGGCGGGAATCCGGTTCGGCTATGTTGTTGCCCATCCCGACCTGATCACGGAGCTGATGAAGGCAAAGGATTCTTATAATGTGAATGCTCTGACTCAGCTTCTGGCTCTGACATCCTTCCGGGATACTGCCTATCTGACGGAGACAACGGAAAAGGTGAAGGCGACACGCGAGATCTTCCGGAAAAAGTTCGAACAACTTGGTTTCCGTGTCATTCCTTCGCAGACGAATTTTCTGTTTGCCGCTCCGCCCCGGAAGAATGGAAAAGAATTTTTCGAGTTCCTGCGGACAAAACAGATCCTTGTCCGCTATTTTCCAGGAGAGATGACCGGAGAGTTCGTTCGTATCACAATCGGAACGCCTGAAGAGATGGAGATTCTCTTTTCCTGCGCGGAAGAGTTCTGTTCCAGATAACGGAGGGGAAGGAAGGTACAAAGAGAGTTGGAAAATCTCTTTGCTGCCGGATACCGTGTTGTGCGTGATGCTGTTGTTCAGTACAGTACCGGGGTGTGAAAAAGCGGTTTCATTTCCGAAGCTCTTCATGAGAAATCTTGTTCCTGGAGAGAACTTCCCGGAGAACGATCCATCCCGGTATCAAAAAAGTCGAAATTCAAAAGGGAAAAATCAATTTATTATTTGACAAAGTGTTTTTTTGGTGTATAGTATTGAATACTCTGATTCAGAGCAACACGTTGCGGGGTAGAGCAGAGGTAGCTCATCAGGCTCATAACCTGGAGGTCGTCGGTTCGATTCCGGCCCCCGCTACCAATTGAAATTCAGCCGTCCGAGTGACGGCTTTCTTTTTGTCCGGATTTCCCCTTGCACAGCAACATTTTGCGGTTTTGCGCCAGTCTCTGCATCCCTCGAAAAACCGTTAAAATCCACCGAAAACGTCTCTCCGTCTCCGTTTTCTCTTTTTGGAGAAGGACTTGGTCCTTCTTTGTAACTCCTTGAATATCATCATAAACTCGTTTTCTTGTTTAACCGCGCTACTTGATAACCATTTTTCACTAAAACGCAACTTTGAGACTTGACCTTTAAAAACAAAAAAATCCCGACTACCACTCAATGCTGAATGACAACCGGGAATGTTGTTTTAATGCTTCAGCCTTTCAACACCGCAAGCGGCGTAAGGCGCACCAGCGGAGTCAC
>CASEYW010000159.1 GCA_949292215.1 uncultured bacterium
GTAGACGGGATCATTGCCGTCGTGGGAACGGGTGAGCGGAACGGCGTTCAGTTTGTAATCCGCAATGAACTGATCCATGATTCCCTGCCGGTCCAGAGTTTCCAGAGTATCCCGTTTGGCAACTTTGATTTCCACATTGACGGGCAGAAATTCGCTTTCCCGTTTGAAGGAGTTTTTCTCATCCAGTTCCAGATCGCCCCACCATTTCCCTTCGGAGAAGCTCATGCGCAGGACATCCTTGAGCCTGCACCAGTAGTTGGAGTAGATAGCATCGTATAGCTGCCTATTTGCCAGATATCTGGCAAATAGGCTTCCGCGTAGACTGGGCGCTCCGAGGAGCTGTCCATTGGGAAGAACGGCAATCCCTTTGGAACTGTCACCATCCTCCTGAAGGATCTGGCTCAAAACAGAGGTATAAGATGGCTGCCAGTTGTATCTGAAGAGCTGATTCTTGATAAATTCCTCCGTGATGTAAGGTGTATAAAGAGAGGAGCGGTCGCCGGCACCGCGCGTCATATTCAACTGTTCGAGCAGAGCATCCGCAAATTCCTGATTATAGCTGAGACCATTGTTCTTCGCTGCCTGCTGAGCAGCGCCGAAACCGATCAGAGGACCGATGAACAGAATCCGCTGCTGCATCTGGGAAAGGGTATCGGAGGCAGTTTTCAACCGGCCATAGCGTTCCTGAGAATTCAAACGGTCGTAATCCGCCTGGGAATTCGCCTGAAGATACAAATCCGAATGACTTCCGATCCCGAACAAGTCATCGGAAATCAGAACGGTTGTTGCCTTGATGAGGTTCAACTCCCCAAGTGTATTCAGCGTATGGCGCTGCCAGTTTGCTCCAACGAGAGCCGCAGCATCCACGGCATTCTGCGCTTTGACTTTCGCGCGGATCACGTTGCCGAGATCAAACAGAATGAAAACCGCCAGCAAAATGATAAGCATGGCGATCAGCCCGATGAGAAGGACCTGTCCGCTTTCCCTGTTCCGCTTCATTGAATTCACTCCAGATACATGGTGGACTGCCTGGAGAGTTCCGCTTTGCCTTCGATGTTGAGCGATCCATCCGTTACGAACGCGCGGCGCATCGGCATAATCCATGGATAATCCAGAAACGTCGCATATGCGGTGAATGTATCCCCCTGCGGCGATGAGGTCACAGTATAGGAGGTGGAATAGTTCTCGTTCACGTTGTAATCGGGACTCCAGTATTCATATTTCAAGGTCCGGCGCATTTCCATATAGTCGATAATGGCGAGACGCTCCCAGTAGAACTGCTCGACGGCAGAGGAATAGGGGTAGCTGTCATTGGATGCCGAGGTCATGTCAATGGGAAAACGCATCCGGCCTGAAGCAGCGATCGCTTTGAGTCTCCCCTCCCGCTCCACAATCTCCTCTTTGAATCCGACCGTCTCCGATCGTGCCGCGCGGAATGCGGAATAATCTGTAATCATCTGAGCTGCAGTAATATAAAAGATCTGAAGCAGCCCGAAAAGAATCAGACAGATGATGAGCATACAGATAACCGCTTCGATCATCGTGGACCCGCGTTCGCCGGAACGGGAACGGAGCATATGATGAGAGTGACGCATAAAGAGCCGCCCTCCTTTTGTTCAGACAACGGCGTCAGTTCGAAAGGTCAAGGCCGCCCTTGTCGAGTTCCTGCAATGTCTCAACAGAGCTCTTGTCCACAGCCGAATCAACATCCTTGGTCGTTCCGAGGGTCTTGGTCACGCCGCCGATTTTCTCGCGGAGCGTATCGCTGAACATTCCCATGATCGCGAGCGCGGCAAGAGCCACAATCACAATGATAATGATATATTCCACGATTGCCTGACCTTTACAGTTTTTCTTCATTCTCCTGATTTTTGCCATGTTCATGATTCGCCTCCTTAACATTGTTAAAACTCAGGTTCCCATCCGACGAGGGCGATGATCCGCCATCCGTACTCGGTGAAGACAGCCAGAAGCAGAAGCATTGTAATCGCCACCAGCGCAAACATCACAAGCAGAGCGGCGTATTCCGCCAGCACTTGCCCGCGTTCCCTGCCGCTTCCAGTTCTCATGATTTCACCGTCTTTTTCGTTTCCATGATAATTATAGCATAACAACTCCGGGAACGCAAGAGTCCGACCAAAAAATCTTTGAACCTTGGCAAAATGTAATCTTCCGGCAATCAGGGTTCAAAGTCGGGCGTTCAGTTTTGCTTTCACTGTCCGGCGATCGAGTCCGGCGCGTTCTGCGGTCCGCACGAAATTTTTCTCCTGTGCATAAACGGCTTTGAGGTATTTTACGAGAAGTTCTTCCGCCGTCAGGCCGCAGTTTCCCAGAATAGTCTCCAGCGCTTCCGTTGTCCCTGGAGGCTCCGCAGGGCGGTACGAACCGCGGATGATCAGATTCCGGACACACTGTTCCAGTTCACGTACGTTGCCCGGCCAGGGATACTCCTCGCCGAGATGAGTACATATCCACCGGACAGCTTCCGGAGTGAAACGTTCAGCCTCCTCCGGTCCCAGAATCCGTTCGGAAAGAATGCGGACAAAATGCCCGAGTTCCGCACTCTCTCCGCGAATCAGCTTCCGCAGAGGGACTGTGGTTACAGTATCGGCGCAAAGGCGGTAATACAGGTCGCTGCGGAAGGAACCGTCAGCACACGCTTTGTGCAGATCGCGGTTCGTTGCAGCGATGATTTTCCCTTCAAACGCATGCTCCGCGTTGTCGCCGAGACGCTGAAACCGACGGGTCTGGAGTACACGCAGCAGCTTTACCTGCGTCTCCGCATTGATTTCTCCGATTTCGTCCAGGAAAACACTTCCGCAGAACGGGCACTCCTCCAGATAACCGATGCGATCCGAAAGTGCTCCTGTATAAGCGCCCTTCCGATGCCCGAACAGTTCCGATTCCAGCATGGTCTGCGGCATTGCGGAAAGCTGAACCGGTTTGAAACAAGCCGGATATGCCATTTCAAACCGGGTTGTCCCCGCATGGAACGGAATGTAGCCGGAAAGAGCGATTGCACGTGCTACCAGCTCTTTGCCGGTACCGGACTCACCTGTAATCAGAGTCGTAATGGAGTTCATGCGATTGTACAGGACCCGGTGATAACGGCGGATGTCGCTGGAAAAAATCGATTCCCAGATCGCCGCACGCAGCGCTCCCGCCTCCAGAGTGCTTCCCACGATAAAATCAAAAATATGATAAAACGCACGGTGTATCTGAAAATACATCGCGAAAGTCTTTTCCGGCGAGTAGATGCTCGGAAGCGTACGGGCCGGACGCCGCAGGAAGTAGTTGTAGTCCGCCAGGAATTCCCGGTAGACCGGATAGGTGGTTTCCTTCGGATTCGCAAGCATTCGTTCCGACATCGCCGCACGATATTTTTCAAACAGATGGTACAACACGACCGGTTCATACAAATCCCGCTCCTCTTCCGTCGGGGAACAGCCTGCGGAATCAAGGCGTTTCCGCAGGGAGCAGGCGGTCTGTTCGCTGATCTCCTTGATCCGGTCCACGTTGCTTCTGGCGGAAGCACTTCCGGAGTGCATGTTCCAGACAAGTCCGTACGAACGATAGGCGGAACCGAGAATCCTCTTTTCCAGTACCAGCCGTTCCGGGGTGAACGGATTCGTGAAATTCAGATTTCCGATCGCGCTCAGCAAAGTTTTTTCCGATTCGGCAATCCACATGGCGCATCTCCTGTTTCTCGGGAAAAAGAATATCATGAATACATAAAATGTCAAGCAATTGATCATTTTATGTACATTCTTTTTTTGATTTTCTCTCTTTTACACCCGTTTGCGACATTGGCACGGCATTTGCTGTTCCTTCTGGCTGAACGCAGAAAGCGCCCGGAAACACAGAGAACACTCAACTTCAATCAATCGAAGGAGAATGAACATGAAAACAACATTGTCAACACTTTGGATGAGTGCGTTTTTCGCACTGTCGGCACTGACGGCATCCGCAGCGGGAACTCTGACGCCTGCGGAATCAGGATGCAAACCGGCGGAGATTGTCAGTCATGATGTAAACGTGGTTATCAACAACGGATTTGCGAAAACGGAAGTAATCCAGCAGTTCCGCAATCGGAACAACCGGACGGTGGAGGCGATTTACTCCTTTCCGCTCCCGAAATCCGCAAGTCTTTCGGAAGTAACGGTCCAGATCGGAGAAAAGACCATCAACGGCGAAGTAGTCGATAAGAAGACAGCCAATCGAGTCTACGGCGAAGAGAAGCAAAAAGGCAACAACGCTGCACTCGCCACAAAAGAGGGATATCAGGATTTTCAGTTCAACATTGCCAACCTTGCGCCGGACGCCTCGGCAACGGTCCGGTTTGTCTACTATCAGCCTCTTCCGGTTGATACCGGGGTTGTCCGTTATGTTTATCCGCTGGAAGAAGGGGGGACGAAAGACCATGCGGCGGAAGCATTCTGGATTCGCAATTCAAAACCTGGGGGGAAGACGACTTTGCGCATAATTGTCCGTTCGGCATGGCCGCTTGACGGCGTTCGTGCTCCCGGCGGAACGGTTGTCGATCAGAAACTTGATCTGAAAAAGGGAATTGCAGACATCACCTACGAACTGGGAAACGGACTGGAACGCGATTTTGTCTTCTACTATCAGCTTGCCTCCGATCTGCCAGGCAGACTCGAAGTTATCCCCTATAAAAAAGCCGGAGCGAAAGAAGGCACCTTCCTGATGGTATTGACTCCCGGCATCGACCTGAAACCGATCACATCTGGTGCGGACTACGCCTTCGTGCTTGATTGTTCCGGAAGTATGCACGGCAATAAAATCAGGACACTTTGCGAAGGAGTCGTCAGAACTCTCGAAAAAATGCAACCGGCAGACCGTTTCCGCATCATCACATTTGATTCTTCCGCGTCGGATTTCACGCGCGGCTGGGTTGCGGCAACGCCTGAAAACATTCGGAAATGGAGCCGGAAAATATCTTCTCTGACTTCCTGCGGGAGCACCAATCTGTATGACGCCATGAAAATGGCGCTCAGCAAACTGGATGCGGACCGGATCACCAGCATTATCCTTGTCACGGATGGCGTAACCAATACCGGAATCGTCACTCCAAAGGCATTCCACAAACTGATGAAATCTGCTGACGTGCGTGTTTTCGGTTTCCTGATGGGGAACAGTGCGAACTGGCCGCTCATGCGGACCATCTGCAACGTCTCGGGCGGATTTTACGAGGGAGTCTCAAACAATGATGACATTCTCGGCAAACTCATGCTTGCAAAAAGCAAAATTGTGTTTGAAAGCCTTCATGATGTCCGTGTGAAAATTTCAGGAGTTCCCACGTATGACCTGACCGGCGAATCGCTCAAAAAACTCTATCGCGGACAGCAACTCGTAATCTTCGGCAAATACCGGAAAGGCGGTGTCGCGGACGTTTCCCTCACGGTCCGGCTCAGCGGACGTGAACAGACCTACCAATGCCGCGTCGATTTCCCGGAAAACGCCCAGGAGAATCCCGAACTGGAACGTCTCTGGGCGATGAGCCGGATTGAAATGTTCGAAGACATGGCAAATGCCGGACTGACTCCGAAGGAGGAGGCGAACTCCGCAATCCGCGACCTCGGACTCCAGTATCAGCTCGTCACCGACGAAACCTCCATGCTGGTTCTTTCCGATGAAGCGTTCGACTCCTACAAAATTGAACGCCGCAACCGCACGCGCATCGCGGAAGAACACGCAGCACAGAGCCGTCGGATGAGCGCGCCGATCCGGAACTACCGTGCCGATGTCCCGCGCGGCGGCGAATCGGAAAACCGGATGTTCAACGGAAATGCCCCGCGTCTCGGCGGAGGAGCCGTGAGTCCCTTCCTCGTCCTGATTGCTATGGTCCTTGCGATCACCGCAATCAATGCGGCCGGAGCAAAGTGGAAAACCGAAAACGGAAAATAAGAGGAACGGAAGGATTCCGTTTCTCCGCCCATCTCAGAGAAACGGAGTCCTCCTCCGATCGAAGGAGATTGATCATGAAGAGTGCAAACAGCATTCGACTTCCGCTGCTGTTTTCTGCCATGGCATTGATTCCGATGCTTCTTCCGGAGTTTGCTCCCTATTTGGAACTGCGCATGGCGTCTCCGGCGGACTGGACTCTGCTGTACCGCTGTTTTACGGCGCACTTTGTTCATTTCACACTGCAGCATTTTGTTTCCGATGCGGTTGTTTTTCTGATTCTGGGATGGCTGGTCTGCCGGGAGGAGAAAGGGGCGTTTGTGCCATTGCTCCTGTTTTCCTCCTTTGCGGTCTCCCTTTGTGTGTTCGCCGGGTGTCGGGAACTGTACAGCTACCGGGGACTTTCGGGGATCGACTGCGCACTGTTCGGATGGCTTGCAGTGCGGTATCTTCCGCAAAAAAGAGGAATCATGCTGCCGCTTCTGGCTGGTTTCTGCCTGAAAACGGTCTGGGAGTGCGCAACCGGAGAGGCGCTGTTTGCCGGAACGGATGTCTTCGAAGCGGTCCCCGCGGCACATCTTGCCGGCGGTCTCTGCGGAATCATTCTGAGCGGAAAACTCAGAGTATGGCGTGCCGCTTGCGGACAGGAAGGTGGGATATTCGTTTCCGGATATTCACGGGGATGAATACCTCTGTCGGAAGAAGAGGCATTCCGCGACGATTTTTTGTCATTGTAAAGCGTGAAATTTATGCTATATTATTACTCTCATCTGTAAATAACCTAGTTTTGGAGAATCATTATGGCTGACAAATTGATGCTCGGACTGCCGAAGGGGAGTCTCGAACAGGCGACGACCGATATGTTCGCGAAAGCCGGATATAAGATCGAAATCAGTTCCCGTTCTTATTTCCCGACAATCGATGACAAGGAAATCGAGTGCATGCTTATCCGTGCGCAGGAGATGTCCCGCTATGTGGAAGAAGGCATTCTCGACTGCGGACTGACCGGTTACGACTGGATTCGCGAAAATGGCTCCGATGTCGTTGAAGTTGCGGAACTTGTGTACGGCAAGGTCGGACGCAATCCGCTCCGCTGGGTTCTTGCGGTACCCGAAGATTCCAATATTCACAGTGTCAAGGATCTGGAAGGCAAGCGCATCTCGACGGAAGCAGTCGGGATGACCAAGCGGTATCTCGCGGAAAACAAAGTCAATGCGAACGTTGAATTCTCCTGGGGTGCGACGGAAGTCAAGCCGCCCCGCCTGGCGGATGCGATCGTCGAGATCACCGAAACCGGCTCCTCCCTGCGTGCGAACAAGCTCAAAATCATTGATACCCTCTGCACGAGCACCACGCGTTTCATCGCCAACAAAAAAGCGATGGAATGCCCGTTCAAGAAGAGAAAAATTGAACGGATTGCAATGCTCCTGAAGGCGGTTCTTCTGGCAGAGGGCAAAGTCGGACTGCTCCTGAACATCCGCAAAGCCGATCTTCCCGGCGTGCTGACAAAACTGCCGGCACTCAAACGACCGACCGTCTCCGAGCTGACCGATTCGGAATGGGTTGCACTGAACACAATCGTGGAGGAACACATCGTCCGCGATTTGATTCCGGAATTGAAAGAACTCGGTGCCAGCGGCATCGTGGAATATCCGCTCAACAAGCTCGTTGAGTAAGAATTGAAAAAGGACGGATTTTTTTCCGTCCTTTTTTTTGCCTTTTTCTGAAATCCGCTGTCTAATGCCTTTGAACTGTGGAAACGGCATACAGAAACAGAAAAGGAAATCCAGTATGAAAAAACTCTTTTTTTTAGCAGCAGCAATGGCTGTCCTGCTCCCGGCGGGAGCGACAGGAGGTGAAATGAAATCAGGCAGGGATCTCTCCGGAAACCGATACCAGTTTGTACAGAATGATCCATTCGATTCGCGAATTTACAAATTGCCGAACGGATTGACTCTTTTTCTGTCCCGGAATCCGGCCACACCGCGCGTCTCTGTGCTGACCATCGTCCGCGCAGGGTCCACAGACGAGCCTGCCAATTCCACCGGACTTGCCCATTATTTCGAACACATGATGTTCAAAGGGACCAGCCGGATGGGAACTCTCGACTGGGAAAAGGAAAAACCGCTCCTGGAAAAGATTTCAGCCCTGTTTGAACAGCGGAAGCAGGAGAAGGATCCAGCGGTCAAGAAAAAACTCTATGCAGAGATTGACAAACTTTCCAGTCAGGCGGCGAAATATGCGACGGCGGGGGAATTTTCGAAACTGGCCTCCTCAGTCGGCACCGGCGGACTCAATGCAGCAACCGGACTTGATTTCACAGTCTACATGGGAGAAGTTCCCGCCAATGAACTCGGTAAATATCTGAAACTGGACGCGGAACGCTTTTCCGGCCCCGTTCTCCGTCTGTTTCATACCGAACTGGAAACAGTGTACGAGGAATTCAACCGGAGCCAGGACAGGGACTCCTCCGTTTCGTATGAAGCGCTCAGCCGGGCGATTCTGCCGACTCATCCCGCGGGAAGACCCATCATAGGCGAACCGGAACATCTGAAAAATCCGTCGATGAAGGATATTATGAAATTCTTCGAGGACTATTATGTCCCCGGCAATATGGCAATCGCTCTGGTCGGCGACATTGAGTTTGAAAAGGCCTATCGTCTTGTTTCGGAAACCTTCGGCAGACTGCCTGCTGGAACGGCCCCGGAACGGAGAATGCCCGTCGAAAAACCGCTGGAGAAAAACATCACATTGAATGTGAGAGGGCCCGAAGCGGAGCATGTCCGGATCGGATTCCGAATCGACAGCAACAAACGGAATTCCGCATTGCTGACCCTTGTCTCGCGTCTTCTGCGCGATTCCGGCTACGGCATGCTGGAACAGAATCTTGTCCGGACCCAGAAGCTTCTGGGCGCCGGAGCGTATCCCCGGAACGGACGGGAATATATGCTTCTGCTGCTTGACGGCACACCCCGTGCGGGACAATCCCTTGACGAAGTCTCCGCTCTGCTTCTCGGGGAAATCGGAAAACTCCGCACCGGAAATTATGAAGACTGGCGCATCGGCGCTGTCGCGGAAAACTGCCGGGTCACGCTCGCAGAGATTCGCGAAGGGGACAACATGAATCTCGCATGGAAATTCGCCGATCTTTTCGTCAACGGCGATTCCTATGCGGATCTGCTGGACACACCCGATATCATCGCCGGATTCACGAAAAAAGATGTTTCCGATTTCATCAACCGCTATTTCAAACATTATGTTCGAGTGAACAAGCAGACGGGCGCTCCCGATTCCCGGGTCAAAGTTGCCAAACCAAAGATCACTCCGATTGCCCTGAATTCAAAGAAGGAGTCAGCATACAGCCGGGAATTTCTTGCGCTCCCGCCCTCCCCGCCTATTGCACCGCAATATGTGGACATCGAAAAAGATATTTCGACTCTGGAACTTCCAAACGGAATCACCGTCAAACGCATGAACCGGTATTCGAGTCCGGAGCTCTTCCACGCTGAACGCGTGATCGATATTTCCAAATACAACGATCCCAGACTCGAACTTGCGCTCGGATATCTGGACTACCTCGGAACGGATCGCTATACTGCCGAAACGCTGCGCCAGGAATTCTACAAACTCGGTGTAAACTTCGAGTTCTCCATCGATAAATACCAGATGACGGCGGAACTCTCCGGTCCGGCGAAAAATCTTGTTCGTTCGGTAGAGCTTCTGGAACATTTCATTCACAATGCCAAACCGGATGAAAGCGCATATCGCATGTTTGTCGACGGGATTCTCAAGGACCGCGCTGACGCCAAGCTCAATCCAGGTGCTGTCTTTCAGAGAACGGCCAGTTACGCATGGTACGGCAAACACAATCCGCAGACCGATCTTCTCAGCGAACAGGAGTTGAAAAAAATGAAGCCGGAAGAACTTCTGACTCTGCTTCGCACAGTCTTTTCTTCCTACAAAAACACGTTCGCTTACGCAGGACCGGATTCCCTCGAAACGGTGGCAGGCGCCGCAAAACACATACGTCCGACAGGCAGGAAAACACCTCCCCGCGCGGTCAAGTATACACCGAGGGAAGTGGTCAAACCGAAAATCTACCTTGTCGATTTCGACACGGTACAGATGCGTGTCGGCTTCACCTCGCGCGGTCCGCTTTTCTCCCTGGGGACTCTGCCTTACGGCGATCTCTTCAACGAATATTTCTGTTCCGGACTTGATTCCATTGTGTTTCAGGAGATCCGCGAAGCACGCGCGCTTGCCTATTCCGCAGGCGGTTTCTATGAACAGATTCAGGAAAAGGGACGCCACAACGTCATCTATATGGTTGCAGGGACCCAGAGCGACAAACTCTTCGAAGTCATCCAGACGATGCAGGCAATTCTGAAGAAGATGCCGGCGTATGAAGGGAAATTCAACAGCTCGAAAGACGCTCTTTTGAAACGTCTCGAAACAGAGCGTATTACCGGACTGGAACTGCTCAATTTCGAAAAGAAAATGAAGCGCATCGGAACAACACGCGACTGGCGTCCCGCAGAATTCAAAACCGTCCGGAACATGACTCTGCCAGAGCTTGCGGATTTCTACGGAAAAAATCTCGCACCTCTGAATTACGACATCCTGATCGTCGGCAAAACCTCCCTGATCGACCGCAAAAAACTCGCCCGGTACGGAGAAATTGTGGAATTGAAACTGGAGGATATCTTCGGATACTGATCCATCGGAAATCATCCGAATGTCAGAGCCTTTGCACATAAGCGTAAAGGTTCCCGGATAGAGTAAAGAAAAGGGGAAAGCGAGGGGAGAAAAACCGCTTTTCAAAGCGTTTTTCGCTCCTTGCATTCCGCTTCCTGAAAAACGCAAGCGCACAGGAACAGGCTTCCACCTGCCTCTCTTTTACAAAGCGATCACAGCGATTCCAGCAACCGTCAGGCAAAACGAAAGCACTGCCGGAACAGACGCTTTTTCTCTCAGGACCAGAAGACTGTAAAGGAAAAATCCGGCAATGCAGGTGCCGAGAACAACCGGATATGCAACCGAACCGATTCCAGCCTTGGCAAGCAGATCAAAACTGCGGTACATAAAAACACAGAGCGTCAGTCCATTGACCGCCGCAAGCGCAACGGCAAGCAGAAGAGTCTGCCGGATCCATGCCTGTTTTTCCGTCTTCGATCCGGAATCCGGAATCCTGCCGCGGACGAACAGCAGGTACAGTCCGGCAACAACCGCGATCCCGATCTGCATAACCAGTCCTTTCTGCAGATTCGAAAAACGTTCGATTCCGGAAAGATAGGAGGGAATATTCGCAGCGGTCTGCGTAATTCCCGCGGAAAACAGTGATGCCAGCGCCCAGAGAAACCATTTCCGATTCCCCGGATTCTGCGTTTTTTCCATTTTCTGCGCAGCTCCCGCAAGGACGATTCCCACGACGATCAGAGCAACCCCTGCAAAACGGGGTGCTTCCGGAGGAACATGAAAAAAAAGAATCCCCGTCAGGAATGGAAAGATCAGCGCGGAATTCGCCAGAGACCAGACGATTCCATTGTGTCCGCTCTTCATTGCCTGCCGGATCAGCAGAAAGGTGATAAAATTGCCAACCCCTGCCAGAAGCATCAGCAGATTGACCGCAACAGCGTTTTCTCCGGAAAGAACCATTCCACTTCCCGGAAGCATCGGCCAGAGACAGATCAGCAAAAGCGCTCCGATTCCCTGGATCAGCGCCATGCTCAGTTTTCGTTTTGCAGCGGCACTGGTAATAATGCCGATTCCCATCAGAATCAGACCCGAAAGAATCCCATACAGAAGCCCCGGAATCATGTCTTCTATTCCCTGCGTTTATGCGAGGAACCGATGAAGAACAGTCCGCCCAGCAGATTGAATGCGATAATAATCATCGTAAAAGAGAGCGCTGTGGCAAGGGCCTGCTGCGGATCCATCCCCGCAGACTGAAGAATGTTTTTGACAAAAAAATCACGGGCACCGATCCCGGACGGTGTCATAGGCAGGAGCCCCGCGATGTTTCCCAGCGTGATCGCCTCCATCGAAACCCCCGCCGAGGTCCACTCCGGATCCACTCCGTGAGCCACCAGAAAACCTGCTACTCCCAGGACCAGATTCACAAACACCATGCTGGCAGCAACACAGATGACAATCTCTTTTCTGCACTCCTTGTAAGAGTCGATGGCATCGGCTACTTTCGAAAACATACCATGAGAAAAACGATCGGCGAGATCCTTCATCCGGCAGTAGAGCCCGATCCGTTCCAATCGCCTGTGCTGAAATACAACAACCGATGCGAGCAGCCCGCAAACACTCCCTGCCACAAGAAGCCAGATCAGAGCTGCCGTCACTCCGGATTCCATATCCATATAGCGCAGACAGAACGGCAGCATCAGAAGCGCCACCAGAAAAATTCCGATCATACCGGTGAAACGATCCATAAGAATCGTAAAGGCTCCGTCGAATTTCTGTTCCTTCGGTACCTTGGCAGTCAGAAATCCGATACGAACCAGATCTCCGCCGATCGCTCCGCCAGGAATCACAAGAGAAAAGAAAAACGACTGCATAGTCAGCGATACGGCGTCACGCAGAGAACATTCAATTTTCTGCGCTTTCAGCAATAGATGCCATCTCCACGCATTCGCAAAAATGTGAAGCGCATACAGCGCGAATGCCGCCGTAAGCCACACAGGATGAATGGAACGGAAGGTCGCGGCAAGTCCTTCGGAATTGTTCCGGATCAGGAATGCGACAATCGCTCCGGCAACCAGCAGCTTGAGCAGAGGAGCCATTATTTTTTTCAAGAGATTCATTTCCAAGCAAATCCGTTCATTGTCAAGATCGGTTCCGGAATGGAAAATATAACTCCCGCAACCGGCTTTTACAATCCTTTGTGTAAAAATAAAATCCGCTTTCATTCCGAATCACACCGCATCAGCACACGGCTTCGGACATTCAAAGCAAATCTCCGGAATGGATGTCTTCCCAGAAAAACATTGCTTTCCTGGAATCCGTGTTCTCACAAAAATCAATGGAAATCAGATTACATTTTTTAAATCTTTTTTCCCCTCTTTTTTGATTGTATTGAACCGGATAAATGCTAAATTACTGCGAAAAATGAATTGAACAGACCGGACAAACCGAGTCATTTTCATTTTTGTTCGATCTCTGTTCCATCATTTGCAAACATGAATGTTCAACTTCCGAAATCAGACAGGAACGGGAACAAAAAGGAAGTACAGCTGTCTGACAGGATAAAAAACTTTTCTGCGGAAAATCGGAAAGGAAACGAGAACTCTTCCGGCATGAAGATTTTTCCATGCACGGGCTTTCTCCGGTTCACTTCCTCCACGCTGTGAAAACAATCTCCACAGAAGTTGAACAACGGAAGGATGCAAAATCCATGAAACATTATTCTAAAGAGGAACTGAAACTGTTCCGGAACCGGGAGCTCAGTCTCTGGAATCAGATGGTCTGCAGAGCTCACCTGAAAAAGTGTACCGGTTGCCGGACTCTTCTGCAGAGTCTGGAAAAGGACAGTCCGCTCCTGAATACTCTGCAGGAAAGCGTCAGAGTCCTCAATGAACTGGCAGATTTGCGAATCAAAAATCGGAAGTGACTTCCATGAAATCCCATCCACAGCCAATTCTGAAAGGACTCTTTTCAAGCCCCCGGTATGATCGAAACGGGATCCTCAAAAAAGAAAAAAAATGCCCGGAATATCCATCGGGAGCATTCTGAAAGAAAGAAAACTGTTTTCTTGATCACTCAAAGGATGAATATAACATCGTGGATTAAAAAACTTTTTTTCATCCTTTGAATTCACAATAAAACAGGGATTCTTTCTACACAGAATGCCCGGAGATCCGGGCATCTTTGTTACACCAAACTTTCAAACAGCATCAGCGGGGAGGCGGTCCGCGGTGTACCGCCGTTTTTCCTGTTGCCGCACGGCGCCTGACAAGATCCTGGAAGAACTTCTGACGAGCTGCCCGGACTTCCGGAGCCGTTGTCTCAATCCGGTTCTTCATCATCGCCGCCATCTGATTCTGGGAAGGACGGCGACGCTCCCGAGATTCCCCGTCTTTCGTTCCGGCAGCATTCCGTTCCGCCCGGCGTTTAGCGAATTCCGCCATCCGCTGGTCCTGCTCGGCGATTTTCCGATCCAGGTATTGTTCCTTTTCCGCTTTCGACATTTTGAAATACGCTCTGAGCTCTTCCAGCATTTTCTTTTCCTGAAGAGCGCGTATGTTTTCAAACATCGCCCTGCGCTGCGCCTCGGTCATAGACGCCGCGATTTTACGCGGATTCCCGCGATTTTCCCGCGACGGACGCATCCGTTTGAGGTACTCCTCCTGTTTCGCATCCGGAAGTTTTTTGAATCCCGGCGATGCGATGAACGCGGCAAGATCCTCCGGTTTATCCGACTTCGGCGCAGGGGTCGAAAAGAGTGCCACAAGAATGACAATCAATCCGATTGTCAACAGAATAGCCGCTGTTAGTGAAAATTTCAAATGCTTCAGCATAAAATTGACCATTTTTTTACAATCCTTACTTTAAATCACCGACGTGTCCGTCGGCAAAAACATAGTTTGCGGCCCCCGGAGTTCCGGCAGGTCCGTGATAAGGGCGGTAATCGTGCATCAGCATCGCGCGGCTGCGGTCGTTCACACGGCGCATGAAACCGTTGCACTCGTAACTGGAACCTTCGCGTTCGAAATCGGTTTTGCTGTCGCTGGTGGAGTAATCGCTGCCGGTATCCTTGACGGCATCGTTGTCATCCTCGTCGGTGTATTGCCCGATCGGATCTTCCACGGCCCCTCTGTCAGATGGACAGCGGAAAACGTTCATGCCGCTGCTGATCTCCTGTTCCAGCAGTTCCCGGATGCTGGGAATATAAGACGGGTTCCCGAAGGTCCTTTCCGCTTCCGAACGCTTGGACGGCATCACACAGACCTGCGGCATCTGCTTGAAATCGTTGCTGTACGTCTTGAAAGCAATTCCAAGCTGTTTGAGATTGCTTTTGCAGGAAACACTCTGTGCTTTGGCACGCGCTTTATTCAGCGCGGGAAGAAGCAGTCCTGCTAGAATCGCTATAACAGAAACTACCACCAGCAATTCTATTAATGTAAAATTCCGTTGTTTTTTCATCTGATTCATTTTTCATCTCCCGGTTTGCACATAAAAACGCGGAGAAAGGCGGATTTATTGTGCGCGTTCCGTTTAAAATCCTGCCACCCCGGATTGACAGGAGGAAAAACCGTCCAATTCCATTCCGGAAATCCGCATCGTAGCATTTGATTTTTTTCCGAATTGGATTACATTGACGGAAACAGAATATGCGGGCCCAATCCGGAAGGAACCGAAACTCCGCCAGGAAAGCGGGAACGGACTCCATTCTTTGTTCAACAACCGGAAATCCGCGGAATCTTACAGATCAGGAGCAATCATACGATGTCAATGCTGGGATCCATCATCAAAACTTTTCTGAAATCCGAAATTGACAGCAATGTCAAAAAATACATTTCCGTTCTTTCCGGCGAACTGGATCACAAGGACCTGAAACTGGATCTGAATGTCAAACTTTCAGACATTGAAGTAAAGTTTACCGGAACCGGTCTCCTTGCAAACAAGGAGGAAAAAGTAAATACGGAACACGTGAACACTTATACCTACACGGAAAATACCGGCGATGGCAATCACCGCAGCGTTCTGAACAATCCCGATCATTTCAGTCTGAATCTGAATCTGCAGGGAGACAACACTCTCAACGGATTGAAATTCAGCAAGGAATTCATGGGAATGGGCGTCAAAATTCTCTCAGTCTCCTATAAATTCGACATCCGGGGAAAAGCGGAATTCTGACGTCCCGCCATCTTTGCCGTCTTCAGAAGAAAATCAGCTTCAACGCGGCAATGATGGAGAAGATCACAACAATCTTGTTGAACCACTCCTGCGAAATGTGTTTCAGCATGACAATTCCAACGATTGCGCCAAGAATAATAAAGGGCAGCATAATCAGGTCCGCCATTGCGGATTGCAGTGTGATCCGCTCCTGGCAGACAAAGATCGGCAGCTTGGTCCAGTTCATCAGCAGGAAGAACCATGCGCCGGTTCCCACATACTCCTTTTTCTCCAGCTTCAGCGCCAGAAAATAGAGCGCCATGACAGGACCTGCGGCGTTGGCAATCAAAGTTGTGAATCCGGCAAGGAAACCGGCCGTTGCTCCGAATGTCCAATGTGTTGGAATCCGTTTTGCATCCTTCAAAACATAGTCCTTGACGATGCTGATTCCACAGAGGAAAAGAACGATGATGCCGATCGTCACCGCCATGGTCCGGTCATTCAGCTGATTGACGAGCAGAGTTCCCGCCAGAAGCCCCGCCGCAGCCGCCGGAATCAGGCGCAGAATCAGGCGCCAGTTTGCGTTCCGGCGATACCAGATGACCGCAATCACATCCGCCATGCAGAGCATTCCCAGCTGAAGTCCTGTGGAAAGACGCGTCGGGAAAGTCATGGTCAGCAGAAGGACCGGGAGCAGTCCGATTCCGGGAATGCCCGTTTTGTTGAGCCCGATCAGAAGAGCGGAAGCAATCAGCGCAGCTGCGTTCCAGATTGTAAACCCGTCCAGAAAAGAATCCATAGTTATTCCATCTCCGAAAATCAGACAGGCGGCCGTTTCCGCCGCCTGTCTGCAAGTGAATCCTGTTGAATGCGAATCAATATCTGTAATAATCCGCTTTGTAGGGGCCCTCGATTTTGACGCCAATGTAATCCGCCTGTTCCTGTGTCAGACGGGTCAGTTTTGCTCCAAGCTTTTCCAGATGCAGAGCAGCGACTTCCTCATCCAATTCTTTCGGAAGACGATAGACCTTGACTTCGTGTTTCCTGGTCGCAATCGCAATCTGCGCGAGCACCTGATTGGCAAAGGAACAGCTCATAACAAAACTGGGGTGTCCCGTCGCACAGCCAAGATTGACAAGTCGTCCTTCCGCCAGCAGATAGATGCAGTGCCCGTCAGGGAACTGGTACATGTGGACTGGACACTCGTGCCCTTTGATTTCCACCACTTTGATACCGGGAACGGCTTTCAGCTTGGCGACTTCAATTTCATTGTCGAAATGACCGATGTTGCAGACAATCGCCTGGTCTTTCATTTTCTGCATGTGTTCCGCGGTGATGATGTGGCAGTTACCGGTCGTCGTGACATAGAGATCGGCAGTCGGGAGAGCATCCTCCACGGTGGCGACAGTGAAACCAGCCATGCACGCCTGAAGAGCACAGATCGGATCAATCTCCGTTACAATGACTCTGGCGCGCTCATTTTTGAGTGCCTCTGCACAGCCCTTGCCGACATCACCGTATCCACAGACAACTGCCTGCTTGCCGGAAAGCATCACATCAAGCGCTCGTTTGATTCCATCCGTCAGGGAGTGACGGCAACCGTAGATGTTGTCGAATTTGGACTTTGTGACAGAGTCATTGACGTTAATGGCGGGGAAGAGCAGTTCGCCGCGATCCGCCATCTGGATCAGACGGTGCACGCCAGTGGTCGTCTCTTCGGAAACACCTTTGACCCGTGCCGCGACTTTACTCCAGCGTTTCGGATCCTCTTTGAGCGTTTTCCTGAGGAGATTCAAAATAACCCCCTCCTCCTCGCTGGAAGGCTTGCGCTTGAGGAAGGAAGGATCCTTTTCCGCCTTGACGCCCCAGTGAATGAGAAGAGTGGCATCGCCTCCGTCATCGACGATCTGATCAGGACCGGAACCATCAGGCCAGGTGATGGCTTTGAGCGTGCAGTCCCAGTATTCTTCGAGCGTTTCACCTTTCCACGCAAACACAGGCACACCAGTTTTGACAATCGCTGCCGCAGCCTGGTCCTGCGTTGAGAAGATGTTGCAGGAACACCACCGGACATCCGCTCCGAGCGCCTTCAAAGTCTCAATCAGCACAGCGGTCTGGACCGTCATGTGAAGACTGCCCATGATCTTGACACCTTTCAGAGGTTTCTTCCTGCCGTATTTTTTCCGGACGGCCATCAGACCGGGCATCTCTTTTTCGGCGATATCCAGTTCTTTTCTTCCAGCTTCGGCAAGGCCGATGTCGCGAATCTTGTAGTCACTGAATACCGGTTTGGCTTTTGTACTGGTTTTCTTTGCGGATGCAACCGCTTTCCCGACCGTTTTTTTTGTGGGCATGTTCCATTTCCTGTGTTTGATTATTTCAAGATAAGATTTTTGAATCGTGTTCTGATCGGATCCCATCGGTAGGGCGGAATGGTCGCGCCGATAACCTGAACCACCTCCGCACCGAGAATCGCGGCCATTTTCCCTGCGATTTCCAGAGAATACCCGTTGAGCCATCCGTAAAGGAATCCCGCCTGCCAAAGATCGCCGGCACCGGTCGTATCGACTGCCGTTACGAGCTCGGCTCCTGGAAAAACCACCTCACTCCCGGAACGGATACAGGCACCCTTTCTGCCGAGCTTGACAGCGGAAATACGACAGAATTCGCAGAGCTTCGCCGTCGCAGCTTTCGGATCCAGTTCTCCCTTTCCTCCGAGGAACGCACGAGCTTCATCTTCATTGGCAAAGACAATGTCAACATACCGTTTGAGAATGTCGTCCAGTTTGTCGCGGAAAAGATTCACGACCTCAAAGGAGGCGAGATCAAGGCTGATGGTGGCACCGGCATCCTTCGCCAGTTTCAGCACATGCAGGAACACGTCGAAATTGAACATCATGTAGCCTTCGATATGGACATGGGAGACTCCTTCGAAATCCTCCGCTGTGATCTCCGTGACTTTGAACGTTGAAGCGGCCCCGAGATCGGTACGCATGGTCCGTTCGGAATCGGGCGTGATCAGACTGACGCACCGGCCGGTGCGGTAGTCCGGCGTCGTCTTGAAACGGGAGACGTCTCCGCCGATTCTGGCGTATTCACTCCGATAGAAATCGCCTTCGGGATCGGTACCGACTTTGCCGAGCATCGTGGTCGGCACACCGAGACGCTGAAGCCCGAACAGAGTGTTTGCCGCAGACCCGCCAAGCATTTTCTGACAGGCGGGCAGACGCGCAACAAGCTGATCGGAGGTTTCCGCGTCAATCATCACCATTCCGCCCTTCTCCCCTTCGATGGTCGAAAGGAAATCTTCCTCGACATTCGCCAGTACATCGAGAATCGTAGAACCGAGAGCCAGAACTTTTATTTTACCGGAAGCCATTGTGATCTCTTCCTCTGATTGGATGGTTGAAAAGGGAAACGCCGCCGAAGCGGCGCCGTAAAAAAACGCGGATGCCAATCGGCATCCGCGAAAAACCAGAAGTTACCGGGCGAGATATTCCGCAGCAGCCGCTTTCAGAGCCTCCGTCATATCCGTTTTTTCCCACGGGAAGATGGAACGCCCGAAATGCCCATAGGAAGCGGTCTGACGATACGACCAGCCATTTTCTGCCGGATGCTTGAGCTGGAGTTTCTCCAGAATTGCCGCAGGACGCAGATCAAAGACTTTTTCAACGACTTTTTCCAGATCGGCGTCATTGGCGATTTTTCCGGTTCCGTAGGTGTCGACATTGATCGAAAGCGGTTTTGCCACGCCGATAGCATAGGCAACCTGAATTTCGCACTTGTCGGCGAGTCCCGCTGCAACAACGTTCTTGGCAATATAGCGGCACATGTAAGCGGCGGAACGGTCGACCTTCGACGGATCCTTGCCCGAGAACGCGCCTCCGCCATGGGAACCGACGCCGCCGTAAGTATCAACAATGATCTTGCGTCCGGTCAGTCCGGTATCGCCGTTCGGCCCACCGACGACGAAACGTCCGGTCGGATTAACGAAATATTCAATGTCTTCGTTCAGGAACTCCGCGGGAATGACCTTTTTCACGACATCCTTCACGACCTGTTCAAACACTTTGATGTCCATTTCCGGGGCGTGCTGATGGGAAACGACGATCGTCGTCACCGCAACCGGCTTTCCATCTTTGTATTTCATGGAAACCTGACTCTTGGAATCAGGACGCAGATAACTGTACTTTTCCGGTTCCTGCTTGCGGAGGCGCGCCAGTTCTTCGACGATTTTATGCGCGTACAGAATGGTCGCCGGCATCAGTTCCTTTGTCTCGTTGCTGGCATAGCCGAACATCATCCCCTGATCGCCCGCCCCCTGCTCCTTGAAAAGACCCTGTCCTTCCGTAACACCCTGGGAGATGTCCGGAGACTGAGAGTGAATGCAGAGAAACACCTTGCATGCGGAGGCGGAAAATCCGACGTCCGGAGAAGTATAGCCGATATCGGCAACAACGTCACGGACGATTTTTTCCCAATGCACTTGAGCTTTCGTTGTGATTTCTCCGGAAACGACGACGAGATCCGTCGTACAGAGCGTCTCGCATGCAACGCGGCTTTCGGGATCCTGCGCCAGACACGCGTCAAGAATGGCATCGGAAATCTGATCCGAAACCTTGTCGGGATGGCCTTCGGAAACCGACTCCGAAGTAAAAACATGTTCTGCGCGAATCTTGCTCATTCTAGGAAAGACTCCTTCCATAATATTTGATGTTTGTGTTTTTCATGATCCGTATAATTTACTATCGGAAAGACAAACATTCAAATGGTTTATGGAAAGTAATGAAAAGAAATCGCTTCCCCCTTTCCTGATCAATCGGAAATGTGTTCCGCCGGACAGAAGAAAAGAGCGGAAAAAATCTCTTTTCCATCCGGTTCTCAATGGGAAACATCGTTCGCAACCAGCTCGTATGCGGCAACAACCTTTCCACCGTAATCCGTTTTCATTGAAAGAACGGTCTTCCCGTTTTCCGTCCGGATGGGAATCTCCCCCAGGCGTCCGCCGGCAAGATTCAGAGCGTAAAGACGGAATCCCCTCAGTTCGCGATTCAGAGTCAGAACGGCTTCTCCTCTCTGGAACAGCAGATTCGAGGGTTTCACAGACCACTGTTCCAGAACGGAACCGTCCTGTGTCCGGAATGTCATTCCCTTGTTGACGGTTCGGGTCAGATGCAGGATCAGGAAACGTTGCGTCTCCCGGAGTGTTTTCCCGTCCATCGCGGCAAGAAGCACGGCGCAGAAACTTCTGCGGTTGTCCACGGAAGCGAATCCGCCCTGGAGTCTGCAACCTTCTTTCAGCAGAAATGCCTCGCTTTTTTCTGTCCGGACCAGGAAAGTTCCCCGATCCGCATCCAGTGCGATTTCCCCGGTATCATTGAGAAAACGTGACTGGTCGAGTTTCAATTTCCGGACCGCCGCGGGGACACGGCTGATTCTGTCTGTATCGGAAACTGTGTTGTCTAGAGAAACCGCGTGCTCCGTTCCCGGAGGGAGTTCCGCATTCCGGACGGAATCACAGATTACAAGTCCCGTCTTTCCCAGCATCGCCAGACGGTTCAGAAGAGTGGACGGAGTGTCCGCCCGGTTCTTCCGGAAATAATCGCGCGGCAGCAGAATCGGATAAACCCGTTTCGATTCCTGAACATCCCCGCGCAGAAAGAACAGGACTCCGGCTCGTTCCGACAGCAGGCGCAGAGGATCCGTAATCATGGAAAACGTATGAATGGCTGGACTCGTCTTCATGGCGTATTCTCCGAATCCGTAGCAGAACCGTTCCAGAGAAGACCATCCCTGCGATGCCGCATAAGCCCCCGTCTCAAATGCACCTTCCACCACAAAAGGATTCGGGTTGACAAAATCCCACTCCGAGACCGTGAACGGTTTGTCCAGAAGACGGCTCCGGGCCATGGACAGCAGGTTTCCTGTATGATTTTCAAACATGAATCCCGTTGCGGACCGGATCGGCGGACTCCAGCTCTTCGGGCCGATGAAAACCGGATGGTTGTTGTAAAAGTGATTATCCACATAGTCATACTGCTCTCTGGAGAGCGAGGTGCCGATATCGGTGTAAAAATTCTGATCGGTGACAGGCGCCTTTATGTTGAGTTCCGTACATGCCGCACGGAGACGATGGAAAGCGGCATCATAAGTATCTACCAGGAACTGGTTCCACACTTGTTCATGGTTCTGACCCGAAAGAGCGGGACCTTTGTTCCGCTTGTATTCTTCAAACTTTTTCCGGTACAATCCCAGAAGAAAACGATTCTTCTTATGGACATGGGTAATGGAATCTTCGTTGATCAGACTGATTTTGCAGATCGCCGGATCTTCCACCCAGGTAAGCCCTGTATAGCGGTTCCGATGCGTCAGCAGTTTCCGCATGTACCGCAGAAAATTCTCCATAGCGGGCGGATGAACGAAAAGCAGTCCTTTGTAGGAACTTGTAGCGAGGTCATCGGGTACACCCGGGATTTCCCCCTTGCCAATTTTGCGGCAGGTGTAGAGATCCACGGTGATGTAAATGCCTTTCTCCCTGAACTTTTTGACAAGCATGTCAAGACGTTCCAGTCGGACCGGATCGAATGCAAGGGGATCTTCTTTCGTTGGTTTGGCAAGCACCCCGTCGAAATGATGGAAGCGGACAAGATTATAGCCGGTCGCGGCAATATGTTCCACCATTCTGTCCATATTTTCATCCGTCATGAAATGAAGGCCCTGAGCAATATTGACTCCGTAAAACCGGACCGGAACGCCGGGACGTTTCTCGAATTCAAAACGTCCGTTCACATTCTTCAGGAATCCGTATTTTCCAGCCGGAGCGTCGAGCTGTTCGGAAAAATCAAGAATGCTTCCCGGTTCCACATGGCGGAGGACATCTGCTTCTTTCAGCTCCATGAAATCACGGTCGGCTTTCATCACCGTCCTGCGCGGGGGATCGAATGACAGTTCGATATCCGATACCGTCGCTCCGACGATCATCCAGACGCTTTTTCCTGCACTTTCAAATTCAATTTTCCGGATGGCTGTCCCATTCAGCGGAATGCGGCTGACATAAATACCGATTGATGTCGTCGCGTTACGGCCCTTCCAGCCTACCCGGGCATTTTTCAGCGGTGCTGGTTCCCAGAAATTGCCGACATCCTCCTGACATCGGATGTCATGGCGGACAATTTCCTTTTCCACGAATTCCGCAGATGCCGATTCCACGGCAACTGTTCCGATTTTCTCCACATCATGTGTCGGCCATGCCACGCAGTGAAGCAGATACAGATATTTTCCTTTGACCGGATTTTTCAAATTCAACGCCGCCTTTTCCGGAAAATAGGAACGTGCCTTTCCGCGGAGTACGATACAAGTCTTGCCGGGATGTTCCTTTTCCGTCAGGATTCGGAACGGGACTCCTGCGAAAATCTGCTGATTCTGCGGAAAGGTGCGGAAATCATTTTCCGAACCCTGATCGGTCCATCCGCCTTTGCGGTCATCCGGAGTTTCATCCGTGAACCCGGAGTTTGCCGCTCCGGTCAACGGCAGAGGTGTGCTGGCATAGGGAACAAAACGGAAAACAAGATTGAGACGGGCGGACTGGATCAATCCATTTTCCACGTTCTGTGAACTGTAAATCCGCAGACTCCAGTTGCTTGAACTGTACGCACGGTTGTCTTGCAGGCGATACCAGAAGGGGCCTTCCAGAAACAGAGTGCCTGTCTGGAGCGGGATCTCCATTTTCAGACATTTCCCCTGTGAAAATTTTTTCCCGGGATCAAATTTTTCGGGAAACGAAATCGATTTGCCATCAGCAAGGATTGTACGGCTGCCAAATTCAAGGATGGGAAATGTTGTACTGATCATGACTACGCGACCGGAAATACCGTTTTTCAAGGCATCCGCACGCAGAGAGAGTTTTAGAGTGTTTTCATCCTCTTTCGTCAGGGAGTGTTTCAGGAGAAAATCTCCGTCGGGGAGGGTCCATTTTCCAGAAAGAAAATGTTCTGCCGGCGTTTTTCTGGAATCGGAGTCTTTCCGGAAAGTTTTGTCCGAAACAGGTACAGATTCCCAGTTCTTGCGGAGGAAAACCGTTGAAAATTCAAGATTTTCCTTCCGGACGGCATTTTCTTCCGTCACTTCAAAAGCGGAAAGAGCAAATCCCGGGAAGCAGAGAACGATTCCTAAGAAAGCGGATAAGAATTTCATTGTCTTGTTCTCCAAATAATTCTGTCAGAAAACCTTCCATCCGCCGAAAATCGCATATCCGGAAGGCCCGCCGCTCAGACTCGGAGCGTTGCTTCCGAGAGGAATTTTCCGCCAGAGGACACTGCCGACATTTCCCCCGATGAAAAGCATATTTTCCGAATCCCCGTGAGAAAGAACCTCGACAAGACTGACAGAATAATTCGCCGGATAGATTCCGCTGGCGTTGATTTTAGTTGAACTCAGAAGCAGGATTCTGGAAACGTTTTTCCGGTTCGAGTTTCCAAGACGGAATCCTTTGTTCACGCTTCCGTTCTCGGCAATCATCCGTCCCAAACCGAACCAGGCGTTCGGGGCATACGAGGGACGATAGCTGTCAGGAGAGGCTGAGTCGATCCGCCAGCGGGAGGGACAATACAGCTTCGTCTTCTGTACGAACTTCAAGGCCTGTTTCGAGGAGGAGTTCAGCGACCAGTCATACTTTTTGACGGACACGCCAAGATAAGGCATCAAGTGATTGGTCCATTCGAGCCAGAACCCGGTACAGTCCTGATTGAACGGGAAATAATCGTTATAATCGGAGGCGTACTGGTAATACGCAGTCCCGTACTGCTTTAAATTGCTTGTACAGGTGATTGCTTCGGCCTTTTTCTTCGCAGAATTCAGTGCAGGCAGCAGGAGACCGGCAAGAATTGCCAGGATAGCAATCACAATGAGGAGTTCTATCAATGAAAAAAAATGTTTCCGGCACATGAAAAATCCTCCTAAATTTCTATTTCAAAAGTGCTTGAAAACCATAATAAATTATACTATATTCCCGCTGTTTTAGCAAGGGATGATTTGTAAACAAAACGGGAATGTTTAAAATGAAAAAAACAAATAATATAACACATAGCTACTTCACAAATCTGATTCAAACAAATCTTGGAAAAATGCCTTTCTGGGTGGAAGCAACAGGGATTAATTGTTTGAAAAAAGGATATATTGAAAAGAAAACGCCGCTTCAATCTTCCACCATTGACTTCTGCTGGGGGATCAATGGCACCGGAAGAGTAAATGTCGGAGGAGCAAAAGCCGTTATCGAAAAAGATGGAATTTTCCTGAGCTATCCCTTTGAAGAGAGACAGAAAGAGTCTCTTTCCAATGAATGGGAATACCGATGGCTTACATTGACCGGTCCTCTTGCCTGTGCAATTGTAATGTCCTATGGATTTCCGCGCTTCATGTCATCCTATGTTCCATATCCCACGGAATTGTTTGCGCAACTGGATGAACTGTTTCCGGAGAAATCACTGTTCGCGCAGCGTCGTGCAGCAGCACTGGTTCTTGATATTTTCGCCCATGCTGACGGCTGTTCCATTCTGTTCTCGAAGTTTGAACGACTGGTTGTGCGCGCGGAGGAATACATCAAACAAAATCTTGGCAATCCGGAACTGACAACAGAACACATAGCGGATTACTTCAAGGTTTCCCGAGTAACTCTCAACAAGGCATATCGAGAACATAATTTTCCCTCTCCCGGGCGGCGAATTCTTGATTTGAGACTGATCCGCGCCCGTGAACTGATTTATGGAACAGATCTGTCCGTAGTGGAAATCAGCAGGCTGTGCGGTTTTTCCGATCCGCATACCTTTACCCGTTTCATCAAGCGGTCTCTTGGTGCTCCGCCGCTCCAATGCCGGAAGAAAAAGGTCGGAGTTCTAAACTGATTCCTGAGTGTCTTTATCGCTGTCTGCCAAAAGTCGGAAAAAGTATAAAAAAGGGCGGCAGCGCCGCCCTGTCGTCATTCACGCATTACTTCGCGTAGACTTCAAATTCCCAGAGGGAGTACCCGAACTGGGTTTTGCGTTTTTCGCCGAACATGCGGACATATCTGGCATCTTCCTGCTTGAAGGTGAAGGTTTCCTTGCCGCCTTTGCCATCTTTCTTCACGGCAACGTCCTTCCAGGTTTTTCCATCTTTGGAGACCTGAATCTTAAAATCTTTTCCGGCAGCAGTTTCCCAATTGAGGACCACTTTGCCGACCTTCTGAGTCGAACCGAGGTCAACCATAATCCACTGAGCATCATTGAACTGAGAGGACCAGCGGGTTCCGGTTTTGCCGTCAACCGCGTTTTTCGCAACCATTTTATTGTCCTGGCTGGAGCTGGCGGTTACCGTTTTGTTCAGTGCGAGGTTGGCCTCCGCAGCGGAGAGCCCGAACGCGGCAGCAAACATTGCCGCAAACATCAGTTTTTTCATTGTTCTCACTCCTATCGGTTAATTAGGGTTGCTCACTTTTCAAAAATCTGAAATTCCCAGAAAGAATATCCATTCCACGAAGCCCTGCCGTCACCGGCAAAGCGGACATAGCGGGCCTCCTGCTGCGGAAAAGTCAGAGTTTCCTTGCCGCCTTTTCCGTCATTTTTGACAACTGCGTCCTTCCAGTGCTTCTGATCCGTGGAAAGCTGGATTTTATAACGCTTTGCATAGGCTTTCTCCCAGAGGATCACCACTTTTCCGACTTTTTTGACGCCCCCCAGATCCACAAGGAACCACTGAGGATCATCAAACCGGGAAGACCAGCGAGTCTTCGGATTACCATCCACGGCAAGATTCGGTTCCACCTTTGCTTTTTCCGTGGAACTTGCTGTAACTGCTTTGTTCAGGGCCAGATTCTCCTCCGCGGCAAATACCGGTATCGCGGCGGCCAGAAACGCTAAACAGAAAACCTTTTTCATACAGAGAACCCTCGTTTGTTAGATCTCTTACTGCGCAATTCCATACCGGAATTTACGAAAGGCGGATCGCAACGCCCTGTACATAGAATACCATCATTTTCTTTTTTTTCAAATCCGGAACATTCAAAACGCCCTTTGATTTCCTGTTTTATCCCATTTTTCTACGCAGAAACCGGATCGTACTGAGAGAACAGTCCATGCAAAAAATCATCCCTTTCTGCCGGAGCTTTCCGGATTTCTTTGCTCCCGCAGCTTGAATCCATGATGAATCCGTGGTAAATTTTCGGGATGAAGGAAAGGGCGCCGGAAACACTATGGATGAACTGCTCGGACAAATCAAAGGTCCGGAAGATGTAAAAAAACTTTCAGAGAAGCAGCTGGAAGCTCTCTGCGAGGAAATTCGGAAAAAAATCATTGCCGTTGTGTCGAAAAACGGAGGGCATCTTGCACCCAATCTCGGCGTGATTGAGCTGACTGTGGCGCTTCACAGAGTCTTCAGCACCCCCGCGGACAAAATCGTATGGGATGTGGGACACCAGACCTATCCGCATAAAATTCTCACCGGACGGTATGAAAAGTTTGATACGATCCGGCAGTTCGGCGGTCTCTCCGGATTCCAGAATCCGGCGGAATCACCGCATGATCTGTTCATCACCGGGCACGCAGGGGCAGCCCTCTCCTCTGCAATGGGACTTGCGGCAGCACTTGAATACAACGGGGATAAGGACTCCAGAGTCATTGCGGTCGTTGGCGACGGCGCTCTCGGGAACGGCATCTCCCTGGAAGCTCTGAACAATGTCCGGGGGCATAAGCGCCATTTCATCCTGATCATCAACGACAACAAGATGTCGATTTCAAAAAGTGTCGGAACCATCTCCACCAGCCTGACGAAATTTATCACCGGCCGAGGCTACAATCGCCTCAAGACGCATGTCAAGTTTCTTCTGCGCCATCTACCGGGCGGACTCCATATGATCCAGTTCATCAGCAGGGTGGAGGCTCTTACAAAAAATCTCCTTGTCTCCAGCGTGCTGTTCGAAGAGATGGGGTTCAAATATGTCGGGCCCATCGATGGACACGATCTTCCGAGCCTGATTGAGAATCTGGAGAAAGTCCGGGAGCTGAACGCCCGTCCGGTCGTCGTACATGTGATCACGGAAAAGGGACACGGCTGCAAATATGCGATTTCCTCTCCGGAAAAATTCCACGGAGTCCCCGCCTTCGATCCGAAAACCGGTGTGATTCTGCCTCCGCCGAAAAACACAAAATCCTTTTCCGCTGCATTCGGGGAAAGCATCATTCGCCTTGCCGAATGCCATCCGGATGTGGTTGCACTGACCGCCGCCATGGCCGGAGGAACCGGACTCTCACGATTTGCTGAACGGTTTCCAGACCGCTTTTATGATGTAGGCATTGCGGAAGAACATGCTGTGGTTTTCGCAGGAGGGCTTGCGGCAGGGGGACTCCGTCCTGTCGTGGCAATCTATTCCACGTTCATGCAGCGGGCACTGGACTGCATTTTCCATGATATCTGCCTCCAGAACCGCCCTGTGATCTTCTGCGTGGATCGAGCCGGTGCCGTGGAAGACGGACCCACGCATCATGGAATTTATGATCTCTCCTTCCTGCTTGGAATGCACAACCTTGCAATCCTCTGTCCGCGTGATGCAACGGAACTTGACGAAATGCTGCAGGCCGCATACAACGCCGAAAGTCCGGTAATGCTCCGGTATCCGCGCTCCAACGGAGCGGATCTGGATGTTCCCCGCTCTCGTCTGCTCTGGGGCAAGGCAGACGAGGTGCTTCCGGGAACCGATGTCGCCATCTGGGCAGTCGGACGTGAACTCTCCACGGCGCTTGCAGCCGCGGCTCAGCTCCGCACAAAAAACATCAGCGCTTCCGTCACAAACACCCGGTTCCTGAGTCCCTTTGACGAAGCGAAACTTTTTGCTGACGCCGAAACAAAACTGATTGTCACCATTGAGGACAGCCGCGATGCCGACGGACTCGGCAGAATCGTCGACCGTCTTCTTCTGAACCGGATCAACCACGGAACACTCCACTTCAGCTGGCCGAAGGAAATCCTTCCGCACGGCTCCGTTCCCCTTCTGCGGGAACGCTACGGACTGCTTCCTGAACACATTGCCCTCCGGATTGCGGAGAAACTGAAAAACCGGGAGCGCTCATGAGGAAACTTTCCGCATGCGTTCTGCTGACCGGATCACTGGGTGCGATCCTGATCTCGTTTGTTTTCCTTTATTTCAACATGATCGGACTGGAACCGGCGTTCTACAAAGCTTTTTTCACGAATCTGGTGTCCTTTTCCGTTGTCCCGCAGCTTCTGGTGGTGGCGTTCCTGATTTCCGGAGTGACGGTTCTGAAAGCGAAGGAGCTTTCCGGAAAACTGGCTAAGGCAATTCTGCCGGGATGGCTGCTTTGGGGACTTTTCGCGTTTCCCCTCTGCTTCACTTCAATTCTGGTTTTCATTTTCCTTCTCATGATCTGTTTCTGGCGGACAGCTCTTGTTTGCGGGTGGCATTGTCCTGTAATCAGGAACAGGTTCGCTGTTCCTGCTGCGGTCGGCATCTGTTCTCTGGCGGGATGTCTCTGGGGAATCCACATGCAGTTCGAATCCTATGACCGTCTCTGGTTCACTTACACAGACTGGACGGAATATTACAACGGATACATCGCCATTGTGCACGATCCCCTGAATTTTCTCCGCTGGCTGTACAATGCGGGGCACTTCAATCCGCTGCCGAATCTGCTGATTTCACCGATTCTCGCGCTGTTTCCGCATCCGCGGACATTGTTCATCCTGAACTCGATTTTCATTTACCTGACCGTCCCGCTGTGGTATCTGCTGGCACGATCGATGGGGATGCGGCGCTTCTCCGCCGGACTGCTCGCCGGACTGCTGATGTTTCATTTCACGATTCCGAACCTGAATCTTTCGCTGTTTTACGGATTCCATCCGATCGTCATGTTTCCGGCGATTCTGCTGTCATTCTACTATTTTTACCGGAAGGGAAACCGCACTGGAATGGCTGTCATGTTTACCCTGTCGCTCCTGCTTCAGGAGACGACCACTGTGTTCTGGTGCGGCTGGGCACTCTATCTTCTTCTGAAGCGAAAATACTGGCAGGGAATCCTGCTGGGGCTTTTCTCCTGCGGATGGTTTGCTTTTACAGTCAAAGTCGTTTCGCCTGCCGTGAAAAAAATGCTCTACGGCATGCCTGATTCCTGGAACGCGAACTATGTTCAGACGTTTCATTACGGAGAGATCGGCAACTCCATTTCGGAAATTCTGCTGGCTCCATTTACGAAGACAGCCGTTTTTTTCAGTCAGTTTGCCAGTCCGCTGAATATTTATTTCATCGCGGTTCTTCTGCTGGCGTTCTTCCCTCTGGCGCTGGCGGAGCCGCTTCTGCTGGCAACGGCGCTTCCTCTTCTTGCCGGTCTTTTCCTGATGGGCGGAAGCGATGCCCTGAATATTTCTATGTGGTATCAGACGGAAATTTTTACCATTCTGACACTTGCCACCGCGGCAGGCTACTGGTGTTTTCTCCGGAAAAGAACGCCAGTCTCCACTATGTTTCTTGCAGGACTTCCGGAACGGACCAGCCGCAGAGCGGCACACGCGGCGGTGTTCGCGGTCGCAGCAGGACTCTTCTTCTGCGGACTCTTCTTCGGCCGCCTGCCGGTTGGAAAATATGCGTTCAGCCGGATTCAGGAGCGCCCGGACTGTTCTGAAATCATCACCAGAATCAAGGAGCTCGTTCCTCCGGATCAATTCATGCTGACAACCGGGCAGATGATGATGCACTTCCTGACACGTCCGGCTGGACATATCATGTATGCAACACCTCCGTTCAATGCTCCCTATCTGCTGCTCTATCTGGACGATCTGCATGTTGACTTCGAACGCAACCAAGCCCTGTTCGAGATGCTCCGCAACGACCGGCGCTACAAGCTCATCTTTGAACACAGGGAAAAAGGCTGCAACGTTGAACTTTACAAAAAAGTTCTCTGATCTTTTTCCCTGCTTTTTCAATTTGCCCCTCTTGACAAAAACAGGAAAATCGTTTATAATGTAAGTGGTCAGAAAACTATACCAAATGTCAAAAAAGAGGGATGAATATGCCGAAAATCAAAGCCGAGCTGATGACAACGCCGATCAAGTTTTATCTGCGGCAGTTTGTCACGAGAGCGGGATGCGAGCCGAAGGCGATTCCGAGCGAACGTTCTCTGAGCGCGCGATTCAATGTCGCGCGCGGTACGGTCCGCGATGCGATTCAGCAGCTCGAAGAGGATGAGGTTCTGATCCGTCTTCCTGGACGCAAAGGAGTGTTCAGCAACCCGCGGCTTCACACTCCGAACCTTAAGCTGATCGGTTTGGTAGCTCATGGCAATGGCGGGTACGCCTCGGAGTTCCCGTTTGAAGCCGGCATTCTGCAATCCGGCTTTTTCCCGGAGATGCCGCGGAATTCTTTTTATTGCAACATCATGTTTCCGGAACGTTTTTCGGAAGAGGAGCTGGTCCGCTTCTTTTCCAATCAGAATCTGGATGCCCTTGTCTGGTTTCTGCCGGATGATTTTTATACTGGCCTGATCACCCGTCTGCGGGAGAATGGAATTCCGCTTTTCACGGTGAATGTGACAAAACAGGTCAAGTTCAGTCTACCGCACTCTCCATGCGATTTTTTCCCGGAAGTGACCGCCCTGGATCTTGTAATGCGGGCGGTGAAGGAGATTGCTCCGAAAAAGGCCCTGTTCTGTTTTCAGAAGGACAAGCGGCATTTCTGTCTGTGGGGGCAGCGGATAGTGGAGACGGCGGAACTGCCCGGAATTCAAAAGGAGATCCGCCATCTGGATGCCAGACAGACGGATCTGTTGGCGGAATGGTTGCGCTCGGATCCGGAGATTACTGTCCTCTATACAGTCGGCAACTGGTATCTCCGCCAGTCCTTTATCGTGGAGGCAGTAGAAAAATCCGGACGCAGGGATCTTGTCATTGTTCTGGAAAACAACACCTCTTCCATTGCGCTGAAACAGAAGCATCCGGAGCTGGATATCCGGATCATCAGTTCGATTTTGGAGAGAATACAGAAAACGGGAGAAAATGCGGCAAAGGCGATTGTTCAATATTTTGAAACCAAACAACAGGAGAAGAATGGATGAAACGGGGAAAATTTTTCACACTGATAGAGCTTCTGATCGTTGTGGCCATTATCGCAATCCTTGCCGGAATGCTTCTTCCGGCTTTGAATAAAGCACGGCAGTCGGCATTTTCCGCTCAGTGTAAGAGCAATATGAAGCAGATCGGGACGGCGGAAGCGATGTACAGTTCCGATTACGACAGCATCATTCTGCCCGGAAGCGCCACTGCCGGCTATTTCTCCGGCTGGGGAGAGAACTGCAGTGCGGGACATTTCCTCGGAGGCGGAGTGGGAAAGGCAAATCAGACAAGACCGTACGGGGTTGCTCTGGACAGTGAAAAAAATTCAAAATGTGCGTTTGTTTGTCCGGCATTTCCGGATGCGGATCTCAGCTGGGGGACGGGGAAGTGGAAATTCGGTCATATCCTGCCGAGTCCGGTGCTGCATCCCTGGCTGGATCTAGTTTCGGAAAAAAACAGCATTGTATTCGCTCCATCGACAGCAATCAGTTTCGGCGAAATTTATAAAGGTGTCTCTTATGCCGGCACAACACTGTTCTGGAATGGGAAGGGGGATCGCTGTGATTTCGGATATCTCGGCTATCATCACAACGGCGAGGACCCCGCAGGCCGGAGCAAAGACAACACCGAAGCGCTTCTTTCCAACGGCAGAACCAACCTGCTCTATTATGACGGACATGTGGGCAGCGAGACGGCGAAAAAACTCTATTCAGCATCTTATACAAAACACGATATTCTCGGAAATGCGGACAAGAAAGAGACAAATGTTTTCTTCAACGGTTTCCGGAGATCAAAAAAGACACCGACAGAATAATCCATTCAAGGAAAGGACAGATCTACGATGAATCGAATCTTGAGCGCGGCACTGTTTGCCGCATTGCTGACGGGGCCGGTATTTCTGAATGCGGACCTGCCGAATCCGGAACCGTATCTTGCCTCCGGAAAAACGGAACGGATTACTCCACGACTTGTCGTGCAGGATTTCACGGTTTCGGGCAAAACGCTTTCGATCCCTTCGTTTGTCGCGGGAAATAAAAGCGTGACGATCTATCAGGACGGCAACCGGAAAAATCTGTCGAAGGCATGTTACATCACGATTCTGGTCAACGGGAAGGAGGCGTTGCGCCTTTTCTGGTGGGGCGACAACAAAAACGGCTACGGCTATCCGTTCCGGGATCTCCCGGGAAAACCGCCGGTCGTTTCGGTCGATTCGAAAAACGGATCGTTCACGGTCCGCAAACCGTATCTGGATGCGCAGAGCGTGGAACAGCAATTCATCTATACGCTGAAAGCGCTCCCGGGAAGCCGGATCGAACTGACGTGGAACGCCGGAGCGCTCTGGATGACTCCGCACAATTTCCTCGGAAAGGAACTTGCCTGGAAAAACTGGAACATCACACCGGAAAATTCGATGCTTCCGAAGCACAAGGAACAGAAACAGCAGATCGTGAAAGGTTCTTTTGTGTACAACGGAACAAAACCGCTTGAGGGATTCCGTCTGGAACTGCCGGAAACGGAGCAGGGAAATTTCATTCTCTCCCGCGTGATCGACAACCGCTGGAAGATCAACCGTCTGGACGGAATTGTCCGGTACGGAAGCAAACTGCGGAAGCTGGTCATTGATCTCGGCGAATGTATCACCGGAGACGGGAACACGCCGCCTCCGGTGGGAGGAATCGACTTCTGGAAGGAGGACCGCCTCCATGTACCCCGTCCGGCGACGCGGAACATCCTGCCGAATCCGAGTTTCGAACAGGGTCTCCGCTTCTGGAGCTGGAACGACGGCGGCGCGGTCTATACTCCGGAAAAATGCCGCTATGAGGTCGTTCCGGAAGGCCGTTTCGGGAAACATGCTCTGGCGATCCATCCGACCCAGCCGCGCGTTCCCGCCATGCGTTCCTTTCCGCTGGCGCTTGACGCGGGAAAAACGTATACCCTGAGTTTTTACGCGAAAGCGGAAAAGCCATGTACGCTTTCTCTGGCACTGGCAAGCGTGACGCGCGCCGGAAAATTTATCGGCAAATATGGTCCGATCTCCGGCGATGCGGGCAAGCCGGAAACCTCTTTTCAGATCACGCCCGAATGGAAACGCTACCAGCGTACCTTCACTGCTGATTCCGCAGGGGTGCGCCTTCTCCTGAACGGAGCATACAACAGCTCCCGGATTCTGGTGGACGGGATGCAGCTGGAAGAGGGAAATCATCCGACGGAATTCGTTACAGCGCCCATCGAAGGAAATTTCGTTACCGCCTCTCCGGACAATGATCTGATCAAAGGCAAACCGTTCGGGAGTACTTTTCTGTTTCAGGGAGCGCCAGGAACGACAGGACGGGTCAATGTGACTGTTTCGAATGCCTATCAGGAGACCCTGATGAAAAAGACTCTCTCCGTGAAAATCGGACCCGACGGAACGCAGAAAGTCGATTTTCCGATGGACCCGAACGTGATTCAGGAGGGAATCTTTGTGGTCCGCGCCGATTACAACGTCAGCGGGAGAGCCTATACGAATTACTACCGCTTCAATGTAATGACTCCACTCAAAAACACGCATCCGACCAAAGATATCTTCGGAACGCTGCATGCCATGGCGATCTATTCCCGCGGCGATGATATCGGCCGAAAGTACCGGGACTGGGGATTCGGATCCACAAGCTGGGGATACAATCCGCAGGGAGGAATCAAATCGGTTCTGGAAAAGAAATACGGAATTACAAATTATCTTCATGTTCTGGCGGAAAAAGAGAAAAAATACGGTCCTCTGATCCGGTCGATCACTTCCGTTTCACCGGAACTCGTGAAAGAGGTGGAGGAAGTTGCATTCCGGGAGGTCTCCAAGTACGATCCGAAACAGGCGTTTTCCTGGGCGCTCTACAACGAGGAGGAGGCCTCGCCTCTGCCGACATCCGGAAAATATGACGACTATTTCAAACTCCAGCAGGCACTTGCGCGCGGTGCCAGGCGAGCGAATCCGAATGTGATCATCGCGCCGACGCACGGCACCAGCGGATACAGCAATCTGCGGGGATATGATGCCTATGAAGGGTATCTTTCCGCTGCGAAAAAACAGAACTTCCGGTACGACGCCATCACCATTCATCCATATGGCGCTGTGGATGGCAACTCCCTGGGATCGCAGGATCTCGATTCCGCACTCGCCATGCTGACTGCTCAGATGAAGCGTTACGGATACGGAAAAGAAACCCCGATTTATGTCAGTGAAATGTTCATGTACCCGTTTGTCCGCATCCCGCAGTGGGGCGCTCTGACCAACGGCGACGACTGGCGGGTCAACGGGACGGTAACATACTCTCTCGGAAACCGGGAATTCGTACAGGCATCGAGTGCCGCGCGGGTCTGGATCATTGCACTCAAATACTGGCCGCAGGTCCGCATGACGAATCTCTGGATTTCCGCTCCGTTTCTGGATATGCACCTTTCTCCGATCCTGATGTGCAAAGTGGCGAATACACTTGGTCATCTGATGCCCGAGGTCGAGTTCCATTCGGAAATCAAACCTTCCACTTCGATCCGCGGATATGTGTTCAAGCGGAAAAATGCAAAACCGATCGCCGCACTCTGGTGCATTGATCCCGATGTGGAAAACGGACTCAAACGGGGACCGGAAGTGGAAGTCGCATTCGGACAGAATGTGGAATTCATCGACCTGATGGGCGCAAAGCGGAGTGCGAAACCCGACAAAAACGGTGTGTTCCGGATTCCTCTGACTCCGGCTCCATTGTTCGTGATCGCGGAAGATGTGGAGAAACTCTCCTCCGCGCTGAAAAAGATCACTTCCAACGATGTCACCGCGACTCTTGCCCTCTCCGTAAAGCCCGCACTCGACGGTTCACTCAAAGCCGAGCTCCGGAACCGTACCGTCTTTCCCAGAACCGGTACCCTGGAAGCAGCCGGAAAAAAGACGCCTTATCAGCTGAAACCGGAAGGAACACAGTCGTTTGAGCTTTCTCCGCGCCGGAAGATCGAACCGGATAAGCTCTATCATTCCGATCTCCAGCTTACCATAACACCGTCGAAAGGCGACCGGTTGACAAAACGCTGGAACATGGATTATTTCTACGTTCCGCATGTAAACGGAACACCGGACTGGTCACGGATTCCGGGAATCCCGATGACAAATTATCACCCGGCACAACCAGGAATTAAAAAAGGAGACCTGGAAGCAGTCTACAAACTCGCATGGAACCGTCAAAACCTCTACATCCGCGTGGAAGTAACCGATGACAAATTCATGGATACTTCCGCACAGTGGAAACGTCCGGGCGCGGAACGGATGCTCTGGCTCCATGACGGATGCCTTGAAGTCTATTTCGACTGCGGCGCAAACGGTCGTTCCAACTCGAAACCCGGATATGACGACGATGACTACCGTTATGATTTCGCACAGAAAAACGGAAAAGGCGTTGTCTACCGCTTCAAGGAGGTCTTCCACCAACTCGCGGACGGTGTAAACATGCCGAGCAAGAAAGAGGCATCGAAGAACGTGAAATGCGAGTTCACCCGCACGAAAAACGGCTATGCGTATACGCTCATTTTTGCGGAACGCTATCTTCTGCCGATTGTCCTGAAAAAAGGCTTCCCGTTCGGATTCGCCCTCTACCTGCACGACAAAGATCCCGGAAAGAAGGACAAAGCGCTGACCAGCGGAATGAATCCCGGTGCTCATTGCCAGGCCGATCCGGCAAATTGGCCGATTGCAATCCTTGCCGAATAAAAACACCTGACCGCCTTTGCATACAAACGCAAAGGCGTCAAAAGTTTAGGGAAAGAGAGGAGCGCGAGGGGAGAAGAACCGCTTTTCAAAGCGGTTTTCTCCTCTCGCATTTTTTGTTTAATGAAAAGAGTTTCGTGCGTTGCACGACCAGCGTCTCGCCGCTGGACCGCGACAAGGACACAGTCCTTGACCCGAGAAAAATGCGTGCGCATTTTTCCGTCACGATGACCTTCGGATTACTTGTTTTTGAGTGTTACGATAAAATCATCAAGGAACACCCGGTAATCTTTCGTATTAGGTGGGAAGTTCAGGTAGAGACTTCCGAGTCCTGCATTCGGATGGCGGAAAAGAATCTCTGCCGTTGTATGTTTTCCGGTTGTAAGATCGGTCAGTTCGCAGAGAGCGGAATCTCCATCTTCGGGAGTCAGAGGAAGGGTGAAGGAGAGCTGATACCAGCGGTCGTTGGAGATCCGTCCGAGAGTACCATCTCCCTTTTTTTTCTTCCTGTTTGCCCTGGCCGGAGAATGGACGCTGAGAACCTGCCGTTTCATGGAGGTGCTCAGAAGACGGAGTCCGCCCTGTTTCGCATCGCGGATTTCAAAGGAGATGCGGGTCTGATCTGCCGGGCCGTCGAGGGTGAATTTGAATTCGATTTTCTGAATTCCCTTTTTCGGGGAAGGCAGTCGAATGCCGGCTCCCCACTGTCCCGGCGAGTCGAAGCGCTGGAACATCAGGGAATTGTTTCCGGAAACGGAACGTTCGCTGGAAACATAAAAAAGATCCTTTCCCTGAGTACCCCATGCCCGTCCCCATTTCCGCGGAGATCTGCCGGGCACGACGGATTCGAAATCGTCCTTGTACAACGTTTCGGCGGAATCAGAGAAAACCGCCGCGGCGGCGAGCAGAATCACTGCCGCGGAACAGATTCGTTTACCAGTAGTAGAATTCATAGGGATTCCTTATTTTGATCTCCGGGTCGTAGATCAGTTCTTTGTCTCTTGCGGATTCGAGCTTGGAGAAATCAACGCCCGGTTCCGAGAGATTCGACCAGAATCCGAAGCCTTTGCTTCCGGTATAGACCTTCATAACGATCACATTCTCACCCTTTTTGAGATCAATGCGCAGTTTAAAGATATTCGGTTTCGGAGCCCCGTGGTTTTCGGTCCGTTCGAAGACAAGTTTACCGTTGAGATAAACCCGGAAGAAGTAGTCAACACCAAGGCGGAGCATCGCTTTGCGATCGGTTTCGGAACGGATCGTTTTAATGGCATAGCCGACGGCATCGGCACGATTGCTTTCAAGAGCACGCCCCATATCGTTGAAACCGTCCGGATTGGCACTGACCGTTTTCCGGAAATCAAGAGTTCGCCCGTCCTCGGTTTTATAGGTAAGATTCGGGTTCATATCGCCGGAGAGCGCCTGTTTTTCGCCGGGCCACTCGCGTGCAAGCGCATCAGCGGGCTTCGTTTTTCGCCCTGCGTAGAATGGTCCGAAGACAAACCAGGAATCCAGATTCTGGAATGTGGCGCCCTTCTGTACCTTGGTAACACGTGCGGCGAGTTCATCGGATGCATCCGCTCCGAACCCGGTCGCCGCACGGGAAACAAGCTGTTTCAGGCGGATGACGCTGAGCTGGATGGATTCCTGCTTTGCCGGATCTTTATACCGGTTTTCCAGCATTGCAGGCGAAACCTGGAGGAAAAGTTCCTGACCTTTTCCGTTTTTCCGGAGCATGAAAATTCCGTCGCAGCCGATCTCTCCTTCCGGTTTCGAGGAAACAATGGCATCAACAGCCAGCAGGTCGCGCCAGCGCAGCAGATTGCGGGGAAACAGCTTCGCAAAGATTCCTGATTCCGGAAACGCAGCGCGCCGAATCTCTTTCTTGTGAGAAACAATGCCTTCTGCCGCAAGCTGTTTGTCATTCAGTCCGACATAAACAACCGTTCCACCCCGACTCAGGACTTTGGAAATCTGCTGTCTCTGTTTTTCACCGGTCCCATAGACCACAAGTACGTTTCCGGTCGGATTTTTTGCCTGATCCGCATATTGAAGCAGATTTTTCCCGAGCGTCATTGCCGCAGGGTCTTTCCCTTCCCTTCCTGTGAAGTCGAGGGTACTGAAAAGGATCATTCCCTTGCCGTGATTCATGCGCAGAAGCGGAGTGTACGCCATATCGAATTCCGTCGAAAGCAGCGGCACGAATCCTGCGGAAACCGGCGTTTCGATTACGGTCGATGCAACCGCATTGCGATTGCTGCTTTTCGGAGCCACGGTCACATCATAAGCTCTTGCGTGTTTGAATTCCGGCAGAAGATCGGGTGAACCGTTCCAGTAGCGAAGCCCTTTTTCCGTGAGTCCGTTCCGGAGAATTCCCGGATCGGAACCGAAAAAGACAACTCGTGAAGCGGTGTCCATCGTGCGGAAGCCCATCGCCTCCCAGATTTCCGGACGCTGTTCCAGAAAGAGAACTTTGAGCCCGTTTTTCACATCCTGCGCGGTGAACGGGAGCTTCATTTCCGGTTTGACGGACTCGCGGCCCATGACAAGCAGATCTCCGGGATTCCATTTCATTCCGGGCTTGTAAACAGAAACCGGGGAAAGCACCGACCGGATCCACGGAAGGGATTTGCCTGCCGGATCATAGACGAACACTCGGGAGAACTTTGCCACTGCCGTCCGCGGATAAATTTCGATGTCAAAAGAATCAGTGACCGGTTTGTCCCGGAACCCTGTTGCGGTCATGTTGAGCGTATATTCCGAGACCGATTTTACAGACGGTGCCTGAAATTCCACCGGCAGGAATTTGACATCTCCGACCTTGAGCGGAATTTTTCCTTTTCCCGATGCGACTGTTTTTCCGGATTTGTCCGTGAGATTCCATGCGACATCGACCGTCAGATCACCGGGTCCGTCCCAGACCGCCGCAATCTGTTTTCTGACCATTTCCCCGGCATAGAAACTGTGCGTCTTGTCCGTGTGGACCGGAGTTCCGGCAATGTAAATCAGCAGCGGCTGCATGTACTTGGAATGCAGATCGAAGAACTCATTAGCCCATGCGGGCCGTCCGCTGACCGGTTTTTTCATGGCAAAATAGCGTCCGAAGGGACGACGTCTTCCCTTCAGTTCGGGCGGTTCTCCGTAGCCGACCCCGAAGTTGAAGTAGTGCCATCCGGCGATACCCCAGGTGCGCCATGCGCGGTCGGTTGCCTTGATGTAGCTGCCCTGAACCAGAAAATAGAGAGGGGCATATTTGGAGACTGCCACCATTCCGCCCCCATGCCCCTTGTTTTCAAGTCCGAGATCCCGGGTCCGTTCCAGCTGCTTGTCTGTTTCCAGGCGATACGCCTCATTGCCGAGATTGATGGCGGCATATTCCGTCAGGAGGAACTGTTTGCCCTTGAAATAACTGCCGTCGTAAACAGCGGCATATTCGCATGCCCACCACGGCATGTTGCCGTATTTTGCCCAGAGTTCAGGCCAGTCTTCAACCTCCTGAAGAGGAGCGAAATTCGGATAGGTGTTGCCGCTGGCAATATCTCCGAGATTTCCTTCCGCATGGCCGTATGCCAGACGGGTTTTATCGATGGACCTTACTATCTTGAAGGATTCATTCAGAACTCTTGCCTGAATGTGGGAGTAATTTTCTCTCTTGCCGAAGGTATCGGGATGAATTCCGGTCCGCGGATTGAAGGAGTTCATCGAGGTACACCACGCAATAATCGACGGATGATTCCGATACCGTTTGATGAACTCCGCCGTTTCCTGTTCATACTGTTTCCGCACCTCCGGATCCGAAAAGAATCGTTCGCGGACAAAGTTGCAGCTGGGGACTGGCAGAAGGACAGCTATGCCTTCCCGATCCATAAGCTCCAGTTCCTTCTGGTCGTAATGGAAGACTTCATTCGCCCAGTTGCGCCACCAGCCGGTGGGATTCGACTGATAGTAGATCATATTGCGTCCAAGCAATTTGAAAAGAGCGACAGAATTTTCTGTAATACCGAACTGGGACCACTCCGTCCGCCAGCGGCTTTTGTGTCCGTTGAGAATCAGATTGCGGCCTTCAACCCGGATTTCGCGGAACCCAAAGCGGAACTTCTGCGTATCAAGGACGGAACCGGAAGCATTTTTCAATTGAATATCGGCGGTATAAAGATAACCGCGGTCAAGCTCCCAGAGAATCGGGTTCTCCCATTTGCAGCGGAGAGATATGTTATCCACACCTTTTTTCAGACTCAGATTCTTCTTTTCCAGCGAGAGAACTTGTTTTCCCTGTTCATCAAGGACGTTGCAGACAACAGAAGCTCCGGAGAGCGCATTTACGACATCAAGTTCCAGATTAAGGGTCAGTTCCTTCTTAGTCCAGCTTGTCTCCGCCCATGCGTCGCTCACAGCCGCCGGGACGGGAAGGCGAACCAGATTAACATGGTCGATTCCCAGCGCCCACTGTTTCACCGGCAGTTCTCCGTACAGCGCTCCGGGGCCGCGTGCGGTGTAGCGCAGAGGGTCCTTCTCAAACGTCCGGCTGACATCCGTATAGTTGCGCGTATTGAACAACAGGAGTTCATTTTTACCCGGCTTCACGAAACCGGTAATCTCCAGTTTTCCATAGGGACCGAGACGCTCCCCGACCTTTTTTCCGTTGACAAAAACAATCGCATTCCCGTTGATGCGTTCGAAATCCAGTACAAACCGGTCGTTCTTCTGCTGTTCCGGAATCTTGAATTCCTGTCTCATCCAGATATTGTCCGCTGCAGAAATTTTCTGATTCCATTGCTGTTTTTTCGGCAGTTTCGCCTGTTTGTGTCCTGCCGCAGGGAGACTCCATTTTGACTCCTGAGGCAATGTTTTGCTGTCCGTTGCAGGCTGATACTGCCAGCGCTGCGGCAATTCTGTCTTTTCCGCGGCCAGTGCGAGTGTCGCGAGTGCCGCCAGTGCGGCTGTCAAAGTTCGTTTTTTCATAAACTTCTCCCTGTATTTTATTTCACTATTGAAAATGCTTTTATTTTCGGTCCGGTTGAATTTCGAACAATGAATTTTGCAGGGATGCACCGCTCTTTCTGTTCCGGCTCTTCGCCTCTGATCCGCTGAAACAGCATTTCAAGTGCGGCATCGACAAGAGCCTCCTGATCGTGCTCCAGTGTTGTGAGGGGAACATACTGGAGATGAAGGGATGAAGCGTCTCCAATGGAGATGATGCTGAAATTTTCCGGAATACGAAGTCCCATCCGGATTCCCGTATAAAACAGGGCAAAGGCATTGACAGAACCGGAACAGAAGACTGCGGTCGGACGTTTCGGTGCGGCAAGCAGTGCCTCCGCCCACTTCAGCGAGTGTTCCATGTATCGGTCCGGGGTCTCAAGAATGACCGGAATTTCCGGTCCGCAAGGAAGCTCAAACTCCCGTGCAGCTTTTTCCAGACCTTTCCGGGTCTGACGGTGAACATAAAAATCCTGATTGCCGGTGAAAAGCGCAATATCACGGTGCCCCAGTTCAACAAGGTATTTCACGGCTGTATAGGCTCCGTTGGCAAAGTCGGAGTGAACCGAATACTCGAATGTATCGCCGATGTCTACAAACGGGTAATCCGGATTCTCCCGGAGAAAAGCGCGGACAGGATCACTGACATAACCGGAATAGAGAACTCCGGATGCAATTTTGCTTTTCAGCATCAGCGGCAGGGTCTGGTGACCGGAGGGGGAAAGAATTTCAAGCTGATGACGCAGTTTATGTCTGTCGCAGTATTCCGTGAATTTGCCGAACGGACGGATCTGACCGTCGGAAATCAGAAAACCGACATCGATGATGGATTTTTTCTTCAGGAGAAGTGCTGCGGAGTTCGGTTCGTAATTCATATCCCGGGCAATTTTCCGAATCCGTTCCCGCATATCCGCACTGACGCGTCCCCGCCCGGACAAAGCCGTCGAAGCGGTTGCAGATGTAACTCCCGCCGCCCTTGCAATGTCCTTCAGCGTGACCATGAAACTCCCCATATTTTCTATTGCGTAATCGATTCAGCAGAATATATTATATTCTAATCTGAAAAAAAGTCAATAGGCAGAAATGAGTTTTTAAAAAAATATCCGCGGAATCCCCGCGGATACATTGCACCAGAATCAGATTTCCGGATTCATTTTCCGGAGACAAGGTCAAAAATGGCAAGATCTTTACCGCTCCTGTCCTTGAAGCGCAGAACATTTCCTGTTATGTCGTAGGAAGCAACCCTGGAAAGCATTTTGAGATAGGCATCCTCAAATGCCATACCTTTGCCCGCCATTTTGGTAGCGCCGAGTCCGGAACCGAATTTCAGACTTTTTTTTGTCTGGTCCAAAACTGCGGAACCGAAGTAGCGGTTGACTCCGGCACATCCGGAGACCATGCCTGATTTATCGATCCGGAATGTGACATCGCGATCAGGCTTTTCCGTTGTTTTTCCAACTCCGGCAAGCGAATCAAGTCTCAATTTCCATGATGCGTCGACAATTACAGTCTGCCGATTTTCCGTCCCGGCACAGGAAACACCGTCGGAACAGCATCCGGAAGAAAGAATTCCCGCAGTGAACAGAACGGCAAAAGCCAACGCTGAAACAGTGAACAGTTTTTTCATCATCCGATCCTCCCCGATTAATAAACTCCTGATTCCATACAAGAAGCAACAACCTCGCTTCTTCTTTTCCATTTCCTGTAATGATAGCATGATTTCTGAAAAATGCAATCCATTCCGCATCCTGTATTTTGTCCGGAAGAAGGATTGAAAACAAATGGTCAGAAGGAGGAAATCGGCCCGGGAATTTTGACATCACTTCTACGCTGGTAGACCTTCTGCATTGCGCCGTCGAAGACCGGAACATATTCCCCTTCTAGAGAAAAGCGCTTCCTCAGAGCCTCAAAAGCATCGGCGTCTTCACAGACAATCAGATCAGACGGATTCAGACGAATCACCCGGCCGAAATCAGGACGATCATACAAGATCCGCTCCTCGGGGAATCCGCCGGACACCAGAAGCATGGAGAGAGACGGCGGGTCCGCATCGAAATCAATGAAAACAGCATTCTCCCCGATGTTTTTCCGAATTGCCTCCGCCGTCAGGTCCGGACGAAACGCTATGGACACCGGATATGAATGCAGCAGATCATCCAGACGATGTGCTCCGAACAACAGCTGTGAAACATGCGGCGTAATCCATGCAGCCAGCAGAATCCAGAGGAACGTCAGCAGCACCGCCCCCGAACGCAAAACCACTTTTCCGACACGAACCGCAGACATCAGGCAGATCGCAAAAATCACCGTCCAAACCCCGAAAAATGGAAAGAACACCCGCGGAAACGGCGGCACCTGAGCCAGCACCGACAGCAGAAGCGGTAAAAGAAAAATCAGCAGAAAAGAGAGCAGACGAAGCCGAAGCTCCCGATGCCGTCTCCACAGCACCACCGCCCCCCAGACGGCAAACCCGATCACCGGCAAAAACAGAAATATCCAGGTTCCATAAAGATTCCAATACGTACCGCTCCACGAAGACCAGCCCTCGCGGAGCCGGGACGCCTTCAGAAGTTTACCGAAAATCGGCGCATAAAACAAAAGCAGCGCACACAACGGAATCATAGCAAGAAGAACGACACGGACAAACTCCTTTCGTGAACGGAACATTCGCGGCAGAAAAAACAGAGCTCCCGCCTCCAGAGCAAACAAATCGGTCGGCATGACCCCCACAGCAAGGTAACAGAAGAGAAAATAGAGAAGTCCGTGCCAGTCCATAAGACGGCGTTTGCTCCATCGGTCAGCAGTTGCAAATGCTGCAAAACAGAACAGCAGGGCAAACGCATAGCCCCGCAGCGCCGAAGAAAACAGAGTCAGAGTCCCGGAAACTGCCAACAGAAACGAACAGCAGATTCCACTGAGGAATCCGCACCGCGCCAGAAGATAACGACTGATCAGGAACACCGCTCCGCATCCTCCGATCAGGGAAAGGCTGCGCAGCACTGGAACCGTGTCGGAACCGAAATACGAAAAAACTTCGCTCCAAATCCACAGCAGCATCGTGTAGACGATATGGTTGTTCGGAATATTGTAAAGGAATGGAATCCGTAAAAGATCAAACCGGAGCCAGCCGATCGTGAGAACCTCGTCAAACCACGGCAGACGCCCGAGAAACGGAACCGCGGACAGCAGAAGAATCACCGCCGACGCAGCGGGAATCCACCGTTTCCATTTCAGCAGTTTGTCACGTTCAATTTGTTTCATTGCGCCAGAAGACGTTATCGCGGGCAGGCATGTCTTCAGCAGCTTTCGGTCCCCACGTTCCCGCCGCGTAGGGATACACCGGGCCCGCCGATTCCGCATTCGTCTCCCACTCATGCAGAATCGGGGTCAGAAGAGACCATGCGTATTCAATTGTATCATTGCGGATGAAGAGCGTCTGATCTCCGAGCATACAGTCAAGAAGAAGACGTTCGTAGGCATCCGGCATGCCGGAGCCATCCTCCAGAATGCTTGCGTATTTGAAGTCCATGCTCAAAGCCCCCATGCAGAGCTTCGGACCGGGCTGTTTCGCCTGAATGGTCAATGTCAGTCCTTCCTGCGGCTGAACATTCAGTATAAGCTGATTCGGCGTCAAATCCTCCGCTTTGAGCGGGGAAAAGATGGAATGGGGAATCGGTTTGAAATTGATGACAATATTGCTGGTTTTCCGCGGCATACGTTTCCCGCTGCGCAGGTAGAAGGGAACGCCGCGCCAGCGCCAGTTGTCGATGAAAAGGCGCATCGCGACAAAAGTTTCCGTCTCCGAATCAGGAGGAATTCCCGGCTCCCCGCGATATCCCGAACAGGGAGTGCCATTGATTTCCCCCGCCGTGTACTGTCCGCGAATAATGGATTCGGCAAGGGTCTTCCGGTCAAACGGACGAATGCTTTTCAGGAGTTTGAGTTTTTCATCACGGATGCTGTCCGCAGCGGAGGAACTCGGTATTTCCATCGCCACAAGCGAAAGCATTTCCAGGATGTGGTTCTGAAACATATCGCGGAGCAGCCCGGCAGAATCGAAATAGCCTGCACGGTGTTCCACGCCCACAATCTCCGCAACCGTGATCTGAATATTGTCGATGTAGCGCGCATTCCAGACTGGTTCAAAGATCGTGTTTGCAAACCGGAGAACCAGGATGTTCTGAACCGTCTCCTTGCCCAGATAGTGGTCGATGCGGTAAATCTGGTGCTCCTGCAGAGTTTTATGCAGATGGAGATCCAGTTGGCGGGCACTGTCGAGATCGCGTCCGAACGGTTTTTCCAGAATCACATGCCGCCACGGAACACCGGAGGGATCTTCGGCAGTCAAACCGGATTCCCCGAGACGGTCCACGATTGTCTCATACAGGGCGGAAGGCATCGACAGATAGAAAATACGCCCCGTGATGGCGGGATCTGCATCGGCCTCCTGTTCGATTTCATCGAGTCTTCCGGAAAGTCTCCGGTAGAACTCCGGGTCAGCGTAGTCGCCGTGCATGTAATGCAGACGGGAAAAAAAATCGTCCAGTTCTTCCGACTCCCCGATCCATTTCCGGAGCAGAGTGCGATAGGAGATATCATCCATCGGAGTCCGCGCACATCCGACGATCCTTGATTTTTCGTGCAGCAATCCGCGTTTATAAAGATGGAACAATGCGGGAATCAGTTTCCTGCACGCGAGATCGCCGGAGGCTCCGAAAATCACAATCGTATTCGGCACTGGCTTCACTTCAAGACAGAATCCGCCGCGCCATCTGTATTCGCCACTAGCCATAACTGCACCTTTTCCCTATTGTTGAAACATCTTCCCTTAAAATAAGCGCATCCTGGAAAAATTTCAATTCCGGCTTCGGAAAAATTTCTTTCGATCTCACAATCAGCAATCCCGGGACATCGCATCCGGTCCGGCAACTGCCGTCAATCAGGAAAATTCCATTCGTTCGAACCACCGGTTGCGGAACTCGAAATTGTCCGCGGCACAGAAATTTCAGAAAAAAACTTGACAGAAGCAGAAACAACTGTTATCTTTTTCCAAATTGTAGGTACAACTTTGCAAACCGGAGGTTTCATGACAATCCCGAGATACAAATATCAGGAATTGAAACACGATCTGACGGAACGCATCCGCAGCGGAGAGTTCGGCCCGGAAGAACAAATCGAACCCGAACTCTCTTTAATGAAACGGTTCCGTCTTTCACGGAATACCGTCCGTCAGGCATTGCGGGAACTGGAAAACGAAGGCTGCATCTACCGGATTCGCGGAAAGGGCAGCTTTGTCCGGAAGAATCCTCCGGCGGAATCCCGGAAAATCGCCTTTCTTCTTTACAGCTCCGCCTACACGACCTATCCACTGACCGCGGACATCATCCGGGGAGTTGACGCCGGACTTACCCGGGAAGGATACCTGCTGGACATCATGGTAAGCCCCAGAAACTTTCATCAGGAAAACATTGCCGAAACAGCAAAACATTTTTCCGCTCTTCTGATCGGTGCATATCAGCTGGATGAACTCACTTTAAATGCATTGAACAAACTCACAATCCCCTTCCGCTTTGTCAAAAACTATCACAGGAATTTTGCTCGGGAAGCGATCCGTTTCGACTATCGGGAAGCGGGACGTCTTGCAGCGGTGCATCTGGCGGAACGCGGCAAGAAAAATCTCGCACTCCTTCTCTCCGGAAACGGCTGCTGTATTATGAACGACTTCAAAGACGGAGTCGTTCAGGTTTGCCTCGAATACGGTCTCAGACTCTCCGGAAACCATCTTTTCCAGCTCGACTATGAACAAACATCGGAAGCCGCTCGAATCGGACAGAAACTGGAACAGGAATCCGATCCACCGGACGGAGTCATCTGCGCTTCCGACGAACTTGCAGCAGCACTGATGCAGACCTATTCCGGTCCAATCACCGGGTGCAACGACATCCCAATCGCAGCAGAAAAACAGCTCCCGACCGTAAAATTGAATGGATACGCTCTCGGAGAATTGGCGGCACACGCAATTCTGACGGATCTCAAATCGGAAACGAAACCACGGAAACAGTATGAGATGCTCTCTCCGGAATTTATCCTAAGATAAACCTCTCAAATATGAGGACCAAAACAGCGACGGACAGGTCCCGATGGCATCTGCTTCGCTTCCGCGGAACACACTTGCCCACGGAGATGACATCCAATAACAACCAAAATCTTTCGAAAACAACAGTCAAAATTGTACCAACAACTTTGAGGAAACATTCTTCATGACACAATTAACCTTCCAGACAAAAACAATCCGCGGGAACAGAGTAGGAGAAGGGAATCGTTTTCCCGCAATGAGAATCGCTCTGAACCATCAGATCAAAACCCGAACGGAGGAAGATGACAACCTCTTGACCGGCTACGGTCTCGTTCCGAATATCATGCCTCATACCATGCAGGACAATTACGGCAGAGAAGAAGAGGAGCTGCAGTTTGATTCCGCAGTTCTTGAAAATGAGTTTCTGAAAGCGGTATTTCTCCCCGGAGCGGGCGGACGCCTCTGGTCGCTGTATGACAAACAGTCCGGACGTGATCTCATCCACGAAAATTCCGTTTTCAAACCGGGGAATTTTGCAGTCCGGAACGCCTGGGTTGCAGGAGGAGTCGAATGGAACATCGGGAGCCGGGGACATGATGCGTATACCCTGTCCCCCTTGTTCACTGCGGTCCTGGAGCACACAGATGGAACTCCGGTCCTGCGCATGTATGAATTCAGCCGGGTCCGGGCGGTGACTTACCAGATGGACTTCTTTCTGCCTGCTCATTCCCGATTTCTGTTTGCGCGAATGCGGATTGTCAATCCGCAAGAGAAAACGGTCCCGATGTACTGGTGGTCCAACATCGCCGTCCGGGAATGCAAACACCAGCGGATTGTCGTTCCCGCGGAAACAACATTTGCCAATACCTATGTGGACGATACGCACCACTCCCTGACGAAACTTCAACTCCCGTTCGCGGAAGGCTTCGACTGCACCTTTCCAACGAATCACTGGAATTCGAAGGATCACTTTTTCAATCTTCCGGAAGACCGCAGGAAATTCGAAGCCGCAATTTTCGAGGATGGCTGGGGCATTGTCCACGCATCCACCAGACAGCTGATCGGTCGCAAACTCTTTGTCTGGGGCCAGGCCCCCGGCGGACGCCACTGGCAACGACGCCTCACCTCTCCGGAAACACCCGATTACCTGGAAATTCAGGCGGGCCTCTGCAAAACCCAGATGGAATGCCGCCCCATGCCTCCAAAGACCGCCTGGGAATGGCTGGAGGCATACGGACCTGTTCAAACTCGCCCGGAACGGATTTTCGGAGAATGGAAAACGGCCGTGGAAGAAGTTGAAAACACCTTGAACTCCCTCCTTCCGGAACAGGAACTGGAAGAACTTCTGGCCAGGACCCGCTCATTGGCATTGAAAAAAGGCCGTCTCCACTCCTCCGGTTCCGAATGGGGCGCTCTGGAAAATTTCCGGCGCAAACGTGCAGGAGAACCATCCCTCTCAAATCACCTTGATTTCGGCAATCCGGGAAATGATCAGCTCCAGTGGATCGAACTACTGAAATTCGGAACTCTGCCTGATACTCCCCCGGATGCGGTCTTCTCCTCGTATCAGATTCAGGATGAATGGTTTAAGCTTCTGGAAACATCGTCGAAAGGCGCAGGCCGTTTCCAGTGGAACACCTGGCTACACCTCGGTCTCTGCCAGTATTACCGGAAAGATTTTGAACGGGCGGAAAAAAGCTTCAGCCAGTCCCTCTCCCTCGCACCCTCTCCGCTTGGATTTTATGCGATGGCAAATCTCTGCCGGATGACAGGCAGAAATGAGGAATCCGCCAACTTCTTTGCTGCGGCTCTCCGAAAGCGGCCCGACGATCTCTCTCTTGCCAAAGAAAGCTTCAAAGGCATCCTGGAAACCGGAAAAGCAGAGCTCATCCTGGATCTCTTCCCCTATCTGCCGGAGCAAAACCGGGCCAACCCGATGATCCGTTTTCTCTACGCGTCAGCCCTGGTCCGAACCGGCAACTGGCATGACGCCGAGGCGATTCTGGAGGAAAACGGAGGACTTGATGTCCCCGACATCCGCGAGGGAGAAACCTCCTTTTCAGATCTCTACCTTTCGATCCGCTGTCTCGAAGCCCGGGAAAAAGGAATCAAAATTGACCCGGAAACAATCCGGATTCCCTTCCGGTTCGATCTGCGTATGAGTGCAACAGAAGACCCCCGCAAACAGGAGAATGAAAATGAAAATTCAAAACAACCATTTCCGCATTGAACTGGTCGAAAATTCAGAACACCTCGAACTGCGTCTTGAAGATTTGAAATACGGAAGTTTCTGGAGAGCGGAAGATCCCTTCCGGATCGTATACGCGCATACATGTGCGTTTTCCCTGCCGGAACATGCGGAATGGAATCTCAGCGGAAATGCCCAGGAAATCCACCTTTCCTTCCGAAATCTCGTCTATTGGGCACGCTTCCGTGAGAACCAGTACCGGAAACCGGAACACGGACCGGACCTGCGATTCCATTTCATAATCCGTCTCGAAGCGGATCACATCGTTTTCCGGACGGAAAATGTGGAACATCTTGACCGGGAAGAGTGCGAAGTCATTTTTCCGAACGGACTCCTCCGCTTCCGCAGTTCGGAAACTGCCCAATGCCCCCTTCCATTCGGATTCGGAGCTCTTCTGACTTTTCCGCAAACCGCCCCGGGAGGAATCCGTTACAGCTATTCTCCCGCAAACATGCCGATCTTTGGAATTCTCAGTGCGGAACACGGCGGCCTCGCCGTCTACCAGAAAGAATACTGCGACCAGCAGATCTCGCTCGAAATCAACCGCCGCTACCCCGGAGAAACCGTCTTCAATCCGGAATACCTGTTTCATCAAACGACTGCCGCTTATCCAAGAGAACTGCATCTGTACGGAATGAGACGGGGAGCCGATTACAACGAATTCGCCAAATGGTACCGCGGAATCGTCCGCGCGGAAGGAAGATTTGTGTCCCTGACAGAAAAAATCAAAACCTCGCCGGAAGTGGAAAAACTTGTCGGTGCAGTCATCTGGAAACATGATGTCTATTCCATGCGCCATCCTCCACGGGAACACTCGTACAGCTATTTTGTCATGAAACCGGAAGAAGCTGTTTATGAAAAAAAATCGGCGAACTGGTCGGCATACGAAATTTTCGACAAAGCCAGGGAAGCCGGCTTCGACCGCGTCTGCATCTATAACATGGGCTGGAATCACGGCGGATTCGACAGCATGTATCCAACCCGCTTTCCCCCGAATCCGGAGCGCGGGACCGTCGATGAGTTCAAAGCCGCCGCAGAGTATGGAAGATCTCTTTCGCTGGATTATATCTATTCCGTTCATGACAACTATTATGAATGCTATGAAAACAGCCCCGAATTCAACGCAAATGAAATGGCGCACGATTCCGAAGGCAGAGTGAAACGAGGTTATCTCTGGCGAGGCGGAAGGTCCATCCGCCTCTGCACGGATTTCAGTCTGAAGTACGCCCGCCGAGACCTTCCGGAAATCCGGGCCATGCTCGGAAAAGGCAGCATCTATCTGGATGTCTTCGGTTCCGCGCACGCAGTGAGCTGCGCGCACCCGAACCATCCTCACGGAGAGCGGGAGGATCTGGCAAACCGTCGCGCCGTATTCCAATACGCAAAAGAACTGATGGGCTCTGTCGCAACGGAACAGCAGCCGAATGATTTCTGTGTGGACATCGTAGATCTGGGCGCATTCGGTCCGATCTCCGCGGAACCGTGGGTCTCCCTTGGAATTCCCGTACTGCCGATCCCTCTCTGGCAGCTGGTCTACCACGATGCAATTCTGAACTATACAGCAGAAAGCAGCGCATACGGATCTTACGGGGACGAATACATGGCGTATGTTGCTCTTTACTGTATGCTGCCCACGGCATTCGATCCTCTCAATCTCCGGATCTCAAAGGAACTGCGGAAGACTTTTCTTGCAGAGATGAAGCGCCATGAATTCCTGACGCTTCCGGAATTCGACGAAAACCGTCGTCCGCACGCAGTCGCACGAACCGTTTTTTCCGATGGAATGGAAATCGTTGCCAATTTCCGCAGAGAACCGTTTCTCTGGCACGGTGTTGAAATCCCGCAGAACAGTTTTCATCTGTTTCCCGGCTCATAACTGTTTCGTCCTCCGCTGCTCCGATCCGGAAAGTCACCGGAAAAAGAAATCATCCGATTTTCCACTCTTCCATCTTGACAAACTTTTCCCTTTGTGGTATAATTATGTAAACAAGTGATAACTTGGTGGTAAGTCAATATGAAAAACATCCATATTTCCGGTACACAGAGCGAGTTTATGAAGATTCGGCAGTACATTGTCGAACAGGTTCTCCGCGGAGGCGCGATTCCGCGGCAGATTCCTTCGGCACGGAAACTTGCACAGATGTTTGGAGTCTCCCATCCGACGGCACTGAAAGCGCTCCAGGATCTGGTCGGCAGCGGGCATCTGATCCCCTGCAGGAGAGGCGGCTATCTGACCGTTCCCGGAAGTTTCGGACCCAACTGGGGAGCTCCCAGGATCATCGGGGTCATCAATGGTGCTGGCAATTATGTTCTTTACGACAAAAGCGTTCTGATTGACTCAAATCCGTTTCTGGAGGAACTTCTGGGCCGATCCGGCAACTTTTTTGCCCAGAACATCTATCTCCAGAAACAGGAGGACGCGTTTGAAACCATCTCCTATTATCAACTCGACGGACTGATCTGGATGTTTCCATCACAATCGGTCTATCCGGTCATCCGGAAATTAAAGGAATCGGGACTTCCCCTCGTGGAATTCGGCGTCACCAGCGGCTTTGCCAGCGGCGCCACATGGAATTTTGAAGAAGATTATTACAGGATCATGAAGCAGCTTTTCTCGGAAGGGAGACGCCATCCGCTGATCCTGAACAACAGTTACCCGGTGGAACCCAACATCCGCGGTTTCCATCGTGCCTGCGAAGAGTTCGGCGTTCCGAGGGAACGCTGTCTGCTGCTTCAGGGAACTCCCGAAGAAATCCTGCCTCAGCTCAAACCGCTCCTGAACTACGGACTCGCCTTTGACGCAATCATTCTGGAAGGACGTTTCGGCGCACTCTGGCCGTTTCTCACGGAACATTTTGAAATCAGCGAACGATGCCGTCTCGTCTGCCGCCAGTACGAACTTTACGCCGATATCCCGTTTACCGGATACGTCGCAAACCGCCTGAACGAAAAACCGGCGCGTCTCCTTGCTGATAACTTCCTGCAGCAGCTGAAAGATCCCGCCGGAGCTCCCGTTATTTCCGAAAAAGTGGAAATCGAACTGGAATTCTACCGGAACGGAAAACCGGAACCAGTCCGCCAGAAATGAAAGAACCGCGGTTCCGCGATTTCATCGCGTTCCGTTTCATGCAACCCATCAGAACACAAGGATGAGAAAATGTCACAACAGCAGAAAAGCAAGAACAATGCGGTGCACCATTCCGTCAGAAATTTCACAATGATAGAATTGTTAGTTGTGATTGCAATTATTGCAATTCTAGCATCACTGCTCCTTCCGGCACTGAATAAAGCACGCGCAAAAGCCTATTCAGCGACCTGTGCGAGTCAGTTAAAACAGCTTGGAACACAGACCATCCTGTACTGCGACGACAACGACGGCTACATCTACGACTGCACAAATCTCTACATTGCAAACGGAAACTGGGCCTCCTATCTCACCAATTACATGTACAAGACGAAAGACTACGGAAAAAATCCGCTGCTCAAATGCCCGAGTTTCCGTTCCTCGCTGAACACCGTCATGGCAAACTCATCCGGTTATCATTCCTACAATGCCAATCAGGAACTGAATTACAAACGCCTGCTGCGGGCACCGCAACCGACACGAACCCTCCTTCTCTTCGACAATCAGAACACAGGAATCTGGGCAATCAATCAATGGACCTCCGACCCGGAAAACTGGCTGGACTACCGTCATCCGGAAATGAACATTCTTTTCATCGACGGGCACACGCAGGGTTTTCAATATCCAGGCGCCAGAGAGCTGATCCCGATCCATGCGTGGCCTCGAATCAGACCGCTGATCCAATGGACCAAAGATTAATCCGAAAGAAGTGATTCCAATGAAAATCCCCCCATTCCTGAAAAAAGCTACCATTCGCATTCTCTGTCCTCTGGTTTTGTTTTTCTGCATGATGATCCCGCTCCATGCGGCGTCTCTCTCCTTCCGCGGAGGAAGCGCACAGATTGAACGCGGCGGCCTCGTCCGGCTCAATATGGGGAGCAGCGTCCCGCAGCTCTCTTTTGAAATGAAGATCGTCGTTCCCGAATGGAATTTCTGTTCCGTCGCGGACCGAAGTAAAAATCTTGCGCAAAAAAAAGACGCAGCCGGAGAATCCTGGCAGGGATGGATTGAACTCCGAAAGAAAAGGCTGGAATATTCCGCCATCTTTTCCATCCGGAATCAAATGCTTCACTGCGTTTATGAACTCCAGGTTCCGAACGGATTCCAAATGCAGGAACTCCCGCTGATTGTTTTTTCAGGCGGGAAAAAAGAAAAACCGGCGGCTCTTCTGCTGGGCGGCACGCTCTGTTCCACGGATTACAACGGAACCTACGGATGGGGTAATACCATTCGATTTGAACAACAGCAGATAACTGTGAGCATTGCAGGCGCTCAAAAATCGTTGTCGCTCTGGTCCTCCCCCGGAACATTCAATGTTCGCCTTCCCCTCGCCAGAGTTCCTGGAAAATCCGATACCTACCGCATCGAATTCACCATCGCAGGAGAAAAGATCAAACTGGATCCCCCGATGGATATCCTGAAAGACGGGAAAAAATTTTATTTGCAGGCACTTTCTCAGCCTTCCGAACCGGAACTGGACCGCACTGAAGTACTGAAACTTCTGACCTCGGAAACATTCGACCGCAAAACCATGGATCGAGTGGAAAAATTTCTTGATTCGCGTGCCCGCTGTTATTCAATCGCGGATGAAGCGCGCCATCGGTCGATCCCGCTGGCGCCGGAACTCGGGAACGCGATCAAAAAAGCCTATGCCCAGCTCGGAAGACTGGATTTTCCGGCACTCTCCGCTACTCTGGACCAACTGGAAAAACAGGTTGCAGAGCTTCCTGATCCTGCCCCGCTGACCGCATTCAATCCCTATACCTATCTCCGCGATTATACGCCGTTCGGATTCCGGAAACACCCGGAAGGAGTCTTTTTCTACGAACCCACTCCCTTTGATCTTCAGTATCAGGACGGCTTCCGTTTCCGTCTGCTCGAAGACAGGCGCATTCGCGAGATTTTCTGGAAATCGGTCGGACACCCCGATTTCCGCAAGATCAATTTTACAGAACCGGTTCAGGACATCACAGTGTCGCGAAACTGGACCGGTTCCCTCTGGCGGACCGCTGACGGAGTTGAATACCGATTCCATGTACTCACTCCGATGATGGATGTCGATGGAATCAGAACCCTCACGCTGTCCGGATTCTCGACTCCCCCGGAACGATTGGAATACATCAATGAATTCGGAGTCGGAAATGCGGCTGTTTTCCAGGAAAAACGCGTCTGGAAGCTGAATCCGGAGAAAATCTCAAGGCCATTCCTGCTTCTGATGAACCGTCACTGGACCCTCGCTCTGCTGCCTGGAGCACGACCGACTGAAGTCTCTTTTGAAAAAGGGGTTCTGAAAGTGACCATGACCCGGAAAAGCTATGTCGGAATTATCAAACTGCCGACCGCGAATCTTCATCCGGCGGAATATCCGCGCCAGGCGGAACTTTTCGCGGAAATCGCCGCCGCACCGCCGGTTTCCGTCCGGGAATGGATAAAAGACGGCAAGGCAACGTATGTCTACACTCACAAAAAACGGAACAATGACTGGAACCTGAACCCCCGTCTGATCGCTCCGGTACCTCCGTTAATGACACTCGCCGGTGCCGACGCTCCCGATGCCGTGCGCACCGCAAAATTCCCGATGAAATACGGTCTCTGGCAATTTGCCGACGGCAGCACGGTAACGTGTACCATCCCCCGGAACCGTACGAATCTGCCGGTTCAACGCGGAGTCAACGTCTATTACCGCTCCCCGGAAGACCTGATCCGCCAGCACAAGGACGGCGCACACTGGATACGCCTTCACATGGGACGGGAAAAGAGTCTTCCGTCCGAAGAGGTCTGGAGCAAATTCGAACAGGCTCTCAAAACCGCCGCCGAACACAGGATTCCCCTTCTGATTGATCCTCACCACTTCTCCTTCGACATCAACTACGGGAAATCCTTTCCGCCGGATGGAATCGGACAGAAACGCTATGTGGAAACCTGGGAACGACTTGCAAAACTCTGCTCCCGCTACCCGGAAATCATTGCCGGCTATGATCTCTACAACGAACCGGGAGCAAAATGGGGATCGGAAAAAATCTGGAATGAACTGGAAAAACAATGCGTCGCCGCAATCCGCAAACACGATGCAAAAACACCGATCTATCTGACCGGTGTCGACATGGGGAATCCCTCCGGGTACTTCAGTTACCGCCCGCCTGAATTCAACGGAACGCGCGTTGTCACCTTCCATTTCTATACTCCCCACTCGTTCACGCACCAGAAGGTTTCACAGAACAACGCTCAGGCTCCGGGAGTCTTCTATCCCGGTTATGTCCCGGAAGGACGGAAAATCTATCTGTACGGAGACGCCCTGCTCTGGTTCGACCGCTGGAGCCTTGGTGCGGCACTGGCACCTGTTCTGGAGTTTCATGCGGAATTCCGTCTTCCGATGCACTGCGGTGAATTCGGCGTGGTCGGCTGGGCGAACCGATCCTCCGAAGCCAGTGCGATCTGCTGGACTCGCGATGTAACGGAAATCCTCGAACATGCCGGCTTCTCCTGGCATCTCTGGAACGGCGGATTCGGCATGGGCAACCGTTTCGTGCGGAAATACATGCACAAACTCTGGCAGGAAACAGAACACGAAAAAACACGATAATCCGAAAGGAAGAAACTATGCTGCTCAATCTTCCCCCGATGGGGTGGAACAGTTGGAACACATTCGGAACGGATGTCTCCGAAACCGTAATTCTGGAAAACGCAACCGCCCTGATCACATCGGGGCTCGATAAACTCGGCTACCGCTATGTAGTCATCGACGATGGATGGTCCGAACACGAACGCGATCCCCGGACCCGGAAACTGCTTCCCTCCGGGAAAAAATTTCCCGGCGGCATCCCCGTCCTCGCAGAGAAACTTCACCGGATGGGTCTGAAACTCGGTATTTATTCCTGCGCCGGGGTCATGACCTGCGCCCGCTATCCGGGCAGTTTCGGATTCGAATTCCTGGATGCGAAAACGTTCGCCGAGTGGGGAGTCGATTTTCTGAAATATGATTTCTGTCACAAACCCGAAACATCAAACGGGCCTCTGCTCTACCGGCGCATGGGAAACGCCCTGCGCCTCAGCGGACGCGAGATTCTCTTCTCCGCCTGCAACTGGGGGTTCGATCATGCAGGGGAATGGATGCGGGCGGCAGGTGCGCACATGTACCGCTCCGGCGGGGATATGCACGACAACCCTGTCTCCATGCGTGACATCGTCACGCCACAGCTGGACAAGCTCTGCTTTTCCGGCCCCCAGTGCTTCAACGACCTCGATATGCTGACAATCGGCATGTTCGGACGCGGTCACGTCGGAACCTCCGGCGGCTCCATGGACCACTACCGGACCCAGATGGGAATCTGGTGCATCGTCGGAAGCCCTCTCTTTCTTGGATGCGATCTGCGCAATATGGATGCGGAAACCCTGACACTGATTTCCAACCGGACTCTGCTTGATATCAATCAGGACCCGGAATGCCGCCAGCCGTTCGTCATGCGCAGAGATCCGGGCGGAGTCCTGATGACGAAACTGCTCGCAAACGGCGATCTGGCGATCGGATTCTTCAACCTTACCAATGCTGATCTCAGCCTGACCCTGCTGATGGAAGACATCGGATTCCCTGTCGGATGCGGAATTTCCCTGCGCCTGAAAGACGCATTCAGCGCGGATGACGCAGGAAGCATCGTTCTGGAACGAACCGAATCTCTCCCGCCCTACGGCTGCAAAGTCTACCGGGCGACACCGGAGTTTAACAAATGAACTGCCGGCGCTGCGGCAAAGAGCTGAATATGGATGATGTCGGCCTCAGTCGGAAAATGATCCATCGTGCCACAATTCAATGTTTCTGCGTGGAGTGTCTAGCGGATCATTTTGAGCTGCCGGCGAAAATCCTCTATGAACAGATCGAACGGTACCGTGCGGCCGGCTGTTCCCTGTTTCCTCCCGCTCCGTCCTCGCGGCTTTCGATGCAAAGGAGAAAGAGCCCCGAATCTCCGAATCCGGAGTTGAAATGAGAAGGAAGTTGCAGTAGAGTATTTGCCGGAGAAAGTCTGCGGATTCAAAGAGAGGCAAAGAATGAGTGAAAATCAAATCCTCCCGGTCTGGAAGGAACAGTTCCGCGTCCGGCATTCGGAAGTCACACGGAACGGATTTCTGCGTACGGACGTCTTTTTCGACTACATGCAGGAAGTGGCGGCGAATCATGCAAAACACATCGGAGTCGGTCTGGAAGCGTTGAACTCCATCGGACTGATGTGGGTTCTTTCGCGTCTGAAACTTCAGGTATTCCGCACGCCGCTTCTCGGGGAAACGGTTGCCGTCACGACCTGGCCTTCCGGAATCGAACGTCTGTTTGCAACGCGTGAATTTCTTCTGGCAGATGAAAACGGTGAAACCGTTGCCCGCGCCTCAAGCTGCTGGATCCTTCTCGACAAAACCAGAATGCATCCGCGGAAAGTCCTGGAAACTCTTCCCGCAAAACTGCCGGACAACAGCGCCCGGAAACGGAACTTCACAAACCTCGACAAACTCCCGCGTCTGCCGGTTTCCCATCCGGTCCGAATCCAGATTCCGGAATCCATGATCGACGTCAATCAACACATGAACAATGCCCGTTATATTGCCGGAATGTTCGACTGGCTCGCAGAAACATGCCGGATGGCTCCGCAGATTGCAGAAGTGCAGGTCAATTTCATTGCAGGCACCGCCGCGGGTGCTCTTCTGGAAACGGCCGGAACCATCGAAGGAAAGAACTTCTATATTGAAAGCGTTCTCGGCACGGAACCGCATTTTCAGGCGGCCGGAATCCTGCTGGAATCCTGACGGCAGCCGTTTCCGACACAATCCGTTCCATGTTCTCTCTGCCGGAAGACTGCCATTGCCGCGCGTTTTCCCACGGACATCCTGAAAAAAAATCGTTTTCCGCTTTGCATTTCCCATTCGCATGGTATATTATCGTTTACGAAATTATTTTACAGAGCAGGCGGAACCAGAAGAGTCCGCGGAAATACAGGTGAAGCATTTATGAACCCGAAATACAAGAGCCCCGCAAGAATCCCGCTGGCGAAACGGGACTGGATTGAGCGGGAACTGACTGTCGCCCCCGCCTGGTGTTCCGTCGATCTGCGCGACGGCAACCAGGCCCTTCCGATGCCAATGAATCCGGCAAAAAAACTCGAATATTTCAAACTGCTGGCAGAAATCGGATTCCGGGAGATCGAAGTCTCATTTCCCTCCGCCTCGCAGGACGACTTCGAATTCACGCGCGAACTGATCGAGGGAAATCATATTCCCGACGGTGTCAGAATCAGCGTTCTTACACAGATGCGCGAAAATCTCATCCGCCGGACGGTGGAATCGCTCAAAGGAGTCCGGAAAGCGACCCTTCACGCCTATCTGGCGACCTCCGATCTTCACGGGCGGATCGTATTCGGCAAATCCCGGGAAGAACTCAAGAAAATGGCCGTAGAAGGGACTAAGCTGGTCAAGCGCCTCGTGGAGGAAGCAGGCATGAAAGAGGTTCTCGCCTATGAGTTCTCCCCGGAAGAATTCACGGACAGCGATATCGATTTCTGTCTGGACCTCTGCATCGCCGTCAAAGAAGCATGGGGAAAATCCGCCAAGAATGATTTCATTCTGAATCTTCCCGCGACCGTTGAACGCAGACCTCCATGGCATTACGCGGACATGATCGCCTATTTCATCCGGAAATATCCTTATCTGGAAGAGACAACCATCAGCGTTCATTCCCATAACGATCAGGGATGTGCCGTGGCATCTACGGAAATGACGCTCCTCGCCGGAGCGGAACGCGTCGAAGGGACCTTGTTCGGTCACGGAGAGCGAACCGGAAATGTTGATATTGTCACCATGGCCCTGAACTTGAAATCACTGGGAATCGATCCGAAACTGGATTTTTCGAATCTGCCGAAGGTCGTAAAAGCGGTGGAGGAAGCCAGCGGAATCGAAGTGCATCAGCGCCATCCGTATGCCGGACAGCTCGTCTTCACCGCATTCTCCGGTTCCCATCAGGACGCGATCCGGAAAGGGTTCGAAAAACGGAAAGAATCGGAGGAGCTCTTCGGAGTCGGCTGGAAAATGCCTTACCTGCACATTGATCCGGCGGATGTCGGGCGCACGTATGAGAAACTGATCCGCATCAACAGCCAGTCGGGCAAGGGAGGAATCGTCTATGTGCTTGAACACGACTACGGAATCCATCCGCCCAAAAACATGCACGCGGAAATCGGCGCGGCTGTTCAGCGCTACACCGACCGGAAAGGCGATGAAATTGATGCCGCCGAACTCATTCAGGTTTTCCGTGAAGACTTTGTATGCGTCAAGGGCCCCCTGGAACTCATAAAATACACGCGGGTCCCGAACTCCGAAGAGGCGGACGACACCGCCACGGTACAGGTTCGCCTCTCCATTCTTTTCCAGGGAAAACCGCTTGAGATTACCGGCATTGGCAATGGGCCGATCTCGGCAACGGTTCATGCAATCCGGAACAATGCCTCTCTGTATGATTTCATTCTGGAAGACTTTTCCGAACAGACGCTCGGAGGAACCGCCGACGCCAAAGCCATTGCCTACGTTGGAATCCGCCGGAAATCCGACAACCGTCTTTTCTACGGAGCAGGTGAACACCCGAATATTGATCAGGCGGCAATTCTGGCGCTCTTCACAGCGATCAACAAAGCAATGAATGACGAAGCGAAAGCCGCCGGACAATGAAAAAGTACGCAACAGTCCTCAGCATTCTGATTGTCATTATCGTGATTCACGCGATTGTGCTGTTCTCCTGCGTTTATTCGCAGAAAGATGCAGTCGCGAGAGCGAAAGCACTCGGAAAAGAGGCTGATGCACCGAGAAAAACCGAGCCGGAATTCGTCATTGATCCGACGCCGGTGCAGTCGGACCCCATCCAGACTTCTACACGGACTCTGCCCGCAGCCCCGCCGATCCCGGTCAACCACAATCATGGGAAGCCGTTCATCTATCAGTATGCGGTCAACGGCAACATTCCCGCCCTGCCCGGCAGCCGGAATGCCACTTCGGGAATCCTGGTTGATCTCAATACAAGGAACGTGCTGTGGTCAAAGAATCCGCGCAATGCGTACCCGATCGCCTCCATGACAAAGATCATGACCTGTCTCATTGCCTACGAAGACACCCTTTCCGGAAGAAACGGACTGACGCTTGATACCCCGATCAAAGTCTCCACGGCAGCAATGAAAATCGGCGGCAGTCAGGTTTATCTGGATACCCGGGAAACTTTTTCTCTTCGCGATCTGCTGAAAGCCTCCATCATTAAAAGCGCGAACGATGCCGCTTATCTGATCGCGGAATACGTCGGTCAAGGCAGTGTTCCTGCTTTCGTCAGGCGGATGAACGAACGCGCTGCCCAGATTCATATGGCGAATACGCGTTTTCACAATCCTCATGGACTCCCGGGTGCGAAAGCCTCGCTGGACAACGTTTCCAGTCCGGAAGGAATGGCGCGTCTTGCGGAAGAGGCTCTGCTGCATCCGCAGTTGATGCAGTGGGCATCCACCTGGATGGATACCTTCCGTGAACCGGGAACAAAAGGATTCATGAAAATTAAAAATCACAATTATCTGATCAAGGGTTCGCCGGAAGCAGCACCAGGCGTGGACGGATTAAAAACGGGCTTTATCAATCGGGCGGGATTCTGTCTTACCGCAACCTGCCTGCGTGACAACCGCCGTCTGGTGGCGGTCGTCACAGGATACCCGCTGCGCAAGGAACGCGATCGTTTTGTCCGCCAGCTTCTCGACTGGGGATACGCCCGCGCCGCCGATCCGGCCGCCGCCCTCGTAAACGATCGGAAAGCTTCCGTTAAGAAATCCCCATCGCGAAATACGAAAAAGAAAACGGTGAAAAAAACTTCCACAGCCAGAAAAAAAACACAATAATCCGGACCGTCGCAACTCGGGTCGCATCCGGAAGCATTCCCGATGACCTCTCCGGAAAATGATATGCGGGAAACCGATAACAAAACAAGATTTCATCAGTGAGGTGAGTATGAAGATCGGAATGATTGTGGAATCGCTGCGCTGTCCGCTGGAAACAGGAATTCCGCGTGCGCGTGAACTCGGGGCGGATGGAATTCAGATCTATGCGGTCAGTCCGTATCTCAACATGCTGAACGATCCGCCCGACAAACTGAAAGCTCTGAAAGAGATTGCGGAAAAAAACGGACTGGTATTCTCAGCAGTCTGTTCCGATCTCGGTGGACACGGCTTTTCTGATCCGCCGGGCAATCCGGACCGTATTGAAAAGACCCGCCGAATCATGGAGGCATCCCATCTCTTCCAGACGAATGTACTCACGACACACATCGGAGTCGTCCCGGCAGACCGGGATTCAAAACTGTATGCGGAGGTTGTCGAAACGCTTCGAACAGTCGGCGCACTTGCCGTTGACAACGGAATGGTGCTCGCAATCGAAACCGGCCCCGAATCACCGGAACAATTGAACCAGCTTCTGGTTGATGTTGACCACAGGGAAATCGGAGTAAATATGGATCCGGCAAATCTGGTGATGGTCCAGAACGCCGATGCGGCAGCAGCAGTCCGCCTGCTGGGAAAATTCATCGTCCATACGCATGCAAAAGATGGCATTCATATTCGGGACTGCGACCCGAAACGAGTCTACGATGCTTTCGCGGAAGGAGGATTCGATCAGCTGGTTGCAGAAACCGGCGAGCTCTTCCGGGAAGTGGAACTCGGCAGAGGACAAGTTGACTGGACCGACTATCTGAATGCGCTGAATGAGGTTGGATACAATGGATTTCTGACCATCGAACGGGAAGTCGGCGCTCATCCGGAAAAAGACATTGCCGAAGCGGTTCAATTCCTCAAAGCTGAGATCAGAAAAGTGTGAAATGACACTTCCGAATAAACCATATCATATACAATGCTATGGTTTACAGAAAAGGAATGTCAATGCCACGAGTTTTTTTCAGAAAAAATACGAAATTTGTTGTTTTTTTTTGAAAAAAACTTTTTTCCGGGTTGATTCCAGCGGGTTTCCATGATATAATTTATGTGGAGTAAAATTTTTCAGGATTCAGTAATGGTGTGTTTTTTTACCGGAAAATAACCATGGAGAAGAATTGGTCATGGAAGAAAATGTCATTGTAATAGAAGGGTTGTCCAAAAATTATAAGCGATGGTTTTCAGCAAAGGGAACAAAAGCTCTGGACAATTTGACTATTTCCGTTCCACGGGGTTCCGTGTTCGGTTTTCTAGGGCCCAATGGAGCAGGGAAAACCACCACAATTAAGATTCTGATGGATCTGATCAAACCGACGGAAGGTTCGGCAATTGTGCTGGGGAAACCTGCCTATGACGTTGATGTCAAAAAACGGATCGGTTTTCTTCCGGACTCTCCCGCATTCAGCAAACAGCTGACAGCAAGAGAATTTTTGAGCATTTGTGCAAAACTTCTCCGTATTCCCGCCGAACAGCGCAATGAAACCATCGAAGAAGCATTGCATACGGTCAAAATGACAGACCATGCAAAAGAGAAGCTCGGTTCGTTCTCCCGCGGTATGCTTCAGCGTATCGGAGTGGCACAGGCCATTCTCAACAAACCAGAACTCCTGATCCTTGACGAACCGCTTCTGGGACTCGACCCATACGGGCGTCAGGAATTCAAACAGATCATCATCGAACAGCAGAAGAAGGGAACCAGTGTATTCTTCAGCAGTCACATTCTGTCGGATGTGGAAGAAATCTGTGACAGGATTGCCATTCTCAAGAAAGGTCACCTGCTCTGTACCGGAGAGCTGGATAAGCTCCTTGCTGCATCGGGTGTCAATGTGGTCATCGCCGCAGGCGAGGATAAAATATTCAAGGAACTCATGGCCGATGCGGAGGGAAGTGTGAAGAATCCTGATGGAGGCTGGACCCTCTCCTTCCCGCATAATAACCCCGAACTTCTGAAGAAAATAGAGGACATGAAAAAAGATTCTCCGGATGCGCTGACCATTTCCGCCTCCAGAGAAAAACTGGAAGATTTCTTCTTCCGCACAGTTGAAAACGCTAATGTTTGACATCAAGAGGAAGCCGGTGCGATTCCGGCATTGAATAATCGAACGGAACACTCTACAAAATAAACAATAAAAAAGGAGAACGTTATGAATGAGATCATAACAATCGCAAGCGGTACCTGGAAAAATGTACTGCGCATGAAAGTAGTCTACTTTCTGATTCTGTGTGCACTGGTGCTTGTTGCCAGCGCCATCAACTACGACGTGCTTTCGATGGGTCTGCAGAAGGAACTGATGATCGACGTGTCGCTCGTTCTGAACTCCATCGCCGCCATGCTGGTCGTCATTTCTCTGACTTTTGAAATTCCGAAGGAACTGCGCGAAGGTGTTGCATCCACACTTCTCTCCAAACCGCTTGGCAGATTCCAGTATCTTCTCGGCAAAATGAGCGGCTGCGTGATTACCGGCGCAATCATCTGTGCACTGATTGCACTCGGTTCCTTCTTTGTTTTCAACATGTCTTTCGGTGAAAGAATCGGCATCACGATGTTCCAGACTCATCTGCTGGTCATTCTGGCGCTGATCCCGATGTCGGCTCTCGGCGTTCTGTTTGCCGTTGTGCTTCCGGAAGTGATCGCTCCGATCATTACGGTTGTCGTGGTCTGGTTTGCGTTCTCCACAAAGATTCTTGCGGGAGTTCCCGTTCTCTATGGCGGCATTCTTCCCGACCTCGACCTGTTCAACTTCAGAGCCAATGCTGTCTATCAGGTCCAGATTCCGTGGATGTACATCCTCCTCGTCACGCTTTGGGGCATCTGCTATGCGGCATTTGCGCTTTCCATTGCCAGTATCGTCTTTGAACGCAAAGACATTAAGTAATCATAGGAGTGTTTAGAATGAAAAGAACACCGATTTACGTCATTATTCTGGTTGTCGCATGCGTTGCCGCCACCATTCTTTCCATGAAGCTCAACACCATGCAGCACACATTCTGCCCGGAAAAGAAAGATCTTTCCGGCTCCCCGATCGCCGGATTCCACAAGTTTGCCTCCGACGTTCAGTGGATGAGACTTGTCAACTATCTCGGCTCCCTCAATACCGTGGATGAATCCAACGTCAAACAGGTTGCCGGAAAACTCGAAGAACTCATGAAACTCGACCCGAATCTGGAAAAGATCTACAAGGACGGCGCACTGATCATGTCCATTGCGGATCCGGCCAAAACAGTCGAATTCCTGACCACCGCCTGCAACAACCAGTATCTCAAGAACAACTGGCAGATCCCGTTCTATGCCGGCTATGTGATGATGCACAATGCCAAACCTGCAAATTATGAAAAAGCTGCAGAGTTCTTTGAAATGTCCATGAAGCGTTCCGGCAGCGATTCCGGCGCATCCTATGTGGTCAGCAGCTTCTTCCGGGCCAAAGCCAAAGACATGGTCCAGAAGGACAAATCCCTCAAGGGAGATGAAAAACTGGCTCTTCTCAAGGTTCTTTATAATGAATGGGAAAACAACCAGAAGGTCGGTGCGGAAGGTTCCTATCGCAATGAAGGCGCCAATGCCCAGAACCTCAATGACCGCCTGATCAAGGCTCTCAAAGATGTCAAGGTTGCCTCCGAAGATTACAAGCCGACCGCTGAAGGTAAGAAATATGCCGACATGGTCATCTCGAAAGTCTTCGATAAAGCCCACATCTGCTCCAACTGCACAGCTCCCTACGGCGCCGGCGAAAAGTTCTGCTCCTCCTGCGGAACCAGCCTCCCGGTCTGGGGACTCTGCAAGAACCAGACTTGCAAAAAACCGCTTAAAAACGGTAATGCACCCTTCTGCATCTACTGTGGAGCAAAGCAGAAATAATGTTTTCCTCCAAGAAGACGATTACAAGACACAAGACCGCCACCATCGGAATGGTGGTGGTCTTGTTTATTTCTCTCGTTGTCTATTTCGCTTCAGAATCCATTCTGCGCCGTGCCATGGTAAAACCGATCAAACGGGAAAAAGTTGATTTTGCCAAGGTTCTTGACTGGCTTCCACAGAAAACAAGGGAGGAGCTGAAGTACAGAGCAACGTATCTGGATCTCAGACAGAAATACGATCAGTCTAAAACCAAAGAAGAAAAACTCCAGAATGCTTATAAGCTCGCTGTCCATACCAAGGATATGAACGAGCATAATGAATTGCTGTTACCGTTTATCAATGATCCTCAATATGCGGATTTGCCGGGACTTTATCTCGCATACGGAAGAATGCTTTACAATCCCAAAAATCCGAAAGCCATCTCCATAAAACGTTATTATGCTTATCTTGATACCCTGAAAGATCCTCTTGAACTGTTCTATGCGTGGCGCGAAGGCCGCGACAGACTTGGAAAAATCGGTTTGCGCAACGCACACGTTGTCAATGTGGAATTTCTCAAACCCCTGCTTGACAAACCGCTCTCGTTCTTCCTTATCCGGGATTACAGCTCCATGCTTGACAATATCAAGCGCAACGCGAAACGCATCAGCAACGATGCGGCAAAACGCATTGCCAATAAACGTGAACTTCCAGGAGATAAGGAACAGGTCGGCAGCATGATGCAGCTCTCTCTGGATGCAGAGAAACTTCAGAACCAAGTAAATGCCAGCCTCGACAACTATTCTGTCAACGATTACCGTAAACTGCTTACCCTGCGTGACAAATTTGAAAAAGCAGCCCCGGGCGATTCCAAACTGAACGCGGCGTTTGATCTTGTTCGCCACACCAGGGATCCGAAAGAACGCGGAAACATCATCAAATCTCTTCTCAAGAATCCGGACTATGCAAAAAATCCGATCATGCTGAAAGTCTATGCACAAATTGCCGGAGACATCGGAAGAGCAAACGCACTGCCGATTGCCGATTTCCAGAAATTCATCCAGACCTTCCCGGATCCGGCAGATCAGTATGAAGGATTTATTCAGGCCCTGCGCAGACAGAATGGATTCCGACTGGATTCCTCAAAGAAAATGGAGCTTCTGCGCCCGCTTCTGAAAAAAGACTTGAAGGAGATCCCATTCAAGGACTATGCAAGACTGTACGATCAGATCTCCCGTTGCGCGGTATATCTGAACGATCAGGCGACGTTTGAAAAATCAATCCAGCTCAGAGATGCTTTACAGGAAAGTGACAAACCGACCGTGAAAGAATATCTCGAAGCGAAAAAGAATACGAAATAGAGGTTTTACCATGTGGGCCATTGCTCAATTTTCTCTGTTGAAAATGCGCGAATCCGCATTTTACCTGCTTATGATCGTCGCCGCGTTGATCTGTATTTTTACAAATACGGCCGATCCCGTCAGTGAACAGATCGCCCGGGGTTCCCTTTTTTCCTATGCGTTTTCCGGAGAAACCCGCACGACTTCAATCGCAATGGGATCCTGTGTGGCGCTGATCATCAGTATCCTGATTTCTTCGTTTTACGGCTCCTCGGAGATCCCGTCCGATATCAATACGGGAGTAATTCTCGTAATCCTCTCCAAACCGGTCGGACGCTTCAACTATCTCGGAGGAAAATACATTGCAATTGTTGTAATGGCGTATTCCATTTTCGTCTTTCTCCAGCTGATGCTTTTCATCACCAGTAAATTCTTCGGATTCGGTGTCATCCCATATAACAGCTGGGAAGTCGCCTTGCGGCAATTTGTTCCAGCCCTGATTCTTCTGCCGTTGATTGCGGCGAATATCACCTTTTCCATTATGGGCGGTGCACTCGGTGCGATGATCTTTACAGCGCTTTATCTGATTTTCTCCATTGTCGTTGCGTTCGTTCCACTGACCATGGCGATTTTCCCGGAAGGAATGATTCCTTATCTGGATGATTTCCTGTTCCTGATCCATTACATTTTCATCAATCCGCTGTTCTATTTCCATGATGCGGCAGCAACTGGTCTGCCGCTGGTTGCTCTGGTGTTTTATTCCCTGGCGGTGGCAGCATTTTTCCTGCTGATATCCGTCTACCTTCTCTTTACAACGGATATGAATGCAGCCCAGTAAGCAGGCCTGATGAAGAAGAGTTTGCTGTCCATTGAGGAAGATTCTCCTGCGGCTCAAGTCCGCAGGCGTTTTTTTTCCGACTGGACAGCGGTAACCGGATTGAGTTTGATTGTTCTCATGCTCGCGGTTGCTGTTTTTGCACCACTGCTGGCAAACAGTCTTCCTCTCCTGGTTATTGCAAACGGTTCTATCTCCTTTCCCTTTTTCCCGGCGCTGTTTTCCACCGACAGTCCCGAAATCTTTGTGGAAAAGACCTTTAATTTCTTTCTGTTCTACCTCCCTCTTGCCGGAATTGCCGCTTTCTGCATGAAGCGGCGAAATTTCCATTGGAAACCAATCGTATATCTTCTGCTTGCGCTTATTGTGGCGCTTCCTTTTCTTCTGTTCTCGCCCCGTCCCGACCGAACCAACTGGAAAGAGAAAGCCCAGGAGATCCGCAGAGAAGGCGGGACCGTCATTTTTCCTCCAGTTGCCTATGGTCCATTTGAAACAGGGGGCACCCCTTATGCGAAGCCCTCACTGGAGCATCCAGCAGGAGTCGATCATGCCGGCAGAGATGTCATGGCGAGAATGATCTACGGGGCGCGAGTCTCAACCGCGGTCGGCTTTCTTGCAACCTTGATTTCCCTGATCATCGGAACATTCATGGGACTTTTCACGGGATATAAAGGAGGAAAAACGGATCTGATCGTTATGCGCTTTGTGGAGATTGTAATCTGTTTCCCCACATTTCTCCTGCTTCTGATTCTGATGTCGATCATGCTGGATTACGGTTCACGCCAGTCCATTCTGCTGGTGATTCTGGTCATCGGTTTTACGGGAGGCTGGCCGGGGCTCTGCCGTCTGGTCCGCGGGGAAACCCTGAAACAGCGTTCCCTGCCCTATATTGCAGCGGCGGAAACACTCGGTGTTCCGGTCCGCAGAATTTTGTTTGTCCATATTCTTCCAAACGTTTCCGGACCGATTTTTGTTACATTCACATTTGATATTGCAGGAGCGATTCTCGCAGAAAGTTCTCTGAGTTTTCTTGGATTCGGCGTCCAGGATCCTGCGGCAAGCTGGGGAGAACTTCTGCGGCAGGCATTTCCTGATCCGCTGACATACTGGCATCTGACCCTCTGGCCGGGACTGGCAATCTTCCTTGCCGTCTGTGCCTTCAATTTCGCAGGGGAGGGCTTACGCAAAGCTGTCTCTCCCAAATAATAAATCATCCGTCATTCAGCTTCCAACAGTCCGTCATATACCCGTCAAAGGAGAAATTTATGTTCGTCAAACGAATCATTTCCTTTTTGTTTTCTCTTCTGTTGTTTTCTCCCTTTCTCTTCTCTCAAAATTCCACAAAAGGGCTCGATCCGCAAGATTCCGCCCTTCTTTGCAAAGCATTCTTCAGCGGCAATCTGAATACCCTCCTGCCCCATTCGTCACCGAAAATGAAAGAAGCAATTGAAAACGGGACTCTTGCACTCGGAGTCCTTCAAATTTCAACCATGTTTGGAAAACTGTGCTCTCTGGAGGGGAATCCGACAAAAGTGACGACGGTCAATGGAATCGCTGTTTTTGTCCAGAAAGCCAGAATGGAACGCCAGAACCTGAACTGTTTTCTCAGTATTGATTCAACAGGAAAGCTCTGCGGATTCCATGTTCTTCCAGAACAGGAGAGGAAGAAAGAACTTCCAGCTTCCACATTCCGGGAAAAAGCCGTCAAAATCGGCAAACAATCGCCTCTTCCCGGGACATTGACCCTGCCCCGCAGAAAAGCGCCACCGTATCCAGTGGTCATTCTGATCCATGGTTCCGGTCCGAATGACAGAGATGAAACCATCCACGGAAACAAGCCTTTCCGGGATCTTGCCGAACTGCTGGCAGAACGGAATATTGCAGTACTGCGTTATGACAAACGCACATTTGTCCATCCAGAGGAATTTCAGAAGCGTCAAACCGTCACAATTGACGATGAAACTGTCAATGATGTTTTAGAAGCTGTCAATTTTCTGCAAAATGCTCCTGAAATCAATCCGGATGCAATCTGGCTTCTTGGACACAGCCTAGGCGGAATGATGCTTCCGCGCATTGCTTCAAAAACATCCATCCCGGCAGGATATCTCTTTCTGGCGGCCCCCACATGCTCTCTGCCGGATCTCCTGGAAGAACAGGGGAGCTATCTTCTCCATCAAAATAACACTCTTCCGGGAACAGAGAAAAAGAAAGCGCTGGAAGCTCTGCGAAAACAGACAGAAATTCTGAAAAATCCAACGTCCCCCCCTCTTCCCGGGCAGATGCTTGCATATTGGAAAGATCTGAATGACTATCAACAGATTCCGATGGCAAAAAAGATCAATCGTCCGATGCTGTTCCTGCAGGGGAAACGCGATTTTCAGGTCCGGCCGCACCATCTGGAACTCTGGAAAAAAGCTCTGAACGGAAAACCGGACTGTCAATTCATCCTTTACGATGATCTGAACCATCTGATGCTGCCGGGGAAAGGAACTCCCGGCATGGCGGAATATGCAACTTCCTCCAAAGTTCCGCCAAAGGTTGCAGACGACATCGCCGCATTTCTTCGTCAGGAGGCCCCCACGAACTGAAGATTTGTTTGAACCGGAGGTCGCGTTCCCAGACCCTTACTTCAAGAGTGCAGGAATCGCGGATTCCGGCAGAGACACCGCATACAGGAAGGCTCCTTTCCGCAGATAACAGATTTTCCCATAGGACTTGTCAAATGCCTCGTCGCGCGGCTGATCGAATGTAACAGAATCGAACCCCTCTCTCTTTCCAAGTTTTGCACCGCGGATACGCGCAAGCGCCTGAAAGGTCTTCTCCGCGTCAGACACATTGCCGAACTCCGCAATCATTACGGAATTTCCATAAGCGAGACGATGGAGTCCGTTGACCCAGGCACGCGCGGAAACATCCTCCAAAGCTCCCTCAACAAGATACTTGACACGCCAGATTCTGCGTGGTATCACACCGGCAATATCCAGAAACGCCCGGTATTCCTCTTCCGATGGCTGAGTCCAGCCGCAAAGATATGCGTTCCTGTCACCGACCCGCACCTCCCGTGGAAGACGCGGCGGAGGCGTTGAATCGGGATCGCGGTCGAGAATCGATTTCTTCACGCGTTCCATCTTTCCCGCCGGAACAACTCCGTTCAGAAGTCCCTTCCGGAATGCTTCAAGAGCCGCCCGGACACCGGCAACCGACGTCCCGGAAATCTTTACGATTACCGTTGTAAAAGTGTTTGTCCGGACCTTGCTGGAATAGAGAAAAGGATTCCAGTCACATTCGACATACCCGATATCGCCTCGAAGCGTTCCATACCCGAGACGATAAAAAGTTTTTGTCTCCGGATCAATCGCCGCCTGATGCCCCCAGCACTTTTCCAGCAGAGGATCTCCCCCTTTCCGCCCGATAACGACCAGATGATTATAAGCCGCTTTGTCAAACGCCTCCTTTTTCAGCAATTCCGCAGAAGACACCATCTCCCGCTTTCCCGACGCAGCTCCTGATTTCTCCAAAGCTGTGAATAACATTCCGGCATCCGGTTTCATCAACATTCCGGAGAACTCCGCCGTCTCCGGGCAGCAAACAACCAGAACGTTTTTCTGCTCTCCAGCCGCAACACAGCAGACGGCAAGCAGGATCAGAACGGAACACACTCGATTTTTCAGACTCATTTCTGCACCTCCTTCACCATGACGAGTCTCCCCGAAGCACTTGCAGTCGGAAGCCGGAACGTAAAAAACCCATCCTTGTTTTTGACCGCATTCAGAGTTTGAAATGTATCCATGTCAATGAAGCGAAGCTCTCTTCCCTGCAATTCCGGAAGAAATGCGACGGGGTTTACTGTCACCATTTCCATCCGGTTCACATCGGACTGCGTCCCGAAAGCGAGAAACAGAGCATTCTGGCTGAGGAAGGGCGTCACGGCCATTCCGGAGGAGGTGTTCACATGCAGTCCGGTTTCACGCATCAGCAGTCCGGCAAGCTCCAGCAAACTTCCTGCCGGGAGCTCTTCCGCCTTCCACGGACAAAACACGAATGGTGCGGCATTTCCGTTTCCAGAACGGACAAACACCTTCATTCCTGCAATGATCCGCTGATCCGCTCCGTCTGTCCAGAGCTGAAATGCTTCTTTTGAACGATTATCACCGGCAAATGCCACCAGCGCAGTTCCATTGTTCCGCAGGAAATGCAAACGTTCCAGCTCTTTCGGGGTCCAATCGGTCGCATCCAGAATCAGGAGCGGATTTGTACCGTTCCATTTTTCGAGTGCATGGCTGGATGTCACAAATCCAACCGGCAGGCCGTTCTTGACCATCCGTTCATACAGATGTCCCATCCGGGATTCCAGCTGATTCTCAAAACCTCCGGCAGCATACAAGCCGCATCCCATTGTTCCGGCTTTCGGACTCATCCGGTTCTCATGGGAGTTCCACGAAACGGCCAATCCGAACCCGGCAGCTTTCTCCGGACGGACATACGCTGTAAAATTCAGTGTCCGGGCGGCATTGGCAATTTCATGACGGTAGAATTTCGTCGAAATTCCACCCTGCACCGCATATCCGTACACATGATACGGATGGAAATTCCCTCCGCTGTCGATGCGTCCGACAAAATAAGTCGAATACCACTGTCTGCGTGCAGGTTCCACGGAAGCATTGTTTGAAAACCAGAACGCATTCGACTCGCTGTTCACCCATCCCCACTGCTTGTACAGTCCGCTGCGGAGATCGGGATTCGCGGCAACAATCGAAAAGCGTGTTCCGAGGCTCCAGTACAGATCCTGATTCCGCAGCTCCCAGAAAAGATCCGTCCCGACGCCGAGATGTGTTTTCCCGATTTTTTCCCCGAGCTCATTCCCCGCCAGCGGAAAACTTCCATGCGTTTCCAAAGAGAAACCGAGGCCGTGATCCCGGAACATCTTCTGCGTCTTCAGAAGCTGATCCGCATAATGATTCAACTGCCATTTCTGCCAGACATCCGCATAGTTCGTATTGATTTCATCTGCAATCTGCCGGAAGGAGCGTCCCTTCAGCCCTTTTCCGTTTTTCTTTTTCAGATACTCATCGAAGCGAATGAACAGATCCCAGCCGTAGGATTTGCCGATCGGAATGCCGTTCCAACGGTCAGAAGCGCCGACATGGACGTGTTTCAGGTTCTTATACCGGGTCTCCGCCTCCTCCAGAATCTTTGCAGCGGTCAGATCCCAACCGTAGGAACCATCCGGCAGATAGCGCCACGGATTTGTATAGTGGCTGTTCCGCGTATTGGTCGTGAACATGCGGTCAGGGGCATAGGTGTTTCCGGTCCCCGTCTCCATCAGTCCATGGACCAGCGCCCAGATCTTGTCGTGCGGACCGCCCCAGCCGCGGGTCCAGTTGAGCATTCCCCGTCCAAAGCTGTCGAAATTGTACCATCCAGGCGAACAGAGAAGCCCCGGCTGATAGGGGCCGAGCGATTTCTTGTCCATGATGGAAGAGTGGCCCGGTTCCTGATACAGTACATCGTAACGCGAACGAATCTCCTCCCCATTCCGCGGCCGGAACACAATTTCATAACTGACCGGGCCAAAACTCTGTTTCGAAGGCAGTTTCAAGGCAACCGCCGTTCTGGAATACACGGCAACCGCAATTTCTTTGGAAAATACCGTTTTTCGAAAGCCCTTCAACAGATCGTGCATTGTAATTTCCAATGTTCCGGAAACATTTTCTCCATGTTTTGTACCGGGCCAGCCAAACACCTCCAGCTCCTTCATTGCACAATTGGTACCACCGAGATTCAGATTAGCCCGATTCTTTGTCTGTGCGGAAATCTTCATGCGAAGCGATTGCGTGGTTGCCGGGGAGCAATATCCCGCCCATCGGCTGTAATAAGTACTGCCGTTTTCCCGGAACTCCGCTGCACTTTCCCGAAGCAGCAGACGGCCTTCCGCGTCAAAGAACGAGAAACTGGTCGGATTCAGGCGATCCTCCCGACGATATCTTCCATATCCCTCAATCCCGATCCCCGCAATCGTAACCGGCATTTTCCAACGCAGGGAAAGTTCCTGTTCCGTACCTGTTTTTGCGCCCCAGCCCCCTTGATAAACGCCGCGTTTCCGGGCATCCGCACGGGAGAGGGAGAGATCGTTCAAACCTTCTGCGGTTGGATTCTCCTTCCATTTCAAATCGAACGCCTGTGCCAGCGGAGCAATGTTCGCAAACCGGTTGCCAACCGAAACGGTCAGCTCTGGCTCGGTTCCAACAGGGAGAACATACCGGGATGCAAAGGAACCGTCGTATTCGCCATCCGTCTGCGGCATGGAGGCGCGGTTCGGCCAGAAAGAGGAATTTTCCGAAACCTCCAAACGAAGGACTTTTCCAGAGAATACAGTTCCGCGCGTCTCAGACCAGACCTTCCAGCGATCCGCTCCAAGCAGTCCAGCCCGAACACGCAGATACGGAATAACAGCGCCCTCCTCCCGGATTCGCGAGTCTCCCTTGAACACACCGCGTTCCACAAGCGGAATTTTTTTTGTCTCTCCCCCCTTCAGACAAACAGAAATTGCAGCGCGGTTTAAAATCTCCCGTTCCCAGTTGGAAACCTGGTACGAAAGCAGAGCGCTGACCGGAACGTTCCCCGTATTTTTCACCGTCACAAAAAGCCCGTTCTCCTGTATTTGCGGGATCTCAATTTTCAAGGAGGAAAGATCGCTGTCCGCTTTGACGGAAGCTGTCCGATCCGCAAGCAGCAGAACAAATTTCCGGCAGAACTCCGGATACCCCGGCGACGAAACAAATGCCGAATCGGAAAAATCCCCTCCAAATACATACACAACCGCTTTTCCAATTCTTCCGGAGATCAGAACGGGAATTCCAGCCCGTGTCGTCAACAGAATCTTCCAATCGGTACTGCAAAGTGATTTTTCATACTCCTTCCATAAATACCGGTTCATACTGTTTTCCATCGGAGATCCGGGCAGATGGAGGTCCAGCGGCATTCCAAGGACCAGGGGGCCGGAAACGGAAAACCCGCTTTCCGGAAATCCAGTCACCGCATCGGAAGGACGACGAAGCTCACTGCGTTTAACACTCCATGGATTCACAGGCAGCAGCTCCGCCATCTCGCGCCGAACATTCGAGGGAATCCGGAAATCAACCACAACCGTTCCACCGTTTTTCAGAACATCCAGATACCGTTTTGCATTCCCTTCCTGATCGAACCGTCCAGAAAGGAAAACAAGATCCGCGTCTTCTGCGGAAGCGCTCCTTTCCTCCCGGAATCCCTGCTCTGCAAGAACCGAACGCAAAACCCCGGACGGAGCAAATTCCGAAAAAAACACCTTTTTTCCACCTTTTGTCCCGGAAATCGGTCCCAGTTCCGTCAGAGAAAAATTACCGATCCGCCAGCGTTCCGGAGTCGAACCTGTATCCGCACGAATTCCAAACAGGAATTCCAGGGAATCGATCCTGTGCCGTCCCCCGGAAGGCGATACCACAAAGCGCAGAACCGGCGTGTTTTCCCCATTCAAAATCAGAGTTCTGCCCGGAGCAAAATTCAAATCCTTCAGATTCAGCGGATATGCCATCGGTTCCCGCACAGGCGCGTTCGGACCATTCATGATCAAACGGAAATCAGCGGAAACGAATCGTGATGCTCTCGCGATCTCCTCAAGGTTAAATGCAACAGCAAATTCAACCGGAACGGAGTTCACTGACTTTGCGAGCACCGCATTGATCCGTTTTACCGCTTTCGAATTCCGATCCAGAATCAGTTTGAAAACGGACCCGGCATTCCCGATGCGTCCGCCGGAAGTATCGGAAAAGAAAAAATCGCGGTCCGACTTCTGAATTTCCGCACCTGTCGTATCCCTCCCCGGAGCAGTAAAGTTCATACGTTCCGGAAGAAGATTTTCCGCCGAAAGGGAAACGGCAAAACACATGAAAACAAAAAAAGTAATTTGCCGAACTGCCGGTTTCATTTATAGATCCATCCTGTAAAATGTCTTGCCGGAGCGGCACCGGCGTTGATGAAATAGTTTCCCGGCAGACGCATTACATTTCCCTGCAGCATCAAAGCATTTCTGTCGCCATCCGGTGCATGTCCTTTTGTCGAATTGAAATAGGCGTAAAACTGAGTGCAGTTGCTTGCACCAAGGCAGAAATTGGAATCACCATCCATGCCGTCTTTGTTTTTATTGAACGCATCCATGATAAGAGCCACCTCATTGTGACGAATATTGCCGTTGGTCCCGCTGAAATTCATATATCCGGTGATTCGTCCAAGAACAATCGGATCGCTGTCTGTAAAATTGGTCGGATTGTTGGCATTGTTTCCCGCATTGAACCAGTAGCTGTTGCGCGGCCCGCTGGAACCGGAGGGCCGGTCAAAGGGACAGGTAAAGGCTTTCGTTTTAAATCCTGCTCTGTTTTCCGGAGTCAGATTGATTCCCATCGTCTGCGCCATGGTCATGCTCCAGACAACACTGTCCTCCCGTCTGACCGGCGGAAAATATTTGCCGTCCTCATACATGGCGACTCCGGTCCCGATTCCTTTCAGATTGTTGATGCAGAGCACGTTCTGCGCCTTTTCCCGTGCCTTGTTCAAGGCGGGCAGCAGCAGTGACGCCAGAATGGCAATGATGGCAATTACCACAAGGAGCTCTATCAGTGTGAAACTCTGTTTCTTCCTCATGTTCCGACCTTTCCTTTTTGTATATTTTCTTGTGTTTGATTTCATTGTCCGGAGTTCCGTGATGTTGGATTCAACCGTTGTTCACTGTTCAAATTTAAATTCAATTTCATTGGTCCAGTTCGGCTTCCAGTCCGGATGGAAAGTATAGCCGGCTTTGCGTGTGACGGCACGGTCTTTTCCAAAATCCAGCGGAGAGGCGCCGTCATCATTGATCCGGAAAGAGAATTTGACAGGCTTTCCCTCCTCCATCCGTCTTTTCACAAGAGGTATTTCACTCCACGGGATTGCCGCCTCCACGAAGCGGGTTCCATTTTTGTAGACAATCGCCAGAGCACCGTTTTTCACAGCCCCCTCCCACGGGGCTTTCGGCTGACGCGGATAGAAATGCTTGCGAACCCCGTCGGGAACCTGCATTCTCCAGATTTCATTGCCTCCGCCAAACTCGGAAGCCACTTTGTTCAAAGCAAACTCATAGTCACTGGAATTATAATTCACAAAACCGGGCATGCGTCCGGGCAGATTTGCAATGGTAAGCGGATCTTCCTGCATGGAAAGCACATTGAATGCGATCTGAATGTTGTCGGCTCCGGAAGAGGCGCCATCCGGCAGAATTGGACGCATCCGATAGCTGTAACGCCGTACGCCTTCCGGCCAGATGAGACGATCTTTCACGTCGTCGTTTCGGAGAATACAGGAAAGAGTCCGATCCAGTTTCTTCTCCCGGAGTCCGGGAATCAGATATCCCAGAGAACCGAATCTGCCGATCCATTTTCCCGGCTCCTTTTCATCCACACCGAGAAAGTTCACATACGCTCCCGACGGATTCAGCCGTACCGGAGTCCTCGTTCCCCGGTCAAAGAAAATTCCAGCAACCCGTCCGGATTCCTTGTGCCACCAGCGGGGATTGATAATCTCAAGGCTCAGCGTTCCAGCCGCTTCACAGGAGACAAACGCACCATCACGAATACTCCAGATCCGGCGACTTCCTGTCAATTCCCTTCCATTCCGGTCGAGGAACCGAATCCACGCCTCCCTGCCGGAACGGAAATCACTCCATGGAAAATAGAGCGTCACTTTTGTCAGCCGATCCTTCGGCAATACCAGATCAAACCTGAGGCGTTCCACCGAAGGACGAATACATTCTGAAACACGCATTCCCGGTTTTCCCGGCTTCTCAATTCCGCAGACAGCCGAAGCATTTTCTTTCTGAATCTCATAGAGGAATGTTTTTTCTGTATTATATTTCAGCGTCACTTCCGGATAATAAAACATGGCATCATCACGTGTCTCAAAACGCAGTGTTCCCGGATGAACAGTCCGGTCGGAAACCTTTGCTGCAAGGTAAAAATAATTACCATCATAAGCGGTATAGACCATTGCAAGACTCTTGTTCCGGCTCGTGGCATCCTGTTCAAATGGGAGCCATGCCTTTTCCATCAGACTTGTTTCAACAGTTCCGTCATTGCTGACAATCTGAGGCGTCACTCCATTCCAGTCATCAAGTGATCCGTCAATTTTGACGGTTCGTTTTGCAATCACATTGCTCCGCATAGTGTCATGGACTTCGGCAAAGCCGTCATTTCCAGCATCAAAAGAGAAAAACAGAGGATAGAGGTTCCGGGAATTTGCTTTTCCATTCTTTACAGTCACAATAATCTCACGACGCTCAAATGGAGCCAGGGAAAGGCGGTCCGGATATTGGATGGACAATCCCTCGATGCGTCCCTGCAGGCGCCCGTTCAATGGGCGGTTCAGCAGATTGTGAACCGTCATTCGAAGTACAGCTCCCGGTTTGACGGATTCCAGAAAATCACGTGGAATCAACTCTGCGACCTGCATCCCTGTCATGCGGGAATGTTTCAGCGCATTCAGCAGATCGTCAAATCCACCGGGCGCGGTCGAGCGGAGATAGAACCCTCGAATATCAAGCGGAATCCGATAGACTCCATTCTCCGGCTTGACGGAATTGCCGTACATGTCAAACAGAGCAAACGTTCCCCGGGCCGCACTGATTTCGAGCAGAGCATCGCGGAAAGGCCAGGGTTCCTTCAAAAGCGCCGTCAGAGAACGAAGAAGGTTGCCATCCCGGATTCGTTTATCCGGGAATCGGCGCGCGAACTCATCCCGCAGGGAATTCCAGAGCGGGGTCCCCTGTTTCAGCGCGGGGAGCTGTTTACGGAGTTCCTTCTTGCGGCGAATCTCCTCCAGCGGACGGACATTCGGATACATCGCAGCGTTGTGACCGAACAGTCCGCTCAGATCACCGAGAACGACAACGGTTCCATCCTCCTTCCTTGCTTTCAGTCCATCAAAAACAAAGATCCACGGGAGTCCGTCCTGAAACAGGATCTCACGGAATTCACGGTCTCCGATAAAACTCTGCATTGCAGCGATTCCGGCAGCCATCGGATAGGCTGCAAGAGGAAGCGGCATCTTCTTTTTTCCTGTTTCCGTCATGATCTCGCCATCCATCCGAGTTCCGTCATGCCGCATGCTTCCGAAGACATACCCGCCGAAAAATCCCATGGAACGGTCATATCCGGCGGCGCGGTTCGCTGCAATCACTCCGGCAAGCAGGTCTTCCGAGTTTGCGACCCAGCTTTCCGTATCCCAGATCAGCACACGCTCCGGTTTGCGGTTCCGCCATTTCCGGAAGAGACTCGGAGCGGAAAGCCCCTGATAATGAATGCTGCAGAAATCCAGATCTTTCAGGAGTTCGTCGGATTCATCTCCGAACAATTTATCGAGCGTGTTGGAAGAAGAATCACAGCCGCCGATCAGCACACTGACCCCGGCATCACGGTTTGCACGGCGGACCGCATCGCCCATCACCTTGTACATTTCCAGGTAGCGGGGCAGATCCGCTCCCCAACCGGAAATGGAGATTCCTTCCCACGGTTCGTTCCAAAGCATGATTCCATTGACCGGACCCTTCGGCCAGCCGTATTTGGAGAGAATTTCATAACAGAATTCTCCGAACTCGGGATCATGTTCCGGAAGCCATGCCATATCGGATTTCGTCTGGAGCATCACATTGTTTTTGTCGAGATGGGGACGCGGCATGCCGAGAGGCTGACCATCGGTAAAACTTCCGGCTCCGATCTCAATCGTTGCAACGATCTTGTGCCGCTTCATCTCCCGGAAGACGGAATCAAGCTTAGCCATCAGACGTTCCCGATCGCGTCCGCTCTGTTTCATCAGGAAAGGGATGCCGTAGCGGACAGCCTGAAGTCCGAGCCGCTCCATTGTTGCCGGCGGAAAAAATTCACTTCCCTGTTTCGGATATTTCCGGGAAACCGTCTGATTTTTGCGCGCACGCACCAGAGAAGAAACAAACCGATTTCCATACCGGTCCATTTCCAGCACCACGGCATAACCGCCGAATGTTTCCGGAAGATTCGGAGTGATTCTGTAATTTTTCCAGCCGTTCACAGGGAGATCAATGTTCAGAGGAATCGAATCGACCGTTCCGAGATGCTTCACCTGAGGCCGCCAGATGTCTCCCGGCACGTTCTCCGTGGACCAGCGGATGATCCGGATAACGGCATTGCATTTCAACGGAATTTTTCCCGTCGCGCGAATCTGGATGTCGAGCTCCGGCTTCTCGCCGGGATAGAAAATATTGGACTCGCGGTTTGTCCGGAAAAGAACGGCGGAATAATCGAAATCGCGCTGTTTTTCGTTCAGAGAAAAAACCTGAAACCAATCCCGCATCTGTTCGCCGGTTTTCATCTGCGCCCCGGCTGGGAGCGCGGCAAGCAGACATGCAAATGCGGCAAGCAGGGAACCTCTTGCGGAGAGAGACATTTTTACCTCTTTCTTTGCTGAATTCTACATGTTTTTCTGTTCTTTCGGAATATTATACCACAAAACGCCGTCAAAAGCAACAGATGTTTTCAAAAAATATGACAGATTTCTTTATTTTTTATTTATTCTTTTATTTTTATACGTAAAGAAGGGAATTTTTTTTAATTTTTTTATGACAACTGTCAGAAAACTGCTTGCTTTCCTCTCTGAAATGTGCTATAATTACAGCAGAAATCCTGGAAATCACAGACGGAACAAGCCGGAAAGGCGGATACAATATGTCAAAACGAATCGAAGCGGTCAAACAAATTCTGAAACAGAAAATTCTTCACGGAGAACCCGGTTTTCTGGAAAGCATCCCCAGCATCCGGGAACTCACAGCGCTCCTGAATGAATCCAGACATGTTGCCGCAACCGCTCTCAAAGAACTGGAACAGGAAAACATCCTGCTCTGCACTCCCCAGAAAGGATTCAAAGTAAACCCGGCATTCCGTCCGCTCCCTTCCGCCGGCCAGCGGAATGCACCGGATGTGGAGGTCGTGTTCACGGAGGACCTCCCCTGGCAGACCGATTTCTGGTGCCGGGTGATCCGGAAATTCGAAACACTCCATCCGCAGTGGAAAATCAAGCCCTATTTCCTGCCGGATCCGGAAAAGGTGCGGGAACTGCTTGATCTGCGCCGCAGCCATCCTGTTGTCATTGTCCGCTCGCCGGAAGAGCTTCACAACCATGGAACCGGATTCATTCCCATCTCCGAGATCGAACGCAACTGCGGAAGCGGATTCCACAGAGAGGACATCATTCCGGAACTTCAGAATCTGCGTCTTTCCGATTCCATGCCGTATCTTCTCCAGCCATCCATGCTCTTCTACAATATGCGTACCGGCGGAAAGGAACCGGATACAAGTTCCTGGCTCAACCTGATGAAATGGATGAAGCAATCCTGCGGTTCCCATTCAGTCATGCCCGTCAATACGACTCTGATGCTGCACAGCATCGGTTTTTTCAGGCGTCGAAAAATGAACGACGTCGAGCTGCGGAAAAAACTCGAAGAACTAACCGGCCTCCTCTCCTTTATCCGCGACAATGAACTCTACAACGTCGACATGCGGATCAGCGACCGTTTCGAACAGGCTCGCAGACTCCTGATTGAACATTCCGGAGCGGCGGTCAAAAACAGCTTCTATTTCGGAGCCTTTGCCCTGAAAGGAGAAACGCCCACCATCGGCGTACACTCCCTGCCGCTGGCAGCCGACGGTTCTTCCGAAATTCCCTACTGCCGAATCAGCATGGCGGCCCCCGAATGCACGCGCCCGGCTGCGGAATTCTTCGGTTTCATTCTCAGCGAAACCGTTCAGATGGCTCTTCTCAAGGAATGCCACGGTCTCTCCCCGTATCGCAGTTACACGCAGAAGGTGATGGAAGAGCCGGACTCCTTCCTGCCGGGACTTGCATCGGTCACCGATCAGGTTCTGAATCTGCCGGAACACGAAGACCATATGGATCATGGACACAGCTCAGGCGTCGAAGATTTCATCACACAGCTTCTGACCGACAAACTCTTTCTGCCCCTGCTTTCTTCAAAACCATCCGAAGAAGAACTTGAACACCTGCTGCCGGAACTTGTCGCTCAAATCCGTGAAAACTGCGAACACATCCACCGGAAACAATATATGAAGAACCTCCGGGATCTGCTGCTTCATTAATCACAGGAGTTTACCATGACCGCCATTCCGACCCCCATGCTGACTTGCAAAAACGGATGTCTCCACATTCAGGAACCCTGCTCTCTCTCCCACGATTTTCAGGTCGTCGAAACAGATTTTCCATGCGATCCGCCTGAACCGGCCTGCTTTCTCTGCCGTAACAAGCACAATGGAGCTCATTTTCCCGCACAGCGTTCCCGTCAGAATCCAACCCGTTTCTTTCTCGGGCTGGAACTGGAAGCAGGGGAAGAACTGGAGCTGGAAATTCTCCCGGAAATACCGGAAAAACAGCTTCATTCCGTGAATCTGATCAATCGAAACACTCAGTGGGAGCTTGGAAACGGAATCATCGCCATCCGCATTCCGGTTTCGCAAAACTATGAAAATCATGGTCCCTGCACCATTCCGGGCCCTGTCTCCGGAATCCGGTTCCGCAACGGAGCATGGTTCGGAGAAACCTTTTTCGACACGCTGAAACCGGTCACGAAAGTCCGGACGGAAATTCTGGAATCCGGTCCCCTGCGCTCCGTCCTGCGTTCCCGTTACGACGAACTGCCTTATTCCATCACCTTTACCCTTGATGCCGGACAGCATTTCATCAAAATCGAAGAGGAATTCCACGCATCGGAATCGGATCAACTTGTCTGGATTTTCGAAAGGAACCATCTTCCCGGAACCGGTTATTTTCTGGATCAGACTCCTTATTACGAAACCCGCCATCTGCACTATTTCATTGATACGGAACTGGCAAAACTCGGACCATGGACCCAGCAATCCCAGCTGACCCTCTCCGACGGATTCGCCTTCCGCAATCCCGAAGAAGATACCATTTTCGGCATCATCGCTCTCCGCGGCGAAGAATGGCGGGGAAATCGACTGAACTCCATCGACGCCTGGATGCGGAGACTGCGGAAAGGCGACCGCCTCTCCCGGCGTCTTGTTCCAGCCTGGACAAAAGCCGACGCCGTCCCGGGCCCCTCCACAGAACGGATTCCAGAACGCGACCGAACCGAATGCACTCCCGCTCTCTGCTGGGAAGGATGGCTTGGATACGGCAGACGCGTCTGGGCGCTCGCCGCCGCAACCGGAATGGAATTCACCCCTCCCGGCGGCGATGATCTTACCTCCACCGAACCTCCGCTTTCCCATTTCTATGAAGAAGAACTTGATTTGAAGCGTCTGCTGAATCAGCAGGGACTCTTCCGGAAACTTCACATCCAGCGGGGAATTTATCCGCTTGAGAAAATGCTCACCAATACCTTCCGCGCCCTCCCCGGAAAACATTCGTGGAGCTTCCGGAGCGAAAACGATTTCATGCGGTATCTCATCGAACCGGCGGATCCCGAAGAGGACATCCATTCGGAGCGGTTTCTGGCAAAAATGACACGCTACATCCGCGCCAGGGTCGCCTCCTTCTGGCATGGTGCCGGAGTCATCTCCACAAATCCGGTCTCCTCGCGGCGGATCGCCCCGCTGATGTTCCTGACAGAAGAGCTGGCAAAAGAAAAACAAATTCCGGAACCGCTCCTCTCCGAACTGCGTTCCAAACTGCTCTTCCTTGCCAACCTGTTCCATTCCCAGAGCTGCTATGCCGGATACGCCGCCATGCTTCCCCCGGATGATCCGGATTCCTTCGATCCATCGCTCAAAGGCATGGCAAATCAGAATTTTTACACGGATATCATCAACGTGTATGGAACCGCTGCAATGCTGTGGCCCGATCATCCGGATGCGAATGAGTGGAAAAGAGATTTCATCGCCATGCTTTCCCGTCAGCTCACGGTACATGTCTATCCGGAAAGCGGTGTCTGGGAAGAAAGCCATACCTACTTCCAGCATGTTCTGCTTACAATTCTGCCGATTCTGAAAATGCAGAAGGAATGCGGTGACTACAACTGGTTCAAAGATCCATCATTCAAAAAACTGTTTTTCGCAGCTCTTGCCCAGAGAGGAATTCCAAATGGAGCATCCGGAAATCGGCGGGCACTGGTTGCATTTGGCGATCATGATGCCTCGGTCCATCCATACCGTCTTCTCTGGCATAACTATGCGGCCTGTTTTGCGGAAAGCGATCCCGCTCTTGCCGCCCGTCTGAACTGGCTCGGAAAGGAAGCCGGCGGTGAGACGGAAACCAGCCTTCCGCTCGAAACGCCGGAACTCAAGTCGGAACATCTCGCCGGACTCGGCGTCTTTTTCCGCGGCCTCGCAGACGATGGAAGTGAAACACTGTTTGCATTCCGTTCCGGGAAAGCCTGGGCGCATCACCATCAGGACGACGGCAGCATTCAGCTCTTTGCACGCGGTCAATTTCTCCTTGGCGATGCCGGATGCAGCGGCAGAACCTCCGGCTCCTTGAAACTGGATGACGAAGGACACAGTCGCTGGACCGTTCCCGGACTCAAAATTCTGAATTATCACTGGCGTTTCAACCGCGGCTGGATTACCGGAAAACAACTCGATAAAGAACCGCAGTACGCAACGGGATTCTCACCCGCAGTCATGACGCTGGCAGGCGAAAAGAACATTGCATTGAAAAAGGAACTCCGGCACTTCCGAAGCGTTGTCCGATTCCATACGCAAACATGGTTGATTCTCGACTCCTCTCTGGAACCGGCCGACTCCGTTTATCACTTTCATCTCGGCACGACAACTCTGCGAAAGGAGCAAAATCGCACAACAGCGTTCTTCGACGGGCTCCGGCTGGAACTGATCCCCCTCACATTCGCCATTCTGAAGGAAGCGGGAAGCGTCTCGGGAAACAAACCGCACCGGAACATGATAACCACGCATCTTGCTTTCGAGGTCCCGAAAACAGAACCCTGGTCCGCTTTTCTGATTCGATTCGGAGCAGACCTCCCAGTGGATTGCCCGCTGCCGAAAATCCACATGGAAGACGGGATTCTGGATGTGGAATACTGCGGTCAGTTCCTCCGTCTGCGCCACAAACCATAAATACAAAATCCATCTGTCTCAGAGATCGGAGTCCCTATTTCCGCAGAAGTCCGGTCAGCGTTTTCCACGCGAGTTTCGGACGGCGGAACTCATCCACGACCCCTTTGTTGTTGAACCCGCGCGGACGTGTCAGCACGCCCTGCGTCGTGATATAAGTTTTTGCATTGCAGAACTGCCACATGGCGATGCCGCTGTAACGCGGGCTCTCCAGAATATATTTCAGTGCAGTCTCAAGAAGTTCACTCTGATACTCCTCAGACCAGCGCATTCCGGAATGATCGCCGCAGATTGCCGCCGCACCGATTTCGCTGATCAGCAGGGGTTTGTTTTTGTATTCCGGAGTGCTGGCAAAGGCGGCAAGACGCTCCAGTTCGGGAATGATCCGGTGGATTCCCGATTCCGCAGTTGCCTCGCCATCGTACCAGCCCGGATAGGTGTTGAATGAGATCACGTCGACCAGATCCAGGGAAATATCCGTCACAGTCCGGTTGGAAGCAAACGTAATCAGGCGGGAACTGTCCTCGCGACGGATGGATTCACAGAGATCCTGAATGCAGGCGCGTCCGACCGGTTTGTTGCTGGCACATTCGTTCAGGAATCCCCAGAGAATCACGCTCGGATGATTGATGCTCCGCCGTACCATCGCCACAGTCTGCTCGCGCTGAAGACGACAGAAATCAGGATCGGCAAATTGCTCCTCCCGGTTTCCCCAGCCGAGCGATTCCTCCCAGACCAGCAGCCCCAGTCGGTCACAAAGACTCAGCGTAAAATCATTCTGTTTGTAGTGACAGCCTCGAATCAGGTTGCACCCCTGATTTTTAATCATGCGCAGATCGGAATATACCAGGAAATCAGGCGTGGCGGAACCGAATTCCGGATGACTTTCATGACGGTTGTAACCGATCAGCTTGATCGGATTGCCGTTCAGCAGAATTTTGCCCTCTCTGCACTCCACCTTCCGGATGCCGAACTCTACACGGACGGAATCATCGGACAGGGAAAGAAATGCTTCATGCAGATTCGGCGTTTCCGTCGACCAGAGCTTGAAAGAGGGTACCCGGCAGAGAACTTCCGGATTGTTTTTCCCGAGTTCGAACCTCTCCTCCTGTTTGGAGGTATCGAACCGGATCCCAAGCGAGAAGCGCTCCGGGACTTCTCCACCGGGAAACAGGCGAATTCTCACAGTTCCATCTTCAATATTTTCCGGAATCACCGCAACACGGTCAATATAAAAAGCGGGGAGTTCCGTCAGAGTCACTCCGCGATAAATGCCGCCGTAACCGTAGAAATCATAATAGGGATAGAACAACGCGGAGTTGCCGTCCTGCATCCGGTTGTCCGTAAGAATCATCAGTTCGTGTTTTCCGGGAGAACCGGAAGGAAAAAACAAATGCCTCGGGAGAATAGGGATGTTCAGAAGAACCTATTTCCTTCCCATCCCAGTAGAGTTTCGCCCGCAGACCAATGGCTTCCAGACTCAGTTTCACCATTCCGGAACATTCCACAAAACGACGGTAAATTCCTGTACCCCGTTTTCCGAAATACTCCGGCAGAGCATCGAAGCATCCAGGAACAGTGATGATCTCCGAAAACGAAACCCTCTGCGGATCAATCTCCTCCATTCCGCATTCCGCAAATGCAAAATCCCAGATCCCGTTCAGCGACTGTTCTCTTCTCATTGGCTCAACTCCCATTTCTGTAACATTTTTCCAGCAAAAAAAATGGCGATCAAAAAACTGTTTTTTTCTGCAATCCGCCATCCATTTCAATTGCATTCCGATTCATTATACTCTATATTTCGAGAAAGATCAATTCAGCCGTCTTATACTTTGGTAACAAAGAAAAAGAATTTTGTAACAGATGAAGAATTACAGGGAATACCGCTTTGCCGTAATCCGGGGAAAAACCTCATTTTATGTCCGTTCGGTTGGACATTTCCGTTTGACGCCGGAATCACCGGAAGAGGTCAAAGTTGCAGATTTCGGAGAGATTTTCTGGTGCATCGGCGGCAAAGGTTATTTTCACCGGGACGGAGAGATCAGCACCCTGCTCCCGAATTCCGTCTGGTATTATCCGCCCGGCTCCCTTCACAAATATTATCCCGGAAAGCCCTTCTTTCATTACCGCTGGCTCACGCTCGAAGGTCCCGGCACGGGCGGACTGTTCGAAGGACTCCGCATTCAGCCGGGAGTAAATGAGACTGGCGAATGCCCTCAGGAACTTTTCAGCCGCATTGAGCTCAATATCGAATCACCGCGAAATGATAAGCGAATGGAGGTGCTTGCGGCCGCTTTCGAAATATTGACCAGAGTCGCCCTTCCTCCCGCCGCCGGGAAATCCGCCGGAACAACTGCGGAAAAAGCAAAACGGATCATCGACGCCAACTTTACAGACCGCGAACTCAATATCGACCGGATCGCAGAACTTCTGGGGGTTCACAGAGTTTCGCTCAGCCGGGCTTTTTCCCGGTTCTACGGATATTCCGCATCGGAATATCTTGCCTCATGCCGAATCCGAAATGCTCTCGCCCTTCTGAAAGAAGACAGACTCCCTGCGGAAGAAATTGCAAATCAATGCGGGTTCTCCAGTCCCGGTTATTTTTCAAGGGTCATTTCAAAAACAACCGGCTTTCCTCCAGGAAAACTGCGAAGAAGAAATCCAGGGGCATTTTAACTTCATCCAAGAAATTCTTATTTCTAAAAAAAAAGAAACCAATTTGACATCATCATGATTGTATATTATTTTAGTTGAATCTGGAAATACTTTTGAAAATTCCTGTTTGTTATCTTCTGCTGGAATAGATTTCACAGGAAATATCACATCATTGATAAGGGAGAGAGGGAGAAAAAATGGAAGAGATCAGTTTCACTTGTCCTCACTGCAATGTGAATCTTCAGGCAGGAAAAGAATTTGCAGGACAGGTCATTGAATGTCCGAATTGTTCCGCACAAGTCATCGTACCGGCACCGGAATCGCCGGACGAATTAAACGAATCCGCTCCGGAGCCGCAAGTTGAGGAGGAAAAATCTGCCGATCTGCCGCCTCCGCGGAAATCCGGAAAACAATACATCTGGGGGAGATTTTATATCTGCTTTTCCGGAATCCTTGCAGTTCTCATGCTGATTGTAACAATTGGTTACCTGATCTGGAACGGATACCGGACGGCGCAGATCATCAAGTTGAAAAATCTCTATCCGAACCCGGAGAAAGCGGCAAAACTTGTTCAGGAACAGAGCAAGTTCCTGAAAAAATACGATGATACAGTTAATCTGCTTTCCACCCCATACGACGGAGTCTCCTATTTCGCCCAGTCTCTTTCCGTTCTGCCCGGCGTATCGGATCTGTTCAATGAACAGCTGGATTCTCCGGAATCGGTAAATTCCTCAATCCAGACACTGGCTAAATATCAGGCAAACATTCTGGAAATGAAGACCATCTTTGAAGAATTCTTCCAAAAAGAAATCGCAAAGATGGAAAAGAAGTTTCCTGAACGCAAACGCTCCTCCGGGAAATCGGTCCGAAGAACATCAGTTCCGCAACGGACAAAAGGCATCACCAGCAGCCAGACAACCATGGCATCTTTTTATACTCCGAACACCGTGCGGGAAAAAAAGAATGACATAAAAAAGTATAGAGAAATGCTTACTCTGATGCGGCAGGACAATTCCTATCGGCAACTGTTTGCGCATATTTCCTCCCTGGAACGGTTCCTGGCATTCGTAAATGCCAATCTGCTTGCCGAAAACCAGACGGAATCCTTCGGCGGAATCAAATCCAATGTATCCAATCCCGCTGTTCAGCGTTCACAGGAGAAGAAAAGCGAACAGGAGGAAGCCGTTTCCCGTGTAAAAATCTACTTTATATTTGCCTTAAATGCCTTTGGAGAGGACTGGGAACTGGAAACGATCTCCAGGCAGCTGGAAAAAGCATTGAACGATTATGAAGCCGAATTGATCAAAAAAGAAATGGAACGGAGAAGCCTCTGGACCGCCTATTGTTCCGTTTCGGCAATTCAGCTTCTTGTCATTCTCTTCTTCTGTTTCATGATCATGGTGATCGCCGATTATCTGAAAGCCCATTTCGATATGGCGGAAGCTATCAGGAGACGTGACGAATGAAACTGAAATCAACAGCATTTCCGATTGCGATGTTCGGCCTGTTGTTTCTGACTTCGTGCGGAGACAGACCGGAGGAAAATTCCATTAAAAATGATTCTCAGCGCATTATACAGGAATATATTTATTCCAAAATTCACACTCAGATGGAAAACAATCCGGATCACAAAATTTTCCGTCTTGGCAAAAATAAAATTCTGATCATTTCCGAAGGTGTCCCGAAAGCGCTTCCGGAACCTCTGCCGCTTCCGGTCAACTTTCCGATCTTTACAGCAAAGCATTACGATGCAGTTCTATTCGAATACTCTTTTGGAGAGGTTTCCTGGAGTGAAATCACCAGACAGGAAAACAAGAATCCTTATCAGACCAAACTGAAGACCAGAATCATTCAGAAAGAATACCGTTTCCTTGACCGCAAAGGAATCGAAATTGTCAGTTTCACCCCGGAAGAATGGACGAAATTCTCCAAGGAAAAAAAGAACCTTTTTGTTCTGGAGCGGGTCAAAAAACTTCCTGCAGCAGAATTTGACTATCATAAAATTCTTGCAAAAATGCCGCCCCCCATTCTCTATCAGGAAAATGCACTGCTGACATTAAACTGGGACCCGGAAAAGAAATGCTGGAATCTATCCGAAAAGACCCTGAACACATCAAAACCGAATCTGCCCGAATTGCAGACAGAACAAAAAAATGAACAGACAAAAAAACTGGTAGACTTCATGAATGAAGGCGGATTCTTCCTGAAAAACGATGTCTGGTGCACACCCGCCGATCACGAAAACCTCGATAAATTCAATGCAGGCCAGCGCTATCTCAACGGACAATGGCGTTCCAGGGAAGCCATCGCCGATACCATTGAATTCAATAAAAAATATGAGAAACTGAAACAAAAAATCTGGCTTTCCAATTCTCTCCAGTTCGAAGAACAGATTCTGGGACTGATTGAAACGTATCCGCATCTTCTGCCGGAAATCCGAAGCAATTTTCTGAAAGAAAGCGAAAAAAAACTGGAAAATCGAATCCAGAACCTGACCGTAGAAAAAAACATCGGACAACTTGAGAAACTGCTCAAAAAACTGAAGACAAAACCGTTTACTCTGCTCCCGGACACCTGCCGAAAGAATGTTGAAACATTTCTTCAGAAATATTACGATGAACAGAACAGCATTCGCCAGAAAAAGGCAGAAAAGGAAAAACAATATGCCCTTTTGAATCATTTGCTGAAAAGTCTGTTTCTCCATCCCGGATATGTCCGGTACGGAAGCCAGCTGAAAAACTGCAAAATCCCGGACAATAACACTTATTTAAAAAAATCTTTGGACCGGATTTATCTCCTGAACATTTTCGCAGGGAAAAACAAGGAACTTCAGGAAAAATATAAAAATACGCAAATAGGACAATCTCTGATTCTCGAATGCAGATTCTGCGACGGCAGCGGGAAAGCGTACTGCTCTTCCTGCGACGGCAGTGGAAGATGCAAAAGCTGCGGAGGCAGAGGAAAAGTGAGATCAAACTCCCTGCTGCGGGAAGGTGTTCTCGTATCCTGCAGAAACTGCAGAGGCGGTATCTGCACCCTTTGCAACGGCACAGGAAGAATCCCTTGTCCCAAATGCAAGTATCAGGGAATCTCTTTCAACAGGGAAAAAGCTATTCGTGAACTCAAATATGAAATCAGAAATGCTCAGAGTCTCATCTCAGGCAATCCCAGAAAAAACTTTTTCACTCCCTGATCTGCGGTAAAATCCGCAATCTGTCATTCAATCCCGATTCAGGACCGATACTTTTCCGGGAAAAAATCCGTTCCAGATTTGCATTTGCAGAAAAAAATGATATAATAATCCAACCCCATGAGGGAGTAGTTTGCGTACCTCCGGTGCGCGGCAAGTCAACATACCGGCCGTTCAGGTCTGGCTTGCCTTAAAAAATGAGACTCATGTATAACCGTCCGCGGTTGTACGGAGTCTTTTTGTTTTTCAGGACCCGCATCCATCCGGACGCGGGTCTTTTTTTTAACAACGGAGGTATGAAATGGAAGAATTCACAGAATCCCCGGAAACTGTACTCAATAAATTCGGAGTGAATGAAAAAACGGGATTGGACGCTGCACGCATCGTAGAAAACAGGCGGAAATACGGAATTAATTCTTTCACCCGGAAAAAAGCCGACTCCCTCTGGAAACGGATTTGGGACGCAACCTGTGAACCAATGCTCATCATGCTGATTCTTGCAGCACTGATTGCTCTCGGAGTCAACATCGCCCGGGCCTGTACAAGCGGAGATTCCGATTTTCTGGAATGTGCAGGCATTTTTGCGGCAATTTTCCTTTCAGTCATCATTACAGTCGTGATGGAAGGAAGGAGCGCTAAGGCTTTCGAAGCACTGAACCGGATCAATGAAGATACAAAAGTGAAGGTACTCCGGGAGGGAGAAGTGCGAATGATCCCACAGCGGGAAGTTGTCGTTGGAGACATCCTGTGCGTGGAAACAGGAGACAGGCTCGTAGCGGATGGACGCCTTGTTTCCAGTATGGATCTTCATGCGGATGAATCCTCTCTGACCGGCGAAAGTCTTCCCGTAAGCAAAGAAGCGGAACTGGTATTTGAATGCAGTACGATTCCACTTGCGGAACAGAGGAACATGCTCTTTTCCGGAACATTCATCACAAGCGGACACGGACGCATGATCGTCACGGCAGTCGGCGACCACACGGAATTCGGTCGGATCGCAGGAGAACTCGCTTCCACCGAAAAAAGTGAAACACCGCTTCAGGAAAAAATGGCAAAGCTCGGAAAACGGATCACACTGCTGGGATCAACCGCCGCCGCACTTGTCTTCCTGATCCAGCTGGTCACCTTTCTCATGGATGGAACCGCTTCCCTGGAAACCGTTTCCGGAGCATTCATCACAAGCATTGTCCTGATTGTTGCTGCCGTTCCGGAAGGACTTCCAACCATCGTCGCAGTCTCCCTGGCAATCACGATCATCAAAATGTCAAAACAAAATACTCTTGTCAAAAAAATGATTGCCTGTGAAACAATCGGGTGCATCAATGTGATCTGCTCTGACAAAACAGGAACACTGACGGAAAACCGGATGACCGTTACCAGCGTGTATGCCGATGGAATTCTCTTTTCTCCCGAAAACATGAAGCATCCTTTTCTTACAGAAAATTTCTGTCTCAATTCCACCGCGGAAGCTTATTTCCCTGAAAACGCTCCCCCACGTTTCATCGGCAATCCCACGGAATGCGCTCTTCTTGCCGCAGCAAGAAAATGCGGAAAGAACTATCAGGAGGAACGCCGGAAAGCGGAAATTCTCTATGTTTTTCCCTTCTCCTCGGAAACAAAAAACATGACAACTCTGTTGAACTGCGGAAACATGGTCCGAATCTATACAAAAGGAAGCCCCGAAAAAATACTTTCCATGTGCACCATTTCTTCCGGGGAGCGACTTGCCGCAGAAAAAGCGATTGCAGATTTCCAGAGCCGTGCGGCACGCGTCATCGCATTTGCCCATCGGGATATGAAACCGATGGAGGATTACGCCTGTCACAGAGCAGAAATTGAAGAGAATCTGAAATTTGATGGTTTTGTTGCCATTTCAGACCCGTTGCGAGCCGATGTTCCTGCTGCGGTCCGGCATTGCCGGGAAGCGGGCATTGATCTCAAAATCCTGACAGGGGACAATATTGTGACTGCTTCCGCGATCGCATCAGAACTTCATCTCCTTGATGAAAAGCACATAGCAGTGGAGGCAGGAACCCTGGAAAAGATGTCCGACCGGGAATTTGCGGAAGCTCTTTCGAAAATCCGGGTGATTGCCCGCAGCACTCCGCTGGTGAAAATGCGGGTTGTGAACACTTTGAAATCGCTCGGAAGCGTGGTTGCAGTAACTGGTGACGGCATCAACGACGCACCCGCTATAAAAAATGCCGATGTCGGCATCGCCATGGGTGTGACTGGAACGGAAGTATCCAAAGAAGCCGGCGACATCGTACTTCTTGATGATTCGTTTTCCACCATCGTAAAAGCTGTTCAATGGGGACGCGGCATCTATGAAAATTTCCAGCGATTCATTCAATTTCAACTTACAGTCAATCTCTCTTCCGTTGTCGTGGTTCTTGCGTCCATTCTTCTGGGATTTAAAACCCCGTTCACTGCATTGCAGCTTCTGTGGGTGAATATCATCATGGACGGTCCACCGGCACTGACACTGGGACTGGAACCGATCCGCTCTGATCTCATGAAACGTTCTCCGGTGGCACGGAATGCAAATATCATCTCAAAACGAATGCTGCGTTCCATTGTCTTAAACGGGCTTTTCATTGCCTTGGTCTTTCTTGCCCAGGAACGCTGGAATTTTCTTGATGCACCTCCGAAAGATAAAAGTACTGTTCTCTTTACGCTCTTTGTCGTGTTCCAGCTTTTCAATGCCTTCAACAGCCGGGAACTTTCCGCAACGAGCATCTTCCGGAATCTTGTTAAAAACCATCTAATGCTTCTCGTCTTTGCTTTGACATTTGCTCTTCAGGTAATCATTACCCAGTGGGGTGGAGCGTTTTTCAACACAACGCCTCTTTCTCCGATGCTCTGGATACGGATTCTTGCAACAGGCTTCTCCGTTATTCTCTTCTCAGAGCTTCTGAAATTGCTTGAAACCATTATTTGCAGACACCGTTGACTTTTTTCGTGCTCTGCTTACGGAAAAATGTATGTACATTTTTCTCGGATCAAGGGGCTGTGCCCTTGTCGCGGTCCAGCGGCAAAACGCCGGTCGTGCAGAGCACGAAACAACATTCGCACCAGCAGCAATCCTGCGGAACACAAAAAAGAATCCGGCAGGAGATGGAAAGAATTCATTAGATTTTGATGAGGTTTTTTATAAAACGGGATGTGACGGGTTGAATTTGAAGGGGTTCAGCTTTATATTTAGGGTTACGGCGGCAGTTGTTTTTTCAGTAACTCAATTTCTAACGTTTTGGAGGAGAAAATGCCTGACAATCTTGCACTCGGAATCGACTTGGGAGGTTCAAAAATTTATGCGGTGGTCACGGATGCTTCCAATACGGTCATAGCGGATGCAAAGACTTCGACCAATCCTTCAGCCGGACCGGAACAAACAGCGAACACGATGAAAGAAACAGCTCTGGCAGCTCTGGCAAAACTGGAATTGAGTCTGGCAGACATTTCCTATTTTGGTGCTGCGATTCCCTCTCCGGTGGATCCGGAAACCGGTGACTGCCTCCATGCGGTAAATCTCGGCTGGAAAAAAGTCTCCATGCTCGGGATTATGAAAAAGACCTTCGGTTATGACTTCAAACTTGGAAACGACGGCAATCTTGGTCAGCTTGGGGAACATTTCTGCGGAGCGGCAAAAGAATTTCATTCTTCCGTCGGCTTTTTCATCGGTACAGGACTCGGGGGTGGAATTGTGGTTGAAAACAAACTCTTAACAGGAAATCAGGGGCTTGCAGGCGAGCTCGGACATACCATTATCCGTGTTGGGGGGAGACGCTGCGGCTGCGGACGCCGCGGGTGTGCGGAAGCTTACTGCAGTAAAAAAGCATTCGTCAAAGCCCTCAAAAAAGAAGTCTTCAAACGCGGAGCAACGACTCTTCTTCCGATTGAGAAATTCAATCCTGAAACAAAAAACATCAAAAGCAAGTACCTTGCCCGTGCTTACAACGAAGATGATCCCTCCGTCAGAAAAGTTGTCGATAAAGGACTTCGTATGCTTGGAATCGCCGCTGCTTCCACCGTTGCGACAGTTGCACCGCAGTGCATAGTTCTGGGCGGCGGATTTGTGGAAGCCATGGGGGAACAGGTCATTATTCCCTTCAAATCCTCCTTTCATCGCCACCTGTTCGGGATTTCACCGAGTGACATTGAAGTCCGGATTTCCCTCCTTGGCGACCATGCCGTAGCAGTAGGGGCAACCATCCTTGCAAGAGGTACCGACCGGAAATGAAGCAGCTTCTCGCTTCCATCGACATCGGAGCCCATTCCGCCCGTCTCCTGATCGTTGAAATCGACAAACGCAGCGGAACCTACGAAGCGCTGGAAGATCTTGAAATTCCCGTTCCTCTCGGCGCAGACGTTTTCAAAACCGGTCGCATCAGCGACAATTCGGTACGGATGCTCTGCGAAATCATGAAGAAATTCAAACTGAAACTTCATGAATACAAGATCAAAACCTACAAGGCAATTGCCACCAGTGCGGTCCGGGAAGCACTCAATGCAGACGTTTTCATTGAACGGATCAAATTTCTTGCGGGAATCGATATCCAGATCTTCACCGGAGTGGATGAAGCGCGTCTCGGCTATCTGGCCGTTCAATCGGTCATTCCCCCGAACTTTGGATTCAACGACAAACACCTGCTTCTCGCCGACATCGGCACGGGAGCCTGCCAGGTCAGCGTTTACGATCATGGCATCATGCGTTTCACGGAAACCGTCAAACTCGGCACGCTGCGTGCCATCGAACTGCTTTCCGACACTTCCTCCCCCTCAGCCCGCATGGAACTTCTCGAACCGGTCATCGACTATGCCTTCGGAGAACTTGAATATCTTTCTAAAAAACTGCAATGCGACGCCCTGATCGTCACCGGCGCCTCCTCCCGTGCAATGCTTTCCATGCAGAACAAACAGAGAATCAAGCGTGGTGTAATCGAGCTCAACACAGAAGAATTCCATCAGCTCCGGGAAATGGCGGAACATCGCACAGTCGACTCTCTCGGGCGCGAATTCAATATCAAACCGGATCTTGCAGAAGCCGTTCTACCCTGCTGCATGATGATCTCCAATCTCCTGAAACTCACAAAAGCCAAACTCATCTACGCACCAACAATCTCCACAAAATACGCCCTGACGGAAGATTTCATCAACGATATCATGGAAGGACGCGATCCCTTTGAACCGCAAATTTTCGGTATGGCTTCCCAGACGGCAGAACGATACGGCGGCGATATGCGCCTGATCGCCTCCACCGCAATTCTTGCGGAAAAACTCTTTGAAAAACTTCAGCCGATTCACGGCATGGGTCATCGCGAACTCGTCATGCTCAAAGTTGCTTCTCTACTCTACAAAACCGGACTTTTCATCAACAATCAGGCATATCACAAGCACAGTTATTACATCATTTTGAATACGGAACTGCCGGGAATCACTCTGGAAGAACGGCGTATTATCGCAATGATTGCACGCTATCACCGCAAATCAATCCCGAAACAGCAGCATCCGGACTACATGGCACTCCCGCCGGATACACGGGCAATCATCAACAAACTGGCAGCTATTCTGCGTCTTGCCTGCGGCCTGGCAGTTGCATGCAAACCTGATGAGCGTATGACTGTCAAAATCACCCCGAATCTCGTAACCGTCAACATCGGCGGAGCAGTTCATCCGGCACCGCTGGATTATATTGACACCGACATGTTCAACTATGCGTTTGCCTCCAAAATCATTTTTGTTTGAAAAGGGGAAAGGATCTCAAATGGCAGAAAAGGAAAAAGAACGGTATATCAACCGTGACATCAGCTGGCTTGAATTCAACGCCAGAGTGCTCGGAGAAGCCGCCGACAGGGAAAATCCCCTTCTGGAACGTCTGAAATTCATCGCCATCTTCAGCAGCAATCTCGACGAATTCTACATGGTCCGCATGGCTGGCGTCACCCAGCAGCTCGAACTTGGATACAAGCATGTTTACGGCGACAGCGGATACGTTCCGGCGGAGCTCATGAAACAACTCGACACCCGCATCCGTTCTCTCGTCACCCGTCAGTACCGTTATCTGTATCGGGAGATTCTGCCGGAACTCAGGAAAAACGGCATCTCTCTTCTCTCCTGGGACTCCATTCCCAAACAGAAACGCGATGAACTGCGGAAAATGTTCATCACAAATTATCTGCCGATTCTGACCTCGATCGGAATCGACAGCTCCCATCCCTTCCCCATCGTACCGAACCTCGGACTTGAATTGCTGGTCCGTCTGACAAAAGAAGATGATCCGCGTGAACGCTTTGCCGTTCTTGAAGTTCCTTCCATCATGCCGCGTTTCATCGAAGTCGACGCGTTTGAACACAAGGCAACATTCATTACCAGCGAGGAGCTGATTGCAAACAATCTTGATCTTCTGTTCAACAAATGTTCCATTCTTGAATGTTCCGCATTCCGAATTACCCGTGACATGGATTTTTCCATTGATGAGGAATCCATTGCTGATCTTCTTACAGAAATGCAAATTGCACTTCAGAAAAAAGCTCAGCGGAAAGTTGTGCGACTGGAAATCTCCTCTCTGATGTCGCAGAAATCGCGGAAATGGCTCGCGGAAATGCTCCACACCCCGCAGGAATACATCTTTTCCATCAGCGGAATGCTGAACCTGAAAGACACGTTCCGCCTTGCCGGACTCAAAAACTTTCCGGAACTGATCGACAAACCTCTGCCTCCCCTGCCCTCCGTCAGTGCGCCGAAAGGAGAAAGCATGTTCCAGATTATCCGTTCCAGAGGAAATTTTCTGGTCCATCATCCTTACGAATCATTCAACCCCGTTATCCGTTTTCTTGATGAAGCGGCCTCCGATCCGGATGTACTTGCCATCAAACAGACTCTCTATCGTGTCAGCGGCAATTCTCCTGTGGTAAAAGCACTGATCCGCGCTGCAAGAAACGGAAAACAGGTTTCCGTCCTGGTCGAAATCAAAGCCAGATTCGATGAGGAAAACAACATTAACTGGGCAATGGAACTCGCCAATGCGGGAGCTCACGTGGTTTATGGCATTGCCGGACTTAAAGTTCACTGCAAGGCACTTCTCGTCGTGCGTCGCGAAGAAGACGGCATTCACCGCTACATGCACCTCGGCACCGGAAACTATAATGACAAAACCGCACAGCTTTACACAGACCTCGGACTGTTTACGGATGATAAATCTTTAGGCAGCGACGTTTCCGCTCTCTTCAATGTCATCACCGGTTTTTCGAGTCCGCCGGACTGGAATAAACTTCTCGTTGCTCCATTCAACATCAAGGAAAAACTTATCTACTACATCGACCGCGAAGCAGAACTTTCCACCGCTCAGAATCCGGGCGGTATTACAATGAAAATCAATTCTCTCATCGACTACGAAATCATTGATCATCTGTACAAAGCGGCTGAGAAACATGTCAAAATCAATCTGATCGTGCGCGGCATCTGCGGGATCAATCCTTATTCCCTGCCGAAACAGTACGCAAAAAACATCAATGTCGTCAGCATTCTCGATCGTTTCCTCGAACATGCCCGCATCTACCGGTTCGCAAACAACGGCGATCCGTTTTATTATATCGGAAGCGCCGACGTTATGCCGAGAAACATTCGCAGACGCATTGAAGTCCTTCTTCCCATTGAAAGCGAAACTCTGCGCAAAGAGCTGGATTTCATTCTGGAGTGCGGAATGAACGATAAACGCAAAGGACGCCGTCTCATTGGCGCCAACCGTTATTCCCGACCCATTATTTCTCCGGCCACAGAAACGTCCAGAAGCCAGTACCGACTTTATGAATTCTATAAAAACAGATTCGAAAAGCAGCAGGAACTCCTCGGCAGAAACGAATCCCTCACTATATTCACCTCACCAAGAAACAAGGAAAATCATGAGTGACAAAAAGAAAGCAGTTGTACTCCTCAGCGGCGGTCTCGATTCCGCCACCTGCCTCGCAATCGCGAAAAAAGAGGGTTTCGAAATCCATTCCATCACTTTCGATTATGGACAACGTCACGATGTGGAACTAAAATGTGCCGAAAATATCGCAAAATCGTGCGGTGTGGCCAAACATCATCTGATTTCATTCAATTTGCGGGAATGGGGCGGTTCCGCTCTTACTTCCGACAGCATTGACGTTCCGACTCACAGCGATTCCGGTGTGCCCGTCACTTACGTCCCCGCAAGAAATACCATTTTTCTTTCTTTCGCCGCAGCTCTTGCTGAAACGATCGGAGCAAAAGACATCTTCATCGGCGTCAACAGTCTTGATTACTCCGGTTATCCGGACTGCCGTCCCGCTTTTATCAAAGCCTTTGAACTTGCCGCAACTCTTGGAACCAAAGCTGTCGACGAAAACTGGACCTTCCGGATCAATGCTCCCCTGCAATATCTGAAAAAAACGGAAATCATTCAACTCGGACTGTCCCTCGGCGTGGATTACTCTCTGACCCACAGCTGCTACAATCCGGATCCTGATGGAAAACCATGTCTGAAATGTGACAGTTGTTATCTCCGTCAAAAAGCATTTGCAGAACTTGGAATGACGGATCCTCAACTCAAAAATTTTGAAAAATGACGAATTTTCAAACCGGAACTGACGATTCTTCTTATTACGATGTTATTGTCGTCGGTTCCGGTCCTGCAGGACTCTCAGCGGCATTTGCCGCTGCAGAAGCCGGAGTTTCGGTTCTTCTCTGCGAACGACTCCGTACATTCGGCCTGAAACTGCTTGCAAGTGGCGGTGGAAAATGCAATGTATCCAATGTTCTTGATCCAATCTCTTTCATGGACGCATTCGGCAGGGAAGGGCGGTTTATGAAATCCGCTCTTGATTGCGCCTACCATGACTGGCTTTTCTCTTTTCTGAAACAACAGCACGTTCCCCTGAAACTGGAAAACAAATTCCATTATTTTCCTGTTTCTGATCAAGCTCGCGATATTCTGAATGCGTTTGCCAACGCATTCCGTCATGCCGGCGGAATCATGAAAAATGAAACCAAAATCACGGATATTATCGCAAATGACGGAAAAATTTTGAGTGTAAAAACAAATGACGGAAAAATGACGAAATGCAGAAGCGTCATTCTTGCTGCCGGTGGAACCGCCTGGCCAAAACTTGGAGGAAGCCAGAGCGGACTGGATTTAGCTAAAACTATGGGACATTCCGTCACACCATTGTATCCAGCAATGGCTCCTCTTCTGATCCGTGATCAATGGGTTCGGAACCTGACGGGAATTTCTCTTCCTGATGCCGGACTTTCCTTCCGGCGCGGCCGATCCATATTCCAAAATCATGGAGAACTCTTATTCACTCACGAAGGGCTTTCCGGTCCCTGTGCAATTGATCTTGCCGGAACACTTGCCGAAACATGCGATAGAAACGGGGGCGGCACAGAACTGATCCTGCAGGCGGACGCTTCCCTCGACGCAGCAGAATGGCGAAAAAAAATTGATTCATTGCGCAATGAGGATGGACGCAAACTCGTGCGAACGCTGCTCAGTCGCTCTTTTCCTCATGCACTTGCGGATTCCTTCTGCCGTCTAGCAGAATGTTATGATGAAAAAATCTGTGAATTGACAGCAACTCTCCGGGATCGTCTCTGTTCCATTCTTTCGGGAGTTTCCCTTTCCGCTTACGGGGCCGGACCAATGGAAAAAGCAATGGCAATGAAAGGCGGAATCAAGCTGAAAGAAGTCAATCCCTCCACACTGGAAAGCCGTCTTGTAAAAGGATTGTTTTTCGCAGGAGAGATTCTGGATCTCGTTGGTCCATGCGGCGGTTACAACATTCAATGGGCAATTTCCAGCGGTCGTCTTGCCGGACGTTCCGCTGCGGAAAACGCCCATGCCGCAAATTAAAGAAATTTCCACGGCAGCCTTTCACAACAATTACAAATAAACGACTCTGGAAGAGTGAAATACTTCATCGTCCGGTAATTCAGTGAAGGCATAAAAGACCTGTCCGGCATTCTGCGTTTTGGAAAGAAACGATTCCTTCGCTTTCCGATCCAGATCCGCGAGAGCGTCATCCACCAGTACAACTACTTTTTCCCTGCTTTCCGATACAAGTTCAAATTCTGCCAGCTTCAAAGCAAGAGAAACCATCCTGCACTGCCCGCGGGAACCGTAGAAGCGAAGTGCTTTCCCATTCGCCAGCAGATCAAAATCATCTACATGGGGACCGGTCAATGTCGCATAACGCTCCAAATCTTTTTCAAGAGTTTTTTCGAGTTTTTCCTGAAAAGTCCGGCTGTCGAGAGTTTCAACGGAATGTCTGGAAATGATCTTGAATCCGGAGATTTCCGGACGGATTTCCAGCAGCAGCGATGCGGTCTTCTCCTCCAGAATTTTTAAAAATTGAATCCGAGTGTTTACGATCAACGATCCGAATTCGGCAAGAAGAGTTCCGTAAACATTCAAAAGAGAGGAATCCGGCCGACCGCTTCTTAACAAATAATTTCGACTCTTCAACGCTGCGGCATACTTTTGGAGCGCAAGAAAATAGTCGCGATCCAGCATGCAGATGAACATATCCAGAAAACGTCTTCGCAGAACTGGAGATCCCGTCACAATAACCGGATCATCAGGCAGGAACGCCACGCATTTGAATTTATCTGCAAACTCACTGGCCCGTCTTACGGGTTGAGCATCCACAAACAGACGCCGTTCGGAAAAATCCTCAATTTTGAATTCGCTTTCCCATCCCTCCCTCCGGAGCATTTTCAAAGCAATCTCAAATCCGTGCGAACCAATCCGCTTCAATTCCCGTATCTTCGAGGTTCGAAAAGAGCGCAGAGTGGAAATAAAATAGATTGCTTCCAGGAGAGAAGTCTTCCCCCTGCCGTTGGCTCCGAGAAACACAGTCGAAGAACCGCCAAGTTCAAAATCAGCGGCTTCAAAATTTCTGAAATTTCTCAGTGACAGCGAGTTCAGCATTCAGTTCAAATCCGGAACGGACCGGAAAAGGCCCGTTCCATTGCCGCGCATCCGGGACATCCTCACCAAAGCATCAGGTTTTCCGCATCGGCATAATGACGTACAGAAAACCATCATTGCTCTTGATGGCAATCGGACTGGTCGCATCGTTCATCTTCAATGTAACGGTCTCCACGTCGAGACGCTTGAACGGATCTGCAAGAAACTGCGGATTGAACGAGACGGCAACTTCATCAAAAGCATACTCAATCGGCATGGTTTCATGCCCTTCACCGATGTTGATGCTGTTGGCTTCAAATTTCAGTGTATTAGCTGAAAAAGTCAGTTTCACATAAGCAGAGGAATCGAACAGAGGAACACTGACAATTTCAAGAGCATCCACAAATTCCCGGCAAGGCAGCTCCACTTTCTTTGAAAACGCGGTCGGAATCACGGCCCGGTACTGCGGATAGACACCTTCAATCAGCTTCGAAACAATTACGGTATCTCCGATCTTGAAAATTGCCTGATTGCTACCGATTTCAACGAAAACATCACCATCTTTTTCCAAAGCGCGCTTGGCTTCCGTGGCGGCTTTGATGGTAATAATGATATCGCCGTCATCGCCTTCCGGAGCTTCATCAAGAAGTTTTTCAACCAGCGCAAGACGCTTTCCATCAGTAGCAACCGCTGTCAGATTGCCTTCTTTGACAGAAAGAAGAATTCCATGCAGAAATTTTCTGGCGTCATCAATGCTGGCAGCATAGGAAATACGATCAATGATTCTGGCAAAATCGCTCTGCTTCAATTTGATTTTGCGCTGGGGAACAAATTCGATCGGCGCAGGGAAATCTTTCGGATCGAGTCCCAGAAGCATGAACTCCGCGGTTCCGCAAGTGATTTTTGAATGATGATTTTCGTTTGTTTCAATTACGACAGATTCACCCTTGAATTTGGCAACGAGTCCCAGAAACCGTTTTGCCGGAATGGTAGTGGAACCAGGTTCGGCAATCTCTGCTTCTATTTTTGTAGAAATTCTCAATTCAAGGTCGGTTGTGGTGAAGGTAAGTTTTCCATCATCTCCGGTTTCGATGAGAACGTTCGCCAGAACGGGCAGAGTGGTTCTGTTGCCGATGATGTTGCAGATTTTCTGAAGAGCCTTCAGAAGAACCTCTTTTTTCACGCTGATTTTCATGGTTGCGCCTTTCTGCTTTATGCTTCAACAGTCATTAGTCAAGCATTCTGTTCATCCTTGTACTTTAGCCTCTGAAATTCTTTTTTCAACAGGAAAATTAAAATTTATCCGCCGATAAATCTGAAAAATCGGTCTTCCATTTTTTCTGGTTCCGGAACTGATCAGGAAAGAATACAGGAAAGGAAAAATCCGAGTTTTCAACATTTCGGCTCCTGATGAATACTGTTTTATTTTTAATGTTTAAATTTAGTTTTATTATTATGAGTGTCCATAGTGTGGACAACTCCAGAATTCGTACTTGAAAACAGCACGGATGGTCTGTCGACAACCTGTTTTGGATTTGTTGGAAAAAAATTCATTATCGACACCTTCTTCTTTGTTCAGTTTCTCTTTACAGTTTCTTGACAGAGTTATCAACAAAGATTGTTTCTGTTTTATTCCAATTCATTTTACTGAAAATTATTTCCTTTATTTTGCGCAAAATAATATATGCTTTTCTATTTTTGATGCGGGAAAAATTGCCGCTGGATTTGACATCCCGGAAAAGTATGATTTATTAACATATTCTATTGTTTGATTGGAAATTCAAAACGGGATCGGATTGTTTATGGAAAAGAATTGTTTTATGGAACATCTGCTGGAACGCTATCCGGTATTGTCCGTATGTACAGATCAGATTATGCGGGCATATTCGATTCTGGAAGCGACTTTTCTGAACGGAGGAACTGTTTTCACCTGTGGAAACGGAGGAAGCCACTCCGACGCCGATCATATTGTGGGTGAGCTTTCCAAAGGATTTCTGCTGAGACGTGCGGTTCCATCGGAGAAGGTGTTTCAGATGTCCGCTTCTCTCGGAGAGGATGCCACTTCGCTTTGTGCTTCTTTGCAGATGGGACTCCGCGCATTCAATCTTTCTTCTCAGCCCGCACTTTCTACTGCGTATGCCAATGATATGGATCCTCTCATGTCTCTTGCCCAGGAGCTGTTTGTGATGGGCAGAAAAGGGGATTCTGTCATCGGGCTCAGCACTTCCGGAAACGCGCAGAATATTCTGAATGCATTCAAGGTTGCCGGGGGTATCGGAGTCAAACGGATCCTTTTTACCGGAAGCGGACATGGTAAATGTGAAAAATATGCAGATTGCATCATCAATGTTCCTGAATGTGAAACATACAAGGTGCAGGAACTTCATCTTCCGATTTATCATACAATCTGCATCATGTTGGAGAACCGGTTCTATGGAAAAGGTTGAAGGGCTTAAAATTCCCCGTCATGTTGCCATTATTATGGACGGCAATGGGAGGTGGGCAAAACAGCACGGAAAGGAACGTGTGGAGGGACATCTTGCCGGAGCCGAAAGCGTTGAACGTCTGATTGAGACTGTTTCCCAGTACGGAATCCAGTATTTGACGTTGTATGCCTTCAGTACGGAAAACTGGAAGCGCTCACAGGAGGAAGTCGATGCGCTGATGCTTCTTCTGACGGAATTTTTACGGAAAAATCTGACGAGACTGAAAACCAATAAAATCCGTCTTCTTGTAACCGGCAGAATTGACGGATTGCCGGAAGAACCGAGAAATGAACTGAAAAAGGCAATTGCTGAGACTTCAAAAGAGTATCAATATACTTTGATTCTGGCTTTGAATTACGGAGGCCGCGCTGAAATTGTCGATGCAGCAAAACGGATCGCACAGGAGGCCAAAGATGGAAAACTGGATCCATCCGTCATTGACGAAACCATGTTTTCTCATTATCTTTATCTTCCGGATGTTCCTGATCCGGATCTGATGATCCGTACCAGCGGAGAACTGCGGATCAGCAACTTTCTGCTATGGGAACTCTCCTATGCCGAGTTCTATGTGACAGACACCTACTGGCCCGATTTCGATGCCGCGGAATTCCGCAAGGCAATCGAAGCATACAGCGCAAGGGACAGACGTTTCGGAGGAAGAAAATAATGTTTATTCCAAGATTGTGCAGTTCCATCGTGCTTCTTCTGCTGTTTTTCTGTTCCGTGTTTCTTCCGGGACTCGGCGGAAGATGCTGTTTTACCATTCTGGCTGCTGCCGGAGCGTTTCTTTCCATTCAGGAGTTCTGTAAACTGCTGAAAAACAAAGGAATGGAGTCGTATCCGGTTTATACCGGAATTTTCATGACAGCATGGATTGTCGGAGTTCTCTATCTGCAACTGTTGTTTTCCAGCAAATTTGCATCGGTTTTTCTGTTGTTTCTGCTGTTGTTTCCGGTAGTATTTGCCTGTTCTCTCTGGTGGAAAATTCTTTGTGCGGAACGGAAGATTGAAGTATTGAATCGGGTATTGATTTCTGCGGCCGCGTTTTTTCTGTTTCTGATCCCGTTTACAATTCTCGCTTGGCTTTATTCCCTGGAAGAAGTGAGAGGAGGACAGATTCATAAATTATTCTTTTATCTGGTGATCGGAACCAAGATCGGAGATATCGGAGCGTATGTGACAGGTTCTCTTTCCAATAAAATTACTAAAGGAAAAAATCATAAACTGATCCCATCGATCAGTCCGGGAAAGTCGTGGGAGGGATTGTTCGGCGGACTGATTCTCAGTCTTGTATTCAGTCTTTTGGTGTTTCCGTGGGCATTCGGAAGAGAGATCCCGTTCTGGATCAGTCTGATTTTCGGAACGGTGCTGTTTTTCGGAGGAGCGGCGGGCGATCTTGCGGAATCGTCTCTGAAACGCATCTGCGAGATCAAAGATTCCGGCAATATCATCCCGGGAATCGGCGGAGTGCTGGACCTGGTGGACAGTCTTTTGTTGAATACTCCGATTTTCGGCTTTATGTATTGGCTTTTGATGCTATATTACCGATAGCAGTCAACCACAGGAGGTTTGGAAGATGGATCACAAACAGGACATTTTGAGAGTTCTCCGGGAAGATGCCCGACTCTCGAACGAAGACATCGCGGAACGTCTCGGCATTACAGCAAAAACGGTTGCCGCAACGATCAGAAAACTGGAAAAAGACGGAGTGATCGTCGGTTTTCGAGCGTTATTCGACGATTCCAAACTTCCTGAGAATGCCGTAAAGGCTATTATTGAAGTCAAAGTCAAACCGGAACGGAACGGCGGATTCGACCGTATCGCCAGACGGATCAGCAAGTTTTCCAAAGTGGAAAGCCTTTCCCTGATGTCATCGGGAATGTTTGATCTCATGCTGGAAATCAAAGGGGAAACTCTGAACGATGTAGCGGAGTTTGTTTCCAGCAAGCTGGCTCCCATGGAAGGTGTTATTTCCACCTCAACCCATTTTATCTTGAAAAAATACAAAGTATCGGGAAAATTACTGCAAAATGAAGAAGACAATGAAAGACTCAAAGTCACCCCGTGATCTTTCCTCCCGGGTGGCAAAACATATTTACTCTCTGCCGAAAAGCGGCATTCGCGACTTTTTTGAACTCGTCAACACTATGGATGACGTGATTTCTCTTGGAATCGGCGAACCTGATTTCGTCACTCCCTGGACCATCCGCGAGGGATCCATCTATTCGCTTGAACGGGGAAGAACCAGCTATACCTCCAATCTCGGTCTGCTTTCCCTGAGGAAAGCCATCTGCGAATATGTTGCGGAAAATTACAATGTCCAATATGACCCTGTTCACGAATGTATTGTAACAGTCGGCGTAAGCGAAGCACTGGATCTTGTTATTCGCGCGATTACCGATCCCGGTGATGAAATCATTTATAATGAACCGTGCTATGTATCCTATTATTCCGAGATCAAGATGGCACATGGTGTTCCTGTTCCCGTAGCGACGTATGAGAAAAACAATTTTGCGCTGGATCCTGCCGATCTTGAAAAGGCAATTACTCCGCGGACAAAAGCGATTCTCCTGAATTTTCCCTGCAATCCGACCGGCGCAACACTGAATATGGAACAGTTGGAACAGATTGCAAAAATCGCCCTGAAGCATGATTTGCTTGTTCTGACCGACTTGATCTATTCAGAGTTGACCTATTCCGGCAATATTCTTCCGGCGATTTCCTCGCTGCCCGGAATGAAGGAGCGGACCGTTTTCCTGCACGGTTTTTCCAAGGCGTTCGCGATGACAGGTTTCCGTGTCGGTTATGCCTGCGGTCCCTTTGAAATCATTGATGCAATGATGAAGATTCATCAGTATTCCATGCTCTGCGCTTCAATTACAGCCCAGGAAGCAGCGGAAGAAGCTCTCCGCAACGGAAAACGCGATATGGAAAATATGAGACGCGAATATATGAACCGGCGCAATGTAATTGTCAAAGGATTCAATAAAATGGGACTTTCCTGCTTTATGCCGGAAGGAGCATTTTATGCGTTCCCGAATATTACACCGACTGGACTCACTTCCACGGAGTTCGCAAAGCGGCTGCTGATGGAAAAACGTGTCGCAGTTGTTCCCGGATGTGCATTCGGAAAATCAGGGGAGGGATATGTTCGGTGTTCCTACGCCACCTCCATAGAAGGAATCCGGGAAGCATTGAAGCGGATGGAGGCTTTCCTGAAATCTTTGAAAAAATAAAAATGGAATCCGTATCCCGCGATGCGGAGAAACCGGATGAAATCAAAAGTCAAAAAGAAATATTCAAACACGGAGGGCTTATGTACAGACTGCTGTTTCTTCTTTTCTTTTCCGCTCTGATTCTGACTGCCGCGGACAAGACAGTTCCATTCCGTTCCGGAAAAATACTTTCCGCTCAAATTTCCACCAGAAAACCGGAAATTGCCTCGGATAAGCAGAAGGATACTCCCGGAGGTGTGTGGGCTGAAATCATCGTTAAACTGAATCCGGGACGAAAGCTCGGAAGTATGGATTATTATATTGAAGTGGACGGAAAAAAATATTTCTGTCGCGCAATCGCCAGAAACGACGATAAATACGATGCTGATGTCTGGGAAATTTCTGATCCGCTTGACAGCGACAAGATTCGGATTCTGTTCAATCCACCGCGTACCAGCGGCGATTCCATTGAATATGAGATCAAATTTGCGTTCCGTGATACGATTCCGTATCCGAAAGTGACGTTTAAAAATATAGAATCGGAAAAATTTACGCCAGCATCAGGGATTCCTGCTGAAGGTGTTATGGGGGGACCTGCGCCTGCACCTGCTGCACCCGCGGCGCCGGAAGGGGAAACACCCGCTCCCGCGGAAGAAAAAGGAGCACCGGAAGCCGGGAAAAAGCAAAGTTCCATTGGCAGAGTTTCAGTGAAAGATGTGTCCGCAGTTTGAACGGTCGGATAGTAAGTAGTAAGAGAGTCTGCTTGTGTGGAAGTTTTTGAAATCAGGCTTTTTTGCGGAAGCATTTTTTCTGGGAATCTTCATTCTTTCAGTTTACACGGAACTGTTTCGTACCGTGATGTCTTCCACAGGCGGTTCTGAGTACATTCTGCCTGCGGTTGCAATTCCGGTGATGCTGATTGCTTCTCTGACTTCAATTCTTCTTCTGATTCCGCGAAAAACAAAACGGGGTGCCGCATTTGAATTTTTATATCTTCTTTGCGGTTATCTTCTGACTGTTTTCGTGTTGAGTCTTCTTCTCCTGATCTGTGTTTCTTCAACGGTTGACATTCGCAGAAATCTGATTTTTCCGGAATCGGATGGTCTTCTTCTGTTGATTTATCTTCTGGCGTCAGCCATTGCCGGAGCCTCCACAGGACTTGTTTACGGGACGTTTTTCAGTCGCGGTGCATTGTATGAAGAAAATGAAAAGTTCATTTACGGAACTTTGAGCGGTTTTGTAACTGGAGCTGCGCTGATTCAATTGATTTCCTGTTTTTCTTTTCAGGGATCGTTTGCCTGTCCGATAGCAGCCGGAATTATTTTTCTGTGTATTGCTTTGAGAAATGAAATTTGGAAGCTGAATTTGAAATTGATGACCAAAGGAGTCGTGGTCTGTCTCTTTCTGTTCTGTCTTGCGATATTTTCCGCAGGAGTGTTTCTGATAGTAAAGCATGCGCCGCAGCGTTTTTTCCAACGTTTTCTGGATTCCTCTATCGGTAAATATGAATTCAGTGAATATGGGATTTTTTTCAATGGCAAAACACGCAGATTGTATGAATACGCATTTGATTTTGACAAGATGCTGATTCTGGTATCCAGTCTCCAGAACAACCGGTCCGGACAGAAAGCGCTTCTGATCACAAATCCAGGAACCTCTCTGGCTGTATCCATGGAGATCATGCCGCATATTGAACAGGTCGATGCCCTGGTGCCGGATGCTGTTGCTGCCGGGATGATTTCCTCTTCTCTCTTTCCGAAAAACAAGATTAAAATGTCCACTGCCGATCCGATTGAATTTCTGAAACGGAAACCGAAAAAATACGATCTTGTTGTCATTGGTATTTCCGAGATCTATTCTCTCGGGATGCACCGTTATTATATGCTGGAAACGATTCAGGAGGCTGAAAGAAAAATGAAACCGGATGCAGTCTTTGCCATGCGTCTTCCAAATCCTCCCGGGTATTCTGAAGAGGCTGTGGAAATCCTGCGTGCCGGGATTATCGCTACTGTAAAGCGCGTATTCAGAAATGTTGTTTTTACTACGGGAAGAACGGGAATTCTCATTGCCTCGAATGGAAACAGATTGACCTTGTCTCCGGATATTCTTGAAAAAAGACTTGAAAAACTGACGGGAGGCAGAAAGGTGGCTCCATCCGGCTTGTTTTATATTGTAGGAAATCTGCTTCTGGCTGAATCCGGAAGCGCGGATACCGGTAAGGAATTCCAGGGATCGGAAAGCCGGGAGTTCAATCCGGAAGTTGTCCGGTTGAGCTGGCGGAACAATCCACTTTTTTCCGGAAAAAAATTCAAACTTCCGCTGAAATTTTATGATTTTATTCTGAAACACTGGATTTCTGTTTTTGCGGGACTTTTTTTCCTGTATCTTCTGCTTCGCTATTTTCTTTCTTTCCGACTTGACGTGAAAATGTTGTTCACTTCATTTGAAAATGGATTTTATACGCTTGGAACATTTTCTCTGCTTCTGTTCCTGTTTCAGGTGAAAACGGGTACCCTGTATGCCAATCTGCCGTATCTGATCGGTATTTTTTCTGCGGGAGCTGTTTCCGGCGGTGTTCTTTCCGGACGGGTGGAAACGACGCGGATCATTCATTTTGTTGCCGGCATTCTTCCTATTCTGATTTCCCTGTGTTCTCTATTTAGCAGTCAATATGCTTTTCTTTCGCTTTTTGCATCTTCAGTTGTTGTCGGGATCTGCAGTGGATACGCCTATTTCAATTTCCGCAGAAAAAGCGGGGATGGCCTGTTTTCCGTTCTGATTCCGCCAATGACTTTATTCGGGGCTTCGTTCGGTATTTTTATTGTCACCGCTCTTGCTCTTCCTGCTGGTGGATTGCCTGTTGCGGTTGTTCTGCTTTGTTTGAGCCGAATTTCCAGAGTCGTCAATGGATGAAAGTTTCATGATCCGTCAATGACGGTTCAAAAGCTCGTCATTTTCAATTGACGGATTGGAGCAGTTTCTTTCTTCTATAAATTATCTGTTTTAATGATTTTAGAACTTATCAACTAATAATATCATAACGGAGGATAAATTGCCATAATTTTATTCATCGTTATCATCATAGCTGCCAAGTACAGCAAGGCATTGTATGCGCAGGCGGTTTTTTCGTATCTGACATGAATTTTTCTGAA
>CASEYW010000160.1 GCA_949292215.1 uncultured bacterium
CGCATGATAAACGGCAAATCATTCCGCCTCATTTCCCGAATGAACACAATCACCTCCTATGTATGATTTTATACTTTAGTACATCCCGACTCTTTTTTCAAACTCTAAACGGCGTTTTATGAAATGCTAATCGCCGAAATTCAGCATCTCTAGAACAACTGTGGCTTATGCGCATGGCATTCGCCGAACAGCAAAAAAAGATTGAGATTTGCCAATTAGGCATCAGTAGGATATAATATAAGTACAGAATTTGATAAAATACGAAAGAGGGATAGTTAATGATAAAAGTATACGAAGTTAATGAAAAGTCTGCATCGCTAGTACAGGATTTGCTATATATCTGGGAAAAATCTGTCCGAGCAACTCATTTTTTCTTGTCCGATGCTGAAGTGAAAAACATCAAAAAGTATGTTCCAAAGGCATTAAATAATATTGCTCACCTTGTGATTGCGGAGAACAAGGCAGGAATGCCCGTTGCCTTTATGGGGGTGGAAAATGAAACGCTTGAAATGTTGTTCATTTCTCCGGAAGAAAGAGGAAAAGGCTTGGGAAAGCAATTGCTCCGCTATGGAATTAAAAATTACAAAATAGAACGTCTTGCTGTAAATGAGCAGAATCCGCAGGCAAAAGGATTCTATGAACATATGGGCTTTCAAGTTTATAAAAGAACAGACCATGATGAACAGGGAAATCCCTATCCGCTTTTATACATGAGCATTTCACAAAGATATCTGAAGGAGAAATGTGATGAACAGGCGTGATTTTTTGAAGAGTGCTCTGACGCTTGCCGCATTCACCCCGCTTGCCGGCATTCTGACCAAAGCGGCTGAAACAGGAAAAGTCGGAGCTGTTCCGAAAGTGTACTTTACACGAAAGCTCTCGCCGGAATCGGTGATCCGCATGTACCGGGCACTCGGAATTTCACAGCCCGGCAAGGTTGCGGTGAAGGTGCATTCCGGCGAGAAAGGCAATCAGAATTTTCTGCGTCCGGAGTTTCTGCGTCCCATGGTTGAGGCGGTCCAAGGAACGGTGGTCGAGTGCAATACCGCTTATGAAGGGGCGCGGAATTCCACGGCGGAACATCGGCAGCTCATCGCGGAACATGGCTGGACGAAACTCTTCACCGTTGACCTGATGGATGCGGAAGGACCCGATATGGTTCTGCCGATTCCCGGGGGGAAGATCCTGAAGCGGAACTATGTGGGAAAGAATATGGCAAACTACGACTCCATGCTGATTCTCTCCCATTTCAAGGGCCATCCGGTGGCCGGGTACGGCGGGGCGCTGAAACAGCTCTCGATCGGCTGCGCGTCGATCAAGGGGAAAGCGCTGATCCACTCCGGCGGTGTTTCCGGCGATCAGGTCGAGTGCTGGAAACACATGGCTTCACCGGAGGTTTTTGGCGACGCCATGGCGGAGACGGCCGGAACGATTGTCGATTACTTCAAAGGGAAAATCGCGTTCGTCAACATGATGTGCAATCTGTCGGTCGACTGCGACTGCTGTGCCGTGGCCGAAGATCCCTGCATGAAGGACATCGGGATCCTCTCCTCGACCGATCCCGTCGCGCTCGATCAGGCGTGCATGGATCAGATCCGGCGCTCGAAAGATCCCGGCCGGGACCGCTTTCTGGAACGGGTCACTTCCCGGAAGGGAACCCGGGTGATCGACACGGCCGCTTCAAGAGGAGTCGGAACCAAACGGTATGAACTCATTCAGGTCGATGCCTGAAGAAAACGAAAAACGGATATTCAACCTGCGGGGAAATATCCCGGCAGATCATGAACAGGAGAAATTTTATCGAAATTACATTTAAAGGACAGAGCGCGTTGGTCACTGGCGCTGCTTCAGGGATGGGGCTTGCTACGTGCGGCAGCTGGCGTATCTGTTGTCTTGGCAGAGTTTTTCTGCGTTGGAGGTTTTGAAAGAAGGCATTGGAGAAATACATCGTTGGAGTTTCCATTGCCGGAGAAATCTCGATGGGCGGTTGATTGACGTGGTTGTTGATCTTGCAAAAAAAGATCGGCTGAGCTGTGGCTTACACAGGCAATCACTTTTTGACTGCCTGATCCCGTGAACCTCCTGTCAGGCGTAGAATTTCCGCAGTCTCCACACCGCCATCCAGCTGAATGGCGAACCACGTCCGCTTATTCATGTGGAAAGCGGGCAGGAAACGCCTATCAGCGAGGGTTGCATCCCTTTTGCCATTGGGTATGCGCAGGAGGATAAATTCCGATATGGAATCATCCGCCAGACCGAACTTCTGTTTGGGAAGCCGCATCATCACAGCATACCATTTCCCCGTGTCCGTCCTGCGCAACACAGCATACTCAGGACTGTCTTCCCAGAGGAATTCAAGTTCCTCGTTCCACCGGCTCCTGACTGTTTCAAGCAGTTCGCGGCTCTGAATCCGGATAAAGACATTCCGTTCAAAGCAGGATACGGCAATCCGTTTCAGGAGTGAAGTGACCTCCGCACGCACCTGACCTACAAAGCTCCCCGTTGCATTTGCCACTCGATGCAA
>CASEYW010000161.1 GCA_949292215.1 uncultured bacterium
AAGTGCATAGTAAGTACAGAAAAACGATATTTACTGAACATCTATTGGCGGCAATGGAGAAGGACAAATAGATAAAATGCTGGCGGGTTGGGGTGGAAAACAGAGATGAATTTTAGTTTTGCAACAAATCCGCTACCAATTACACATTCAGCCGTCCGACGGACGGCTTTTTTTTTGCAGTAAAAGTCCTCTGGCGAAACTGCGGAGACGACAGAGAATATCCGGGGTAATCAAGTTCGCTTTTCGGAATCTGGGTGAGGACGGCCGATCTGTTTCCTTCCATGACAGGCCCATGCGCAGGAAGTGTTGTGGATCAGAATGGATTTTCTTGTTTGTCGGTTTCCTGGCCTGTTTTCTGAAGACGTCTGTATTCGGAAGGTGCCATTCCCGTTTTTTGTCGGAAGATTTTGGAGAAATGGAACTGATCGTTGAAGTTCAGCTTTGCGGCAATCTCAGAAAGATTGAACTCTCCGCTTGCGAGCATCTCTCTGGCAACAAGAAGTCGGCGATGGAGATAATATTCGTAAGGGGCACACCCCATGTGTTTCCGGAAGATTCTTGTCATATACTCCTGAGAGAGATGAAAGCGCTTGGCCAGTTCCTTGACATTCAATCCTGTAAAAATGGAGCGTTCAATTGCATGTGAAATCTGCAGCACGGTTTCATAAACCCCCTTTCCCGGCATGTCCGCGCTGCTTTTGTTGAGCATCTGAATGAGCTCGTGAAACAGGAGTGCCGCTTCATTGTGGATGTCTGTTTCCCGACGGTAAAAAAGATCATGAATTTTCCGGAACAGACGTAAAACTTTCTCTCCGCAGTTCGGATAGTAATATTTTCCCACCAGCCCATAACTTTGCAGCAGCTGTTCATGGAGGCAGCCGATGCTGTTGAAATAAACTTTCTTCCAGCCGTCTGGGGAAACCGGGTAATAAAGATGATCGTGACGGATCGGAAGAATATAGACATCTCCCGGTTTGACCGTGTAGGCAATATGATCAATCTCCAGAATTCCTTCTCCCTCGATGGTATATTCAAATGTCCAGCGGCGATAGGTCCGGCGTTTCCAAAACTGTGGATGCCCCGGGATATGCGTGATAAACTGGGCGTAAAGAAGGAAAAACGGTTCCGTTCCTTTGGGAAGACGTTCCAGGTACCCTTCCTGTTCACTCAGAAAATCCTGAAAGTTTTGAAAATCCCGTGTTTTGTTTCGAGACATGATTTGCGGTCCTTTTCTGAAATGTCAATATAATACATGCTTTTCCAGAAAAATTCCATAGACAAAAATCCAATTTCATAGTATAATTTATAAAAAGCAGACCTGTGCTTCAATTGAAAAACGACTAGCGGATAAGGAGAAGAGAAAATGCAACGGATAAATTCACGGTTGCGGACTGCGGGATGCAATATTTTCCATATGCACTCGCCGGTATGGCGGCAACTTTTCTTTTCCATGTTAGAATTATTAATTGTGATTGCAATTCTTGCAATTCTGGTCTCTCTTCTGCTTCCCGCGTTGCGAAAAGCACGGGAACAAGCTCAGATGATTAGCTGCTGCAATCAGCAGAGAAGCATTCTGCAGGGAGGTATTATGATGTATGTGAATGATTACAACGATCGGCTTCCCGCATATGATGAATCTGCCGAGAATCATGTTTCCTGGTCGGACAAGCTCTCTTATCCATATCTGGTGACGTCAAAGCCAGGAACAGCTGCCAGAAACCGGCTTTTTACGAACTTCTGGAAATGTCCCGCTACTGTACTGGACGGGTTTGCGGGAAATGACCGGATTCGTTCCTATGAAATTACAGCAACCTGGAACGATAAAGGCGGGCATCTCAGCGGAGGCTGGACGTTCTGGATGGAACGGATGATTGCAAAACGAATCACAAGAATTTATCCGAACAGCGTTCTGATGGCGGATTGCGGCCTGACCAACGCATACAGTGGATATGCCTATGCCGTTCAATATCTGGACAGTGCCGGCTTCAAAAATCTCTCCTATGGAATCTATCGGCACGGATTGAAGGGCGTTTTTCTGTTCGCTGACGGACATATTGTCTCTCTGCGCTATCCAGTGAACCTTTCCACAAATCTGACTCTTCCATAAACCGAAATAAGAGAAGGAAATAAAGATGAAAAGAATGACGATCCTTCTGTCTTTTTTTCTCGTCCTTTGTGTTGCAGAACATTCTTCTGCCGCTGAAGAGGAACCTATTCCCGGCAGACAGATCCAGCGGACAATGCGTCTGCTGGAGAGCAGCACTCCGGAGAATCCAAACCGGGTCCGGATTCTGGTCTACGGGCAGAGCATCACCGGCAGCGGCTATCTTTCTTCACACCTGGGAAAAGAGCTGAAAAAGCGCTATCCCCATGCGGAGATTCTTCTGGAGAACCGTTCGCTTGGCGGGCACGGAGTTCCTCTTCTGACCCGGACGGCGGAGCATGATCTCTTTCCCTTCTATCCTGATCTCCTGATTTTCCACGCTTATGACGGCGATGACAACGGAGCTCTGGAGAAATTGTTTCGCGATATTCTTCAGAACACTTCTTCTGAGATTCTTACCTGGACCGACCATTTCGATGTTCTTTACAGTGTAAACCGTGAAAAGGACTTTGTCCGGAAGCGCGAGATTCAAGACCGTCACAATCGCTATCGCCTTCACCTGAATGATTGCCGCAGGCGAATGGCCCGGATGCTCGGGATTGAACTGGTGGAAGTGCAGAAAGCATGGCAGAAATGGCTCAAAGATCATCCGGGCGATGGGAAAACTCTTCCGGAATACCAGCTTCTCCGCGACAACATCCACTTGAATCCCGAGGGAGAGAAACTTCTCTATCGGGAGGTACTCAAACATTTTGTACGGATTCCCGGTGCAGATGCCGAGGCCGACGAAAAAGTGCAGATTTATTCCCCCGGAGACCTCAGACAAAATGGCGATTGGCTGGAACTGCCTTTTGAAGGAAGCCGGGTGGAACTGAAAGCCGGTAAACCGGGTGGTAAACTCGAAGTCCTGATCGATGGACAAAAGCCCTCTCTCAGTCCGGCAGCACATTATGTTTCGCGCCCGCGTCTTTCCGGCGACCGTTGGAATGTACCTCCGATCAAACAGGTCCTTGCGTCTCCGGATGCCAGTTCCGGCGAAACCTGGACTATGCTTCTCAACGGCTTCAATCATGCAGAAAAATCCTTTCGGTTCTCTCTTTCCGGGAGTCTGACCGGGAAAGACGGCGAAGGCTCTACTGCGGATTCCGTCTTTGTTTCCAGGTCGGGAAAAATCCGGTTCCGGATTTCTGATTTTGACCGTTCCCGCATCCTGCTCTACGCAAAGCGAAACAAGGATCGCCCTTTGCAGATCACCTGGGAGGTCCGGACCATTTCAAATGATACGTTTGTTCCGCAGAAAGCGAAGGAGCAAATCATTGTGTTTCAGACGAGAAACACCGGAAAGCATCTCTTGAAAATCAGGAACAGCGGAGTCGATTTGAAAGAGATTCGGATCAGCGGGAAACGCATTCCGAACAACCACTCCCTTTCCGCCATGCTTTTCTGTGTTCCTCAAGCTCCCTGTGCAACCTTTACGGAGGGGGAAGCACTGCTCTTTCGGATGCAGGATGATGTTTCAGGCAAATACCGGCTGGTTGATGTCAGAGGAAGGGTTTTGCGCAACGTTCCCTTCCGTGGAAAACAACTGGAGATTGCATCGCTTCCTTGTGGAGCGTATCGGCTTTTTTTTGAAATCCCGGGGAAACGAGTGTTCGGCAGCCGCCCGTTCCTGATTGTTCCGGATCGAAAAGGACGTGCCATGAATCCGAAGTCGCCGTATGGCATGGTAAGGGGAAACGGATTGACTCCTCAAGGAATCATGGATCGTGTGAACCGCGGCAATCCCGGATATCGGAAGAGTGCCAATCGCGATCGTGCCGCCCTGTTCGCGCGAATCGGAGTCTCTGCTGTTCGGGAACACTACGACCTGATCTGGACGCATAGGAAGTCTCCGGAATCGTTTGACTGGCAGCAGATGCCTGCGGCGATCGAAGACCTGAAAAAATACGGAATCCGTTTTGTCGGTATGGGATCCGGAACTCCCCCCTGGGCGCGCAGCAATCAGTCAAAACGTCTTTTTTGCTCCGGACGTCGGATTTACGGTACGGATTCGCTTCCTGACGATGCGTTTTATTCCTATCGGCGATGCAAAGGCATCGCTGAAAAAGTCGGTGGTTCCGTTTTTGGATTTGAATATTGGAATGAGCCGTTCAATTTCCCGGATCCGGCATGGGATTTTATCGCCTGTGCCAAGGCTGCGTATCTGGGATTCAAGGCCGGGAATCCGAAAATGAACGTGCTCTCATCCAGTTATTATTATCATGCGCATCCGCAAATGTTCGAGCTTTTTCTGAAGAGCGGAGGCGGGTATTATTATGATATTCTGAATTATCACGACTACTCTCCGCCGGCTTCTGTTCAGGAACATGTCCTGAAACTGCGTGCTCTGCTGAAGCGCTGTGGCCTGAATGAATGGACTGCTCTTTTTAATACGGAAAACAACGGTGCGTTTCTGGCAGGAAAAATTCCGTATGGAGCATCATTTTCCCGGAATTTTACAGACTATTCGCATTCTCAGCAGTTGATTGAGGCTGAAACAATCGTAAAAAGTCAGCTTGCGCACCAGGCTATGGGGGTAGCGGGCGTTTTCACGTTCCGGGCCGCCTGGTCTCCGAAGGGCTTCGGATATCTCTGCCTGTTGTATCCGGATACCACGGCCCATCTGTTTGCTCTCCCCTTCGCAGTAATGACTGCGAATCTGGATCAAGCTGTGTTTCTGGGAACTGCAGAGCTTGGAAAAAATTTCCGGGGACTGCTTTACCGGCAGCCGGATGGAACGGAAACACTCGCCTGCTGGAAAATCTCTCCTGTGGATACACAGACTGCAAGAGTGGAGAGTCCGTTCCAAGACGACTGGCTGGAAGGGAACCTGGATCTGACAGCTTCTGATGGCACTTATTCCTGTCAGAACTCATTCGGGGAACGATCTCTTCTACGTGCGAAGAACGGAGTGCTGCGTGTGCCAGTCAATCGTTTTCCCACTTATCTTCACGGATTGCGGAACCGGAAAATTGCGCGGATGGCATATCCTGAACCTGTTTACGGTGCACCGGAAGCTCCGTTTGAAAAACGGATCGTTTTGAGGCCGCTTCTCCATCCTCGGGACTTTCGGGTTGCCGGGCTGACCTCCACGACGGCGATTCTGCTTGCAGAGAAAGGTGCAATGGATCTTGAAATCTATAATTTTTCTTCTGAACATCTGACGGGAAATATTCTTGCTCAAGGATTTGAGGTTTCCGGTCTGAATGAAACGATACAGATTGGGCCTATGGAAAAGCAGGTTCTGAAGAACCTCCGGATTTCTCCCGTGGAAAAGACGGGAATTCACCAGAAGGATCTGGTATTGATGGCTGTTTTCTCAGGGAAACGCTCCTCGCCGGCAATTGTGCCGATTTCTTATTCTGGAAAATGGAAAGAGTTTCCGTTAAGGAAGCTTTCTGCCAGCATGTTTTTGATTCACGGAAAGAATGTTAAGCAAGCGGATGTGTCAGATGCAGAAAATGGGGTAATCCGATTCCGTGTGCAGTTCTCGGCGTTCCCGGAGAAGGGGGCAAACTGGGTCAATGCGATTTATCGACTGAAACAGCCAGTGGAATCCCTGAAAAATGCTGTCGGCATCCGTTACGAAATCAGATTGACGGGAAAACGCGGGATTGTCGGCAGTGAGACGGAGCGCAATTTCGAAACTGCAACTCTCGGATTGCTGAAAAGCTCCAGTGCGGATCAAACAATTTATCGGGAAAGCGTATGGATTCCCACCCGGATTCCGAACGATGTGTGGCAGGAGGTATATCTTCCGTTCCCTGTCGCTACTGCATCCTGGAAGGAAAATGCTTCAAAGTATCAAGCCGTTGCATTTGGACTGAATCCGGAATTTCTTTCCCTGGAGTTTGAACTTCGGAATATCCGCATCGTTTATGCGGATTGATGGCAAATCGGAGTTTGTAGTCACAGGGGAGAAAAGGAACGCTTTATTCCGATCAATGCAAAGGAAGATTTCATTGTCGCGCTTTAGCTGCAGGAATTCGGAGCTGTAAAGTACAATTTTCCATCTGGAAACAGGGTCGTCTTGTTTCAGATGTTTTTGTTTTCTTTTTGCATCATGATTCCTGTTCTCCGATTCAATGGATATTCATATTTTATTTGCATTTCTTTGCTTCTGAGATATATTGCCAGCAGATGGAATAACATTTCAGCCGCTCCCCTGTATATGCTGATGATCAAGGAGGTGAGCAAGTTTTGAACCGGCAAGAAGAATCCAGAAGGCGTCGTCTGCGGGCATTCCTGACGATGACTCTGTTGTTTCTGTTGCAGATTTTCAATGAAGTGGATTGGGATTGTGCGGCAGGCTTTCACCCTTGGAACAGCGATCCTTGCTCTCGTGCAGAGCATCGGATGGAAACAACAAATCTGCCAGACATGGACCGATTGCTGAAAACTGCATGGCAGGAAAACTGGATCGGGATAGAACCGTTTTCTCTCTTTCCGGAGCAGGAAAAATACGGTTTCTTTTTGGATTTTCCCGGTCTGGTTCTTCGGTTGCTGAATTACAGAAGTTCCGGACCTCCGCCGGAAGAACTGATCCCGTGGCGCTGTTGATCCAATTTCCTTTTCTGAACAGTTATTTTCAATCACGCATTAAAAAATGGAAAACAGAAGGAGATTGACTCATGAACGCATATCGCAAATATTTAGTGGAATTCATCGGAACTTTTTTTCTGATACTGACCATTGGTTCGACGGGAACTCTGAACGGGTCCGGCGTCATTCCGCCGCTGGCGATCGGGGGAATTTTAATGGTAATGATCTATGCCGGAGGTCCAGTTTCCGGGGGACACTATAATCCGGCTGTGACGTTAGCGGTGTTGCTCCGTGGGGGGATGCCGAAAAGGGATGCTGTTCCGTATATGCTTGCCCAGATTCTCGGCGGCATTGTCGGAGCGCTGGCAGTGATGGAATTCAAGCATAATATGGGACCGGTTCCGCCTTTTCATTTCCGGATTCACGATTTGTTGCTTTCGGAATTCCTGTTCACTTTTGCGCTGGCCTATGTTGTTTTGAATGTTGCGACTCTCAAAAAGACCGCGAACAATTCTTACTTTGGACTTGCCATCGGCGGAACGGTAATGGCAGGAGCTTTTGCCGTGGGAGGGACGGTTTGTTCTGGAGCATTCAATCCGGCGGTTGAAATTGGTCTGGTCTGCATGAAGCTGACTCCGTTGAGCAACAGCTGGATGACCATTCTGGCAAATTTGATCGGTGGGGCTGCTGCGGCAGGATGTTTTGCTCTGATTCATCCGAAAGCTGAGCGGGAGGAGTAATACCGGTTCCCCTGGAGAATGGAAGAACTTATTCGCCTGGATTTGCAGGAGGATGGACTGCCATGTCTCTTCTGAGCATGGTTCCGTGGAGGCATTGGCAGTCTGAGTTCAGAAATGCGCACTGGTTTTTCTGCCGGTGCTTTTGTGATTGACCGATCCTTCAATTCGGGATTCCATTTGGTTCTTCGACTGCATTGCGGCAGAAATTCCGGAAGGACTGAGCTTGATTGAGCGATTTCAGGTTTTAGATTTGGGCGTTTTCGTCGATTTGAAGCGCTTCAAGAACTGAAGCACTTGATTTCTTTTGCTGGAAGGAATAGACCGTTTTCCGAGCGTTTACCGGTACAGTTCCGCAAGAGTTGTAAATTTTCTGAATCCGGATTCCATTTTCAGCCGAATCTGATCTTCGCAGGTAGTGATCTCAGAAAAGAAGTCATGGTTTTCAGAGGGTGTTTGAACGATTGAACGTTCATTCTGGAATTGTTGGAGGCATTCCGAGTCCGTAGTCGGATTGAGAAAATCCAAATGGGTCGTTTATAAAGATTTAAGGGAGATTTCAGGCGTTTTTGCAGCAAAGTGAGCTGATGATTGATTTATGTTTGATTCTCTTCTTAAAAGAGAATTGTTTTCTTTTCTTCTCAGAAGAGAGTGTGGTCTTAAGATTTTATTCCTTTTTTTCGTTGATGAAGAATTGTTTTTTTTATAAAACTTCAGAAATTCATTTGATTTTTTTTCCTTTTATGATATATTAGTCAAATCATCAGGTAAAAAACTTGAATGAGAGGCACCCGTAGCTCAATTGGATAGAGCGTCTGGCTACGGACCAGAAGGTTGCAGGTTCGATTCCTACCGGGTGCACCATATATGTGGCGGGGTAGCTCAGTTGGTAGAGCAACGGACTGAAAATCCGTGTGTCACCGGTTCGAGACCGGTCCTTGCCACCATTTTTTTGCCTCTTTGCCGGACGGACACACCGTTCGGCTTTTTTATTTCCCAGATTTGTGCGTTGATTTTCAACGACTTGCAAAATCAGAGAAAAACGGAGATTCTCCGTTCGCCACCATTTCCGATGCAGATTCCCTGAATCTCCGGCAAATTCTCCGTTTGCCTCGTGTCCGGGACACATGGATTGGAAAAGTCATAACCACTTGGAGAAAGA
>CASEYW010000162.1 GCA_949292215.1 uncultured bacterium
CTTGCTTTTTCCGCGGATGATGGTATAAGTACTCTCAGGAGGCAGGGTAACATCCTCTGAACGTTAAATACATCAAAGTCGCCAAGACTTTACAGTACCTTATCTAGTTGGAGCGGTATTGTTTTCCCTGCCTCTGTTTCTCTTTTAAATTCCAGGCACACGCATCTGTTCCGCTTTCGGAGTCCAGAAGGTATTCATTTGATATCCCAGAGGAAAGACCCGTACATTGCGGTATCTGCTGTTCAGCGCATTCAAGGAATAAGAGGAGAAGAGGAAAATATACGGCTGCTCCTCATGAATCAGGCGATGGAAGCGATGATAAAGCGCTTTTCGTTTTTCCGGATCGAAAGTAACGCGAAGCTCCTCAATGAGCTTGTCCGCTTCCGGATTTTTAAACTGGATATGATTGCTGGAAGACTCCAGATCCGCCTGACTGGAATGCCAGATCTGATACGGGTCCGGCTTGATGCCTCCGAGCCAGCCGAGAGCGCATACCTCGAAACGCTTTTTCTCAAGCCGCTGAACACAGACCGACCATTCGAGACCGAGCAGATCCATCTGCACTCCGGCTTTCGCCATGTCCTCTTTGATCATCGCCAGCATACGCTGATAGGTCGGGGCGGCGTTTGGATACATCACAGTGAACTTGAGTTTCCGGCCGTCGCGTTCGAGAATCCCATCGTTGTCGACATCCTTCCATCCGGCATCGGCGAGCATCTTTTTCGCAGTCTCCACCGAGAATGGATAGGGGTGAATGGATTTGTCATACGCATCGCCGTCGGGGAAGAAGGGGCCGGAAACCGGACGCGCAAGACCGTGATAAACATCCTTCACCAGCCGCTCGCGATTCACAAGATGGCTCAACGCGACACGGGTTCCGGCATCTTTGAAAATCGGATTCGTCAGATTGAAACCGAGATAATTGTAGGCGAGCTGCGGAAATTTGATTTTTTCCAGATAGCCGTCCTTTCCAAACGCCGGGACATTGGTCCGGTTGACCCACTGATCCGGCTGAAGCTCCGCCTCATCCAAATCCTTTGAAATCAATGCCTGAAGCCGTGTGTTCGGATGTTGAATCACGTCGAAAGAGAGATCCTTGATTGCCGGCATGACCCCAAGAGCCTTCCCGTAATACTTCTCCCAGCGGGTCATCAGTACGCGCCGCCCTTTGTCCCACTTCACGAAACGGAAGGGACCGCAGCCGACAATAATCCGGTTGCGTTCGTTGTCGTTATTGAAGCGCTCCGGATCAAACGGCCCCTCATACGCATGATAAAAATGACGGGGCAGCGGCTGGAGACCGAGCGTCATATCCAGAGACAGGAAATATTTTTTCCTCCAGACCACCTCGAACTCATACTCGTTAATCACATTCACCTTTTCCAGATCCTGGAGATAGGTTCTTACAGGCGCGGCATCCACTTTCGGATTTTTGACGACATCCACATAAAATTTGAAATCGGCTGCGGTAACAGGAACATCCTTCCATTCTTTTCCGGTCACGGGATCGGTGAAATCGTGCCAGAGAACCCCTTTCCGGAGCTTGATCCGATAGGTCAGGCCGTCTTCGGACATGCTCCAGGACTCCGCCAGCTGCGGTTCGAAACGGTTCAAGTCTTTGTAGTTCAGTTCGGCAAGGGAATCCATCGCCTTGCTCCAGATTGCACCGATGGTAGCTTCGTTGTTGATGATGTAGTTCATATTTTTGGTATCGGAGGCAATTGAGGTCACGAAGCGATCCCCGAAAACGGCGTTGCGGTCATAGAATTCCGAGTTGGCAAGAGGAACAGCAGCACTTCCTGAATCGGCTCTCGCAACGGCCGCCGCTGGGTGGTACGTTCCGGCTTCCATCTTCTCATTCAGTTCTTTCACGGTAGCGTGCAGTTTCTCGATTTCAAAACGGGTCCGGTCCAGAGCGGAAACGAGCGCGTATCCGATTACAGCAACCACAACAAGACCGATCGTAAAAACAACCTCCAGATAGCGTTTCTTGTTCATACATTCCTCAAACATTCATTTTGTTCCTGTCTCCGGTCAGACTCAGCGTGCAGGCTCCACCTCAAGGTTCAAGGTGAGAACCTGCCGTTTCCGGTCAGGCGGCGACGGCAAAGTCACCAGACTGCGCAAAAATGACTCCACAGCCGTATCCACTGCAGGAATTCCGCATCGCTTCACGATTGATTTACGCAGAATCCTGCCGGAACCGTCGATCAGAAAAGACAACTGGACAAGGGGTTTTGTTCCGCGCAAAGCGATTGAATCGGGTTTATAGGGACGCCATCGTGCCTGGATATAATTGGTCAGAATGGCATTGTAGCGGTCATAGACACCACCCGAGCCGGAGTCTGCGGTTCCGCCGTTGCCGATCATATCGGAGATATCGTCGGCAATGCCTGCCAGTTCCCGGCTTCGCGCGGAAGAACCGGTTCCCCCGGCGGGATTAGTATTTCTCGTGACGCGAACCCGCTTGCCGCCATGCTGTTTTCGCCATTCACGAATCCGATCCTCCATGGATTGTTTTTTTGGAGGCGCAGCCGTCTTCTGTACCGTCTGCGTTTTTTTCACCGGAGGCGACGGCACCTGTGCGGAAACCGTTTTGACCGGAGGCTTTTTCGTCTTCACGGGAATCTCTTTCGGCTTCGGAGGAAGTTTGAATTTGGAGACATCAGGGACATCAGGAAGATCGGGAATGCTTCCGGGCAGATCCGGAATCTCGCTGACTTCAGGCGGAGCGGCAACCTCTTTCCGGGAATCTGTCTCCGTCTGTTTTCCCGCGTTAGCAGGCGTACCGCGTTTGCTGAAAGGCTCCGGAGTCGGATGTTCCACCAAGGTCACGCTGATCGCCTTCTGCGGAGGATTCAACCATGTCATCAGGAGATACCAGCAGAACGGAAGGACAAAAACGGAACAGTGCAGAAGAAGAACCGTCCAGAAAATAAACCGTTTCATACCTTTGCCGATGAAATCTCTGGAAAGGACCGGGAAAACCCGCATCTGTTTCGGAAGCATCATCATCGGGCGACCTACTCCTCGGAGGAGGTGATAAGGGAAAGTTCCGTGAAGCCGGCGTTTTTGATAGTGCGGAGAATGTCAATCACGGTTCCATAGCGGAGATTTTCATCAGCGCGCAGAAAGAAGTTGTATTTCCGGCTGCTGTCGCGAAGCTCTTTCAAACGCTTGACAAGTTCCTGCATGTTGACGGTGTGATTTTCAAAAAGAATGGAACCGTCGGCCTTGACGTTGACGATCTTCGAATAGTCATCGGTTTTAATTTCTGACGCGTTGTTGGAGGGGGGCGTCACATCCATACTGTACTCCAGGAGAGGAGCCGTAATCATAAAAATGATGAGCAGAAAAAAAAGTGTGTCGATCAAGGGCGTCACATTGATCTGATCGAAGGGCTGATTGGGAAATCTGTGTTTGCGCGCCATGATTCACTCTTCCTTTCCGGTCTCCGGCTGTTCGGAATTCTCCAGCTGCTCAATTTTGAGCTTGGCAATGAACTCCTCGACAAAATTATCCATGTGAACCGTCACTTGCTTGATATAAAAAGTGATGGCGTTGTATCCGACCAGTGAAGGAATCGCGACAAGGAGTCCGAGCACGGTAGTCAGCAAAGCACCGCTGACACCCGGAGCCAGAGTCTGAATATCGGGCCGCCCAGCCATCGCCATCTCTGTAAATGCAAGCATGATCCCCCAGACGGTACCGAAGAGCCCGAGGAACGGACTGATGCTGACTGCAGTCATCAGAACGATGATCTTATCTTCCAGTTTCAGAATCTGGTCTGCGACATTCTCCTCCATGGTAGCGCGGATCACCTCCAGCTCGACATCATTCAGGACACGCCGACCAGCGGATAACATGTGCTGTTCATCACCGTGAAGCTGACAGATTCTCGCATAAGCGCTTTCATAAATGCGCGCCACCGGAGAGGGATCATTTTCAGCCCGGTTCCGCATGGACATCGGATTGCGTTTCTGACGGAACTCCTCAATGAATCTCCGCGATCCCTTGTACGCCCGGTTCAGTCCGATTCCCTTTTCCAGCATCAGGGTCCAGGTGGCAACCGACATCAGAGCCAGCAGGATGACAATTCCCTGCCCCATGGCATCAGAATGGACAAAGGCGTAATAAATGGAACCGTCGGCCACGGGCGGAAGGGCGAAAAATGAAAAAAAGCTGCTCATTCTGATAAAAACTCCGATTTTCCTGTTTAAAATGTCGTTTGTTGTGCTAAAGTATAGTTCTTACTATATAAAACTACTTGCTGGAAGGCAAATTTTCAAACAACAGTTGATGAGAAA
>CASEYW010000163.1 GCA_949292215.1 uncultured bacterium
GCCGCAGTATTCACGCAGGATAGAAAAGTAACTTTTTTATTGATGCCCTGAATTTTGACCTCAAAAGAGAGGGACGGAGAAAAATAGTTGTAGTTTAAATTAACCTCCACCATTTTCTTGATTCTCCGCCGACCGGTCTTCTGGTCGGTTTTTTCGTTTTGGGGGTAAATTTGAGCTCAACGCGCGTTTTGCCCGAAAGCGGAGAATCTCCACTTTTCTCTTATGAAGGTGTGTTTCAGACCCTCTCCCGGTAAATTCTCCGGGGGAGTAAAAGTCCAGGCTTTTTGATTGGAGAAGCAAAAGTCGGGGAAACACACAAAAAATCCGACCTCTTGATTTTTGGAATTGAAAAACGGGATTCTCCACTTGCGAAAAAATATGTTGTAGTAGATTCATTATCAAGCCATTAATCAAAAAGCCTGCAGGGGTTGAGGTCGGAAGTTTTAGTTGCAACAACCTAGGAATCATTGCATAAGTTGCTCCTTTTGAGAAACGATCCATCATAATAAATCCTCCTGTTGTTTGATTATTTTGAGTCCTGCTCAGCCATGAATTGAATTGGTCCGGCGGATTCCTGAGAGGCATTCAGGAAAAATCCGCCAGGCATCAACACCCCCCTGCAGGAAAATTCAACATCCTTTATGGTTGTTTTCAGAACAGCTTTTTTCCGTTGGGGGTGAAAAATTTTCTGATAATTACGAAGAAATTCCGAACGAGTAAAATAGAGTTTCCCGGAAAGTTCTGCGGGAAAGTCGATCATCCCTGCGATTCTCTGACGATTATCCCTGCGGAGACACTCCTGAAATTCCACAAGAAACTCCGGGAATGATTTATTTTCAAAAAAATGACGGTCATACGCATCTGCATAGAGCCAGCGGGTATCAGGAGCTATCCTTTCTCCTGCCGCATCATCAGCAGGCGAACCGGTAATCACGGAAACCGGGATCCATGCGCTGGCATTTGAGGAATCTTCACGCGTAAAGTCCAGTCTGACAAAACCGTTTTCCGCAAGAGTCCAGTTTTTTATGGTAAGATTTCTGCCCAGATATTGCACATCGGAAACCCTGCAGTTCTGGATGCCGGACAAGGTGAAGTAATGGATTTCCCCCCTCTCTCTGATCCGAATGAGTGCAATCGTCATGGGGGCTCCTCCGGAACCATAGAATCCATCCGGATCATCCGCACGAACCAGCGAGGTCAGTTCCATTCGATTCAAGGGAATCGCAAACTCATAATTCTGAATCAGAAATCCCGGAAAACTTCCCTGAGCTTCCACTTGAAAAGCAGACCGTTCTGCCGGACTTTGCCAGTGAAACAGAAAAACGGCCGCAGCGGCTGTGAGCAGACAGCCCACAGAAAACCCGATCAGCATCCTTTTCATTTTTACTCCTTTTCTGTATTGCAGAGATTCTTCTGCTGTGGCTTTTCCCTGCGTGGCATCTGAAAGCTGCCGCCCAGGGGAAGAACCTCATGCAGAATATTGCTGCGTCATCACTTCCGTTGAAAACAGACCCGCGGTCGGTCAGAAACCAATCCGATTGACGATTTCTCCCAATCCCTTGAAACTGCCTTCGGCGCGTTTTCCGGCGATCTCGGTGCGCAGTGCTTCCAGAATCTCTTCGTTGGAGAGTTTGGAATCCTGCAGGAAGAAAAATTGGCGGCGGGTATTGCTGAAATCGCTCGGCGTCATTTGCTCGATAGCAAACAAGCTTTTCCATTCCTCTTCTGAAAGCTCCGCCAATCCGAAAGGAACCGTGAAATAGGTCCGATAGAAAATCTCTTTTCCTTCATTTGCCAGATAATCGAAGTGCAGGCGGAAACTGAACCGGCGCAGCGCGGCCTGATCCAGTTTCTGAATCATATTCGTGCTGACGATGAAAATTCCCCGGAAGCGTTCCATCTCCGTAAGAAGCGTATTGACCTGACTGACCTCCCAGCTGCGGATGGCCCCGGTCCGGGAACTCAGCAGAGAATCCCCTTCATCAAAGAAGAGAATCTGCTGATTGAGTTCCGCTTCGGCAAATGCTGCGGCGATCCGCTGTTCAGTGGCTCCGACATAGCAGTCAAGCAGATCGCTTGCATTTTTGACGCAGAGTTCCTTGTCCAGCTGTTTTGCCAGATATTTCACAAATTCAGTTTTCCCCGAACCCGGGACACCGAAAAGAAGCAGATTCATACGGGGCTGATCCCGTTGCTCCACCTTTATTTTTTCGGCATCATTCAGAAAATTGCGGCACACTTCAATAAGACGGGAAAGTTTGATCCCGCTGCGGATGTTCAATCCATTGAGCGAATAGTCCCGTGCCGGTTCGAACAGTTCCGCCGGAGTTTCCTGAATTCCCAGCAGAGAGCAGTGCGCTTTGAGGAAAGTCATCACCTCCTCTTCAAATGAGCGCGATGGATCATGACTGCAGAGAGAGACCGCATTTTTCACGGCTACGGCAATTCCACCGGGATTGACCGGATAGCGGCTGCTGATCCGGTCCAGGAAAAGATCGCTGAGATGCGCCTTGCAGCCGTGGAACTGCAAAGCGTTTTCCCAGATGTGGCGGCGCGACCCTGCCGACAGTTCATCGAAGAAAATGTTGTAATCAAAACGGCGGCGGCTGCTTGGATCAATCGCATTCTGCTTGCTGTTGCAGATCCAGAGAATGGTATGGCGATTCTGATCGATCACCGCGTTGAGCTGTCCTTTGATCTCTCCATCCCGGGTGCCCGAGAACTCATTCCCGAATATGCTGCTGATAAAACTGCCTCCGATACTGGTGTTTTCCACCAGTTTGTCACATTCATCCACGACCAGAATGCTTTTCTCCACATCCAGCTGTTTCTGTGCGACTGCCAAAGCCGCATACCGGAAGGCCGGAGTGTATTTCATGGACTGCCTGTCATTGTCGTTCTGAGCAATGAAATAGAGATCCTTGCCGAGATCTGCGGCAAGACTGGCCGCAAAACTGGTTTTCCCTGAACCGGGTACCCCGTAAAGCAGAATGGAGAGACCGGAATCACTCTTTTTTGCACAAATCATATTCTTAAGGACTTCGCCATTTTTTTCTGCGAGTCTGCCATGAAATTTCCAGGGCAGAATCTCTCCGGTATATTTGTTCCAGAAACGATCAATCAGCGGCTTGGAGGAAATTCCGGAGAGATAGGAGAGAAAGGTGCGGTCCAGATCAAGTTCCTCATCGACCAGGCAGTATTTCTGGAGATTGTGCGAATCGTCAAATAACGCCGCAGCTTCTATTTCGGAAATGCCGAGCATCTTGGAAAGCGAAGTAATTTTTTCCCCGAACCGATAGTGGTTCAGATCGAAATCTCCCAGATCAATGAAGTTAGTCGCTGAGAGAAAAATCATAATGAGAGCGCGTTCTTCAAGCTCCGTAAGAGAAAAGAGTTCCCGCATTTCAGCAAAACGGATCTCGGAGGCGGAACGAGTGTGTCTTTCCTCCGCCAGAAGCTCTTTGTATTCCCTGATCCTTTTTTCAAGGATCCGGGCGGAGTATTTCCATAATATTTTGCGGCGGACAGAGTCCTTGCTGAGATACTGGAGGATGTCATCCGGATCATCCTCAAGCAGACTGGGCGGCAAACTGCGATGCATGTTTTCCGCAGTCCTCTGCCGACATTCCAGCGGAAGAAGCTTGTTATACAGCTTTTCCAGTTCCATTCTCGTTATGAATCTGGCAAGAGAGCGGAACCAGTCACTGTCCTTGCTGGTCTGAACGCCCATGCGGGTCAGAATATTGTAAATGGCGCATGCTGCGTGATAGCTTTTGAAAAGATCAACATTCTCTCCGAAAAGGCGTTCCTGTTCCACGATTTCCATGATATTCTTTCCCGGCATAAAAAATTCCTTTGTTGTTTTTGATGAAATATAGACGTCCCGTATTTTTCCGTTCCGGGATCATTTTGCACTTTTTTCTCCCGCACGGGAACCCCTTTTCCCATGCGGGGAGAAAGAAGAGAGACTTCCTGCTTAGAACGCTTCCTCGTCATCGAAACGGATATCAAGTCCCTTTGCGCCTTCTGTTGAGAGATCCAGCATGGTGCAGCCGCTGAATTGAAGCCCTGAAGCATCCAATCCCTGGCAGTTGCAGTTGTCGAGATGGCACTGTTCCATCTTTCCGGTGATCGTACTGTTTTTAAATTCCGCTTCTGCAAAAATACTGCTGGATGCATCCATCTTCAGACTGGAACAATAGTTGAATTCCGCACCATTCAGATTGCAGGTGGCAAAAACGGTCTCCAGTGAAGCAGAATGCGTTTCACATCTCTCCATGGAGCAGTTTTCAAATGTCACATTGCCTGTCGCGAACTTGAAAGAGGAGTAATTCAGAATACAGTTGATGAACTGGACATGATCGAACTTGCAGAAATCGAATTCCGCATTTTCCAGCATGCAGTTTTTGAACACGACATTGCTGCATTCCGAGAAATTGAACTTGCTTCTCTCCAGAGTAACTCCGACAAATGAGAGATCAGAGAACTTGCCGTAAAGGAATTCACCGCTGGAGAGATTTCTATTCTCCAGAATCATTCCGGAGATTTCAAGACTGTGAAATTTGTCGCGGTCGAAATTGTTGACGGATGCAAAATCCATTTTGTTCCGGAATTCGGCCGGAGTCAGAACATTGCGGTTTATAACGAGAGTTTTTGTGTTTTTGGTGTTTCCCATGAGATTGTCTCCTTTTATGGTTAAAGTTGAAAACAGTTATAATAAAGCATGCGGAGGGGGACTTCTTATGTCCGGGTAAGGAATTTTACCGCTGTCTGTGATTTTTTTTAAGAGGAACCGCAGGAACATAAACTGTCTTGCCGAACGACTTATCCAAATTCATATAATATTCTGAATCATAAAAGAACAGGATCGCACCGGATTGGGGAAATTCTGGGCAATTTGCGTTTCGTGGAACTTCTGCAAGGTCGATTTGTGCGACAAATACCATTGCCTTACCGTCATAATTGCATGGCCACGAAACATTTCTCGGCAGGTTCGGCAAACCGCCGAGCTTGCTATTGTTTTTTTTCTTTTGGACAAGGCAGAATGCGTTCTTTGACATTTTCTGCTTCTTTTTATGGATTGTGTCATGTCTTGAACTGGACAAACTTTTTCGAATACTTTCGGCTGTTACTGTGTCGCTGCCATCGTTCAACGCTATCTTTTCTTTATCAATTCGGATGGAATCAAGCAATTTCTCTTTGTTTGTCATAAATACTGTTTCTGAGATATCTCTTGTATCTCCATACCTTAACCATATCCAAATGTTTTCAAGACGAAAAACGGCCTCCCATTGCCAATGAATTTGATTTGTTGCCAATATGATTTCCTTCATGATCAATTCTTCTGCATCAAAAAAAGCATGGCCGGTTATTTTGCCTTTTTTTACACAAAATTGATGTATTCCACCAATTTCTATTTCATCCGGAGGATTCATCGTTATCCGATATTTTTCCAAGGAGACAAAGAGTGTAATGCCTCCCGCATAATTTTTTGTTCTAAAGAAAAATTGATTATGAATATGGCTATCAAATTTGAAACCTTGCGGCAAATCAATCTCCAGCCCATCTTGACAAAAGTGAATAGTATGCAGGTTATTCATTGAAAATCCTCCTCTGCAAATAATGTCATGTCCGGAAATAAATGCTTCCGTGCCCCAGTAAAAAGAGGAGACTATTCTCCTGGATAATAATTGACAATCCGGCTAATACGATGAACATTGCCTCTCTGCCATGGGCTATAAAATAGCATGGATCAAAAATGATTCAACCTAGAATTGAAAATTGTAGGCGGATGGATCGTTTGATGGCTAGAACACATGGCATCGTTTCACACCGTTTCAAACTTGAATCCGCCCACCATTTTATTCTCTTATTCGTTGTCTCGATAATCTCCAATAACAAACCGTAAGATTCCGGCTCATCCATCGACCTCAGAATTGGTAATGAAATTATAATATCAATTTGCATTCCGGCCAAATAAATACAGAACAAATCTTGTTTTTTCATACGTTTTTGTTTATAATAGAAATACAGAAAAGGATGGAAAATGGACAATAAATGGAAAATGGACAATACCAGGAAAATTGGAGTCAATCTGGTAAATCCGGACAGGGATGTGGAGGAATTCTATACCCGGGAAGGCTGTCTTCAGGTACTGGAACGATATCAGGTCTATTCAGGCTTGATCCAATATCTGGAGTATTCGCATGTGGTAAATCTCTCGCCTGAGGATGCGGAAGTGGTAGGAAATCGGTCACGGGAATATGGATTTCTTCCATGGAGCATTCATTCCGAGCATCTGAACGAGGGGAATCGGGTGGAGGAGTATCTGAAGATACAGAAGCACGAGGCGGAAGTCTGTGCGGCTCTGGGATGTCGTGTGATGGTCTGTCATCTTCCGAATCTGCTGCCGTATCTGGAGTTCGAGAGGGATCTGGAGATCATCGGAAACGTTGCTGATCTTACGCGCTCCTGCGGAGTCCGGCTGGCAGTGGAAACCTGCGGCTATTCCGATGGAGAACATGCGTTTCTCTCCGATGCGGAACTGGTGATCCGCATCGTGGATGCGCTGAACCGTGATGATGTCGGAATCAATCTGGACAGCGGGCACTGTCTGCTCGGACAAACGGAAAAGAATCCGGAGCGTCTCGCACGGATTCTTTCCGGAGAAACGCCGCAAGGGATTCCTGCACTGGTGGAACGAATCGGCAAACGATTGTTCACCACGCATCTGCAGGACAATTTCGGGCTGAACGATGATCATCAGGCTCCGGGAATCGGTTATCTTGACTGGCCCGCTCTGATTCACTCAATCCGGAACACCGGATACTCCGGGCCGCTGATGATGGAACTGACTGGAAATCAGGCAAAGATTCGTCGGAGTGTCTGTCAAATGCGCAACTTTCCTCTGGAAAAGGAAATCATATTCGCAGCCAGTTATCTTAACTTTCTGGACTCGCAGATAGGAGGTCTTCCATGAAGAAAAAAGAGTTCACATTGATCGAACTTCTGATTACGATTGCGATCATCGCCATTCTCGCCGCACTGCTTCTGCCTGCACTGAATTCCGCAAAAGAAAAAGCCAATGCCATCGCCTGTACCAACAATCTCAAACAGCTCGGTTATGCACATACCAATTATCTGGGCGACAACAGCGACTGGTGCATTGCGGAACAGCGCTGGCAGACTGGAGGAGCTGTCAATCCGTCCCGGGGAACCCTGCCGACTATTCTGCCCTATCTGGGAGCAAAATCCCTTGCAAAAGAAACCCTGAATGCCTCTAATTCCCTGAAAAAAGCTCTCTATTGCCCCAGCTCGGAAAAAATGCCGGTTTTTCAGCAGAGCAGCACGGACAATATCTCCTACGGACTCAATTATTTTATGGTGAATGTGGTCAACTGGGGAGGTGGAGCGCGTCTTTCCGGAAAACTCGTCAGCCGGGCTTCCCGGATCGGCTTTGCCACAGATGTCTATAATGAAAACACCGATCAGGTTGCCGCTCTGCCGAACAGCACGGAAAAAAACGGACTCCCGGAGCGGAGACACGGCGGTGGCGTGAACCTGCTCTTTCTGGAAGGACATGTCGAAAGCAGGAAAGGATTCGGAATTGATTATCCGAACACTTACTGGGCGTATTTCTTCTCCATAAATGCCTCCGGAGGACGATATGGCAAAAGTATGGGATACTCCACTTTTTTTGTGACTCAGGACGATTTGTAAGAAAGGAAAAAAAATGAAACAGTCTTTGATCTCAACTCTGGCAATCGTAGCCATCGTGCTCTCCGGAGCGGAAAAAGCAGATTTTCTGAAATCCGCGCAAGTCACCATCAGCAGTCGCGGTCCTGTCAAAATTCAGGCTGATCCCGGTACAGTTGTTGAAAAAAACAACAAGTCCGGCACCTCGCAACGAATCGTAAAGGAGGGAAATTACGGAGAATGGTCAACTCTGAATTTCACGCTGGAACCGGAACAGCAGGAAAACTTGTTTGTAATTCTGACCGCCCCGAATCATCCGGCACGTCCTGCTGTGATCTATTCTGAGCTGAAGGTCGCAGGGAGGGAACTCGAAAACGGAGATTTTTCGCAGGGGCTCCAGCTCTGGGGACGCGGAAACACGGAACGCGGAGACCTGATTCGTCTGCCAGGCGATCCGCGCCAGTACCTCAGCGTAACCTGCAGAAAGGACACCTACCGCAGATTTCAGCTGGCGCCGGGAGAAAAA
>CASEYW010000164.1 GCA_949292215.1 uncultured bacterium
AGAGGAGGTTGCGAAGAAATCATTTCCCGAATCCGAAAAGTGATCGGGGCTTGGACATTTGGAAAGCTGGCAGTCAATCCTAAAATTGGCATTGGTATCTGGCAGAATTTATTATTCAATTATTTATGACGTTACACTTAGAGCTAAATCACGGTTTCAGCATACAGGATGAAACGCATTTCCGGCTTTGTGTGCTGAAAAGGTCCACGCATCTCCAAAATGTGTTGCACTTCCTTTTACACGGTTCTCTTTTCAGAAAAATAAAAAAAAAGATTTTTTTCCCATTGACAAATAAAGAAAAATATGGTATAATGAAGAAAGTCAGTGAGTGAGTCACTGATTCATTAAAGATAAAGGTCTAAGATGCGGATCAAGGAAGTGACACGGGGGGAACTCGTGGAGAAATATATTCTGGAGCAGGTGGTTGCCGGATTGAAACCCGGAGACAAGATTCCATCGGAACGGGAATTGTCAGGGCAGCTGGAGGTTGCCGTTCATACGGTGAACAAGAGTCTCGCCACATTGACGGAGCGGGGGATTCTGGTTCGCAAAAAAGGACTCGGAACGTTTGTCGCTGAACGGAGTCTTCGAGGGAAACGGGTTCGGATTCTGACCTCGTCCATCGGCTATTACAAGCCGGAATTTATAGCGAACTGGTTTAATTTCCAATATATTCTGGAAGGGTTTTCCCGTCGGGCCAGAGGGTTGGGGATTGTTCCGGAGATTTTTATTCACGAACTGTCCGTTTCTCCAACGGAGGAATCGCTGGAGGCCTTACTGGACCCGGATGTTTCCGGTTATCTGTTCCATGTCCATCGGAATCTAGATGTCACAAGAGAATGGACAGAGTCTCTCCAGGAAAAAGGAAAAATCGTGTTATGCCGCAGTTTTGCTCCATTTGAAAACTGCCATACGGTTTATGGCGATATGCGTTCCGGCGTCCGGGATGCTGTCCGTTCTCTTCTGGAGTCCGGCCGGCGCAGGATTGCCCTGTTGGAAATGGATTATCCGGACGACGGCTATATCAAAACCAGAATCGAGGGCTTTTTCGACGCTCATGCGGAAGCCGGTCTTGTTCCGGACCCGGATCTTATCTGGAAGTGCAGAGGACTGAGCGAAGAAAATGGGTATTATGAAACTTTGAATCAGCTGAAGAGGAATCTTCCCTTCGATGCCGTTTTTGCTGGAACGGATACTCGTGCTTACGGAGTGATGCGCGCGCTGAAGGAGGCTCGATTGCGGATCCCGGAAGATGTCGCTGTCATCGGAACGGACAATTTGAAGCAGGATCAGGAGATGGAACCCTCTCTTTCTTCCGTCAACTATCCCATGCATGAAATCGGCGAAGCTCTCTGTGATCTTTTTGCGGACGCCGTGCGGAATCCATCGTCCGAGCCGCTTTGCAGAAAACTGAAATGTGAATTTATACGAAGAAAATCATCTTGAAAACAGAACCGGGAGGTCTCAATGAAAGATTACGGATGGAATGCTGGCAGAAATGTGAATTCAAATGTGAAACAATTTACATTGATAGAGTTACTTGTTGTGATTGCTGTCATAGCAATTCTTGTATCTCTTTTTCTGCCGGCGTTGAACAGTGCGAAGAGAAAAGCTCTGGATATTTCCTGTCTGAATAATATGCGCCAGCTGCATACATTGGCAGTTTCCTACAATGGGGATAACGATGGATATCAGTTGCAGAGCGGGCTTTTCAGCGGGGAGCGGAGATGGCATGATCTTCTGATGATCTATCTCAAGCCGGGAGCTGCCTCGGGAGATAATTGCTACTGGGACAAGGGAAGGGGACGTCCGTTCGGTCCGTTTGATTGTCCTTCACAGGTACATTCGAATGCTGTCAACGGTCCGCAGAATACGGAAAAAGGACGCTATATCGGAGCCAACATCAATGCAATATCCGCAAAGGGCCTCGGGACTCTCAGCGCTTTCGGCAGGAGACCGGAGAGGATTTACCAGCCTTCCAGGAGAGCATTGTTCACCGATATGGACCGGACTTCGGATTGGCATGCCGTCATTGATCACGGTATCGGCTGGGGGGGATATCCGGTGGAATACGGAGAAAATGCCAATGCGTTCCGACACGGGGGAACGTTCAGTTTGAATGTTGTGTATGTAACCGGAAATGCAGCATCGGTACGAAAGGATATGGTTCCCACCTATTGTGAACCTCCGAATGGAAATTTCTGGTATCATAATGACGGCACTTATACCAGGTAGGAAAAAGAACAGGGGAGAAAAGAGGATGAAACGATATTGTCTGCTGGCTTTCTTCTGCGTTTTTATGCTGTGTCCGGCGGATACTGTCCGGCCGGAACTTCAGAAAAACGGGGTGCTGAAACTGGAAAACCTGACTCTTTCGCTGGGATTCTACAATACGAAATGGTCGTTTGAATCGCATCATGTCACCATCAAGGCTCAGTCGGAGGGGAAACGGGAAGGGCTCTTCCATGTTCCCGGCGGAGTTTTCCGATTTACGGAAACGCTGACGGCGCTTCCGGACCGTCGATGGTCTTTCAAGATTCATCTGCATTCCGATCAGGCGATCGAAGCCAATCAGTTGTTCCTGGGAGCAACATCTCCGCATTTTCTGACAGCCGGAATCACTGTGGATGGAAAACATTTCTTGTTTCCGGAAAAGTGGAACGGAAAAATGCTTCATTCTTTTCCGGAGGGGGCTCATCGTGTCGAAATTCCGATGAGCAGAGGGTGCTTGAAGATTGCGGGAAAATCCGGCATCTGGTTTCAGGATAACAGGCAATGGAGTTCGGAAAACGCATCGGTGCGGTTCCTGTTCTCGCCTTCCCGGGGAAAGATCACCTCCGCGGAACTGGAACTGACGCTGCAATGGCAGGAGTATTCCGGAATTCCCTTGAAAATGAAGGAGGCGAATTCCTTTTTGAAGGATGAGATTGCCGGCGATCGCAAGGGCGGCTGGACGGATCAGGGAAAAAACGATATGCGGCAGCTTCCGGTGGGAAAGGAGCGGTTTTGCGGAATTCCATTTGAGGTAACGGAACGATGTCTCGGACTTTTTCATTCACGCACTCCGTTTTATCCGAAAGAGATCACGGTATCCGGGGAGGGGAAAACGGCCGGATATCTGTATCTGCTTCACGCAGAAGGCTGGGAACCTCTGCGGGAAAAGAAACTCGGGACGATCCGTTTTCGTTATGAGGATGGAAATGAGAGAGAAATTCTTCTGAATTCACAGACAGACTGCGGAAATTTCTGGCAACCGAGAAATCGGAGGAATGCTCTGGTTGCCTGGAGAGGCAACAACGGAAGCGCCGGAATTGGAATGTATGTGACGAAGATTCGGACGGAAAAGAAACCGATTCGCGACATTACGTTCCGGTCCGCTGGGAATGCCGTCTGGCTGATTGCCGCCCTGACCCTGTCGGATGACTCCATTCCGATGTATCATGCCGTGCCGCTTGTGATGAAAGCGGATTCCGAATGGCGGCCCATGCGTGCTGCTGTTGAAACGGAGCCCGGATCTATTCTGGATTTTTCGGGAATGCTGGATGCTCCCGCAGGCAAATATGGGTTTGTTCGTAATATCGGCGGACGTCTCGGTTTTGAGAAAGCTCCGGAGAAGCGAATCCGGTTTTACGGGGCTAATATTTGTTACGAAGGAAATTTTATTAACCGTTCTCTTGCACGAAAACTTGCGCGGATCATGCGGGAGCGCGGTTACAATCTTCTTCGGTTTCATCATTTTGAACGGGATCTGATTCGGAAGGATTTGCCGGTTTCCACGGAGATTGATCCGCTGAAAATGGAACGCATGGATGCGATTTTTGCGGAGGCAAAGGCGCAGGGGATCTATATGACACTGGATCTTTTCATCAGCCGTCCTCTCAGGAAAGGGGAAGTGAAGGAGTTTCCGGATCAGGCAGTCAGCATGAATGACCTCAAACAGTTGATCATCGCTTCCCCCTCCGCACTGGAAAACTGGAAAACGTTTGCAGCGAACTTCCTGAATCATGTGAATCCATATACGGGTCTTGCCTGGAAGGATGATCCGGCACTGATCTCGATCAATTTGATCAACGAAGGCAATATTGCGTTTGACTTTAATGGAGATTCTCCGGCGAACCGTTTGTTTCGGAAGCGTTATCCGGGATGGCTGAAATCTAAGGGATTCCGGGATTCGGATGGTAAAAATATTCGTTTATGGAGACGTTTCATTGTGGAGTCGTATCGGAAGACCCATGCTGAGATGAAGACTTTTCTGCGGAAACTTGGTGTCCGGGCGATGCTCTGCGATCAGAACTGTGCCTCTTCGGTTCCTCTGACGGTCATGCGGAACGATTACGATCTGGTAGACAATCATTTTTATCATTCGCATCCATCGTTTCCGGAGACTCCGTGGCGGCTTCCCCTGTCGTTTGGTTCGGATGATACGGTTCAATCGCTTGCCGCCCCCATCGGAGATATGTTTGCATCCCGTATTTTTGGCAAACCTTTCACGATTACGGAATGGGACTACTGCAATCCTGCTTCGTTTGCCATGGAAGGAGCTCTGGTGACGAGTGCCTATGGTGCTCTGAATGACTGGGATGCCCTTTGCCATTTCCAGATCATCGGAGGCGGACGGGACGGAGGCATGAACGAGGAACCTGTCGGTCTGTTTTCCTGTTACAGCGATCCGATTCGAACTCTTGCTGACCGGATTGGCACACTGCTGTTTTTGCGCCGGGATGTCCGGTCCTCCGAGTCCTGCCGGACGATTCTGGTGCCTCCCGATTACCTGGAGCAGAACCCGGCGGCAGTTCTGTATCCACCGCTGACAAAACGGTTCGGTCTGATTGAGCGGACGGGCTCCCTTCTCTGGAATGGAAACGGTGCTCTTCCGGAGGGAACCTCTTCCATTTATCTGCTTCCGGGAGTCCGGTATCGGCAGCTTCCGGAGAAGATGCCTTTTCTGACTCTTACTGAGGAACGGGAGGAGGCGGAAGCCGTCCGGCATGGCTTCCTGCCGCCGGAAACTCTGAAGGGGCTTTACCGCAGTACGACGGGCGAAATCGAATTGAACCGGAAGGAACACCGTTTTTCTGTTGTGACCCCCAGAAGTGAAGCCTTTTCTCTTCAGGCGCAAGGCCGTGGAACCGGCAATTTCATGACGGTGCAGAACCGGACGATTCCCGGGGTCTTCTTTGCCGCATCTATGACAGCGGAGCCTCTGAAAAAGAGCGGACGCATCCTGCTTCTGCATTTGACGCAGGTCCGGAATACCGGAATGCGCTTCCGGGACGATACATGCACCCTTCTTGAGAATTACGGCAGACTTCCGCTTCTGCTGCGCCGGGCGGAAGCGGAAATCACCCTGGCGGTTCCGTCCGGCAGGCTTTATGCCTGTTCCAACGGAGGAAAACGCCTGCATGAAGTTCCGTTGAAACGGCTCCCGGATGGAACGCTCTCCTTCCTTGCCGACAATTCCTCAGGAACGGAGCCGATTCTTGTCTATGAATTTCTCCGGACAGAGTGAGAGGCCCCCGCACTGGCATCCTGTGCAGCTTCCCTGCGAAAGATGAGACCGCCGTAAGTCTCCGGTTTTCAGTGTCAGAGCAGCTTTTCCAGAATGGTCTCGACGTCGCGATCCGTCATTTCCCGCGGATTCTGCTTCATACTGGCACTTCGGCAGTTTCTGATGATGAAATCGAAGTCGCTGCGATGAAGCGCAAACGAACGGAGATTTTCCGGAACGTTCAGGGTTTCCGCCAGATTTCCCGCCGCCCGGAGGAAACTGCGCGCGTCCGTTCCGATGAATGCAAGGTCGGCAAGATCTGCGTAAAGGTCGGCACATGCCTGCATGTTGAATTCCAGGACCGGACGCATCAGGATGGCACAGGCCAGTCCGTGCGGAACTCCGAGCAGGGAGCCGACAGGATGTGCCAGTCCGTGGACTGCCCCGAGCCCCGTCTGGGAAAACGCCATGCCGGAAAGCATGGATGCTTCCGCCATTTCCGTGCGGGCACAGATGTTTTCCGGTTCCTTCCATGCCCTTTCCAGGGAATGGAAGATCTTCCGGACTGCCTCCGCCGAGAGCGTTCTCGTCAGAGAGGACGCCCGTGGACTGGTAAACGATTCGAACGCCTGCACGAACGCGTCAAGTCCGCTGAACGCGGTCAGATCCGGCGGACAGGTCAGGGTCAGGTCCGGATCGACAATTGCCGTATCGGCGGTCATTGTCGGATGACGCAGAGATTTCTTGATTTTGCTCTCCTTGTCGGTCAGAACGGCATTGTTTGTGGATTCCGCTCCGGTTCCGGCGGTTGTGGGCAGAGCGGCAAAAAAGAGCCCTTTCCGCTGAATATGAAGCCGGTCGAAAAAGTAATCCGCGGTATGTCCTTCGAGGGGGATCAGAGCGGCTGCTGCTTTTGCCGCATCAATCACACTGCCGCCGCCGATGGCGACAACCGTATTCACCATGTATTTGCGTCCAATGGCAATGATCTCATCCACTGTTTCCAGCGGTGGTTCCGGCGGAACTCCGGTGTAAGTGGCGCATGTCAGTTTTCCAATGGTTTCCAGCACTTTTCGTCCGGAGGGCGACTTTGCAATCGTCGTACCCGCGACGACAAGAACCTTTGCGCCGAGAGGCAGTTCTGCCGCCAGATTCAGGGACGCTCCGGACCCGAAGAGGATTTTACGGGGAAAGGCATACGTTGCGATTGTCATACAGCTGTCTCCTCTTTTTCATTTTTTTGAGTGCCGGAGAGCGAATTTGTTTCCTGGTGGATCCGCTCCAGTGCCGCTTTTGCCGCCTTGCTTTCCGCTAGTTTGCGTTTGTTGGCGCGGCCCGTAGCGACTGCTTTGCCGTTGATCAGCACTTCAATTTCGAAACATGGATTGTGGTCGGGACCGGAAATGGAAAGAATCCGGTATTCCGGCTGACACCCGAGATGCTGCTGGGTATATTCCTGAAGATTGCCTTTCGGATTCAGATCTGCAAGCAGATCCGCGGGATTCGGATAACGGTTCAGCAGCAGACCAAGAAAAATTTCCCGGACATTCTCCTGTGAGGAATCCAGCATGATTGCCGCCATCAGGGCTTCCATGGCGTCAGAGAGGGTGGAATCGCGCAGCGAGCCGCCGGTTTCGATTTCGCCGCGTCCCAGAAGCAGCGCACTGCCGAGATCAAGATCGCGGGCAAGCAGCGCGAGCGTATCCTGATTTGCCAGCGCGGAACGGAGTTTTGTCAGATCGCCCTCGTGAAAATCGGGATAACGGCGGAAGAGGTACTCCGTCAGGATGATTTGCAGAACGGCATCCCCGAGAAATTCGAGCCGCTGGTTGTCGTAGGCAATGTTGTTTTCCGTTGCAAAGGAGCGGTGCATCAGAGCCTCTTTCAGAAGTTCCTGATTTTGGAAGGTGTACCGGAGTATTCTTTGCAGCTTTACCGGATCGCTTGTCATGGTGTTCTCCTTGAATGGACAATGATTCTGTGGATTGCGGAGAGAATGTTCGCATCCGGAAGAAATCCCCGTGGAAAGGGACCGGATGCTTGACTGAAGCGACTGAATCTGTCAAACCTTGCCTGACAAATTTAGTCGATTTAATCAAGTCCTTCGGGAAATCGTTGTGATTTCCCGAAGGAGAATGCGAATCAGAGATTTTCAACTACAAGATCCCCGACTTCACTGGTGGAATACCCCATTTTTCCAGCGGAGAGGGATTTGAGTTTGTGTTCCGTGATGTAAGCAACCGCGTTTTCGATCGCTTTTCCAGCTTCCGGTTCGTTGAGATAGTTCAGCATCATCGCGCCCGCGAGGATCGCCGCACAGGGATTGATGACGTTCATACCGGTATATTTGGGTGCGGAACCACCGATCGGTTCGAACATGCTGACCCCTTCCGGATTCAGGTTTCCGCCCGCGGAGATGCCCATTCCGCCGGAGGTCATGGCAGCGAGGTCGGTGATGATATCGCCGAACATGTTGGTCGTAACGATGACATCGAACCATTCCGGATTCTTGACCATCCACATGCAGGTCGCGTCGACGTGGCAGTAATTCAGTTTGACCTGCGGATAGTTTTTGCCCATTTCATGGAATGCGCGTTCCCAGAGATTGAACACATAAGTCAGCACATTGGTTTTGCCGCAGAGGGTCAGCTGGGAGGTGTAACCCTTTGCCTTGTCCTCTTCGGAGAGTCCGCGCCACGGATTTTCCTTTGTGTGACGTTTCATCGCGAGTTCAAATGCAAATTTCAGGCAGCGATCAACCTGAGCACGGTTGTAGACCATTTCCTGAATGGCGATTTCATTGGGAGTGCCTTTCATGGAGACTCCGCCCATTCCGGTGTAGACGTCACCGGAGTTTTCGCGGACGACCACATAGTCGATATCTTCCGGAGTCTTGCCGACAAGCGGACATTCCACGCCCGGATAGAGTTTTACCGGACGGAGATTGATGTACTGGTCCAGGTCGAATCTCAGCTTCAGAAGGATTCCTTTTTCCAGAATGCCGGGAGCGACTTTCGGCGATCCGATGGCTCCGAGGAAAACCGCGTCGAATTTTTTCAGCTGTTCCGCTGCGTCGTCAGGGAGCACGATTCCTGTCTTGAGATAGTTTTCGCCGCCCCAGTTGAATTCCGTGAATTCCATTTCAAAGCCGAACTTTTTAGCCGCCGCCTTCAGGACTTTCACTCCCTGGGCAACCACTTCCGGACCTGTTCCGTCGCCCGGCAACGTCGCAATTTTGTAGACTTTCGACATTTTTCCAACCTTATGTTTTTCTGAACTGTATGATTCGGCAGGAAGCACGACTGCTTCGGACCGCCCTTCTGTTTCCCGGTAATATACACTCTCTTTTTCGAGAAAACCAGCCTGAATCGGAAGAAAATCGCCATTGTTCCGGCAAATCGCACCATTTCCATCAGATTCCGGGGAGGGGCGGGTGGAATGGCGGAAGCTGTTTTGTCATTTTCCTCTGCTCTTTCCTTGAAATCTGGCATTCCCCTGTATAAAGTACTGCATCAACTCAGAAAGGGGGTCTGCTGCAATGGAAAATGAGGTTCAGAACGGGCGGAATCCAGCGGATACAACGCCGGTCGGATGGATTGTTTTTCTCTGGTTCTGCGGATTTTGTGTGCCATGCGGCGGCACGTGGATCGTGATTCTGCTCTCGTCGCTTTTGTATTATGCGTGGAAAGACATTGCTCCGAACCGGGCCAGAAGCATCAACCGGAACGGATGGCTGATTTTTCTGATTTCCTTCCTGCTTCAGCTGGTGTTCGGTGCAATTTACTGGAGAATGTTTCTCTGAACTGCGATCCGGCGTTCCTTGTATTCTTCCGTGTTTTCGGGGTGACAGGTCTGCGGAAAGGGAGGTCTTTTTGTTTGGTCAGCAAGAGTGAGAAGGATTTTTTCTGCCGATGAAACAATAGCCGTTTGAGGTGTGACCGTTCATGGTGCGGTAAATCGGCGTTTCAAATTCGAGCGACTCGAACATGGCAAAAAAATGATGCACGTATTCCGGAGCGTGATGACGGAGAACTGCGCCTTCGGGGAGTTCGAAGACTCCGTAGGTCCCGTACTTTGGAAGTGCGTTTTCATAGCGATTCCGGTTGCGGGAATCGCTATTCAGGAGAAAGTCGTTGACGTAGAGAATCCCGCCCGGACGCAGAACCCGGAGAATTTCATTCCGCAGGAACTCCTGATCCGCATCGTTGGGAACGCAGGTCAGAACGGCGCAGAGAAGGACCGCATCAAAACTGGAGTCAGGAAAATCAATGCGTTTGTCCCGTTGGACCTCCAGCGTCAAATCCGGATAGAGGCGCTTTCCTCGTTGAATGAGTTTTTCCGAGAAATCAATTCCGCGGAGGCGGGAGAATCCGAGTCTGTAAAGTTCGTGCATGATCCTTCCGTAACCGCAGCCGACATCCAGGATATCCGCATTCCGGCTCACATGCCGCGCGAAGAGATCGGAACGCATGGGGGTGGTGAACTCTTTCGTTTCGGCAACACTGTTCCAGTAGAGCTTCTGATCCTGCACCGTCTTTTATTCTCCCAGGGCACGGATCTTGACTCCGGCTTCAATCAGGATTTTGCGTGCGGTGCCATCAATGGTGTAGCGTTCCCGGTAAACGACTTCGCGGATTCCGGCATTGATGATCATTTTTGCGCAGAGAAGACATGGGCTGTACGTTGTATAGAGCGTGGAATCCTTGACGGCGATTCCATGATATGCCGCCTGCACGATGGCATTTTCCTCCCCGTGGGAACAGAGACATTCCGTCAGACCTGTTCCGGAAGGAGCTTCCGAAGAACAGCGCGGGCATCCGCCTTCGCAGCAGTTTTTGATTCCGCGGGGCGTTCCGTTGTATCCGGTTGAGATGATTCGTTTGTCTTTCACGATTACAGCCGCCACATGACGGCGGGAGCAGTTGCTCCGAAGCGCTACGACATTGGCGATTTCCATGAAATACTCATCCCAGTCCGGACGTTTTTTTTCCAGTGTTCCGCTCATCTTCCACAATCCTTTCAGAATAGATCCAGTTGAGAGATTCCCCAGTTTTCGTCCTCTTCCGAAGGTTTCGGCCGGATTGGTTCAGACGGTTCCGGTTTTGTTACGGTTCCGTTTTCGACCACTCCGGTTTCCGGGTCTTTCTGCGGTTTCGGCTGCGTCTTTTCCTTCGGTTGTTCCTCCGGCGGAGGCAGTTCGATCAGCGGGGGATCTTCCGGCTGTTCGGTTCCGTCGAGATACTGCACGAAGGTGATTTTCAGCAGTTTCCGCGGAAAGAGCAAAGCTCCTCCCGCCTTCGGAGAACGCTGGGGGGCTTCGGAAAGATTGATCTTCTGGAACTGACGAGCCCGGATCGGAGTGTCAATCCGGCACTCATAAATTGCATTCGGACGCGGCGTGATGAGCTCCAGACGGCAGTTTTCCGGGCAAATCCGGTACTCTTTGTCCTTGATGAACTGGCTGATGGTGCAGCGCTTGTAATAAACTTTGCCCGTTTTTGTGTCCGAATAGACAATTCCGAACTCGGTGGTTTTGTCGTACTTGCGGAATTCATAGAGCCTGTCGATGAAAATCTTCTCAGGGATGTCGATGATTTTATAGCTTCCCTTGCGTTCAACGCAGAGCAGGTGGTCGAATTCGTTGCAGACCACGACATCCTCGCTCTTGACGTTGGTTCCCACATAGCAGCCTTTGCGGTCCCAGTAGACGCGGATGTTGTTGAGGGCGATTTTTTCCATATCGATTTTCTGGAATCCGTCGGCTGCAATCTGGGTTCTCCGGGGGAAATTTGCTCCGTATTTCTCAAGCAGGGCCGTCAGGTATTTGACCGCATAACTCTTCAGTCGTTTGAGATTTTTGTTGTTGATATCGAGCTGCTTCCGGATCTCCTCCATCTCCTTCTTGTTCTTTTCGATGTCAAAAAGGGAGATACGACGGATCGGAATCGCGAGCAGCGTTTCAACATCCGCATCCGGAATGATGCCTTCTGAAAGCTGTTTCAGACGGAGTTCCGCAGCCTTGTCTCCGACTGCGAGGCCGCGTAATTCCACGTTTTCCTTGAGCATCTGAACGATCGGAGCCCATTCATCGCGGAAGTCCTCCAGTCCTGCGCGGACCTCGGCGGCGATCCGCTCGTAGGTTTTGCATGTTTCGATGCGTTTGTAAATACGTTCCTCGACAAAAATCTGCGCAAGCGTTCTGGAAAGCAGCTTTTCAAGCAGTTTGCCGATTTCGATGTTCAATTCCGCACGGAGATATTCCAGCAGCTTTTCGGTATTGCGGTAGAGAACCTCCTTCACATTCATCCGGACTGGGCGGTTCTCTTTGATGACCATTAAGTTGAGTGTGACGGTCATGGAGCAGTCGGTGTAGGAGTAGAGCGCCTGAAGTGCCCGCTGGGGATCGTATCCGCGCTGCGGCACGATTTCAATGCAGACCTCTTTTGCCGTCAGGTCGTGAATGGTCGCGATCTTGATTTTGCCTTTTGTCGCGGCCTTTTCGATGGACTCCATGAGCTTTTCCGTATTGGTGAACGGCGGAATTTCACGGATGATGAGATTTCTTCCGTCGATGTCGATTTTGGCACGGACAGTGATTTTGCCGTTGCCCTCCTCATATTTGGATGCGTCCATGATTCCACCCTGGAGAAAGTCCGGATAGAGTTCGAAATCGCGATCCTGAAGAATCGCAATCTGGGCGTTGAGCAGTTCATTGAAATTATGGGGCATCACACGCGTGTTCGTACCGACTGCGATGCCTTCCGCGCCCATCAGCAGAAGCGAGGGAATTTTGATCGGAAGGCGGACCGGTTCCACGTTTCGACCGTCGTAGGAATCTACGACTTCCGTGATGTCGTCGTTGAACAGGACATCCCTGCCGAGCGGCGAAAGACGGGCTTCAATGTATCGGGGGGCTGCCGCAGGATGACCGGTGATGACGCTTCCGTAGTTCCCCTGCTTGTCGATGTAGAGTTCTTTGTTGGCAAGCACGACGAGAGCGTCACCGATCGAAGCATCCCCATGAGGATGGAACTTCATGGTGTCGCCGATGATATTGGCAACTTTGTGGAATGACCCGTCATCAGTCCGGTGCATAGCCCAGAGAATGCGGCGCTGCACCGGCTTGAGCCCGTCGTCGATATCAGGAATGGCGCGTTCCTTGATGACATACGAAGCGTATTCGATGAAGTTCGTATCCATCATCTCTTTGAGACGTGCATTGGAACCTGTCTGGACCTTGGCGATTTCGCCGAATGCCTCCTGATCTTCCTGATCCTCCGTATTTTCCGGTTCCGCGGTGTTGATTCCGGAATCGGTGGGCGCTGTCTGCGCAGAGGCGGAATCGGAAGGTGTCTCCGGTACGGCGGCGGTCTCTTCGGGCGGCTGCGGATCGGAGTGCTGTTTGGTTGATTTCTTCTTTGCCATGAGTTACACCAGATGATTGACGATATGCTCCCAGCGGTCGGGAGTATTGTCGCCCATGTAGAATTTGAGCATCTCGTTGATGCCTTTTGTATGGTCGATCATGACCTTTTCGAGCCGGATGTTTTCTCCGATGAACTGTCCGAATTCGCCGGGGGAAATTTCACCGAGTCCTTTGAACCGGGTGATTTCCGCGGCTTTGCCGAGTTCCTTGGCTCGCTGATCGCGTTCCTCTTCGGAGTAGCAGTAGTAGGTCACTTTTTTGTTCCTGACCCGGAAAAGCGGCGTTTCCAGAATGTAGAGATGACCGGTCTGAATGAGCTGTTCAAAATAGGTCAGGAAGAAGGTGATGAGCAGATTCCGGATATGGAGACCGTCCACATCGGCATCGGTGGCTATGACGACTTTGGCATAGCGGAGATTGTCGATGTCCTCTTCGATGTCGAGCGTCTTCATGATGTAGAAGAGTTCTTCGACGTTGTAGACGGTTTCGATCTTCTTTCCATAGCAGTTGAACGGTTTTCCCTTGAGGGAGAAAACTGCCTGTGTGTTCGGATCACGACTCTGGACCATGGAACCGCCTGCGGAGTCTCCCTCGGTGAGGAAGATCATGGTGTCATCGCCGAATTTGGATCGGTCGCCGAAATGGTATTTGCAGTCTTTGAGCTTGCTGTTGCGCAGGCTCAGACGTTTGGACATCTCCTTGGTTTTCTTCTGGACGGACTGGATCTCTTTGCGGACCTCTTCGTTTTTCCGGACTTTTTCCAGCAGGAGTTCGGCTTCATCAAGATGGCGGTGGAGATAGTCGACGACCGCCTGCTTGACGGTTCCGACGATCCAGCCTTTGATGTCTGTATTGCCGAGTTTGTTTTTTGTCTGCGATTCAAAGACGGGATCCTGGAGTTTGATCGCAATGGTGCCGACGATGCCGTCGCGCAGATCTTTTCCGTCGTAGTCTTTCCCCGAGAATTCATTTACGGCGCGGAGGAGTCCTTCCTTGAATGCCGACAGGTGGGTTCCCCCGTCGTTTGTGTACTGTCCATTGACAAACGAGTAGTATTTTTCGCCGAAGTCTGCGGTATGCGTGAACGCGAATTCGAGAGTCTTGTCTTTGTAATGCACGATTTCATAGAGACTTTCGCCGGTTACTTCCGTGTCAATCAGGTCTTTCAGTCCGTTTTTGGAGTAATAGCGAGCCTGTCCGTTGAGATACAGCGACAGTCCGCTGTTCAGATAGGCATACATCCAGAGGCGGCGTTCCACATACTCCTGTTTGATGGTGTATTTGGGAAAGAGGGCTGCGTCTGGAACAAATTCGATCATGGTTCCGTTGCGTTCCTCGGTGGCCCCGTCGCTTTCTTCCTGGAGAACTCCTTTTTCGAAGACGGCTTTTTTGAATTTCCCTTCCCGGACCGACATTGCCATGAAGCGCTCCGAAAGTGCGTTGACCGCCTTGGTTCCGACTCCGTTGAGGCCGACAGAAAACTGGAAGACTTCGCTGTTGTATTTTGCACCGGTATTGATCTGGGAGACGCAGTCGACGAGTTTTTCCAGCGGAATTCCCCGTCCGTAATCCCGAACCCGGATGACGGAACCTTCTATGGCAATGTCAATTCTCCGGCCGTAGCCCATGATATATTCGTCAATGCTGTTGTCGATGATCTCTTTAATCATGACATAGACCCCGTCGTCGGGATGGGAACCGTCTCCCATTCTGCCGATGTACATGCCGGGACGGTGCCTGATGTGTTCCAGGGAACTCAGGGTCTTGATTGTGCTGGCATCGTAAACTGTTCCGTTGGGGGAGGGGGTATTTAAAGAGGTATCCTGTTCCTTTTCTTCCATGTTCAGCCTTCCTGTCATAATACGATCCTGAATATATATCCGGGAACGCCAATTTCAAGTAGAAAACGCGAAAAAATCCAATCTCCGGCGGAGAGCCGGGATTGGAAGGAGAAGGTGTCGGAGAGGCGGTTCAGCCGAAGAGATGCTTCAGTCCGGAGTCCTGGAAGAAGCCTCCGTCCGGAGCCGCGCAGGCAAGAATTTCCACGCGTGCGAACTTTTCGATCATCTTGAGATTGTCCCGGATCAGGATACCGGCGTTTTCCGGAACCCGATTGACGATGACACCGCAGACTTCCACATTGTATCTGCGCAGTTCGTTGACGGTCATGGTCGTGTGGTTGATGGTTCCGAGGCTTGCATCCGCGACGACAATTGCCGGGATTGCGAGATCCGCCGGGATATCCGCCATGATCTGGCGCTGGTTCAGCGGAACGCAGACTCCTCCGGCGCTCTCCAGAAAGAGAACATCCGGCTGCCAGGTGTTCCGGATCTTGTGGTACGCACGGATGATTTTCCGGATGTCGATCTGGATTCCGGCAAGCTCCGCGGCAAGATGCGGCGAAGACTCAAATTCAAGACAGTAGGGACAGGCCAGTTCCATCGGCAGATCCAGGATTCCGGGAGCCGCCTGTTTGACTTTTCCGAGATCTCCCTGCATGGGATCCAGCATTCCCGTCTGAGCGGGTTTCATGACTGCTGTGGTCAGATTTCGTTCTGTGGTATAGCGGGCGAGCAGAGATGTGATGTAGGTTTTGCCTATATCGGTACCTGTTCCTGTCACAAAAAACGCCTGTGTCATTTTTGGGCACCTCCGTTGGTTGTATGAATAGGGATTGAACCGAAGTTCAGAATGTTCCGTCGATAAGCCGGAGAGCGCAGGAGTTCCGCCAGTTCGGAAATCTCTTTCGGCGCGCCGTCGTGTACTTTCAGACTGTAAGTTTCCTGGAGAGGATAACGACCTTCCGTAATGGAGTCGAAATCCGGGAGGATTCCGTCGATTGATACCGTTTGCAGGGCTGGCGGCGGAGAGATCGCTGCGGTCAGCGGGAGCAGAACGATCGCCTTCGGATCGTGTTCCAGCAGTTTTTCCGCGATATCGGCAAACCGCACCAGGCTGAAACGGGTTTTTCCTTTTTTTCCGGGGGCCTTGCCGGATTCGAATATATGAGGCAGATAATAGATGTTTTTTACGGGGATATCTGTTTCCGGCCAGACAGGAAAATCATTTTTCAGGATTTTTTCCGCTTCCTGCCTTGTCAGGTTCTTATACGGGTTTTTCCGGCTGACTGCGATGACAACCCCTTTCCGGAGCAGAGGAACGCTGCCGTTTCCTTTCAGTTCCCGTTCCGGAGCAAGCGTGAGGACAGTGGTTCCAGATGTGTTGCCGCTTCCGGTTTCTCCGGAGGAGAGTTCGCAGGAACTGTCCATCCGGTTCAGACGGCTGAGGACCTCTTCCTTGATCAGTTCCTTGAATCCACCCTTTGCGACAATGCGGATTGTGTTGAGGCGCAGTCCCGAATCTTCCGCGCGGAGACCTGTCAGTGTGAACGCAAGGAGAATCACGGGGAGAATAGGGAGTTTCATTGTGCCGCATCCTTTCGCGCGGCGAGAACAGCCCGCATGTTTTCGAGATATTCAAACGGAACTGCGAGATTTCCGCATCCGCATCCGAGGCTGATGCTCGGTTGATTGGTACCATGGAAATCGCTGCCGCCCGATTTCAGAATTCCTTCGGCTTCCGCGAGTTCATCCATCATGCGGGACTGGTGTTCGGAATACATGGAGTAGCGGACTTCCACTCCATCGAGTCCGGCGGGGATGAGCTTGCGGAGCATTTTCCGAGCAAAGGCGCGTTCTCCGGACTGTCCGCTGACGGGATGCGCCCAGATGGCCAGACCCTTGGCTGCATGGATGGTCCGGATGGCTTCCGCCGGTTCCGGGAGATTGCGTGGAACATAGCAGCGGCATCCCCGTTTCAGATATTGTTCGAAGGCGTCCTGCATGGTTTTGAAATATCCTTTCCGGAGGAGCATGGCGGCGATATGGGGCCGGCCGATGCTTTCTCCGCCCGCCTCCTGGAGCAGTTCATCGTAGGAGACGTCGAAGCCTGCGGCGGAGAGTTTCAGGATCATTTCCCGGTTTCGTGTTTCACGTCCGCGGCGCATCCGCTCGAGCAGTTCGAGAAGTTCCGGCGTTTCCGGGGCGATGAAGAGTCCGACAATGTGCAGTTCCTTGCTGAACAGCAAGGTGGAGAGTTCCACTCCGGGGATTGCGTCGATTTCCTCTTTTTCCGCCGCAGCTAGGAATTCCCGCAGACCGGATACCGTGTCGTGATCGGTCAGTGCGATGCCCCGGAGTCCTTTTTCTTTTGCCAGCCGGACAATGCCTGCCGGAGATTCCGATCCGTCGGACGCCGTGCTGTGCGTATGTAAATCAATGAGATCCTGCATGATTCCGTTTCTTCCATTTTGAAAAGAGAAACATAGCATGAAAAACGGATTTTTCAATGCGCGGGACGGATCGGACAGGACGATGCAGACAGATTCCTCCGGAGAGAAGCGCCACCCCGCTGTTCACGAAATACACGACAGGGGTTCTCTCCGGAGGCAGGCGGACAGAAAATCCGGTTGGATTACTCTTTCTGATAGACCAGAATAGCGAATCCGTCTCTTGGAATTGTGACCGTTCCGTTTTCCCATGTGACATCGCCGGAGACGGAATCCATGCGGATGAACCGATAGCCGGGTACGGAGACCTTTGTCTGCTGGACATCCCGGTTGCTCTGTGTGAGAAGAATCCCCAGTTCGTTGGCGAGCCGGAAGGCGTTTGTCTGAATTTCCGGATTGCTCAGAGAATGGAATTCATCGGCGCAGAAACTTCCGTTATAAAGAAGATCGGCGGAGCGTTCGCGGAAGGCGTTGGCTTTGCCCAGATACGCCTGATAACGGGGGGTCGCGGCGATGGAACTGCGGCAGCGGTAGATTTCCACATCGCTCCGGCTGCCGAGAAGAAGCATCTGATTGACGGGAAATTCAACGTCGGAGTCGTCGCGGATGTTGCGGTTGGAGATGACCGCTTCCGGGAAGGCCTCCTTGAAGAGATAGCTTGCCGAACGAACCTGCGGTTTTTCTCCGGTTTCTTTCCAGTTCGGATTCCGGGTCGAGGCGGGAAATCCGAAAATGTGGACAAAGTCCGTGTACTGGAGCGTCTGATCGGTGGTGCATTCGATTCCGAATCCGAGATCTGCCTTTCTGGATTTTGCGTATTCGTAAAGCTCCCTGAGCATTTCCCGCTTGCTGTTCATGAGTCCGGTGAAGGGAACGGGATGTCCGTGCGAGGGATCGCAGCAGGGATAGGAGGCAAGGCCAAGTTGATCGAAAAAGACGGAATCGGCTCCGATTTCGATTGCAAAATCAATATGGCGTTTGAGGATCTCGATCCAGGAACGGCAGGAGGGACAGGCGACAACGAAGGTCTTGTTGCCGAACGCCCGCAGAAATGTTCCCGTGTTGCTGAAATTGTAGAATTCGCGGTGTTCGGTGCCGTCGGCTCGTTTGATGGAGACGCGTTGTCCTTCGCCGGAACGGTAGTAATCGGTATCTGCATCGATGAGCTGTCCGTTGAAATAGAGAATGATTTTTCCGCCTTTTGCGTGAACCTTGCGAATGTTTTCCTTCAGAGCTTCGGTTCCGCCCTGCGATGAATCGGGGGAATAGACCGGATAACCTGCGTCCATTCCCTCGGCTGTCCAGCCGAAGAGAAACAGCGTGTCGATTCCGGCTTTTACGGCGTCATCATACGCTTGTTCGAGCTTGTCGTAGGGAAAGAAATATTCGCCGTACTGATGATGCAGAATGATTCTCTGCCAGCCGGCGGAATTCCGGACATGCTGCGGAATCTTCGGAGCGGAGAACCAGGTGTCTGCCCATTTCCGGTATTTCTGTGCTCCGATCCACCAGGGTCCGGTATACGGAGAGGTGACGATTTGATTTTCGCTCCGACTTTCTCCGGGGTTCAGAAAGGGGTACCGGACCATGAACATGTTGAGGGAGGTGTTTTTTTCCAGTTCGAAGAGATGGGCCGTCAGTTCGAAGGAATCGTCGTGACAACCGAAATAGAAGCCGTCGTTTCCCCAGTCGAGTTCAAAGCAGTTCATGGAGCAGGAGCGTCCCGGATAGATGGCGGGATTGCTCCGGATGTATTTCTGGTCCGGCGCCATGTAATTGGTGAAACAGGATCGGATGTACTGCGGAAGATTCTCAATCCGTTCGCTGACCAGTTCCGTGGTGATTGCTGCCATCGGCGGTTCGGGATCGCGGATGGAGAAGATCGGGAAATGGAGTTCGCGGATGAGTTTGTCCGCGGTGTTGTTTGCGATGGTTGCGCTCCATTGGATGTCATCGTCCTGCAATTCGGCGGAGATGGTGACGGAGATGGGAATCGTGCCGCGTTGTTCGCATTCGCTTTCTGGATAGGTGAGGGTGATCCGGGCATTTTCCAGTTGGATTTCCGGTTTCCCTGCGGGACGGGCTTCCAGTTCCAGGCATTCGGAATCTCCGAGGATCATGCGGAGCAGTTCGTGCGGACGGAAGAGTTCTCTGCCTGATTTTTTATTGCGGAGTTCGACAAGGGTTCCCTGGTCGTCGATTACGAGAGAAATAAAATCGTTTTCAATCCGGTTCATAAAACAATCTCCATGTTGTTGCGGATATTATAGAGTGAATTTGGGAACGGCGCTATGAAAAGAATGCCAAAAAATATGGGAATCGTGCCGGAAATGGTTGAAAAGCGGGGAAAGAAGTGATATCATACTGATTATGAAGAATTACTATCTGCATTTTAATGATCTGCCCAGGACGCTTTCAGCGCCACTGCCTCTTACAGCGCTTCTTTCCTGTGATAATGCACTTGGGACGTGGGATGGAAAACGGGGGAATATTATGGAATTTGCCATCCGTCTCTCTTCCACGGATGCGTATTCCGTCGACATTCAGGATGGGCATGAAACCCGTATGCTGTTTCCGCATGTGTATCTGAAGTATCCGGGGAGTGATTTTCATTCGCCGCCGTTTGCGCGGCGTGAGGCGTTCGCAATTCTTTACGATGGTTCGCTCTGCGGCCGTCTGGAGGAGCAGGGAATTCTGCTGGATACGGTTGCATGGCAGCTGGAGATCACGCCGGAAATCCGTTCGCTGATTCGGAAAATTGATACTTTGTGCGAAAACATGTCTGTCTCCGGGTACATTGACCGGATAGACGGATACGCGTTGTGCCTGCTTCGGGAATTGATGCTTCAGCATCCTGCGCGTCGGAGTATCCGGCGTTCGGAAGGGGAATCCTTTTATGCGGAGAAGATACAGCGGATCGCCTCTTATCTCAGGGCGCACTACGGGGAACGGATCTCTCTGGAAGAGCTGGCTTCGAGATATGGATTATCGCGCCGGACTTTTTTTCGTTATTGGAATCGGGAATTTCCGTCGCATTCTCCGGTACAGTATCTGCTGGAGCTGCGGATGCGTGAGGCGTGCCGTCTGCTGCGATATGAGATGCCGATATCGGAAATCGCATTACGCCTGCACTTTTCTGATTCTTCTTATTTTGCGGAACAGTTCCGTCGGCAATTCGGCGAGACGCCGAGTCAGTTCCGGAGACGGCATTCCGGGAAAGCCTGATTCATTCCGACAGTTCAAAATAAAGACTCGGACCGTGTTTGAGCGCCGCTGTACGGATTGTGAATGCAATGCCGTTCCCGGTGTTCCTGACGGGAATTTGTTCGAGTCTTGTTCCATCGGGCGCAAGAGCATAAAGAGTCATCTTGCGGGCGTGAGCCGTATTGACTTCCAGTTCGAATGTACCGGTTTCCAGCAGAATTGGAATGTCTCCGTGGTTCAGACAGACTCGCTGATCCTCTTCTTCAAATATCATTCCGGAGTTGAGCGCATTCGTGACGACAAAGAGCAGGAGGCGTTTCGCGTCCCGGATGCTTTTGTTCCCGTCGATGGATGCCAGTGCGAGACATCCCCTCCGGTTCATGCTTCGCACCTGAAAATTGCGGAGATTCGCTCGGCTGCCGGCTTCCGCGCAGACTCCCTGGAACCGGTCGGTTTCGATGGTCATCCGGTTTTTGCGTGCCTCCAGGACAAGTTCTCCAGTCGCACTGACATAAGAATCTTTCAGGGCATTGGTCTTGTTGTCTGCCGGCAGCAAACCGCGTGATTTCAGGTTCCGGAGAATCCTGTCCATATCAAAGACGGTGTTCCGGGAATCGACAATGCTGGCATCTGCATGGCGGACCGCCGTTGCGGAGGTCCCCAGTCGCGGCAGGAGCACTTCGTTCTTTTCCGCCGGACGTGCCAACAGGTCCACGGAACACTCTCCGACCAGTCCCATGCGGAGCTGGGAGGCACTGATAGATTCCGTAAACTGATTGCTTTGAATGATTTCCTTCGGATCCATTGTGATTCGGGTGCGAAAAGGAGCCGTTCTGACATCGCCGCGCCGGTAGAGGAGAGCGGTCATCAGTTCCGTAGCGCGGCGGACAGGGTCGAAGCGGATTTCAAAATCTACGATTTTCCTGCTGAAATTTCGGGTGGGGACCATGGTGAACGCGGTAAGGGCGTCGAATCCGTTCAGCGCGGCATATCCGCCGAGAACGAATCCGTGTTCGTAACGATATTTGTTCCAGAAGCAGTGCCCGTGTTCGGAAACCAGGAACGGTTTGCCGGAAATCCGAGTCGCCAGATAGCTGCAGACCGTGTTCGCGGCGGAACCGATGGAACTGGTCTGGTTGACGCGCGATCCCTTTGCGAGCGGTCCGCCGGAGGGATGGTCGTGATAGCTGTTCATGGTGACAAAGTCGAAGTCTTTGCGGACCGCGGTGTGGCGCATCGACTTGCCCATTGCAAAGCTTGTCACGAGTCCTTTGTAGCCGAGTCTGCGGAGGAATTCTCGTTCGCGTTCATAGAGTCCTTGTTCCTGTTCCGAGATGAATTCCGCGCGGTCGCGTCCGAGCTGTCCGGGAGCGTCCTTTGCGAGCGGCTGGAAGGTTTTGATGTCATCGAACGAGGAAAGGTGCGCCGCCTCCTTGCTCCAAGCCTGTTTCAGACGCTGGAATGAACCGTATTTCCGCTTCAGAAAGCTCCGGAAGAGTTCGGCAAATCTGTCGTCGGCGCGGAGAAAGACGAATTCCTGTTCATTGTTGCAGTCGATGAAGGCAATCTGAGGATCGTCGATCCAGCGCATCTTCGTATACGGATTCACGTGATTGAGCACAAGTTCGGCATTTCTGCACCAGGCGTCATAATCGCGTTTGTGACGGTAGAGATCCCAGTCGTGCTTTTCGGCTCCCCCCCAGGGATAGCAGCGGTCAAATCCGAGGTGCGGAACAGGCAGCGAGAGGAAAATGTAGACTCCTCGCTTCTTCAGACAGTACAGCAGATAGTCGAACTGGTCCCGCAGCCGGGGCGAATATTCAAAAGCTCCAAGCTCCTTCCAGTCCAGATCACGCATGTGCCTTGCCCAGATGCGGACGAGATTGTAGCCGCCGCGCACGATCTGGTCCGCGTATTCCTCCGCGTCCTTTTTCGAGACGATTTCGGTGATTCCGGTGAAGTATTTTCCGAACTCCCGGTTCTGGTTGAATGCGAGAAAGCGAATCGGAACTCCGGGACGTTTCTCGAATTCGAAGTGTCCGCTTTTCCCGGCGATGACCCGTCCGAATTCTCCGATTCTGTGTTTCGGGAACAGGAGGCTGAAATCCAGCGCCGTTCCCGCTTTCGGAGAGGGTTTGAACGTTTCCGGCAGCGGTTTCCAGACCTCATTCGCGCGGATAATCTGTTGTTTTTGTTCGGGATACCGGTATTGTTCATCGGAGATGGTCGCCGCGATCAGAAGCCACAGAACTTCGCTTTCCGGGGGCTTGCGGAAGGCGATTTTTGTAAGTGTTCCGACACTTTCCGGAATTGAGAACCGCGAGACATAAGCCGCTCCGAATCCGTCTTTCGGCGTGATGACTGAGCCGACAACGGCATTTTCCACAGGTTTTCCTTTCCACCAGTCTGTCAGATCCTTTCCATAGATGACAGGGATTTCCGCTTTTCCTCCTGTTCCGGTCAGTTCGATGTATCCGGATACGCTTCCTTTGGGGGCCGCCCATGCGGAGGAGTGGAGAAGATAGAGAAATTTGCCGTGGACGGGAGTCGCCGGCGTAATTTCGACCCGTTCCGGCGCATCCGGGAGACGTGGACAACGGAGGGCCACAATTGCTTTCCCCTGGTATTCCTTCGGATCAAGTACGCGGAATGGTACATTGGCGAAGGTCTGTCGTTTGACCGGAAAGCTGGAGGCATCCTGAGAACTCCCCTGATCGTGCCATCCGCCTTTGTGATCTCCGGCAATACTGTCGCTGAAGCCCCAGTTTGCGCATTGTTCCATCGGCAGAAATACATCGCCCGCCGCGATTTTCAGATTGCGGAAGAGAATTGTTCCGCAGGCTCCGACAATTCCGATTTCCAGATATCCCCGCGTGACGGTATCGGGAATGTCGCAGGAGAGGGATACGGTTTTCCAATCGGTTTTTCCCGTGCCGAGCACGTTGCGCTTCCAGACAGCTTTTGTCCCTTTTTTTCCTCCGGCCCAGAGAGCGAACCAACCGCCTTCCCAGCGTTTTTCGGGCGCGGAAAGTTCCAGTTTCACGTCTGCGGTAACGGTGATGCGGCGGTTGCGGATCTCCGCTCCGCGCAGAGGAATCGTTGCGGTATTGCGCGGCTTTTCCGCATTCGCGGGAACGGTGAAGCGCAACGCGTTCGATCCGTCAATGGGGACAACTGCAGTATTGTCACGTTTTATTTTTTCAATTCCGATCAGATCGTCCGCCGAGCGAAAATCCCTCTGGAAGAGAACGTGTTCTGCATTCAGGAGGAGAGCGGGGAGGAGCGAAAGAAGTGTCAGTGTTTTTTTCATGAAAGGTGATTTCCTTAGTCTGATTGAATTCAATAGGTCCAGTTGTCATAGGGGAAGTACTGCATCTTGTTTCGGTTCCAGTAAGTACCCGAGACAATGAGAGTGGTGTAGTCACGGTTTTCGACATGTCCGTCGAAAAAAGTGACATTCATCGCCCTGTTATTGTTGTGGCGATAGGCGGAATACCAGTCGGAACCCGCATCGTTGCCGGTTGCCCAGAACTTTTCCGGCGACATTTTCCACATGGTGTTCCGTCCCGCGTTTGTGGTCTCCGTAAAAGCAATTTTCCGGGAGGCCGCACGGATTTTATTCAGCCGGTAATAGCGTCCGTCATCGGTTGTTCTTTCGGGGAGCAGTTCTCCGTTGAGGTATTCATCCGCATAAGTGGACGAAAGCTTCTGCCACTTATCCCCGACCCATTTGTCGCCATCGGGCAGCGGACGCGTGGAGTCCGGACAAATATTGTTTTTCTGCACATAATTCAGCGCCCAGTTTCCTGTCGAGGGATAGGTCTTGAAACCCAGCCCCTTGATGAAATCCGGATTCTGATACCAGAACAAATCACCGCCTCCGCTGTAGGGAACCCATACATCGTCGTTTCCGTTCGCATACATGATTCCCGCCGTTCCAAGCGATTTCATGGCATTCATACAGGACAGCGATCTTGCTTTAGCTCGTGCCGATCCCAGCGCCGGCATGAGTATAGATGCAAGAATCGCTATAATTGCAATCACGACCAGAAGTTCTATCAATGTGAATTCGGAGAGTCTGTCTTTTTTCTGTTTCATCGCCATTTCCTTCTTTTATGTTTGTTGTATGATTTCAACCGGTATGATTTCCATGTTCTGTTCCTGCGGATCCTGTCCGGAGAGAAGGAGCCGGGCACGTTCCGCGATCCGCTCTGCGAATTCACGGAACGGGATTTTGTAGATATATCCCGGAGCCTCCTTGATGGAACCATCCGTAATATCGGGACGGATCAGGGAGATTTTTTGCCGGAAATCGGGACAGCCTTCTTCAATCGCCTGAAAGAGACGGTCATTCAGAGACGTAGCGCAGAAGATGGCATCCACGGGGACACCGCAGAGAAGCAGTTTCCGCAAATCCTCGCAGACGGTGGCGATGTCTTCCAGAAACAGATTCGGGTTCAGTTCCACTCCGGCTTCCCGGTATGCGCGGAGGAGTCCATGCAACTGGACTTTTTTCTCTTTGTCCTGCGGGAAATAGAGAACTCGGGTTCTGTTTTCCGCCAGCAGACGCCGGCCGATCTCATATCCGGCTCCCTCGTAGTCGATGGCAATATTGCCGGGACAGTCGTCATCGCAACCGCAGACAATGACTTTCAAGCCGTTTTTTCTCAGTTCATCAATAACTGGGAGCTGGGAGGCGGATGGATGAATCCAGATCAGCAGATCCAGTCCCGCTCCTTCCAGTTCCCGCAGAATTGTCTCCTTCCGGTGTCCGCTCAGATTCAGAATATGCTGAATTGCGGGGATCGCCGCCAGTTCCCTCAGAATATGGGAAAGACGATGCGCCTGATACGGAAAGTAGTGCGCCAGCATTCCATCGTTTTCCAGAATGCCGATGACGGGCAGGGCATCGCTTCCCTGCATAATCTTCCGTGCCGGATTGGTGAAACTGCCGAGGCTCGGACGTGCAATGATAAAACCATCTTCCGTGAGCATTTTCATTGCCTTGCTGACGGTCGGTCGGCTGACATCAAATTTTTTTGCCAGTTCCACGACCGTCGGAATGCGCACAGAGTTTGTTCCGGCTCGCAGGATCAACGTCATCACATAGCGCCTGATCTTCATGTATTCCGCAACGGGACTTTCTGCTTTTTTCATCGTTTTTCTATCTGTTTTTTGTTTTTATGTTAGCTAAGGTTTGCTAAACGTTGTATATTATATAACAAAACTGTTTTTTTGTCAAGACCCTTCTTCTTTTTTTCTGAAAAAAAGCAGAAAGGGGATAACTTCCGGTTATGAAGGAAATAAAAAAGATTCATTTTCTTTTTGCGGGAGTCATGTTATATTGCTGGAAAAGCGGAAAGGATCCGGATTTTCATGAACTTCATTCAGCTGGAATATTTTCAGAAGACCGTGGAATGCCGAAGTGTGACGGAGGCGGCTAAGAAGCTGTTCATTACGCAGCCTGCCGTCAGCAAACAGCTGCGTCTGCTGGAGGAGGAGCTGGAGTGCAAGCTGTTCCAGCGGAAAGGGAACCGGCTTGTTCCGACCTCCGCCGGTGAGTTCTTTTATCAGAGAGTCAAGTTGCTGCTGGATCAGTTCAGTGATCTTCCTGTGGATATGAAATCGTTTCTGCATCATGTATCGGGTCCGCTCCGCATCGGGTGCGGGCCGTATACGTCCGGAGCGGTGGTTCCGGATCTGATTGTGGAACTGCTCCGGCGGTATCCGGAAATTGATCCGTCGGTCCAGGAGAAGGATACGTTCTGCGCCGATTTGAAGAACGGAACGCTTGATATCATGTTCGGTGTGCAGGGGTATGCGGGAACGGATCTGCTTTATCTTCCGATGTACCGGAATCGGCTGGTGCTGATCTGTTCGGTGCATTCGCCGCTGGCGAAGGCGGAGCGGATCACGGAAGCTCTGCTGCGGAAAGAACCCTTTCTTTCCCATTCCTATGCGTCGATCCGCGATCTGGTGTTCCGGAAGATGCCGTTTCTGGAGAAGAACCGTTTCTATGTTGAGTCTCGTTATACGACAACACTGATCTCCTACGTTCAGCGCAATCTTGGATTTTCGATCATTCCGGATTACTATCTCGGGACTCTCCCGCCGGGAGTGGTTGTGCCCCGCTTTGAAACCGGGTGCGAGGTGGAAACAGGATGCCTGGTGGACCCCGGACGTCGTTTTTCGCCTCCATTGCAGGCAATGATTGATCTCGTCCGGGAAAAGTACGGTTCCTTCGCGCCGGAAAGGACGGCTGAACGATGAGAGCCTGGCTGTGTGGACTGCTTCTTGCAGGAGCGTGCTGCTGTTTTTCTCAGAATGATTCGGGATGGAAAAATGGGAAAGGAGACTGTATGATTACAAACAGAATTCCGGGTGGAAACATCCGGGTGGTTTCCGTGATGGGGCGCAACATTGAACTGGATGTCGAAATGAGAGATTCGGCAGGTGATTGGTTCTACTGGTGTTTTAAAGCTGTTTTCCCGGAAAAAGGGGTGTATCGCTTTCACTTTGTCCGGGACAACAAAGTCGGGACCCGGGGACCCGCGTTCAGTCTCGACGGCGGAAGATCCTGGCGCTGGCTCAGCCGGGAACGCTGGACGAATGCCCGCGGTTTTGAGTACGAATGTCCCGAAGTCGGCCAGGAAGTGATTTTCTGTATGGGCATGCAGTATCTTCAACGCGACTTCGAGTCGTTTCTCCGGGAGTTCGAGAGAAATCCTTTTCTGCGGCCAGGAACCCTCTGCCGGAGTCGGAAGGGACGGAACGTGGAACTCGTGACAATCCGGGAAGGGGCTCCTGAACATGCGGTCCTTCTGACCTCCCGTCATCATGCCGGGGAGATGATGGCAACCCATGCGATGGAAGGATTTCTGCGTGCCGTGCTGGCTGATTCTGAGTTCGGACGCGAATTCCGGAAGTACGCCGTACTCTATGCGGTTCCCTTTACCGATAAGGATGGCGTGGAGGATGGCGACCAGGGAAAAAACCGAATTCCTCACGATTACGCCCGCGATTATCAGGAGCCAGGACTCTATCCGGAAACGGTTGCACTCCGGAAACTGATTGTGGAGAAAAAAACGGATTTTGTTCTGGATTTGCACTGCCCGTGGATTTTCGGAGACTGGAATGAAGTGACGTACATGGTCGGGACCGGCAATGAAAAGATGGATCACGCCATGGACCGTTTTGCCGATCTTCTGGAATCAGTACGCGTTCCCGAGGCTCCCTATTTCAAGAAGAACAACATTCCGTTCGGAACTTCCTGGAATACAGGGAAAAATTATACGCAGGGGAAAACCATCAAACATTTTGCCGCAGAGCTTCCGTTTGTCTCCTGTGCTCAGACGATTGAGATTCCGTTTGCAAATTTCGGCGAAGTAACTGTGGACCGGAAGGCAATGCTTCTGTATGGCGAATCCATTGCACACGCGGTTTTGCTCTATCTGAAGAAAGGAAAGACTGAATGAGTCAGACAGCTGCCTTGACTTTTACCGGGGACATCATGTGCAACCGGGGACAACTTTCTGCATGCCGGACTTCCTCCGGTTACGAGTTCCATTCCGTCTTCACGCAAACGGCACCCCTTCTGGCGGATACCGATTATCTGGTTGGAAATCTGGAGACTCCCGTTGCGGGCGAGGCTGCCGGATATTCAAATGTCCTGTATTCCTTCAATACACCGGAGTCCTTTCTTGTCGCTTTGAAGGATGCCGGATTCGATCTCCTCTCCACGGCGAACAATCATTGTCTGGACCGGGAACTGACCGGTTTGAAAAAGACGCTGGATGCTTTGGACCGGGCCGGTCTGGCACATACGGGAACCGCGCGTTCCTCCCGGGAGCGGGATGCAGTCTTTCTCCGGGTGATCAACGGGATCCGGGTGGCATTCCTTTCCTATACCTATGGGACAAACGCATTCGCCAATCATATTTTTCTGCGTGAGGAGGATTCCTGGGCGGTGAATCTGTTCCAGCCGCAGGAAACCCTTCCCGGTTCCATTCATCTTCTGGAATCGGCGGAGACAATTGCGGAACGGATGAAAGCAGCTGGAACGGCAGACTCTTCTTCCGTTTATCTGGACCGTCTCCGCGAAGATATTCGGAACAGCCGTTCCGCCGGGGCCGATTTCGTGATTGTTCTTATGCACAGCGGCGGACAGTACAACATTCCGCCTGATCCCTATACGGAGTTTCTGGTTGGAAAAATCCGGGAATTCGGAGCTGATCTGATTGTCGGCAATCATCCGCATGTCGTTCAGAAAAGTGAGCCTGGAGGAAGGTGTCCGGTGTTTTATTCGCTCGGGAACTTTTCCTTTACGCCGGGGGAATCTCCTGAAAATCGCCGACATCCGATTTCGTCCACAGCTCTGCTCCTGAAAATCGGATTGAAAAAAGAGAGCTCCGGAACAAGACTGGCATCCGTTTCGTACAGCATTACAAGAAGTGTTCTGCGGGAGAACGGCAGGAGTGAAACGGTTCCCTTCTGTGATCTTCTTGCCGGAGAGTCCGATGCGGAAAAGAGAGCGTCGCTTCTGGAGGATCTGCGAATGGTGGTGAATACGTTCCGCTGCCGTCCTCTTTCCGATCCGGTGGAGATTGCTCCGGAGTATTCGATGCTCTGATCGCAACGGAACCGGCGATTTTATCCGTTCCTCCGCAGTTTTCCGCTGGCGGTACGGGGTAGCTCTCTGACGATTCGGAACTGTTTTGGAACCTTGTAGGGGGCGAGTCTGGCAAAACAATATTTCCGGAGCTGTTCTCTCCAGTCTGGCGGAAGGTCCGCAGAGGGGACGATTTCCGCTGCGGGAATCTCTCCGAAGCCCGGCATCGCGATCCCGCTGACACGTGATTCCCCGACAAATTCGTGCTCGTTCAGAATGGTTTCAACTTCATAAGGGAAAATTTTCATTCCCGCAAAATTGATGACATTTTTACTTCGTCCGACGATGAAGAGAAAGCGTTCCTCATCAAGAAATCCGATGTCTCCGGTTCGGAACCATCCGCCGGGACAGGCCTCCTCCCGTGTACGGAATGGAGTCAGATAGGCATCGAACATGCCGGGTCCCTGTATGAGAATGTCTCCATGTCCTTCCGCGTCCGGAGAGTCGATTCGGATGCGGTAGGCGTCCTGAAGTTTTCCTGCGGAGGCGGCTTTCTCCGGGTGTTCCGTGGAGTTGATGCAGGGCAGTCCTACTTCGATGATTCCGTATGCCTGAGAGAGAGGAAGGCTGAATTTTTTCCGGAACATGTCTGCATCGGTCGGTTCGAGCTTCATCGCGGTGGAGATCGCGAGACGCACCTGTTTCAGGCTGTCGGGGGTAAATTCAGGGGAGTGGGTCATCAGGCGGTAGTGGTACGGAGTGGCGTACAGCAGACGGATCGGAAAGGCTCGGACCGCTGCCGCCATTCCCTGTTCGATCGGCTGTCCGCAGATCACAATTGCTGCTCCTTTGCGCAGAAACAGCAGAATTGTAACGACAAAATGAAAAGCCATGTCAAGCACCCACAGCACATGCTCTCCACGCACAACTCCAAGTCCTGTGCAAGCAGAGGTTCGTTCGAGTACCGACTGATGGGAGAGCACAACCCCTTTGCTGGCGCCGGTTGTTCCGGAGGAAAAGCGGATGAATGCCGGAATTTTTCCCTCCGGCAGGGGAATCGGGACGATGATTTCATCAAGAACCCGCAGGAAGAATCGTTCCTTGAAACGGCCCGGGACAGGAAGGGAAAGATCGTTCTCCTTCCGTCGTGAGGAGCTGCAGATCAGAACATTGAGTCCGACTCCGGCGGGCATTGCCTCCAGCTCTTCCGCGGAGGCCCGCGTGGAGAGCGGCACGATCGCCGCATTCAGGGAGAGAACCGCAAGACTGATGACGATGTATTCATAGGAATCATCCGCAAGAATCCCGACCCGGGCAAGCGGACGGACTCCGTTTGTCCGGAGTACCGAGGCAAACAGACGTACCTCTTCCAGCAGTTCCGGATACGAGTATGTCTCTCCCCGGTCGATGACGGCAGTCCCCCTGCAGTCCCCGGTTTCCCGGACAATCTGTTCGAAAATGTTCATGATTTTCCTTTCAGGGATGTTTCCAGTTCGGTGGCGAAGTGTTCGATATCCGATTCCGGAAAGATTCCGCTCCGGTAGGAGAGAACCGCGTTGAGCCTGTTATTGAAAGCGTTGAAGAAAACGCCGAATCCGGTCATAGGCGGCATGGACGGCAGGTGGTAGAGATTGGCGATGGTTCTGTCTGCGAATCTGTCATGTTCCAGAGAAGTCCCTGAAACGAAGGAGAACATGAACGTTCCTGTTGTGCTGTTGCCCATTTTCCTGACGATTTTCAGGAGCAGGGGAGGCGGAGCGATCCGCATCAGGCGCGATGCCGCGCGGTAGGCGAGAGCCGTCCGCTCTCCGGTGCGGATGAAAATCTGCTTCCGGATTTCCGGGAGGGACTCTGCCGTATCCGCCAGCAGCGAACGGCGGATGCTGACCGGAAGCAGACTCCATTGATTGAAGAAAAGGGCGTCGCGTGGAATGGAATCCTGTCCGCGCATGTCGATGGACATCGGGATCAGGAAGAGTTCATTTCCGCTGCTGCGCGGAATCAGGTTGTCATATCCTTTTGCCGTGAGTGCAAGGAGATAGGGCGTGAGCATGAAGGGACCTGCATCGCGGTCCGAGCGTCGGCGGAGGTTTTCGGTTTCTTCTTCTGTCAGGGAGATGACGCGGCAGGCGGATGCCGCGGTATCGCAGGCATGACGGACGATTGTCGGACCCTCTTTCTGGATTTCCAAGAGTCTGTGCTGAATCTGCCGTCCGCAGGAGAACTGTTTTTCCCATTCGTTGAGCATCGGGGAGGGGAGTCCTGGCTGATGCTCCGGCGGTTCCTGTTTTCCGTGCCGCAGGTATTCGAGCAGAAGTTCCGCGCCGCGTCCGTCGAACAGAAGATGGCTGAATTTGAAGATCAGCGCGGAGCGTCCCTTGGAGGAGATCAGATGTGCCGTCAGAGCCTGTCCGCGGGGAAGCGGACGGTTCGCAAAACGTTCCAGCGACAGTGAAAAATCAGAAGGGAACAGCAGTTCTTCTTCTGTCAGGGCAACCGGTTCCGGTTTGCCCGGCTTCCAGTATGGCGCAAGATGGAGAAGATGACGCCGGATGGAGCCGTTGAGCATCGGCAGAAGCGGGTCAAGAGAAGTCAGCATGGATCGGACCGCTTCTGCCGGAAACGGGGTTTCCGATTCCAGCACAAGCATGAAATGGTTGCCGCGGCCGGGTGTGAGACGGCACTGGTAGTTCAGAAGATTGGCGATCCAGTCAAAGCCGTCGAGATAGAGCTTGCGGGAAAACATAATCCGTTACCTGTCCAGTGCCTTTCCGATCCGTTCCGCGAGAGCGGAGAGGGAGGCGACATCCGCCGTTTCGATTCCCGCATCCAGAAGGTTCACATTCCACAGGCGACTGACCGATAGCAGCAGTTCAACAAATCCCATGGAATTGATACCGTTCCAGGCAAGCGATTGTTCCGTTTTCAGTTCCTCCGGCTTTTTTCCTGTGATGATGGAGATTTCCTGTTTCAGTGCCGTTTCGATTTCTTCCTGTGTGATGTTCTCCATGTGGTTTTACACTCCTTCCGTTGGTGTCCGGCGTTCCGGGAGATCCATCGGACCGTATTTTGATTCGTTTTCATAGATTGTGAGCAGATAGGCTGTGACGCATTCCGGCGAGTCGTCCGGTTCTCCGAATCCGGGTCCGTGCTGTTTCCGCAGAGTTTCGTCGATGTATCCCGATTCATGCGCCGAGAGGAAGAGAATACGGGAACAGTAGCCCGTTCTGAAGCAGGCGTTCAACGTGGCGAACGGACCTTCGGGAACGGTTGTTCCAGTATGGGTCATGGTGAAGACCGGTCCCGTTAAATGAAGCAGTTCCGCGACATACGATGCCGCCGCGTTGTGTACCGAGTGTGTGAATGCTGCGGAAAGCAGTTGATCCTCCGGATAGTCGAGAAGTTCATCCAGAAATTTTGCTGTCGTGTTCTGTGGTCCGAACCGTCCTGCGACAAGGATTCCCGTTTCTCCCGGCGGATTTCCCTGAAAACAGGAATCCTGTACCGCTCCGAGCGCGGCGGCGGCGATCATTGTTGTATAGGAATCAGCGCGCCGCATTCCGTGCTGCTTCTTGAATCCGGTGAGGAATGCCCGGTCGATGAGACGTTCTCCGGGAGCCGGTTTCAATTCTTTTTTTCCTGCGATATGGATCATTTTGCGCTCTCCTTTCCGACAATCAGGGCTGTATTGCATCCTCCGAACGCCAGAGAAGTGGAGAGGGCAAACTCTCCGGAGAAAGCTGTCCGTTCCGTGACCGGCTGTACGGGAATGTCCTTTGCTCTGTTCCGGAATCCTGCGCTTGGGGGGAGAACTCCTTCCTGGAGCATGAGAAGAGTGAAGATCAATTCCAGCGTCCCTGCCGCACCGAGTGTATGCCCTGTTTTCCCTTTGGTGGAGAGGTATTTGACACCTTCTCCGAACAGACGGAGAAAAACTGCGGATTCACAGGCATCGTTGTTGAGTGTGCCGGTACCATGTGCGTTGAGAAAAGCGATTCGATCCGCCGGGAGGCGTGCGCGGGAGAGAGCCTGACGGATCGCCCGTTCCAGTCCGAGTCCTTCCGGATGGGGGCTTGTGATGTGATAGGCGTCCGCCGAGGAACCGCATCCGGCCAGGAAAAAGCATTCTCTGGCTTCCGGGTGCAGGTGTCGGTAGAAGCGGTGCGATGCGAGAATGACAACACCTGCTCCTTCTCCCAGATTCAGTCCCTTCCGTTCCGCGTCGAACGGCCTGCATGGTTCGGGTGAGGTGACGCCGAGCGCATGGAATCCGGCGATCGGCACCCGGCAGAGTTCATCGACTCCGCCTGCAATGACCAGATCGCACAATCCCGATTCAATCCAGAGTGCACCCGCTGCAATTGCATCTGCACCTGATGCGCAGGCATTGGAGATTGTAGCTTCGGGTCCGGTCAGTCGGAGTTTTCTCCGGAGAAACGCGGAAGGCGGTCCCTCCAGAAAGCGGTCGAGGGGGACGAATGAGTCCGGTACGCCTTTTTTCTGCTGGCGATAAAATTCGATGTCATTCAGCTGAACTGCAACAGTGGTTCCGATGCAGACTCCAACCTTGAATTTTTCCAGAAGCTGCGTGGTCAGTCCGGCATTTTCGAGCGCTTCCGCAAGTGCATGTTCCAGGAGGTCCAGACTGCGCGAAGGGGAGGTCTTGGGAAAGGCATCCAGTTCAAATACCGGGTCATTCAGGGTCGTTTCAATTCGAGCCGAGGCTCGATGCGGAGGGGGAACGGTTCCATAGAGTCCTTCGAGAGTGCGGCGGATTCCGTCGCCCGCGTTGGAAATGCACCCGTACCCGGCGATGCAGATTCGATTGATTCCATCCGTTGCACGATCCATTTTGAACGTTATCCTTCCCCGTTTCAGCTGTTTCAAACGGTGCCGGGGAATTCCCGGCATGGAGTAATATACTCTGCTTTTCGCGCAATTCATTCCTGTTCGGAGGATTTCCGCCAGATATTTTCAAATAAAAAGCACTGGTACGGGTGTTCCATGCAGAGCTGTTCCAGTTTTTTGACATAGATGTCCAGATAAGGTTTGAGATTCCGGCGGTCGCGTCCTTTCCATTCCGGATGGATTTCCGGGCCATATTCTGCGATAAAGTGTGTGTGGCGTTTTTCCCGGATCGCGAACAGTGCGAGAATGGCGCATCCCGTGCGGGATGCAATGTGGAATGCCGCGCTCGGAAAGAGTGCGTTTTCTCCGAGGAACTCCGTTTCGATGCCTTCCCCCTCCAGGCAGCGGTCTCCCATGAGACAGACAATTTCTCCGCGTTCGATGGCGTCGGTGACATCAAGCAGTCCGCCCATCGGAGACTCGGTGGAGATGAGGCGGACCGGAATTTTGAGCCCCTCCAGAGCGGCCGTTTTATCAATATTGGCATTCCGATCCGGAGTGACCAGCAGGTTGACCGGTTTCCGGACGATGTGAAGTCCCCCCATGATTGCATTCCATGCGCCGAAATGCGAGGTCAGGATGAGAAAGCCCTCTTTCCGGTCCATCAGACGTTCTGAAAGCTCCCGGTTGATGAAGCGGTAAGTCGCCATATTCCCTGTCATGGCGGCACGTTCCACGATGGCCTGACCCTGACTGGTGAAGAGTGCCCAGGTATGGAAAAAAAGTCTGCATTTGCCCGCTCCGGGAAACCGGTGGCGGAGATAGGGCTGGGCTGCAAGACGTGCTTTCCGGTCAAAACAGACATAGAAGAAGGTGACGAGCCAGACCAGTTCACATGTCCGATTGACCCCCATTATCCGCAGAAGCAGCAGGAAAATCCGGATGCCGAGGGCATTTCCCCGGCTGTCGCTGAGCGAGTCATTGTGTTTCATGAATCCTCCTTGCGCAGAAGGAAGCGATTCCCCAGGTCGCGATTCCTGAAACGATCATCCAGAATGGTGCCAGAATCAGGCTGCCGAGAAACCATTCAAACAGACGCAGATGCAGTTCCCGGATTCCCGATTGAAACGTCAGCTCCGTCAGCCAGCATCCATAACGCAGGCGGTAACCGAGTTCGATGCACAGAACCGGCGAAACCGGCGGCATGTAAAGATTCTGGATCGCCAGCGCCATGATCTTGTTCAGATGGAGCCGTTCCGTTACATATAGAATCGTCAGAATGTGAAAGCCCGGCAGCGGCAGCACCGCCAGAAACGAACCGACTCCGGCGGAGACGGCAAGTCCGAGCGGAGACGCGTTCTCATGCAGAAGCGCATTCAGCAGTTCCTTCGGACGGAAAATCGAGTACCGGAAGCCGGACACCGGACGCAGCTTTTTCTTCGGAATCGGCAGAAGACGGATGCCAACCAGATGAAAATGGATGCAGAACAGCCGGAAATTATCCAGAAACGGCCGGAAGTGCGAGATCCGTTTCGACGGCTCCGGATAATAGGAACGGACCGGAAGATTGTGCAGTTCCAGATTCGCCCACGCCGCACGCGCCAGAATCTCCGCTTCGTAGTTGTAGCGTCGGCAGAGACAGTGCAGACGGCTCACATATTTGACCGGATACGCACGGAATCCGCTCTGGCAGTCGTCGATTCGGATTCCTGTCTCAACTCGCATCCAGAAGTTTGCAAACTCTCTGCCGAATTTACTGGAGGGGGGAACGTGTTCCCCGGAGAGATCCCGGCAGCCGACGATCAGCGAATAGTCGTTGCGTTCCATCAGAGGGAAAAAGCGGGGGATATCCTCCGGTGCGTGCTGGCCGTCCGCATCAAGCGTGATCAGATAGTCGATTTCGGGCATATCCTTCAGATACTCCAGTGCGGTGAGAATCGCCGCTCCCTTGCCGAGATTTTTCCGGTGGCGCAGAACAGTCACATCACTGTTCCGGAACAGTGATTCGAGATCGAGATCCGTGCTGCCGTCATCGACAACGAGCACATGCGGAAGCACGGCGCGTGTTCGGGCGGCAACATCTGCAACGGTCGAACCGTTGTTGTAAACCGGAAGAACGGCAAAGACTCTGTCCCGGATTCCGCTCATGGCATTCCTCCGATCTTCAAGTTCCGCAGTTTTGCATATCCGAATTTGTGCAGAAGTTTCAATTCGTCATTTTTCGCATCGGGCGGATAGATGCAGAAACGGCTGTGGCGGAAGCCTTCGGTCAGGGCGTTGTGGACCTGTTCCGGATCAAGTCTGTCCGCAAAATAATAGAGTTCCTCGGAGCCATTCCAGTCCGGCGGCAGTTTTCCTTCCAGTCCGGCGATCCGGCAGAGAGGCGTTCCCGGAAGAATCCGGATGCCGGAGAAGACTAGCGTATGCACCGGTTCAATGGACCGGAGATTCGCAATTCCGCGGCGGACCGTTTCCATTGTTTCGCCCGGTCCGCCGAACATAACGTTTGTTGTGACGCCAATGCCATATTTCCGGAGAAGTTCCGCGACGGTTTGTGCTTCTTCAAAGGTGAAATTTTTTTGAAGTCCCCGAAGAGTTTCATCCGTGGATGCGTCGATTCCGAGTTCTGCGGCAATCATGCCGCAGTCTCGCAGGAGTCCGATGTCGGATTCCGTCAGCTGGAACGGTGAGAGAAACGCCGCGAATGGAATCCGCAGCCCTCTTTTTCTGAGACAGTTCAGCAGATGATGATATTTCCGCTCCGGATCGTTGAAGACCGCATCCACAAAATAGACCATTGCATCGGGAACACGACGGGAGAGCGATTCGAGTTCTTCCGCGACAACTTCCGCATTTCGTTCCCGGACCGTATGTCCTTCCAGCTCCGGATACGGGCAGTAGACGCATGAAAACGGGCACCCCCGTTTCGTCTGAACAGGAATGATGTGCGTCTCCTGACAGTAATACTGCAGGAGATCATCCGGATAAAGCGCGGATGACTGCGTATCGGGCTCTCCATAAAACAGCCGCTGTTCCGGGAGAAAGCCTGTCTCAAGCTCCGAAAGCAGACTCGTAACCATCTTTTCTCCTTCTCCGACGATTCCGAAGTCCGCTCCGCTGCGTTCCAGAATTTCTTCCGGCAGAAGCGAAAAACCGGGTCCGCCGAGAAGAATCGGCGCTGAGGAACAGCTTCGGCAGAGTGCAATCGTATCGAACGCCGGCCTCAGAAGATCCGGTTCCGTGTTCCGGCTGTTGACCGTATCCAGATTGCGGATGCTGATGCCGATTGCTTCCGGACGGAACACGGCAATTGTTTCCTTCAGGTTTTCCGGTCCGTTCGCGAGCAGATCAAACTGTCGGACCGTGTGTCCCGCCCGTTCCGCCGCTGCGGCAATCACACTCATTCCAAGCGGATAGACCGGATATGGATCGGTACAGAGATTCGCGGCAATGATCAGAAAACGCATGGAATCTCCTTTTCTTCCGCATCTCGTTCCAGATAGGAGACACTCAGGCTCCTGTCTTCAAATTCCAGAAGAAGAACGCCCGAGACGCAGGAATCCGCAAAGAGAAGCTCCAGTTCCTCCCGCAGCTGTTCCCTGTCGGGTCCCGGATCAATGTAGAAGGCCGGACCGTGCATGTTCAGAGCTATGGCAGCTTCACAGAGGGGCGTGGTGGGAAGTGTTCCCACGAAAAGCTGTCCGCGTCCGCCGTCGCGTCCGTGTTCCGTGTAATCGTTGAAATAGAGAAGGTTTTCCATGAAACAGCCTTCGTTTCCGCATCCGAGAATCGGAATGGTATCCGCTGGTTTGACCTTTGCGTCATAGAGTGCTGCAATGGTTCCGAGGATTGCCTGTTTTACCTTTTCTCCACCCCTGCGGAAATCCATGAAGTTTGCTTTCGGAATTCCATCCAGTTTCCGGACCTGCTCCAGCAGATCATGGGGATCGGCGCCTTCCAGAAAGAGGTTGCTGGTTTGTATCCGGAGTGTCCGGTCCCGTATAACGGCATACCCTTTTCTGATCATGGTTGGGCCTCCAGAAGAACTGCCGCATTCAGTCCGCCGAATCCGGAGTTCAGGGAGAGTACATATTGTCCGGCTGCCGTCTGTTCTTTCCGGGAGACCATTTGTTCCGCGCCCGGTTCCGGCGTTTCGAGCCCGGTCTGCGGAAAAAGAGATTTGCGGCGGAGCGTTTCGACGGCAAGAACTGCCTGAATCATTCCGGAAGCACCGAGCGTGTGTCCGCAGGCTCCTTTCGCGGATGCCAGCGGGATCTTATCGCCGAAAATGCGTCGAATTGCGTTGATTTCCATTTCATCGTTGTATTTCGTTCCGGTTCCGTGTCCGACGATTGCTCCGATCTCTTCCGGCGGAACGGTGCCGAGAGCGCGGCGGATTGCTGCTTCGAGCTCCGCTCCATCCGGACGGGGCGCGGTGATATGGAGAGCATCTCCGCTCATGCCCGATCCTGCGATCCATGCTGGAACCTCATGATGCACGGCGGCTTTTTCCGAGGCAAGAATCAGAATTCCGGCTCCTTCTCCCAGGAGCAGTCCTGAACGGTTCCGGTCATAAGGACGCGCCATTCCGTCCGTCATCGCACCGATGGAGGCAAAGCCGGAAAAGGCGAATTCGCTGACCAGATCGCATGCTGCGACAATAACCGTTTCGCACATACCGGAAAGAATCATCCTGCGTGCCCGGTCGATAGCGGCATTCGTGGAGGCGCACGCTGCCGAAATGATCCTCCCCTTGTTTTTATGGAACACATTTAATGCGTCTTCCAGCAGAAGATTCAATGTACAGCGCCGCATGGGGTCGTACAGGCGATCAATTTCTCCGACTGTGCTGGCAACCAGGACCGGAGTCGATTCCGGCAGTTCCGCAACTGACGGCGCCAGAAATTCAAGCAGGGGGAGGCAAAGAGACGAGTTCCCTTTTGTCCGCAGTCCCGGGACCGTTCCGGCAAGTTTCGCAGGAAGATGTTCCGTAGCAAAGCGATCAACCGGAACGAATGCGTCTTTTCCTGCATAGAGATCCCGAATGCAGGCATCCGTTCCGAATCCGCAGGCACAGACCAGTTCCGCGCCGATGAGCGCACAGCGTCCGTCAGTCATGAAATTCTCCTGCGCGCCATCGATTCCGGCAAATCTCCCACAGTTCCGGTGTGCAGAAAAGCGGCTCTCCGGTGTCCAGCGCGACGAAGAGCTGAACCGTAAAACCGGTACAGGCAATGGCTCCGGCGCCATTCCGGATACAGTATTCCGTGTTGAGCCGTGCGCCGTCGGACCAGAGCAGGGATGCGGTGATGCTGCAATTGTCGTCAAGGCGCAGCGGCAGGAAATAATCAACATGGAGCTGGGCAACCGGTGCTGCGATTCCTGCTTTCCGGTATGCTTCATAAGTAAGTCCGCATTTATGTCCCAGCTCGGTCTGCGCCTCTTCAAACAGTGCCGGATAGCGGCCATGCCAGACAATTCCAAGTGCGTCGACATCGCTGAAGCGGATTCTTCGCACGGTTGTAACGCTGACCGGAGACGGTGAGGCCGATTCAGTTTTAAAATAGTGTTTTTGTCTGCGCATGTCTGTTCCCGTAAGTTCCGTATATAAATATAGTAAGAAAAGCGGATTTTACAAACGCTTGATCTTGATTCCCCGGAAAAACTCTTTTGTGGAAGATGAAATGTTCTGCAGCGTTTTTCTTTCGGAAAGAGCGGGCGAGAGCGGGAAAATCATCTTCTTTTCCAAGAATTGATTTAAAAATCTATCTTTTTATTTCCCTGAATTTTCTTTTTTGCGAAAGGGTTTCCTTCTTTTTTTTCAGTAAAATACTGTAAGATTCTGCGAAAAAAGAAGTTTTCTTTTCAAAATTCCCATTCTTTTTTTTCGGAGTGTTTTTGTGATATGATGTTCTAACTTTTGAAACAAAGTGGCTGTTGACAAAAAGCAGGTGTTATATTATAATTATATATAGATTCAAGACACAATCATGAAAATAAGGAAAGAGATTATGAGAAAAAAGACGAGTGCTTTTGTACTGAATTTTACTTTGATAGAGCTCCTTGTGGTCATTGCCATCATAGCCGTGCTGGCGGGGATTCTTCTGCCCGCTCTGAATTCGGCGCGTGACAAAGGAATCAGCATCTCGTGCATGAATACGATTCGGACTCTGGGATTTGCCGCTGTTCAGTATGCGGGCACCTACAATGAGTACTGGGTCCCCTACAACCGGGGCGGCGATGCGAATTATGCGAAGTGGTACAATGGAAACCGGGAATTTGCTTCTCTTCACGGTCTTCCGGTCGGAAGCGTGGAGATGCGGTTTGTAAAAACCGCTTCCGTTTGCAGAGCCGCAACTCTTCTGAGGGCGACGGATGCCCGTTATCCCAGTCCGGCATGGATCTGTATGGAGAACGTGTATGCCAACGGACTTCATCTGGATGTTGAGAATGGACCGTTCTCGGATACCTGGGAATATCGCTTTGTCCGTCTGAACAAGGTGAAGCAGCCTTCCTCGCGTTTCGGTTTTCTGGAAACCAACAATGAGGGCCGTACCAACAGCAATTACAAGTGGGCGGACTGGATTGCCGACCGGAATGCGGTAAAAACCGTTCCCGCCTATCGTCACAACGGCGGACGGGCCATGAACATTGCTTTCTTCGACGGTCATGCCGAACTCCGGGACTATACCCGGGTTGACTACGCATCCACCTCGGACCCGAATTACAATCTCTGGCGTCCTTACAAATATTGATTCCGATAACACGACCATCGTTTGAAACAGAAAAAAATAGGATAGGAGTTTTTTTTCAATGATACGCAAGGCAGGTGTTTTGTGCCTTCTGCTGGGGCTTGTTCCGCTTGCAGAGGCGTTGCCGCTCTGGATTCGCCCCGATGCGAAAAGCGGGGCATTTCAAGTGGAGCAGGTAAAGGTTCGTTTGAGTCATTTCAATTCCAGGTGGATCGGAGTCGAACAGAAGGGGGGAGTCGTGACCGGGAAGGAAACGAGTTCTCCGGACTCCTTCTCGTTTCAGGGCATCTGGAAGGTTGGAAACGATTCGTTCAAGCTGGAGGAGAGCATCCGGCGCATTTCCGGCGATACGGTGGAATATCGGGCGAAGGTCTTTTCCGACCGGCCGGTGGATACAACGTCGATTCGTCTGAATTTTGTGATTCCCCTGGAGATCGTGAAGGACAGAAGTGTACGGATCGGGAAAGAGCGTCTCCGGTATTCAAAGGAGATTTCCAAAAAAGTTTCGCCATTTTCCCGGGTCGAGAAGGTGGAAATTGAACTGCCGGAGGGTACGCTGGAGATCCGGGGCGAGCCATTTTCCGCCGTCTTTCAGGACAACCGTGTTTATCTGCCGAAAAACAGCAAATCTCCGGGCACCTACACCGTGCATGTTCATCCGCAGAAGTCCGTGCGGAAGAAAGACCAGCCGACAAGCGCGGAGTTCCGGTATACCTTTACATTCAAAGGAATTCACTCTGCTCCGCTGGATTTGAGCAAAGTGGCAAACCGCGGGTTCCGTGATGACGTTGCAGGCGACGGCAAGGGCGGATGGAACGATCAGGGCCCCCGCAATGATCTGCGGATGTTCCGTCCCGGGGACTATCGCTTCTACGGCGTGGAATTCCATGTGCTTGATCCCGGAAAGACAGGAGAGAAAAGCTGCGTTGTTCTGAACGGTGAGAAACAGACCTGCTTCCTGAACTCAGCAACCATCGGAACCGCAGGAAAGAAAGGAAAGTATCTCTATCTGCTCCATGCCAACGCCTATTCGGGAGACAAGGAGAAATCCGGTTCCATTTCCGTGAAGTTCGCTGATGGTTCCAGACAGGAGATTCTCGTGCGCGACCGGGTTGATGTCGGCAACTGGTGGGGCGCGATCAACTGGAAGAATGCCCATGTCGTCTGGAAGGGGACGAACGACAGTTCCGTTCTTGGTCTCTACATGACCGGTTTTGAGCTGAAACGGAACGATCCTGTGGAAATTACCTTCGGCAAGGGCGATTATTCTGTCTGGATGATTGTTGCGGCAACGTTGACCGACCGGAAGTCCACTCCGTATCTGACCGATTCCACTGTCTATATTCTGCCGGGGGAAAAGTGGCGTCCGATTTCCATTCAGGAGGTTGCACCTGGTTCTCTGCTGGATTTCTCCGGACGCGTCGATGCTCCCGCCGGAAAGCATGGACATGTTGTGGTTTCGAAAGAGGGACACTTTGTCTTTGAGAATGCTCCGGAGAAACGAGTCCGCTTCCTCGGAGTGAATCTTTGCGCTGATCCCGGATTTTTCATGTCGAAGAAGACTGCGGAACTCTTTGCAAAGCGCATGGCGCGTGCCGGATACAACACGGTTCGCCTGCATCATTTCGAGAAGGCCCTGAGCGACCGGAAGGCAAAATTCTCCTATGAACTTGATCCGGAACGTCTTGACCTCCTGGATTATCTGATCTACTGTTTGAAGAAGAACGGCGTTTATGTGACCTACGATCTTTACTGCAGCCGCAAGATTCGAAAGGGCGAGCTGCCGGAACTCGGGGATTTCAAGGCCGGAGTCTGTTTCTTCGATTCCTATCGCGAAAACTGGAAGGAATATACCCGTCGCCTGATGACTCATGTGAATCCCTATACGAAAATGCGCTGGGCGGATGATCCCGTTTTCTTCTGCCTGAATATGGTGAATGAAAATCCGCTGATCCTGAAGTGGAATACCGGCGGAGAGAAGGAGATCCTGCGTGAATATCAGAAGTGGCTTCGTTCGAAACAGTTGGATACCCCGGAAAATCGGAATGCCAGACAGGGTGTTTTTTTCCAGTTCCTCACGGAATGCCAGAACCGGACGATTCTCTGGATGAAGGACTTTATCCGAAAGGAGATCGGATCGAAAACCCTGATCACAGACCTCAACTGCGGCGGTCCCAACGGACCGAATCCATACCTGGCGCATTCCCGGACTCTGCTGGATCTTGTGGACCAGCACACCTACAACGATCACCCGATGATCCTCGAATCCTGGAATCCTCCGGTTCTGTTCAAACAGAAATCGCTGATTCCCGGAGGCGTCGGAATTTCCGCGCTGCGGATGTTCGGCAAGCCGTTCCTGGTCAGCGAATACGGGTTCTGCCATCCGAACCGCTACATTGCGGAACACGGGCCGGTCATGGGCGCTTACGCTGCACTTCAGGACTGGGATGGCATGATCTATTTCCAGTATGCCTGGTCGCATCGGATTGTCCGGATGGAGTCGGAATATACGGCCTGGTCCGGCTATTTCGATACCATTTCGAATCCGGTGAAGCGTCTTTCCGATTACATTGTCTGGTTCCTGTTCATCCGGGGCGATGTCCGTCCGGCGGAGACCGGCGCCGCGATCGGTTTGAAGGATCTTCCCTGGGTGCAGGCCGGTGATGTACCGAGACAGCTTATGCGCCTCGGTAAAATCGAACGGATCGGTGTGCTGCCGGAAAATGAAAGAATGAAAAATGTCCGCCGGGTTCGTCTTTCTTCGATCCCCGCACCGGGAAAGGTTTCGGTCAGCTCCACGAAGGAAATCATTTCGGATAATACGCTTCCGGAAATGAAAGTCATTACTCCGAAAAGCGAGTGCATTACGACTGAAAAAGCGAATGGTACGGCAAATGTGCTCTCTTTTCGCAACGGCAATGCGTTCCAGACGGTTTCCGTTCATTCCCTGGACAACCGGCCGCTGGCTGAGTCCTCCTCCCTGCTGTTCTTCCATCTGACGGATACCAAGAATACGGGCGAGAAGTTTTCCGGTCCGGATCTGAGACATCTTCTGGATTATGGAAGAGCTCCGATGCTTCAGGAGATCGCCTCTGCCGACGTCTCGCTCCGTCTTCCCGCAGGAAACTGGAAAGTCTCTGCTCTGAATATGAGCGGTACGGTGAAGTCTGTTGTCAAATCCGTCTACCGTGATGGTATGCTTCGCTTCTCGCCCTCTACAAGGAATGCGCTGATCTATCACATTGAGAAGATCCGCTGATTGCATCCTGTTCTGCATCCCGCGCTTTGGATTGTTCCTCCGCGGGATGCTTTTTTTTAGAAATGCGCTTCTTTCCGGTATGCCATCGGACCGAGTCCTGTGCTTCGTTTGATGAAACGGGAAAAAGTTCTCGGGTCATGGAATCCGCATTCTTTGGAGATGAGTTCGATGGGGAGATCGCTGCCTTCCAGCAAGCCGAGAGCCTTCTGCAATTTCATGTTCAGAATATAACGTCCGGGAGAAAGATTGGTATGCGTCTGAAAGATCCGGGTCAGCGTGGCGCGCGAAATCCCGATGGCGTCGCAGAGAAATTCAATGCCCAGTTCCGGATTGCTGATGTTCGCACGGATCAATGTCAGAATCTGGCGGATGAGCTTTTCCGTGGACTGGACCGTGTTGTTCTCGCCTGCCATGTAAGCGAGAATTTCCATGATGATGGCGCTTTTCCGGCGGATCTGCAGCGGGGAGGAATCGCTCATGATGGATTCCAGTTCATTGAACAGCGCTTCCGGATAGACATCGACAATCTGATGGCGCGGGTACTGATAGGAAAACATGAAGGCGTCCGCCAGCGGACCGTCGAAGCAGAGCCACCGCGAGGTGCACTCTTCAGACAGACAGGTCAGAAACCGCTCCTCGCCTGAGAGATTGTAGAAGACGTGGTTCGGTCCCAGAACCACCTTCTTGTTCGCGACAATTGTCTCGCAAAGACCGGATAAAATCCATCGGATTTCAACAAATTGATTCAAAAGTCTACCTTTGAATTTCGCTTCCCCCTTCTTGTCGACGGATACTCCCGTACTGTGTGCGTAAAAAGGGAGCGGAATCAGCGGTTGTTCCTGCGAAACCTGCCGGGTGAAAAAGGTATTTTCCATCCTCTCTCCTTTGAGTTTTTATTCTATCTATTGAGAGAAAAAGTGCGTTGACAAATTAGGGAAAATATAGTATAATTATCTGAAAAAGTCAAACGGAGATTTTCTCACAGAAAGCCTTCTTCCCGGGAGGGTGCAGCATCGCTTTCTTTTCCTGACAGATCCTCTCCGTTTCCCTCGAAAACTCTGAAAAAGAAAGGCTCTCTCATGAAACGCTTACTTTGTCTGCTGATCGGATTCACAGCCCTGATCCTGAACGCCCTGCCGCAATGGATTCAGCCGGATGCAAAGAGCGGTGCGTTTCAGGTTGAACGGATTCCTTTTTCCCTGCTGCACTTCAACAACCGGTGGATCGGGCAATGGCAGACTCCGAAACTTGTGAAGGGCAAGGCGGAATCCCAGACGGAAGAGTTCCGTTTCGAGGGCAAGTGGCATCTTGGGAAACAGTTCTTTGATCTTCGGGAAACCATTCGCAGGATCGGGAAAAACCGTGTGGAGTATGTCGCTTCCCTCCGTTCGGAACAACCGATTGATACCGCTTCCCTGTACTTGAGCGTGAAACTCCCTCTGGCTTTCCTGAAAGGACGGGGAGTCCGGATCGACGACCGCCGCTTCCGCTATTCGGAGAGCGTTTCAAAAAAGGACCGCTATGCGTTCCGAGGCGTGAAACGGATTGTGGTCGAACTGCCGGAAGGCAATCTGGAGATCACGGGGGAGCCTTTCTCCCTCGGGTTTCAGGACAGCCGCAATTATGCCGCGAAAAACAGCACCGGTCCGGGCAGTTACGCCCTGCATCTTCATCCGCAGAAAACAACGGGAAAATGCTCCGGAGCCGAATTTCGTTACACGTTCACGTTTCACGGGATAGCGTCTTCTCCTCTGGATCTGGGCAGTGCGGCGAATCGCGGGTTCCGCGATGAAGTCGCAGGTGACGGCAAGGGCGGCTGGAACGATCAGGGACCGCAGAACGATCTGCGGATGTTTCAGCCCGGCGATTACCGCTTTTTCGGCGTCGAATTCCGGGTGCTTGATCCTGAGAAGAACGGCGGACGCAGCTGCATCGTCCTGAACGGTGCGAAGCGAACCTGTTTCCTTGATTCCGCTTCCATTGATGTTTCTGCGCGGGGGCGCTGGCTCTATCTGCTCCACGCAAATGCGTTTACCGGATCGTATGCAAATTCCGGATACATCTCTGTGAAATTCGCGGATGGATCCACGCAGGAGATTCCGGTCCGGAACAAAATCGACGTCGGCAACTGGTGGGGCGGAATCGACTGGCCCAACGCTCCGATCGTCTGGAAGAGCGCGAACAGCAGCTCCGTCGTTGGGCTTTACATGACCGGTTTTGAACTGAAACGGGACGATCCCGTGAAGATCTCGTTCCGAAAGGGCGAATACCCGGTCTGGATGATTGTCGCTGCAACGTTAACGGATCGGAAGGCGCAGCCCTATAAGATCGACACCACCGTTTATATCCTTCCCGGAGAAAAATGGACTCCTGTGAAAATTCAGGAAGTGAAGCCCGGCTCCGTCCTGGATTTCTCCCGGCATGTCGATGCTCCTGCCGGAAAATATGGACGGGTCATTCTGAAAGACGGAAAATTCGCATTTGAAAACACTCCCGGGAAACGGATTCGTTTCCTCGGTGTGAATCTCTGCAACAGCGGAGATCCGTTCATGACGAAGGAGCTCGCGGAAACATTCGCAAAACGCATGGCGCGCGCCGGATACAACACGGTCCGTCTGCATCACTTTGAAAACTCCCTGACAGCGAAAAATGCAAAGTATTCGTATGAATTCGATCCCGAACAGCTGGATCGCCTTGATTATCTTGTCTATTGTCTCAAGAAGAACGGTATTTACATTACATACGACCTCTGCTGCAGCCGGAAGATCCGGAAGGGGGAACTGCCCGCTCTCGGCGATTTCAAAGCGGGTGTCTGTTTCTTCGATTCCTATCGGGAGAACTGGAAAGAGTTCGCGCGGCGTCTGATGAACCATGTGAATCCTTATACAAAAACGCGCTGGGCGGACGATCCCGTATTTTACTGTCTGAATCTCGTGAACGAAAATCCGCTGATCAATACCTGGAACCGCGGCTGTGAAAAAGAGGTTCTGGAACGCTACGGTGAATGGCTGAAGCGGAATCAGCTTGATTCTGAAGCAAACCGGAAGGCGCGGACCGGAGTCTTCCTTCGTTTTCTTGAAGAGGCGCAGAGCCGGACCATCCGTTGGATGACGGACTTTATCCGGAAGGAAATCGGTTCGAAAATTCTGATTGCAGATGTCAACTGCGGCGGTTCCAACGGGGATAATATCTATCTTATGCGGTCCCGAAATCTGCTGGATGTCGTGGATAATCACTCCTACAACGACCATCCGGATCACCCGCACGGCGGCTGGGCGCCTCCCGCTGTCTTCACGCAGAGATCCTCCATCGCTGCCCTGGGATGGGTCTTTCGCAGGATTATGCCGACAAGAATTTTCGGGAAGCCTTTTATTGTCACGGAGTACTGTTTTGTGCATCCGAACCGTTTTCTCGCGGAACAGGGGCCTCTGACGGGTGCCTGTTCCGCCCTTCAGGACTGGGATGGACTGGTCTGTTTCCAGTATGCCTGGTCGCATAGAATTGTCCGCCCGGAGGCGGAGTACTCGACCGGTTCCGGCTATTTTGATACGCTGACCAATCCTGTGAAGCGTCTCTCCGACTACATTACCTGGTTTCTGTTTATTCGCGGTGATGTTCGCTCCGCTTCCTCCGGTGCCGCTCTGGCGATGGAGACGCTCCCCTGGGAGAGCCGCAATGTCCCGGATGCGTTTTCCGTTCTCGGGCTTGTGGAACAGATCGGAGTTCTTCCGGCGGGAAAACGTGTGAAAAATGTCCGGATTGTCAAGCCGCCGTTTCCCAAAGTTTCCCGGAATCGGTATGTCAGTTCCACTGGGGAAATTGTTCTGGACACTGCGCCCGAACTGAAGGTCATCACGCCGAAGAGCGAGTGCATTACGACGGATCGTTCCGCTTCGGAAGCAAAGGTCCTTTCGTTCCGTGGCGGTGGTAGTACGTTCCAGACACTATCTCTGCATTCTCTGGACAATCTGCCGCTGAAGCATTCCGCGTCCCTGCTGCTCTTTCAGCTTACGGATACGAAAAATACCGCGGAGAAATTTTCCGCTCCCGATATGACTTATCTTCTCCAGTACGGAAAAGCTCCGATGCTTCTGGAAATCGCCTCTGCCGATGTTTCGCTCCGTCTTCCCGCGGGTGCCTGGAAGGTCTCCGCTCTGAACATGGACGGTTCCGTGAAATCCGAAGTGAAATCCGTGTATCGAGACGGGATGCTCCGCTTTTCTGTTTCGACAAAAAATGCGATGGTCTATCACATCGAAAAAACACATTGACGCGGAAAAGAGAGAGGGGGGCGTCGCATTTACTTGCCTTGCCGGAGAACTGTTTCCCGGTAGCGTTTCGGAGACATTCCAAGCAGGGCTTTGAAGCGGCGTGAAAAATGGTACTGGTCCACATATCCGAACTGTTCGGCGATTTCCGCGATGCTGTTTTTGCTTCCGGTCAGAAGTTCCGCTGCCTTGTTCAGTTTGAGTCGGTCCAGGTAGAGTTTCGGATTGACGCCGGTCCGCTGGAAGAAGACGCGGCGGAGCTGATCGCAGCTCAGATTGCACATCTCCGCCATTTCAGTGACGGTCCACCATTTCTGCGGATTTTCCTTGAGGTGGTTCAGCAGCTGCTCCAGCAATGGATACTCCTCCTGCGAGGAGGAACATTTTTCCAGATAGATATCAATGAGCAGTCGCTGAAGTTCAATGTTTGCCCGGATCTGGGAGTTGACCGCGGGATCCCGCATGAGTTCTATAATCGGCAGAAGACGGCGGATGCCGCCGAGCGGGAATACCCCGTTGGAAATGATTCCGGCGCGCATGAGCATATCGGCAATCGGGCCGTTGAAATTGATGGTGTCCTCAATGTAGCATTCCCCGACTCCGCCGTAACGGTTGAGCGTTCCCGGCGTAATGAGAATGCACTCTCCTGCGTTGACCTCCTGTTCAAAATCCGGTTCCAGCCAGAGTCTGCCGTGTCCGCTGTACATGTGGGAGATGGCGTAGAACTCAAAGTAGCGAGGCGGGCAGTTGCGATAGGAATCCATGGAAGAGACTACGGAGCTGCTGCCGACCATGATCCACAACCCGTACTGTTTGTGAATCTCATGTTTGGCAACGTTCGGAAGGCGATGGACGTGAGCGGTGATTTTTTCGTCATCATTCATGCAGTTTTTATCCATTTCCTTTTTTGGTTTGTCGTGTAAAATTAATGGTGTCGGCAATAAAATGCAAATAGATTTGTCCGAAAAAAAGAAAAAAAGGAGAAGGTATGAAGATTGGAGCTCTTGCGGGTTCTTTGCGAAAACCGTTGCCGGAAACTCTGGATGCCTATGCAAAAATGGGACTTCAGGGCGTGCAGATCGGAGTAAATCGGGAGTTTCTTGATTATTCCGATGAGAAGTTGAATGAGATCAGGGAGCAATGCCGGAAAAACAATCTGGAGATTTCCGCACTGTGCGGCGATCTCGGAGGGGATCCCTTCCATGTGGAGAACGAGTGCATGGTACGTGCAGATATTCTCTGCCGCATCGTCGATATTGCCGTTAAACTGGGGACAAAAGTGATTACAACCCACATCGGAGTGGTGCCGGAGGACAAGAACGATCCGGTTTATCCGCTGATGTTGAAGTCCATTCGGCATGCGGCGGAGTATGCGGCTTCAAAAGGTGTGACGCTTGCGATCGAAACCGGTCCCGAAAAAGCGGAAGTGCTGCGGGCGTTCATTGAGGATGTTGCCTCCAAGGGGATTGGCGTGAATCTGGATCCCGCAAATCTGCGGATGGTTTCCTGTGTCGATCCGGTGCATGCGGTTGAAGTGCTTGGAAAATACATCGTTCATACTCATGCAAAAGATGGCGTGAACCTGTTTCCGGGATCTGCCGCCGCCATGTACGGTATGTGCAATCCTGACGGAACAAGACGCGTTTTCCGCGAGGAACCGGCAAAATACAAGGAAGTTCCGCTCGGACAGGGGCAGGTCCCGTGGGAGGCGTATCTCGCCGCGCTGAAAAAGGCGGGTTTCGATGGCTTCCTGACCATTGAACGCGAATGTGGTGACGACCCTGCCGGCGATATTCGCCTGGCCGTGAATTTCCTGAAAGAAAAATTGAGATGAGGTTCTGAAATGGCAAAAAAATTGAAGACAGCCCTTCTCGGGTTTGGCGGCATGGGACATTTTCACGCAACCCACTACAAGGATCAGCCGAATTGCTCATTGATTGCTATTTGTGATATCGACCGGAAGAAATTTGAAAAGCTTTCCGCCGACATCAATCTCGGCAACAGCGGTGTAGCGGATCTTGCCAATGTCCATCAGTATCTTTCCTATGAGGAGATGATCCGGAATGAGAAACCGGATTTTATTGACATCTGTCTGCCATGTCATCTTCATGCGGAATACGCGATCCGCGCGATGAAAGACGGGTTTCATGTGCTTTCCGAAAAGCCGATGGCACGTACGCTTGCACAAGTCGATGAAATGCTTGAAGTGTCAAAGGAGACCGGCAAAAAACTGATGATTGCCCAGTGTCTTCGTTTTGAAAATACCTTCAATGCGTTGAAAAAGGCATACGACAGTAAAAAATATGGAAAACTGCTGCGGATGGATCTGCGCCGCTGCAGCGGTCCTGCGGGCAAAAAAACTAGCTGGTATCGTGATGTGAAATGCAGCGGCGGCGCTCTGCTGGATCTGCATTTGCATGATACGGATTTTGTCAATTATGTTCTTGGAACGCCCGATGCGGTTCAGACATTCGGCATTTCGCGGGTGTCAGGCGGAATTGATGATCTGATGTCAACCTATTTTTTCAAGGATGGCCCGA
>CASEYW010000165.1 GCA_949292215.1 uncultured bacterium
CTGCACCAGCAATCTGAAGCAGCAGGGACTGGCATTCATGCAATACGGGAACGATTTCAATGACTGGATCTGTCCGGCGATGACCTACTCTTTTCCGGGACACTTCTGGTGGAGAAAACTTCAGCTGCTCGGATATACCGGAAAACCTGCCAGCAACAAACAGCAGGATGTGACCATCGGTCCGAAGGGAATCTTCTACTGTCCGGCAGATACGAATCCGGTCAAAATGACTGCGGCAAGTTCCTGGAGAGTGGAGGATATCGTCAGCTATGCCATCAACTTGAACATTGCGACAGGATATTATGAACTCAATCCGAGCACCGCACCCGGATCAAGATACAAAGAGAATCATTACCGATTTACCGATCTCCAGAAGATGGCAAAAAGAGCATCCGACGCTGTTCTCGTTGCAGACGGGCTGGGCGGAAATGATGGATGTTCTACCGCTCCGCACTATGCAAAGGAACAGAAACCGTTCTCTTTGACCGCTCCGCAATACTGGATTCCGCTCCGCCATTTTCTGAGTGCGAACATGCTGTTTGCCGATGGACACGTAGGAATGGAAAAAGGTCCGCTTGGAAGTCCCGATACGGCAACTCCTCTGCTGGATGTCTCAAGTTACAAAAAACGTTAAAACAGAAAGTCATTATGATGTTGAAATCTTTTCTTTCTCTTCTGCTGGCGTTCTCGCTCCTGCCGCTTCTTTCCGCGCTGGATCTGATGACAATGGAAAAATGGACCGCCGGGCGGGATATCAAAATCTCCAAGGTCAAAGAGCGCGACGGAGAACCGGTCATCCGGATTGAAATCCCGAGAACGGAGAAGAAAATCACCTATGCGGCAGTGAACTGCATCTTTCCGGGAAAAGTCGATCTGTCCGAATTCAGCCAGATGGAAATGACAGTGAAAGCCTCGCGGAAGATCAAAGTTTCCATGCGTATCAACACCCGAGGCGGCGGAAACGTCTTTCCCGGATGGAGCCGACAGAATGCAGAAACCATGCCGAAGCAATTCATCTTCGCACGCAAAGAGATGAAAAACGATAAAAATCCGAATCTGAAACAATCGCTCTCCGTGACCTTCGGATTCGGTCTCTGGCAGTACGATACAACCAAATCACCGCTGGAAATCGAACTGCGCAAAGCCAAAGTCATCGATCCCGCGGAACGTTTTCTGATTCCGCGCCCGACCGCCGGAACCATGATCGACGGAGCCTACAAAAAAGACTGGGGATATGAAAATGTCCTTTATCTCTGGACGCCTCCGGAGTTCATCCGTCTCTCCGGCAAGGATTCCTCCATCGGGAAAAAGGTTCCGGCGGAAGAGGAACTTTCCGGAAACTTCTCGTTCATGGCGGACGCCCGCAATCTCTATTTCCTAGCCATCGTCGCCGACCGGACGCCGGGGATGGGAAACAATCCCTCCACGCCATGGGAAAATGATTCTGTGGAACTTTTTCTTGCCTCCGGAATCCGTCAGAAAGATCTGAAATCCCAGATGCCTCTGCGCGGACATGGCCTCCAGATCGTCTTCGACATCTCCGCCGGCGGAAAACCGCTCATGCTGAAGGACGGCACTCAAATCACACAATCCGAAATTTTATACAAAGTTCGAAAAGAAGATGTTACAGTAAACGGAAAACCGGTCCCGGGCTATGTTCTGGAAGCCGCGATTCCGCGAAAACTGCTTCCGGGCAAACTGGATCGAGGCTCGCTGATCGCCTACTGCATCAATCTGAATGACAGCGCCAGCGGAGCTTCTCTGCGCACGAATCCGGAGAGTATGCGTCCCGCCAGAACCATCTTCGGCTACCGCAAGGCGTTTCTGGAATATGAGGGACGCGAAACCCTGCCTGTCTTCCAGTTCGGCGCCATTGCTCCCGATCTGCCGTGGCCGGAGATCTATCACGCCGACGGCAAACGCATCTGGGATGACTCCCTTCTGACTCGTTCCAAAACCCCCTCCGCTCAAAGAATCTATCTGAATGGATTCTGGGCGGTTCAGGGCTCCAAAGACGAAACCGCCTCCCCCGATCCGGCAAAGTGGTTTTACGCGCCTCTGCCGATGACCGTCGGCTGGCACACTCCGGTTTACCGAATCCATCCGCAGAAGAAAAATACTCTCCAGCCGAGCAGCTACAGTCTTGTTACCGACAAGGCAAAAAACACCTTTTTCTGGTACGAACGGACGTTCACGGTTCCGGCGGAATGGAAAGGGAAACATGTCCGTCTCACATTCGATCATGTGGAAAAAGAGGTCATGGTCTGCATCAACGGGAAAAGTGCGGGAAGAGCTTCCCTGATGACGCAATCGGTCGATCTCTCGAACGTTCTGGAGTACGGAAAGAAAAACCGGATTGATCTGCACCTCTTCGGACAGCAGCCTCATGGTCCCACCCTCAAAAGATCGGATGGAATTCCCGGCGATCTGTATCTGGAGGTCTCGAACCACGCACCTGTCATCGACGACATCTGGATCCGGAAAGCCGACGGCATCAACGGGAAATTCCAGATTCAGGTCACCGCTCCCGCGCTCGGCAACGGAAAAATCACTCTGGAACTCCTCTCTCCGGAAGGAAAAACTCTGTTCCGAGCGGAAAAGAAGATCGAAAACGAAAACAAAATCATTTTCAAAGGACAATGCCTTTCGTTTCCGTCATGGTCCGTTGAACATCCGCGCCTCTGCACCGTACGGCTCCGGGCGATAAAAGCGGATGGAACTCTCATACAGGAAAAGACGCAGCGCTTCGGCTTCCGCACGTTCGAAACGAAAAACGGACATTTTCTGCTGAACGGGCGCATCGTCCGTCTTCGGACCGCGTTTCCAAAAACACCTTCCAGGATCTATGATCCCGGACGTATGGAGTACCTCCGGAAGCTGGGATTCAACGCCATCTATCTGCACGCGGTCGAGGGCGGGTACAATACGCCGCTCTACGAGATGTGCGACAAGTTCGGATTCCTCGTCATGGCTCCGGTCGAGCAGACCTATTCCGATGACCAGACCATCGAAGCCGTCCGGAAAATCCGGAACCATCCATCAATCATCGGCTACCTGAGCGATCCCTACGGACAGCTCACCTCCAACGGCTTCAATCTGAACCCGTTCGCGACCGACGACTCCTACATGCCCACCTCCCGCACCGCCAAGGATCAGGAGGCTTTCATGGAAAAACGCGACGCGCTCTTCAAAAAAGCCGATCCCGAACGAGGCTATATCGCGCAGGCGACCGGAAACTGGAATAATTTCATGCGGATGCTCCATCACTATCCGACCAACGGACTCAATCTGCTGGACCGGATGATGTATCACACCCCGTGGGCGAACCGTCCGGAGAAAAAACTGCCGCTCTATCTTCTGGAAGCCGGAACCATCAATCTCTACACAATGGACACACAGCATCCGGAGCACAAGTTTCCCGTCATGAGGGAGCGACGGATGGTTCCGCGCATGCTCTTTTATGAAGCTGCCGCCCGTTATCTCGGCGATGCGGCATTCGACAACTGGCTCGAATGGAATCGTCTTTTCTTCCTCGCCGGTCTCCGCAATTTCCGTCTCAACGGCGTGGACGGCTTCTGTGCATGGACCGATGAACTCTACGCCCATCCCTTCAACACCGACCGCGCAGAAGGCGTCAAAGACAACCGGAAACTCTCCTGGCGCTATTTCACTGAACCGGTCAAGGGAACGGAAGATCACGAGTGGATGCGCACCAACAGCTGGTATTTCAAGCTCCGCGCTCTTGCCACCTATCCGTGGCCGGAGGAATTCGGACAGGGAAACGGCCCCGTAAAGAAAAGCATCTTCGCCCCCCTCTATCAAAATGAGATGCAGCCGCTTTATCTCACGCTGACTGGCGAAAAAAACGATCTCTTTACGCGCGATCACAATTTCTACGGCGGTGAAACGGTCCGGAAACAAGTTGCCGTCGTCAATGACACGGAACATCCTGTAACAGTCAGCGGCGCCGTCACACTCCGGATCAATGGAAAAACGGCAGCCGCCATCCCGTTCCGCAAAACAGTCGCCCAGGGAGCCATCGATTTTCAGCCATTCGAATTCCGGCTTCCCGAAGTAAAACTCAAAACAAAAGCCGAGCTCCTTCTGGAAGCCGAAGGGCGAAAGGAAACATTCGCACTGACCCTATTCCCGAAACACGACCGGTCCGCTCTGCGGAATGCGGCAAAAACGGTGTCCCTCGGAATTGCAAAGGGGAAAGGCGGATCGGTCGCGGAACAAGCCGGGCTTAAAGGAGTGCAAGTTGATCTTGCCAAAGGGGTTCCGAAAGAAATCGACGTGCTGATCGTGGAACACGGCGCACTCGTGCGCAATACCGATGCGAAATCACTTTCCGCGTTTCTCAAGAACGGCGGACGAATTCTGATCTTCGAACAGGATGATTCCTCTCTCTATTCCCATCGGGTGAACGAGCAGCGGCTCGAACACGCCTTCATTGCGGACTCAAAACATGGAGCCGTGAAGGGGCTGTCCAGCGAGGATCTGAGTTTCTGGCGCGGAAGAGCGGAAAGCGTCGTGAATGAAAAACGTCCGTCCGAGGCATTCCGCCACAATCAGTCAGTCTCACTGGAAACACCGCATCTGACGAACCGCAATCTGGTTGCCGGTTTCGCATTGGAAAATCCCTCCTACGGTTCCATCCACCCGGTTGTCACAGGAAGCTACGACCGGAATTATGCTGTGGTACTGGAGGCTCGCTCCGGGAAAGGGAGCATTCTCTTCTGCCAGGCGGATGTCTCCTCCCGCTACGGAATTGACCCCGCAGCCACTCTTCTTGCAGACAATCTTCTGAAAACCGTGCTCCAAAAACCGGAAGAGCAGATTCCAGGCGTCCGCTACACCGGAAACGAAGCGGGAAAACGATTCCTTGCGCGCCTCGGAATCCCGATCGTAAACTCCTCCCCAATCTGCGTGGCAGGACGCGGAACCATTGATCGCGAATTGCTGAAACAGAGCAAAGTCATTGTACGTCTGCCGGGTTCAGAATTCCTTCCGGAAGGTGTTGCAGTCCGCAAACAATACCTGACCGAAGAGACTTTCCCGCACTTCTGGAACGGTGGAATTCACCAGTTTCATTTTCTGAAAGGAATTCTCCCCGGCAGCGATCTTCCGGGAAAAGCAGGGGGCGCATTCCGCGGACTCTCCGCTTCGGATTTCTATCTGTTTGAAAATCCGCAGACGGAATCGTTCGACTTCAAACTCCGGAAAGGCGATTCCCGCAGTCCGCACGGCAGCATGGCGGAAGTAATCCGGAACGGCAGGAAAACAATTCTCTGCACACTGGACCCGGATTCCGTCAGACATGGAGACGAACTCCGGAAAATTTACCGGGTCTGGTCGGTTCTCTTTCACAATCTGAATGTTCTAAACCGGACGGAGCTCTCCTTTTCATCCCCGAAGTGGGACCTGACCGATACGAACTGGCTCTTTCTTACCGATCCGGACGGCAAAGGAGAACTAAACGGATTCGCTGAAGGAAAGTTCAACAGGAGAACCCCCCGCCCGATCAGGACCGGCATGATCTGGGAGGATCAGGGCGTCACGGAAAAAAATCCGTATCTGGAATCCGATCCATATTCGGCCTACGACGGCTATGCCTGGTATTTTACGGAACTGGAACTTGACAAGATTCCAACGGGAACCATCTATCTGCATGTAAACGGAATCCGCGACATTCCCACCTTCAAGCGGACCGAACATCAGACATCGCTTTTTCTCAATGGGAAAAAGATGCCCGAAGCCGTCGGGATTTACAACGCATATCTCGGCGGACGCGGCGCGCGACTCTGGAAACTGGACGCGGGAAAAGCCCTGAAAAAAGGGAAGAACCGCATTGCAATCCGTATCTACAACAGCTCCGGCGCCGGCGGCATTCATAAAAATCCGGTTCGTTTCGAGTTCGAGGGAAAAAATGCCGATCAGCTTTTCCCCTATGAATTCAATGAATCCAAATACACCAACGATTTCTTCTGGTGCTGGTAAACAAAAACAATCCGCAGCCGAAAAAAGACAACAGGCGGAGAGAAACGCGGAATAAACTCTCTCCGCCTGTCAGATCGTTTCCGGCACTCCGGCAGAGAATCAGAGTCCGCCCCCCGCAACTGCATAGGCAAGAACTTTGGAATCTATGCGGATGCCTTCGGCAGACATGGTTTCCACGGATTCCAGAAGGGATTGTTTCGGGATCAGCAGAGTTTCAATCTGTTCGGATTCGTCAAAATCGGTTTTCAGCACGCCCTGAGACTCCTCCGCGATCTCCATGAGAACGGTATAAATGAATTCACCTGTCAATCCCGGCGAATTGTAGGCGGGGGGAAAAATCTTTCGAATCACGCCATGATATCCGGTTTCCTCGCGCAATTCACGAAGAGCGGCAGCCTCCGGAGTCTCCCCCTCGTCGATGAGTCCTGCGGGGAACTCCAGGACCACGCCATCAGCAGGCGGGCGGTACTGCCGGATCAGGACAAGCCGGTGCGAAGGCAGAAGTTCCGCGATCATCAGCACGGCTCCGGCGCAGCGTTTCCGCGAGACGCATTCCCACCGACGTTCCTTACCGTTCCGATCGACATAGTCGAGCACTTCCAGCGCAAGCCATTTACCGGAAGCAACCTCATTTTTTCTCAGGATTTCCATAAAATTCCTCCAAAAACAATTTTTCCACTTGACTTTTTCCTCAAGCCATGATACAATATAGCATTGTCTGCTGACAGTTTCATATCGTAAATGATGCGAATTTCGTCATTATTTCATTTTATTCCAACCGTGAATCGTAACAGCACTGCTAGTTTCAAATGGAGATTTTTTCTTGAAAGTCATCGGTCTGACCGGAGCCCCGGGCTGCGGGAAATCCACTGTTTTAAAGATCTTTGTTGAACTGGGCTGGAAGGCGGTCGATGCCGATGCCGTCTGTGCGGAGCTGCATACGGACCCGCAGTCGGGGATTCACGGGGAACTGGCGGCAAACTGGGGAAAAGAAGTAGTCGCGCCCGACGGAACGACTAATAAAAAGGTTCTCGCGGAAATCGTCTTTGCAGATGAAACGGAACGCAGACGCCTGGAAGCCATCCTGCATCCGTTCATCGACCGGCGGACACAGGAGCTGTTCCGTTCTTTCGGGCAGGATGCCAACGTCATGTTCGACGTTCCCCTGCTCTTCGAATGCGGATGGGACAAACGGACGGAGAAAACCATCGCCGTCTGGAGTCCTCCCGATATTCAAATGGAACGCCTTCTTGCACGCGGCTGGAGCAGAGAACACGCTCTTTTCCGAATACAAAGTCAGATTCCGGCAGAAAAAAAACTGGAACTGGCAGATTACGGATTAATCAACGATTCAACAATCGAACATCTGAAACAGCAGTGTGTCCGATTGAATCAATGCCTCAATTCGTGAATCGTTGTTTAATGCAGGAAGAACCATTCACGAATTCAGACAGACAACATCAATTCTATATTTTGGAGATGCTCCCAACATGGAAAACGAAAACGAAACTCCGATCATCCCGGGGGAAAAGCCCGAAGTCAAATCCGAAAAGAAAACCCGTGCACCCAGAACTCCCCGCACAAAACGGAAAGACGACTCAGCGGCAACCCCTTCCCTGATCCCGGACGCCCCATCGATCCCCGCCTCCGCAGATCAGCCAAAAGAAAAAGATGAAAACACATCTCCTGCTCCCGTAAACCAGACCGCGCCGCCCCAGGAGAATTCCATCCTTGTCCCCATGCCGCAGCCACGGAAAATCACTCGGCACGCAGACTCTCTGGAAGAGAACTCATCCGACATCGACCCGATCCCTGAAAATGTTCAGCCGGACCTGCTGGTTCCGCCGACGGTTGTGCCCGTCGAACCTTCGGAAACCTCCGCTCCCTATCAGAATGAAGACAAGAGTTCCTATCTTGAAGACGGTGAATACTCCGCTCCCCGGGAACCTGCCCGCACGTCCGCTCCGCTCCCCGTCCGCGATCCCATGGAAGATTCCAGACAGAACGGAAACGAACAACGCGAATTCTACCGCCGCGACAACAACCGCCAGAACAACTACAATGATCGTCAGAATAATTTCAACGATCGGGGCGACAACCGTCAGCGCCATTTCAACAACAATAACAACGGACAGCAGAACAACCGTTACAATAACCGGAACAATAACAACAATAACAACCGCCGGTTCATTCCGAACAACAACCGTTATCAGCAGGGATATCCGCAGAACAATGGACAGCAGAACGGAAACGGTGCAACTCAGAATCCCTGTCCGCAGACGCCGCGCGACGAAAACGCTCCGCTCCCGCAGAATTCCGACATGCCTCAGCAGGTTCGGGAAAAAGCACCGGATCTCAACATCACCGAACTGCAGGAAAAATCCATGCAGGAACTGACCGTTATGGCACGCGATCTCGGAATCGAAGGAGTGGGTGCTCTCGAAAAATCAAAGCTGGTCTTCGAAATTCTCCGTGTGACCACCGAACGCAGCGGTGCGGTCTACGGCAGCGGTTTCCTTGAAATTCTGCCCGACGGGTTCGGATTTCTGCGCTCCCAGGCGTACAGTTATCTGCCTTCCTCAGAGGACATCTACCTGAGCCCCTCGCAGATCCGCAGATTTTCCGTGAAGACCGGAGACTTCATCGCCGGACAGATCCGTCCACCACGGGAAAAGGAACGCTTCTTCGCCATGCTCAAGGTTGACAGCATCAATCACGAGGCTCCGGAGAAAAAGCGCGATATCATTCCGTTCAACAACCTGACCCCCTACTTCCCGACCCAGAGGCTTATTCTGGAAAACGATCCGGAAAACCTCTCCACCCGCGTGGTGGATCTCGTCACGCCGATCGGCAAAGGACAGCGCGGACTCATTGTTGCGCCACCGCGAACCGGAAAAACCGTCCTCATGCAGAAGATTGCCAACGCAATCCGCAAGAACAATCCTGAGGTGGAACTCATTGTTCTGCTTATTGATGAGCGTCCGGAAGAAGTAACCGATATGAAAATGAGCGTCAACGCGGAAGTCGTCAGCTCCACCTTCGACGAACCGCCCGAACGCCACGTCCAGGTTGCGGAAATGGTCATCGAAAAAGCGAAACGCCTGGTCGAATACAAAAAAGACGTCGTCATTCTTCTGGACTCCATCACCCGTCTGGCGCGCGCTTACAACACTCTTCAGCCGCACAGCGGAAAAATTCTCTCGGGCGGTGTTGATGCAAATGCACTTCACAAGCCGAAACGCTTCTTCGGCGCAGCCCGGAATATCGAAGGACACGGCAGTCTGACCATCATCGCCACGGCTCTGATTGATACAGGCAGCAAAATGGACGAAGTCATCTTCGAAGAATTCAAGGGAACCGGAAACATGGAACTCCATCTTGACCGGCACCTTGTCGACAAACGTGTCTATCCGGCGATCAACATGGAACAGAGCGGAACACGAAAGGAAGAACTCCTTCTGCATCCGGACGAACTCCAGAGAGTCTGGACGCTTCGCAAAGCCATGAACGGCGTCCCGCCGGTGGAGGCCATGGAACTCATCATCGGCAAGATGAAGAAAATCAAAACCAACGCGGAATTTCTCATGACCCTTCAGGTTTAACCGCCTGGAAACGGAAGGATGCCGAAGATGAAACTCAACGCCATCGTACTTGCCGCGGGGTATGGTTCCCGACTCGCGCCCTTGACACTGGAGGTGCCGAAACCGGCACTGCCGGTCGCCGGAGTGCCGATGCTGATCCGGATTCTGCGCAAACTGAAAGCCGCGGGAGTCGACAGGATTGCCGTCAACACGCACCATCTGAAAGAGCAGATTGAGGAATGCGTGAAGCGTTCCGGCGTTGCGGATTCCGTCCAGCTCTTTTACGAACCTGAGATTCTCGGAACCGCAGGACCGCTGGTCAATGCAAAAGAACTCCTGACAGACTGTGATTATTTTCTTCTTCACAACAGCGACATCGTCAGCGATTTTCCGCTGGAACGAATTGTGGAGGAGCACATTGCGTCGGGAGCATCCGTCACCCTGGCGGCAATCGACGGACCGGAGAACCGCCTGCACATCGAAAACGGAGAGGTCGTGGACATTCTTGATCGTCTTGGAGTCCCCTGTTCTGAAAACGCCGAAACGAAAACCTACGCCTGTGTTGCGGTCTACTCCAGAGACTTTTTCGAGGTCCTGCCCGAACAGCCGGAATACCTCTCCATGGTCGACATCTGGATCAAAGCACTGAAAACGGGCAAGAAAATCCATGTTTACCATCCACCGGCGCAGAGTTTCTGGAGCGATATCGGCTCTTTCGGGCAATATTTCGATGCAAATGAAAAACTCCTGACCGGCCGGGCTATGAAAGAAACCGCCGAACTTTCTCCATTTGTTTCCGGAGAAAACTGCACGGTTGCTCCGGATGTGAAACTCTCCGGATTCGTCTCCATCGGCAACAATGCGCAGGTCCCGTCCGGAACGGAACTCCGCAACTGCATCATTCTGGAAGGAGCCCGTGTCAAGCCGGGATTCCATGCCTGGGAGATCATTACGCCGAAACAGGAGATTCACCGGGATCACCGGGCAATCGCCACACTTGACATCATGAAACATCTTCCGGACGGCTGGCACATCCGTTCACTTCCGGAACAAGGATCGGACCGCAAATTCCTGCGGGTTGCCCTGCCCGACCGGTCCACCCGCATCCTGATGCTCTCCGATGGGAAAGACAAGGACTTCGGACGTTTCATTGAACTGGGCACCTTTTTCAACCGCAACTCGCTTTTCACCCCGACTCTCTGCAAAACCTCTCCGAAAGAATATGCGGTTCTGATGGAAGATCTCGGAGACGACACCCTCTACCGTCTTGTCAAAGGCAGGGAATCCGATTCCTTTGACCTTTACCGGAAGGTTCTTCGCGCCCTCGCCGAATTCCAGGTCCGCGGCACGGAAGCGCTGGATGCGGACAATCAGAGCATCCGGGTCTTCTCCCGACGCTATCTGCGCTGGGAAACGGACTATTTCCGGGAAAACTTTCTGGAACGTCTTTGTGGAATCCAGTCTGCCCCTGAAACACTCCATGCTCTGAACGAAGAGTTCAATGCTCTTGCTTTCGCCGCGGAAAAAATTCCCTACCTGCTGATTCACCGGGATTTTCAGTCACAGAACATCCTGATTCAGAAAGGGAAACCCCGCTTCGTGGATTATCAGGGGGCGCGCCTTGCCCCGTATCCTTATGATGCCGTCTCTCTCATCCGCGATCCCTACGTTTCCATTCCAGCGGGAATGCAGGAAAAACTGATGGAGGAATACCGTGCGGCACTGGCGGATTTCGATTACAAGATTGAACCGGAAACATTCCGGTATCATGGAATACTCGCGGCTCTTCAGAGGAACATGCAGACGCTGGGAGCGTACGGCTTTCTTTCTCTCGCCAAAGGCAAGAGGAGATATCTCCGGTACGCCGGCCCGTCCTTGGAGCGGCTGCTGGCCGCGCTGGAACAGTTCAAGGGAGTGCCGGATTGCCCGGTTTCCCTGAATTGTCTTCATCGTCTCTGTTTTACCGCAAAAACATCGTTGAACAAACGTCTTAAAGAACTGGGAGAACTGTCATGACCAAAAAAATCGCTGTGATTCTCGCCGACGGATTCGAAGAAATAGAAGCCGTTGTCCCATCCGATGTCCTCAAACGCCTGGGCTGTGAAGTCATTCATGCAGGCGCCGTTTCGAAGACTGTCACGGGTGCACACGGCTTCCGGATTGAAGCTGCCTGCACACTCAATGAACTGGATCTGGATTTCCTTGATGCCGTGTTTCTCCCCGGCGGACTCCCCGGAGCAACCAATCTGCGGGACAATCCGGATGTGATCGAACTGCTCCGCAAACTTCATGCGGAAGGCAAAATTCTTTCTGCGATCTGCGCTGCACCGATCGTTCTGCACAAAGCGGGAGTCACCTCCGGGCGGCGCATCACGGGATATCCCGGATCGGAAAAAATGGCTCCCGGACTTGAATACACGGGGACACGGGCAGAAAACGACCGTGGAGTCGTTACGGGCAAAGGCCCCGGCGCTTCTTTTGATTTTGCCTTCGCTCTTGCCGAAGCTCTCGGTATGGAGAAGGAAAAACTTCAACAACTGAAACTCCAGATGTTTGTACTCTGATGGACTTCTTTGAACTGCTTTATCAGGATCCCGCTTCCCATGCCCGGCTCGGCAGACTCACGACCGCTCACGGAATCGTGAACACACCGGTTTTCATGCCGGTCGGAACCCGTGGAACGGTCAAGGCCATGTCGCCGCGCGAACTGGAGGAGCTGGAGGTTCAGATCATCCTCGGCAACACGTACCACCTCTTTCTGCGTCCGGGACCGGAACTCATCGAAAAAGCGGGGGGACTCCATAAATTCGAAGACTGGCACCGTCCAATTCTGACCGACAGCGGCGGATTTCAGGTGTTCAGTCTTTCGAATCTGCGGAAAATGAAACCGGACGGCGTGGAATTCGCCTCGCACATCGACGGGACACGTTTCTTTCTCGGTCCGCGGGAATCGATGGCGATCCAGCGGGCGCTCGGTTCCGATATCGTCATGTCATTCGACGAGTGTACCCCTTTCCCCTGCAAATATGAGGATGCGGCGAAGTCGCTCGAGGTCACTCTCCGCTGGGAGGCGATGTCCCGGGAACAGAAATTGAAGGATCATCAACATTTGTTCGGCATTGTCCAGGGGTCTGTCTACCGCGATCTGCGCGAGCGATCTGCGCGGGAGCTGGTCAAGCTCGGATTCGACGGTTATTCCATCGGCGGCCTGAGCGTCGGAGAACCGGAGGAACAGATGTTTGAATGTCTGGAATGGGTCACTCCGCTTCTTCCGAAGGACAAACCGCGCTATCTGATGGGAGTCGGCACTCCGAAACAGATTTATGAAGGCGTAAGACGCGGAATCGACATGTTCGACTGCGTCATGCCGACCCGTCTGGCACGTCACGGCTCGGCATTCGTCCGGGGAGGGAAAACAATTCCGGTCAAAGCGGGCAAATACCGTGAAGATTTCTCCCCTGTGGACCCGACCTGTTCCTGCTACTGCTGCACCCACTTCACAAAGGCGTACATCCGCCATCTGCTGAATGTCAATGAGATTCTCGGAATCCGCCTGATCACGCTCCACAACATCCATTATTTCATGGATCTGACCAGGCGCATCCGCGAACACATCGCCAGCGGAACTCTCGACGAAATGGCAGCGGAGTTCGACTGAATCCGCTCTCCTGACAACTCCTCCCGGGACGATTCCACGTCCCGGGAGAATCCGAATCATGCCGAAGCGCAGTTCTCCGCTTTTTGTCTCTTTATCTTAAATAAAGAGCGTATTGCTGCTGTGTTTCGCAAGCTCCACAAAGCTGGCGACGCCAGCGACTTCATCGACTTCGATCAGCTCTTCGCGCGAAATGCCCATCACCCCCATTGCCATCTCGCAGGCGATGAACCGGACGCCAAGCGCTTTCGCCTGTGTCAGCAGTTCCGGCAGAGAGGTCACATTCTGGGCATCCATCACCTGATTCATCATTGCAGTGCCAAGGCCGCCCATATTCATCTTGGAGAGTTTCAGATGTGCGGCACCTTTCGGAAGCATCCATCCGAACAGTTTCCCCATCAGACTTTTTCGGACCGCGGGCGCCGGATCGCGACGCAGAACACTCAGTCCCCAGAAGGTGAAGAAGATGCCCACTTTTCCTCCGGAAGCAGCCATGCCGCAAGCGATGATCAGCGCCGCCATTGCTTTGTCCAGATCGTTGCTGAAAAGCACGATCGCCGCAGAATGCCCGCCGGGAAACGCAGGCATTCCTGATGCCGCGTTCTCTCCGGAAACTTTGCGCAGAACGGCTTTCAGGAACTCTCCTCCGGTCTCTTTGGAAAGCGCCTGATGACCCGTGGATTTGAGCCAGTTGTCCAGATCGGGTTCGAAGGAAAGCGGAGCCAGAAGTTCCAGAGTCTCCCCGTTTTTAAGAGCATCCATCTCCTGTTTCAGCCGGACTACAGGACCCGGACAAGCCAAAGCGCGGACGTCAACGGTCAGCTTGACCGGACCACTGAGTCCGGGTCCCTGTTCGGGCTCAGCCTTTCCCCCCTCCTCACGGGGCGAGGAAGGAGACATTGCCGGTACAGGAGCCGGATGGAACATCTTCCAGGTCAGATATCCGCCGGAAAGGTTGGCTGCATCGAACCCGTGCTGCCGCAGAATGCGTTCCGCGACATAGCCGCGGAGACCGGACTGGCAGGAGATGTAGATGGTTTTATCCTTCGGCAGTTCCTCCAGGCGCGAACGAAGCTGCCCGAGGAGAATGTGTTTTGCACCGGGAATGGCTCCGTTCTCAACCTCTGCCATCTCCCGGGTATCCAGCAGGAAGGCATCCTGCGGAAGAGAGTCGAAATGGGCGTTTTTTGAAGTTCCGTTCAGGATGTTTTCCGCGATCATTCCGGCAAGATTGACCGGATCTTTTGCAGAAGCATACGGTGGAGCATAGGCAAGCTCAAGTCCAGCGAGACGATCGACGGAAAGCCCGGCGCACATTGCGGAGGAAATCACGTCGATCCGCTTGTCAGCGCCCTTCATGCCGATGATTTGCGCGCCGAGAATGGTTCCATCGTCCTTGAAGATCAGCTTCATGTGAAGAGGCGCTCCACCCGGATAGTACGAGGCGTTGGAAGCAGGATGCAGATAAATCTTCTCATACTTCACCCCTGTTTCCGCAAGGCGGCGTTCCGTATAACCGGTAGAAGCGGCTGTCAGCCGACCGACCTTGATGACTGATGTCCCCCGCGTTCCGGTATATTTGCTGTGCCGTCCGGCGATGTTGTCCGCTGCAATGCGGGCCTGTTTGTTTGCAGGACCGGCAAGGGCTATTGCGGTACTGCCTCCGAGAATCGGATCGTGCACTTCGATGACATCGCCGACTGCATAGATATCGGGATCGCTGGTACGCAGCTCCTCATCGGTCACAATGTGTCCCCGTTTTCCGAGCGCAAGCCCTGCGGCTCCGGCAAGTTCGGAATTCGGTTTTACGCCGATGCTCAGGACCGCGAGGTCGGCAGAAATGGCACGCCCGTCCTTCAAAGTCAGAGAGAGACCTTCCGTCCCTTGAGAAAACGCAGCCGTTTCCGCCTCCAGCTCCACACGGATTCCAAGACGGCGCAGCTCCGCCGCCAGCAGATTGCTCATTTCAAAGTCAAGTGTCGGCAGAAGCTGTTTTCCGCGCTGAATCACAGTGACTTCCAGTCCGCGCTCATGCAGATTCTCCGCGAGTTCAACGCCGACAAATCCGCCCCCGATAACGACCGCACGTTTCACATTTTCTTTCAGGCGCGCTTCAAGGCGGTCCATATCGGCGATGGTCCAGAGATGGAACACCCCGGGCAGATCAGCCCCCGGAATCGCCGCGGGAACCGGCGAGGCTCCCGTGGCAATAACAAGTTTATCATACGATTCCATTGCCGTTTCACCGGTTTTGCGGTTCCGGACGGATACCGTCTTTTTCACGCGGTCGATCGCAACGGCTTCCTGTCCGACACGCACATCGACGGCAAACCGTTCCCGGAACTTCTCCGGCGGCATGACCAGAAGAGCGGAACGCTCCGGAATCACCTTTCCAAGATGATACGGCAGTCCGCAGTTGGCATACGAAATAAACTCACCACGCTCCAGCAGAATGATTTCCGCGGATTCATCCAGACGGCGCAATCTCGCAGCCGCCCCCGCTCCTCCGGCAACTCCGCCGACAATAATCACTTTCATATTCAAACTCTCCCCTTTTTCTATTTTTGATAAGGAATATCGTTTTTTTACACTATACATCTTCCGGAAAAGATATCAATCCGGAAATCCTCCGAAATTCATATTCTTCTTCAAGAAAAGAAGAAAAAAGATCGGATTCTCCATTTTTATGCGGTCTTTCTCCATACAAAACCGAAACACAAAGCACTATAATACCGTTGGAAGCTCCATTTTACAACGCAAACCAAAAGAAAGGGCGGAAGAATGAAATTCGGAGTTGCAGATTATGGCATGAACGTCTGGTACGGAGGACTTTACGACATCGGAGCCCGCCTGGAAGACCTGCATGCACTCGGATTCAACGGAATTGAACGTGTGGAAGCGATGAATGCCGCAGACGCTCTCACCAAAGCGGCTCTTTACCGCAGGCTTGATATGGATTTTGCAACCTGCCGCGGTCCCAATCCGGCAGCGGGAATCGAATGGACTGCCGGACTCGGCAAAGAGTATGTCTGGCTCACCCCCGGCGATGGAAGTCCGGAGGTCGATTTCAATGTCTACTGCCGCCGTTCCCATGACTTTGCCAAAGCATGTGCCCGAGCCGGAATCAAAGCCGCGATCCATAATCATCTCGGCTCCCGAATTGAAACGCAGGAGGAGCTTGATGCCTTCCTGACGGAATGCCCGGAAGTCGGACTCCTTCTCGACATCGGCCATCTCCATGCGGCCAAAGGCGGTGATGTGGTCGGAACAATCGAAAAATACCATGACCGGCTTGTTGCGGTCCATTTCAAGGACATCTATTATACGGACCGCGAAAACCCGGTCTGGCACAAACGCCTGCGCTTCTGTGAACTCGGCGGAGGCAATGCCGGACTTGATTACAATGCGGCCGGCAAAGCCCTCAAAAAACACGGCTTCGACAAGTGGGCATTCATCGAACACGACACCCATCTCAACGATCCGCTGAAAGACCTGAAAGTCAGCCTTGACATCATGAAAGCCGTTCTGCTTTGACGCGTTCCGTTGCGATCCGGAGATACAACTGCCTCCGGACCGCAGAACACGGCACGCCAGTTTTCTTTCTGCAACCGTTCAACACGAAATTCCGGAAAAGTTTCTCGCAAAAACCATTTGACAAACCTCAATTTTGTGAGATATTATTCGTGATTGCCATTTTACTTAAAATTGTTTCATACAAAAACAAAGAAAGGACTCCATCGTGCAGACTCGTATTTTGCCCACAGCAGCAGCATTGTGCATGCTGGCCTTCCCGGCGGCGGCGCAGCAATCCCGAATCGCAGACGTTTCCACTGCTCTGCAGAAACTCCATCCGCTCTCCAGCGGCATCACCGCGGCATGGTGGATCGCCCCGATCTGCGCGCTGATCGCACTTGCGGCGGCATACATCTGCTATCACCTGATGATCAAGGCGCCTAAAGGAAATGCCCGCATGGAAGAAATCGCCGGATATGTCCGCGAAGGCGCCATGGCATACCTTAAACAGCAGTATTCCCGTGTGGGACTGGTCTTCATCATCCTGTTTGTCATCTTTCTGATTCTTGCACTCTGCGGCGTTCAGAATCCGTTTGTTCCGGTCGCGTTTCTGACAGGAGGATTCTTCTCCGGTCTCTGCGGATTCCTTGGAATGAAAACGGCGACAGCAGCTTCCAGCAGAACCGCGCAGGGAGCCAGCGAAAGTCTCAACCGCGGACTCCAGGTAGCCTTCCGTTCCGGAGCGGTCATGGGACTGGTGGTGGTCGGATTCGGACTCCTCGACATCACCGCATGGTATCTGATCCTTGATAAACTGGTCTATACGCCGGAACACATGGCAAACGGACTCAACCTCTTCGGACTCAAACTCATTGCACCGAATTTTGACGTCAGCCATAAACTGACCGAGATCACAACCACAATGCTGACGTTCGGAATGGGAGCTTCCACCCAGGCGCTCTTCGCCCGTGTCGGCGGAGGCATCTACACAAAGGCGGCGGATGTCGGCGCCGACCTCGTCGGAAAAGTCGAAGCGGGAATCCCGGAGGATGACCCGAGAAATCCGGCAACCATTGCAGACAACGTCGGAGACAACGTCGGAGACGTCGCCGGTATGGGTGCCGACCTTTACGAATCCTACTGCGGCTCAATCCTTGCAACCTCTGCTCTTGGCGCGGCACTCCCGGTTGTTGCAGGCAAACTCACCTATGCCGACATCGTCACCCGCGTGAACGCACCGCTGATTGTCGCCGGAATCGGCATCATCCTTTCGATCCTCGGAATCTTCTCGGTCCGCTGCAAAGAAGGTTCGAGCATGATGACTCTTCTGAAAGCCCTCCGCACGGGAACCTGGGGCAGTTCCGCGCTGATTCTGGTTGCCTGCGCAATTCTGGTCTTCTGCGGAATCCTCACCTGGGGAATCTTCGGAGCGGTCGTCTCCGGACTGATCGCGGGCGTCGTAATCGGCTACTCCACGGAATACTACACCTCCGATGAATACAAGCCGACAAAAGAGCTCGCGGCTCAAGCGCAGATGGGACCGGCAACCACCATCATCGACGGTCTTGCGCTGGGAATGCTCTCCGCGGGGATCCCGGTTCTGGCAACGGTTGCGGCGATCATCTGCTCCTACGGCTTCGCGGGTGGCTTCAAAACGATCGCGGAAGGCGGCGGAACCATTCACGGACTCTACGGAATCGGATTTGCCGCGGTGGGAATGCTGGCAACCCTCGGAATCACTCTTGCAACCGATGCTTACGGACCGATCGCTGACAACGCAGGCGGAAATGCGGAAATGTCGCATCTTCCCCCGGAGGTCCGTGAACGCACTGACGCTCTTGACATGCTCGGCAACACCACTGCCGCCACAGGCAAAGGATTCGCCATCGGATCCGCCGCCCTGACGGCCATGGCGCTTCTCGCCGCGGAAATTCAGGAAGTCGAAATCTGGGGACGCAAGTTCGAAACCTTCGACAAGATCATGCTCGCCAAACTGAATAATCAGATGGTGGACAACATCTCCGCTCTCGTCGATCACTTCCACATCACAATCATGAATCCCTTCCTGCTCTGCGGCCTCTTCATCGGAGCCATGATGGCGTTTGTCTTCTGCGCGTTGACCATGAAAGCCGTCGGACGCGCCGCCGGAAGCATGGTGGAGGAAGTCCGCAGACAGTTCCGCGAAATCACCGGCATCATGGAAGGCAAAGCCACTCCGGACTACGCCCGCTGCGTGGAAATCTCCACCAGAGGCGCACAGCGTGAAATGATGTTCCCCGCATTGCTGGCGATCATTGTCCCCGTGGTCACCGGACTGGTCCTCGGCGTAGCTGGGCTCATGGGACTGCTCGCGGGCGGACTCGCCGCCGGATTCTCCCTTGCCTGCCTCCTGAACAACGCAGGCGGAGCATGGGACAACGCGAAAAAACACATTGAAAAAGGAAACTTCGGAGGCAAAAAACTGGCAGACGGGTCCAAGAACCCTGTCCATGGCGCCGCGGTCATCGGCGATACAGTCGGTGATCCCTGCAAGGATACCTCCGGCCCCTCCCTGAACATTCTGGTCAAACTCATGAGCATGGTGGCAATCGTCTTCACTCCTGTGATTGTGAAGTTCTCCCCCATGATTCAGGAACTTCTCCACATCAATATGAAGTAAACGGGAGCACGGCGTTTCATCGCAATGAAACATCAAGCCCGACGAACCTTCCGGTCCGCCGGGCTTTTTTCTATCTGTTTACCAGCAAATTGCAGAAACAGGATGTCACCAGTCGCGGGACTTCATACCGATGGCTTCATAAATTTTATCGCGGGTGGGTTCTTCTCCGTGAATCACATTCTTGGTATAGGCAACGACCAGATGATGTTTGACATCCACGATTCCCTCGGCGCCGCCATAACCGCCGTGACCGAAGATCTGTCCGTAATCGTGTTTCGGACCATAGAGAACATAGCCGAGACCGAAGAGCTCCCAGGTGCCGGGCTTCAAAGGAGCCGGGTCATTCGGAGAACGGTTCAGGGTTGACGCCAGACGGATCGTCTCCGGTTTCAAAAGAGCGTCATGCCCTTCCAGATCCCCGATCAGCGCGGCATAATGCTTTGCAAGTGCACGGGCACTCATCAGGCCGTTAAATGCGGGAAGACATGCCTGATGAACAATCGGTTTGTTCATATCCATCTCCAGCGGGACATCCCCTTTTGCGGGAACAGGCAAATCAGATCCGCGTGTCAGCCATGCAACACGCGGTTCCTCTGTTGCCGGAATGCCGAAAAACATGGAGTTCTCAATTCCGAGAGGTTTCATGACCTCTTCGCGGATAATCGTCTGAAAATCACGGCCGTCTGCGCGGCTCGCGGTCTCACCGAGAAGCCAGGAATAGGTTCTGGACTGGTACTGCGTTTTGGAACCAGGCTCCCATGCAGGAGTCATCTTTGCCATTCGCGAACACATCAGTTTCCAGTCGGTAAGTTCTTCATCGGAATGGAATGCAGGGACTTCGAACAGTCCTGTGCGATGGGTCATGACATGCCACAGGCGAATCTCCTCCTTGCCGGCGCATCCGAATTCCGGCCAGACATCCGCCACACGAGTGTCATATCCGAGTTTTCCCTGTTCAACAAGACGATGCACCGCTGTGGATGCAATCGCTTTTCCGGTTGAAAATACCGGGAACAGGGAATCGCCATCCACCTTCCGGGTTCCATCCGCATCAAGAGTTCCGGACCATGCGTCGACGACCAGCTCCCCATTCCAGTACACCGCACACTGCGCACCGCGTTCTGCGCCGGTTGCAACGGCCTCGTCCAGAATCGCCTGGACGACCTCCTGCATTCGTTTTTTTTCCACACTCATTTCTCTCATCACCTCAATCTGAGAGAATCACAAACGGATTCTCTGTTTTTTTTCCGGTAAGTTCCTCCCCTTCCGGGAAACGAATCTGATCCAGGAACGTCTCTGCGGCACTCAAATTCTGGGTCGCATCCGCCTGATCGGTCCGTTCCGATACAACCGCGGAAAGGATTCTGTTCTCTCCTGTCAGCACCATGAATCCGCGCATGAAGAGCTTCAATCCCTTTTTCGCATGTCGACTTCCTGTATCCAGACTTTCCGCTTTGTATTCGACACACTCGCGGCCGCATCGTTCCCCGGACCAGACATCAAACGATTTCATCTTCACCCGTTTGGAACTCCGGGCTAGACTCCGCCGCATCGCCTGTTTCAAAAAAGGCATCGAAAAATCTGCCAGAAGCTCTCGGGAAAGCGGCTCTGAAATTTTGATTTCCGCGATAACCGTATGAAGACGATTTTTCGTATCCCCCATTCCCCAAACCGCCTTTCGAGCCGATTGAAAACGCATAGGAGCCACCCAGTCAGAACCCGGCATTGCCAGAATCCGGAACCCGGAATACAAAATTCCCTTCGGAGCTTTCTTCTGCTCTAGAACCCCGGAGTAGTGTTTCCCTGCGGAGAGATCAACAAATTCCACATCCGCCCCCAAATCCGAAACAGAAGAACAGGAATTCAGAACCATAAGCATCGCAAGCAGACACAAGGAACAGAAGCAGACGGCTGATTTCCTCATCTTACTTTTGACTCCCCCGAAAAAAGACTCACTCCTGCATCCGGAACAGTACGGAGTCCAACCTGTCATACACCCCGAGCTCCCTCAGAAGCGCAAGATGCGGCTGGAAGAAGCCAACCTCATACAGATTGTGGGAATCGCTTCCAAGCGAAACCTTTACTCCGTTCCGAATGCACAGCGACAGAAACTCCGGATATGGTTCATTGGAATGAAAATTGATTTCCGCCGCCGCGCCATACTGTTTCAGCAGTGCAGCGACAGGAGAAAACAAATCCTCCGGAGCACTCATCCCGCATCCCCAGCGGAAAATCCGGAACGGATGCGCCAGAATCGAAACCCCATACCGCAGGAGAGCCTCCGTCCGCTCCAGGAATTCGCATTTGAGACGCGCAAGATCTTCTTTCTGTTCCAGACTGTGAACCGCTCCAAGATTCACCTTGCCGAGATGCCGGTCGTTCTCATCCAGGGCAATCGTGAAATTGCGATCCACATCCAGTTCAAAGCCATGAGTGAAACCGGTCAGGCCGCTGTAACGGCGGAACAGGGAGTCATACTCTGCCATCCGTTTCTGCTCATGGTAACCTTCAGGCGTATTGCGTCCGTTCATAGTCCACCGGAATTTCCAATAATCCTCCGAAGAGAAGTAAAGCTGACCGGAGTGTTCGCTGAAATTGACCGCTTTCAATCCGGTCAGCTGCGCCATGCGAAGCGCATCCGGCACCGTCATATTCTCACTGCAGTAGGCAAGGTTCGTATGGATGTGAAAATCGGTCAGACGGCCGACGACCTCATCCGGAAGAGAAACGCGATGAATCATCCGGTTGAAGACCCGTCCATCTTCAATCTCAATGGTTATGAACTCAAAGGGTGACTTGTCAAATTCAGGAAACTCTCCGGCGGCAGCGCGGATCATTCTCAGCAGTTCCGCGACCGTCACTTTCACTCCTCCGCCTTCGACCTCGACAGCAGAGGAGTCGGGAACCCCGAACGGAGACTCCCGGTCGTTCACACAATAAAACGGAATCGTGATTTTTCGATGCGCTCGTGATTTTTCAATGGAATCGAAAAACAGAGCATCCTCCTGAGCCGCACAGAAGACATCGGAAACAAGAAACAGATCCGCCTTCAAAAACCGGACCGCCAGATGGAATGCCCGCAGCAGGAGAAATTCATGAAGATCCCCGGCAGAATGCCGGAACCGGGATGCAACAGCAATTTTCATGGGACAGCCTCCAAATAGAAAAAGGGGTGCGACTCGCGCACCCCCCGCAAAAGAAAATGTTATTTCAGTTCATCAAGAGTCGCCTTGAGGACCGCTCTTGTTTTATCGGAAACCGGACAGAGCGGCAGGCGGTACTCCTCTTCAATCATACCGAGCATCGCCATCGCTGCCTTGACCGGAATCGGATTCGATTCCAGGAACAGATTCTTGAAGAGCTTATAGAATTTTCTGTGGATTTTCAAACCTTCCGCAAAATTGCCCGCATTGCAGAGATCGACCATTTTTTTGAGTTCTGCAGGAAAGAGGTTGGACGCAACACTGATAACGCCTTTAGCCCCGACAGACATCATCGGCAGAGTCAGGCTGTCATCCCCGGACATAACCGTGATATCGCAGAGGTTCAGCACCTCGGAAACCCGCTCCACCGATCCGCCCGCCTCCTTAAGCGCAATGACGTTCGGATTCGCGGCAAGCCGCGCCACAGTGTCAGCGGCAATCGCCGTTCCGGTTCTTCCGGGAACATTGTAGAGCACAACAGGCAGCCCGCAATCATCCGCGATTTTGGAAAAGTGACGGTACAGTCCCTCCTGAGTCGGTTTGTTATAATACGGAGTCACCTGAAGGGAGCAGTCCGCTCCCATTTTTTTTGCACATGCGGTCAGTTTGACGGCTTCTTCTGTGGAATTCGCACCGGTTCCCGCCATAATTCTGCATCTGCCGTTGGCGAATTCAATCACTTTCTCAATGACTTCGAGATGCTCCTCCACGGAAAGGGTGGGGGACTCGCCCGTTGTTCCTGTCGGCAGAATGCCGTCGACCCCTCCGGCAATCTGATGTTCCACAATCTCCTTCAGCCTGCCATAATCGACCCGGCCGTTGGAAAACGGTGTGATGAGTGCTGTGTACAATCCTGTGATCATCATTTTTATCTCCAATCTCTGATGTTGTTCACTTCAAATCTATTTTTCCGGAGAAGGCAATCTCAGCCGGTCCGGAGAGAAAAATCTCCTTCAGCTCCCCGTCTTCCGCATTGATTTCCACGGTCAAAACATCTCCGCCCGCGCAGATGACACGGCGGCTCTTCTTCGCACCGCGGAACAGATACGCATACGCACCCGCTGCCGCAATTCCGGTGCCGCAAGCCAGAGTCTCCGCCTCTACGCCGCGCTCATAGGTCCGAATCCGGATTGTATCGGCGTCCGGCATTTCCATGAAATCCACATTCGCGCCCCCGGGAGCAAGCTCCTCGGCAAACCGGATGGCACGCCCGAGCACATCCACTTCCATCTCATCCAGCTCGTTTTTCTGAAGCGGCACCACGACATGCGGAACTCCGGTCGACGTCAGATAACAGGTGTATCCGCAAAGGGTCAGCGTCTGGAACGGTGTTGCAAGGGGCATACCGGTCCGAATCCGTCCGGGAGCGAGTCTCCACGCTTCCAGTTCTCCTGCTCCAGTCTGAAAAACAGCCCGGTCTGCGGAAACCAGTCCCAGCTCCGAAGCGAATTCCATTGCACAACGCAATCCATTCCCGCACATCTCAGCAGGAGAGCCATCCGCATTGAAATATTCCATTTTCAGCTTGTTTTCCGTCAACGGCTTCAGAACAATGAAGCCATCAGCGCCGATCCCCCGTCTGCGGTCACAGAAAGAACGGATCGCCTGAGCGGAATGCGGAACAGTATTCCCGTCACACTCGGCGGCAACGACGAAATCATTTCCCGCTCCATTCATTTTCAGGAACGTCATGCTTTTCATATTGACTTCTCCATTCTCCGCACCGATTCAAACAGGATCACCGTCGCTGCCTGGGCCACATTCAACGACTCCGCCGAACCCGGCATCGGAATATTCAACGGCAGCGCACCCGGAAGCGGCCCGGCTCCGTTTGCCTCATTGCCGAGAACGATTGCGGATTCCTGAAACAACTCCGGTTCCCGGAAGACACTGTGTCCTTCCGCCGGTTCCGTCCGGAAAAAACGCGTCACGCCAAGGTTCTTCAGAGCTCCGACCATCTCCTCCAGCGACCCCGCAAGACGGATCGATACCGCAAACTGTGCACTCGAAGCAGACCGCAAAGCCTTGTCTCCAAACGGGTCCACTCCACCCTTCACGGTCCAGATTTCCTTCAAACCGACCGCTCGTGCGGTCCGGATGATCGTACCGAAATTTCCGGGGTCGGCAATACGATCCAGCACCAGCGCATAAGGGTCCTTTCTTGGAGCATCAAGCGGCACATAACCGGGCTGCTTCGCAATTGCCAGAATCCCCTGGGAATTGACGGTTGCCGCAAGAGAATCGAATTTCCGGGCCTCAAGAACCGTCGTTTTCTCCCCGGGCAGACGATCCGCGCAAACTCCTTCGCGAAGAACACAGAACTCAATCAGATCAGGCCGCAGCGCAATCAGTTCGTTGACGCACCGCAACCCCTCCACCAGACAATATCCGCTGTTTTTCCGTCCGTGCCGGGTCGTCAAAGCGCGGAGCAGCGATTCCCGGCGCTTCGACAATACCGTTTCCACTTTTATTTTTTGACCGGAGCCTTTGCCGGTTCCGCCGGAAGACGCTCCAACGCCGCCTGCGCCTGATTCTTCCAGAACATCGACGCCATGCTGGTCGGATTCTGAATATTCGCCTGACGGAACGCAGCGCGAGCCTTCGCATAATTTTTGTCAATCACTTGCATCCTTCCGGCGGCATAATATGCCTCACAGCGGACATCCTCGCCGAGAGCAATTTCCGCAACTGCTTTCTCGTACTGGGCAAGCGCTTCCTTGTATTTCTTTTCATTTTCGTAAATGTAACCGGAATCCAGAATTGCACGACCTTTGGTGAAGACCGGCGCAGCCTCATCAGAGGCAATCAGGGCAAACTGCTCCAGAGCCCCTTTGCTGTTTTTTGCATTCAGATAGATCCGTGCAAGTCTGGCACGCGCCTCGCATGCCGCGGCTCCAGCGGGATACTTCTTCAGAGCGTCCTCCAGCTGAGCCTGTGTCGTTGCCGCGGAAAGAGTCGCCAGGCTTTTCGCCGCCATGTTCTTCCGGACCTGAATCACAGAGAAGATCACAGCGACCGCAATAATGATCGCCACACATCCCCATGCAATCAGCTTGCCATGCTGAATGAACCATACTTCAAAATCGTTGCAGTCTCTTGTGATATCATCGGCCACAACCATGGATTCCATCTCTTTCTTTTTCTTCAAAGCCATCTCAAACTCCCATATTTTTTTCATCAGGTTCTGAAATATAGTCCGCGGAAAGAGTTTTTGCAATTTCCCGACCGCAGAAAAAAGAAAAATATCCATTCCTTTAAAGATTCGGAAGGTCCGGAACTGAACTTTCCTTCCCTTTTCAATCCTGCTTTTTCCAAAACCATCGGAAAAGCAGGATTTTTTTCTCCAGATTGCCGTTTTGCAATCTATTCGCAATATTCCGGATAATTCTGCAATGTAAAGTAATGTCAAGAAAAAACGGGAATCCGAAGAAGGAACATCAGATTCCCCGCAAAGAAAAATCAATCCCGAAGGAGGACTAAATTATGAAAGACATCATCGTTGAAATGTTTCTGGCTCTCGCCGCAGTCAATGTGACCACCAAACAATTCTCCTGCTATCCGTACTGAGAATTCGGAGTCGGTTCATCGCCCGCGGAAAAAAACCGGGGGATCGAATAAAAAACGACCGTGTTTTTCACGGTCGTTTTTTTGTTTTTCCCAGAAAATGCGAAAACCGGCTTCGGCACCCCATTTCCTGAATGAGTTCCATGCCTTTGCAGAAAATGCAAAGGTTCACGACATTCCTCTGTGTTCCATCATCCGTTCCATGCCGCGAAGAGTGTTGCGCATCAGCATGGCGATGGTCATCGGACCGACACCGCCCGGAACCGGCGTGATGGCGGAGGCCTTCGGTGCAACTTCCTCAAATGCCACATCTCCGGTCAGACGGTATCCTTTCGGCAGGCCCGGATCTGCAACCCGGTTGATCCCGACGTCGATCACCACCGCGCCTTCTTTCACCATGTCGCCCCGTACAAACTCCGGCTTGCCGATTGCCGCGACAATCAGATCCGCACGTTTCAGTTCCTCCGCCAGATTCACCGTCCGGGAATGGCAGAGAGTAACAGTGGCATCAACCCCTTTATTCGAAAGCATACACATCATCGGCTTGCCGACAATATTGGAACGACCGAGCACCACGGCTCTTTTTCCGGATAACCCGATCCTGTAATATTCCAGCAGTTTCATGCCCCCCCACGGCGTACAGGGCAGGAAACCTGTCATATCCCCCTGCAGCATCTTGCCTGCGTTGAAGGGATGGAAACAATCGACATCCTTGCGCGGATCAATCGAAAGGATGATCTGTTCCTCGTCGATTTGCGGCGGAGGCGGCGACTGCACCAGAATTCCGTGAATCCGGGGATCGCGGTTCAGCCGGTCAATCACATCCAGCACATCCTTTTGCGTTGCATTTCCGGGCAGAACAATTTTTTCCGACTCAATCCCGATTTCTCCACATTTCTTCACTTTGGAAGAAACATACACCTGCGATGCAGGATCATCTCCGACCAGGACCACAGCCAGACCTGGCCTGCACCCATATTTTTCCGTCAGTTCCGCGCACATCCGGGCATTCTCCGCATTGACCGCGGCAGCCACAGTTTTCCCGTCAATGAGTATGGCAGACATTTTCACTTTCCTTTCCCGGGTTCGCGTTTCTGCTTCTCCGCCGGCTTTGTTTTTCCCGTATTGAGTTTGCTGTCGAGCAATTCGATCTCGGACTCCAGTCTGAGGATTTTATCATTCATTTCGCGGATATCCGGTCTGGCATCAAGAGCGAGAGCGAGATTCCGATGCAGCTCCATGATCTTGTCATGAATACGTTTCAGATTCCGGTCCGTCCGGATGTGCTTCATTCTCAGATCCGACATTTTTTTCAGGGAAGCCTCCCGTTCCGCCTCAAGGATAGCACGTCTGGCTTTCAGGACGCCTGCATCCTCCTGAGCCGGAAGCGAAAGAGGAAACAGAACCACCGCAACGGCTGCCGCCAGCGGGAACAGTATCAATGATTTCATCTCAAACCACCTTCTTTTGTTTCGGGAAACATAACCGTATTTTCTCTTTTTTTCAAGCTCCGAATGGAGAAAAGCGGCAATCCCGCCGGATGATCCTGGAAAATCCGGCGGAGTCACGGAACAAAACGGCAGATTTCTTTTCTATAACTGTTCAAGGGAACTCTTCCGTTCCCTGTTTTTCGTTTGCATTTAAGGAAAAACCATATATTGTAGCAGAAAAACAACAGGAGCTGAACGATGGTGATACGTACTCTTTTCTTTGCCGGACTCGCAGCGGGAACACTGCTGGCGACGGGATGCGCATCTGTTTCTTCGAATTCCGGTAAACCTGCCGGATTCCAGGAAATCGTCTCACAAGCCGGTAACAAAGTATTCCCGGCAGTGGTCTACATCAACGCCGTAGCAGGCGATATGAAACTCGGCAGAGCGCAAAGCAATGTCGTCGCCGGTTCCGGTGTCCTGATCTCGCCCGACGGGGAAATGCTGACCAACTGGCACGTTATCGACAAGGCTCAATCCATCCGCTGTCTTCTGAACGACGGGCGCGCCTTCCACGCAAAAATCCTCGGCAGCGACAAGGATCTCGACCTTGCTCTTCTGAAGCTGACGCTTCCGGCTGATGCTCCGCCCCTTCCCTATGCGGAACTCGCCCCCGAAACCCTTTCGGAAGGCGATTTCGTCATGGCAATGGGCGCTCCGTGGGGACTGAACCGTTCAGTGTCGATCGGTATCATCTCCTGTGCTTCGCGCTATCTCCCGGTCAACGGGATGTATTCCCTCTGGTATCAGACCGACGCATCCATCTCGCCCGGCAACTCCGGCGGACCGCTGGTCAACACATCCGGGAAAGTTGTCGGTATCAACACCCTCGGCGTCCGGTCCGGTGGAACGGTCGGCTTTTCAATTCCGTCCACCACAATCCGCGATGTGCTTCCCCGTCTGCGCAAATACGGCAAAGTCAACTGGGCGTGGTTCGGATTCCTTCTCCAGCCGCTCCGAGACTTCAACAGGGACATTTATTTCAATTTCACGGAAGGGGTCATCGTTTCCGGGACCGAACCGGGCAGTCCAGCACGCAAGGCCGGATTCCTCCCGAATGACCGCATCATCGCAGCAGACGGCAGAAAAGTGACGGTGGCTACGGGAGAAGAGATGCCCGGCTTCCTGCGCACTCTCGGCCTTATGCCGTTCGGCAAAGCGGTCACCTTCACAGTCGTACGCGACGGGAAAACCTTCCCGGTCACCGTCGCTCCTGTCGCAAAAGGCGAGGTCGAGGGCGACGAAAGCTCCTGTCCGCGCTGGGGCCTGACAGCCAAAGCGATCAACCGGTTCGACAGCCCGAATCTCTATTTCTACCGGACACGCGGAGTCTACCTCTTCGGCGTTGTACCTTACGGCAATGCGGCTCAGGCAAATCTGCGCAAGGACGACATCATTCTTTCCGTCAACGGCAAGCCCATCCGCACGCTGACCGATCTGAACACCGCATATAAAAACGCGATGAAGAACATCAACGAAACCACCAAAGCGGATTTCGTCGTTCTGCGCGGAGGCCAGCGCCGTCAGATCATCATGGATTTCTCAAACGACATTCAATAACCAAACCAACGGAGTCATAAGATGAATCGAAAAAAACTGCTGACACTCACCGTCCTTGTTTCCGCCGGTGCCTTGTTCGCCGTTCCGGAAACGATCTCCGCCGCTCAAAGCACGACCTCTCCCGCCGGACAGGAAAAAAACCTCTCCTCGGCCGATTTAAGCAAACTGAACCGGAAACTGCTGGACAAGTTTGCTTCGTCGCTGGTCGACATCGAATATTTTTTCCGTCCGGACGAAAACGCAGACCGCACGGAAGTCGCAGTGGGATACGCCTGCCCCGCTTGCAACAGAATGCACAATGAGAATCCGGAAACCATCCTTGCCGATCAGCGTCCTTTCCGGGTCCCGGGGTATGCGCTCTCCTCGACGGAATTTCTCTCTTCGGACATTACAGCCATGCCGGACTGGGTTAAATCCATCGACGTGGTCTTCAACGGGAAACGCTATCCGGCAGCCATCGCCGCTTACTATCCGGAACACAGGAGCGTGAAAATCCGGACAAAACAGCCGGTCGAGGGAATCGTCCCTTTGACATTCCAGAAAGAGGGGAAAGGCAAAAAATTCGCCTTTTTCCGGGTGGAGGAAGGCGGCACGCGGATTTCTTCCGTCCGACCGTATTCCAATACAGGGATTGTCCGCAACCTTGCGTCCGGGAAAGAATATGTCAACACATCACCGAACTCGCTGATCGTCAACGAAAAAGGCGACCTGCTCGGACTCTCCATGAAAAGCAATCAGCCTCTCGGAGCCGAACGCAATCTGAATCCGCTGACCTGGAAACCTCTTCCCGCAGCGGAATTTGAAAAACGGCTTTCGGAATTCAATGCCATGCTGAAGCAGAATGTCTATCCGGTCCGTCTCCGGCTCAAACCGGTGAAACAGGCATCCGGAACACTCCGCTACCGGCGCGGTAAAACGCGCAACGAAGTTGACGCCTTCGGAATCAAACTGAACAACGGTCATGTCCTTGTTGCAGCGAACCTGACTCCGGCGGAAACGGCCCGCCTTTCCGGAATCCTCATTACAGTTAACGGGAAAACCGTTCCCGCCCGCTTCGAAGGGACCCTGCGCAACTTCGGCGCATTGACCGCAATCCCCGAAAAGCCTCTGCCCGGAAAAGGAATCCGAATCTACGACGGCCCTCTTGCCAAAGAATTCGGTTCGGATGTCTACATCGTCCAGCTGAAGAGCTTCGGAAAAAATCTGGACATGGATGTCCTTACAGATGAAATCCGCGTCCTTCTGACCGGATTCCGCGGTTTCCAGGTTCCCCCGTTCACCAGCCGCTCGAATATGCTCGTGTTTAAAACGGACGGCGAACTGCTCTCCCTGCTTCTTGAACGGCGCCGAATCCGTCAGGCGGGCGGAATCAAATATCCGGTCTCTGCGGATCTGCTCCGGGAACAGATGAAAGATTTTGATCTCTCGAATGTACCCCGCAAGGGAGATGAACAAATTGCATGGCTCGGGATCGAGTTCCAGCAAATGGATCCCGCACTGGCACGCGCAAAAAATGCGGCGGAACTCACCGCCGACGGCAAATACGGACTGCTCATTCTCTCGGTCTACCCCGACTCCCCCGCAGCTAAACTGGGGCTCAAAGACGGCGATATTCTGATCTCCATCACTCCGGAAGGCGCCGTGAAACCGGAACGTCTCCAGGGCAATCTCTTCCGGGCGAACCGCCTCGACCGCTTCCCGTGGGCAAGATATGATGAAATTCCACAGCAGTATTACAACGAGATTCCCACTCCGTGGGGAAGCACCCGGAACGATTTCAACGAAATGCTCGGAAGAATCGGACTCGGGACCAAGGTCCGCTTGGGCGTGGTCCGCAACGGCGCTTTCCAGGACTACAATCTCACAATCTCCGCCGCGCCTCCAAGTTTCGACACCACAGAGAAATTCACCGATGAACAGCTCGGGCTCTCTGTTTGCGATCTGACGTATGAAGTCCGCAACTATTTCCAGATGGCAACTCCGGAAGGCGGAATCCTCGTTGCCAAAGTACGTCCCGGCGGACGTGCAGCCGTTGCAGGAATCAAACCCTACGAGCTCATCATCAGCGTAAACGGAAAAGCGGTCTCCAACCTGAAGGAGTTCAAGGAATTGATCGCAGGACAAAAAGAACTGCGCCTCGGCGTGCGTCGCCTGGCGGTGACGCGCATCGTCACGGTCAAGCTTGACAACAGCAAGTAAGCTGTCTTTCTCAAATCCGCTTTCCCCGATAGAGCCGGAGATAGTAATAAACCCGGCTCTCATCCTCGAAAGCGGGGAGTCCCCGCATCTGGCGCAGCAGAAGCATGTTGCGGTACATCAGCGGATACGTTCGGAACTCCGCGGAAGGATCGGCAAGAAGGCGTTTCATCGCCCGGACCTCCGGACCGTAAGAGGTATCAAACGTGGAATCCAGAAACGCAGGGGTCTCCCCTCCCCATGGACAGTACTCCTCCAGCTGGCACAGCAGGGAACATGTCAGAAGAACGGTCCAGAGAATCCGCCAGCGGCGGTTCCGGAACGTCTGATTCAGTCCGATCAGGAGAAACACGATCATCAAGGCTGTCATGGGTGTGGCATAGGAGCCGTTCAGCAGATCCCGCTCCACCAGAATCGGCGGACATTTCACCGCCATGACATTCGCACATGCTGTCAGTGCCGCACCGGAATACAGAAATACAAGAGGTGCCGCCAAACGCATATCGGCAAGCCAGCCGAACCCGCCGACCCGACGCCGGACCCGGGACGCCAGCGCAGCCAGAAGAATCCCCATCACGAGAACTCCTGCAACAATCCCCATCCATCCTCCGGACCCGCAGAAAAAGCGTCCAAGATTCGAAAATACGAACTCCAATCCGCCTTCAAACTGAAACACGTCGCCGCTGCCCGTGTACTGATAATCGAAGTCGGGAACATAGCCGTTCAGTCGATAAACCAGATATGGCGACAGGATCAGGTTGTACAGCATCCCGAACAGAACGATCCCCCAGGAAAAGAGTGCCGTCTTCAGAAGCAGTCCCGGGCAGCGAATGTAACCGGAACGGGAAACCCCCATCAGAAGCAGTCCGCTGAGCGCGGCAAAAACAGCCGTGAAAAAAGCGCCCTGCCGATCCGCCATCATCAGGAAAAAGAGAGAAAAAAAGAGCAGAAGGAGAAGCAAACGGCACCTCCCACCATCATGCAGACGTCTGAAAAGCAGCAGAATCAAAAAACAGGAGGCGGTCAGGAAAAATGCGGTCAGGGGCTTCGCGGAACGATAGTAGGTTACAGAGGTTACAGGAAACAGAACGTAAATCAGCGAGATCAGTGAGATGATCCGCCCGTCCAGATTCGGGAAACACTTCCGCGCACCGTACTGCTGGAGAAAGACCGTCCCGCAGGCAAACAGAAGACAGCTCAGAGAATAAAAATGAACCAGACCGCAATGAATGCTCCAAGCAATGAACTGCGCATCCAGATAATCGAAGCAGTAGCTCAGTTCGCGGGGCTGGTACATGATCCAATCGTTAAAGGCGGGATTGTAGATTGTCGCCCAGAACGGCCGTCCTTCCGTATACACTCGCAGGAACGAATATGCCTCCGGATGAATGGCTCCGCCATCGCAATAGAGCATGCGGAGAAACAGAATCATCGCAGCCGCCAAAGTGACGAGCAGGGAATCTGCGAGACTTCCGGATGGCTTACTCAAGCGGTTCGTCATCTCGAAACTCCTCCGCTTCCTCTCTCAGAAAATGAGCAAACGACTCCGGATGCGGCACGGCAAGAACGCCGCGCGTCACCAGTTTTGCATACAGTTCCGCCAGAGCGGGATTGCGCCATTCAAAGACCCCGTATCGAAGCCAGGTCTCGGCGGAAATCTTGTTGCCCCGGGAAAGGAATTCGCGAATCAGAAGGACTGAATACTCCGGATACTCCCCCCCGAGGCGGGCACGGTCACAGTAGACATCCACGGTCATCTGGAGATAATGCCGCAAAACCTGCGGCGAGCGCTTCGAATAATACGGTTTCCCTTTATACTTTGACTGCAGGAGAAGGAACAGCGGAGCCGTCAGGAAAACAAACAGTCCGATGAAAAAAAAGCCCCGGGATCGTTTCCGACGCATTGCCGTTTCCTCCCGCGGATCAGGATGCGAATTTCCGGATCGCAGCGATAAGTTCGTCCTCTCCGATCGGCTTCAGAAGACATTGATCAACCCCGGACTCCATGATCGCAACCTGTTCCGCCTCCGTCAGGCCGGAAGTCATCGCAATCAGCACAAGCGAATGGGTAATTTCCCTCCGGATGGAGGAGATCAGCGCCGCACAGAATGCCCGCTGAAGATTCAGATCCAGAAGAAGAATGTCAAAATGCTTCTCCTTCAAAACTGAAAGGCACTCCTCTGCGGATTTGACGCATGTCAGGGAACAATGCTCATTTTCCAGCATCATGGAAAGCATTGTGGCACCTGATTCGGAACGCTCGGCTATCAGGACCTCCAGAGAACGCCCTTCCGTCCGATATACTTTGCGGGACGCCCCCGACACCTGTGGCAAATCCGTGAACGAGGTTCTGGAACGGTCCAGCTCTTCCTCACGCAGTTCCCCGCCTGCCGAAGTCCCGGACTCCACCAGATCCGAATCATTTTCCCGGATGGCAATTTCAATCACAGTATCCGCCGAATCTTCCCGCCGGACATCAACTTGAGCTCCAATCAGGGCAGCTTCCGCTTCCAGAACCGTCAAATTCAAGATGGCGGAAGCAAATCCCGGATACGACCTTGAACAACCGCCGGGAGCCAGCCGGTGTTCCCGAAAGACATCGGCAAGCGAACTTACCGAATCCGTCTTCGCATCACTGAACAGAAACGATACGGAACGGTTCTTCTTCTCACAGACCCACTTGATTTTCGTTCTGGGCGGAGCCAGCTGAAGCAGCGTCGACGCCGCCAGCTTCAACATGTGAAGCATGATCCGCCGATCCGAAATGATCCGTTCCGGCATCTCCGCACAATGCACCTCCAGAGAGACATGGCGCTCAGATGAGAGCGGTACACAGGCATCCCGAATCTCAGTTACCATCCCGGCCACGTCAAATTCAGAATAGGAAGGCTCCACATCCGCATGGTCCAGACAGGACAGCTCACCCATGGAATGGATCATCCGGTTGACCGATCGCGCCTCTTCGTGGATTTTTCTCAGTGGAACAACGGCATCCTCCTCCATCTTCAGTTTCCGCAGCAGCAACCCGGAAAAACCGATGATCAGATTCAACGGTTCCTTCAATTCGCAGACCATGTCGTTCAACAGCGCCGATTTCAGGCGGTTCGACGCCTCCGCATCCCGACGGGCCAGGACCTCCCGTTCATGGCTTTTTTTCAAACGAACCTGCATGCCCCCGATCTTGTCTCGCAGATGATTCAATGCACCGGAGAGTTCCATGAATTCCACAGAAAAACCTTCCCGGAAATTGTCGGAGACCCCTTCCCCTTTTCCCGCGCTGTTCGCAAAGTTCAGCGTCCCGGCCAAAGCATCCGAAAGTTTCCGGACAACAAGAATCAGCGGGGGAAAAAAGACCAGCAGACCCGCCAGAATAATAAAGAAAAAGGGAATCAGCTGTTTTCCCGTAAGCTCGCCCTCTCCGTTCGCCATTTCCTCTTCCTCTCCGGTGTAATACGGAAATGCGGAAACGAATCGGAGTCCCCGTGCGGGAATGGAGTATGTTTTCAAAGTCACGGCGGCGGCCTCCCAGCGGTGGTCCCCGCTGTTCCCGCTCGGATTCTCCAACGTCTCCAGTTCCGAAACCCGGCTGTTCTGCAGCGGCACCAGACGCGCAGCAAGATCCACCATCGCTTTTCGCATCAAGGCGGAAACCTTCACATTCATTGAAATATTTTCAGATTTCGCAACAGGCGTATTGCCGTGAATCAGCATTGAAAAGGAATCTCCGCCCCTGTTTCCTGTTTTTTTCAGCAGTTTTTCCGCTCGGATTCGGAACGCAGTGACAAAACCGCCGTTCTTATCCATGAAGTGGAGCGCCGCCCAGAGTGTACCATCCTCCTTGCGAGGCACAATCACCGCTCCGATGTTCTGACGCTGGGTTTTCCGAAAATCCAGAAGTTCCTCCGGAAGAGTGAAGTGCGCGGCAAGCGCCGGGTCCGGCGAAAAAACAAGTCGGACGGATTTTCCATTCCTTTCGCCAAACGCAACGGCAAGATCCACCTCGGAAGGCAGCAGCGACATGGAATCCTTCTCCGGCGTAATATAAACCACACGTTTCAGGGAAGAACGAAACTCCGCCGCATCCAATGGTCCGGCCTGACGGTTCAGTTCCAGTGAGAGCATGTTCAATCGGAGAAACATTCCGCTGAACAGAGAATCCAGATGAGCACCCTCCGCAAACACGGCGGAATAGGCTTCCCGTCTCATGGACTCGCCCATTCTTTTCCGGAAACTCTCTGCGAATCCGGCGGAGATGGAATTGATCCGGAACCCCGTCAGAATCAGAATCAGGAGCGCGGCCGCGACCGCCGCTCCTCCGATGACCAGCATCAGTTTGGCCTGTAATCTCATTGCAAATCCTCCAGGAGGTTATCGCGTCAGAATCAACAGCAGAACCGCTGCCGCAAGACACACCAGGATCACGATGGTAACAATCAGGATCACCCTGATTTTCCCGCCGGGAGCATGTCCGTCATTTCCGACGCTTGTCTTCGTCATTTTTCCGTCATATTGTAATTTTGTGCTTGTTTTTTTCCGACTGTTTTGCATATTGGCAAGAAAAAATTCAAGCATTCCAAGTATCTGTCCGAAGTCGGGCCGCTCCACCGGATAAGTGCTAAGCATCCGGCAGACCAGCTCCGATACTTTCCGGTTGACCATCCGGTTGATTTTTGCGGGAGGAACCAGTTCGCCATGTTCCCGGGTTCCGGAGGCAGGATCAACCCCCGTAAGCAGACGATAGAAAAGGACTCCGAAACTGTACACGTCGCTTTTGTCATTGATGAGACCGGTTGTGATCTTTTCAGGTGCGGCGTAAGTGTCGTCTCCGCGAATTCCGGCTTCACGCATCAGTTCGGAGAGCCCGAATCCCGTCAGCCGGACCCGTTTTTCGGAATCCACCAGAATGTTGTCCGGATTGATCTCCCCATGCGAGAGTCCCGAAGAAAACGCCTTCTGCACACCGGAAACCAGGTCAAAAATCCACTGAACCACCATTTCCAACGGCAGCGGGCCTTTCTGAAGTGCGAGAAATTCCCTGAGCGTTCCATACTCTGCATACTGGGAAACGATATAGGCAAGCCCATTCTGTTCGCCGCAGTCGTAAATGGAGATAATCGCCGGATGATTGACAGCCGCAAGAAATCGTGCAATTTTTATAAAACGGGATCGGGTCCGCTCCGATACAGCATATTCCGGGTTCAGGATCTTGAGAGAAACATATCGGCCCAGTTTCCCGTCAAACGCACGAAACACAGTCGTGAGAGAATCCCGTTTCCGCCCCAGGTCCTCCAGAATATAATTGCCGAAATACACTGGCCGGACAACCCGCGCGGAACAATTGGGACAGCAAACCGCGGCAAACGGTGCAATCTCGGTCATATCCAGTTTCTGTCCGCATGTGGAACAGGCAACTTTAACCCGATGCCCCCATCCAATGACCGTCAGGCACTCCGTCAAAGACGGAATCTCATTCTCCACCTCTGTTTCCAGATTCTCCGCCATCCGCCCCCCTCTTATACAACCCAGAACGTTTCTGATGGAACCGTTTGCGACGCGATCCGGAAGAGGATGTCACGCCGTTTCAAAAAATCGAGCCGCTCTTCCGCCATCGCCTCTACAAGATTGCGATCATTACATTCGGAACTGAGATGGCCGAAGAGAAGATAACGAGTTTTTTCGCAGAGCAGAATATCAAGAGACCGCATCGCATCCTCATTGCTCAGGTGCCCGTGACGACTCATGATTCTTCGTTTTAAATGAAGCGGACGGGAAGAATTCGCCAGCATTTTAAGATCGTGATTCGATTCCAGCAGGAGCGCATCACAGTCGGAAAGACGGTTTACGGTCAGATTGCTGACATGCCCCAGATCCGTGGCAATGGAAATCTTGCTCCCGTTGCAGAGAAAGTTGAAGGCAACCGTATCGCGGGCATCGTGCGGAACCGTAAAGGGCTCCACGGTGATTCCCGCAAGAGGAAACGGGGTCCCGGGAGAAAACAGGATCTTCCGTTCGCCGATCCGATTCGCATCGACAAGCGCTCTGCAAGTGACAGAGGTGGAACAGCAGGGAATCCGGTATGTATCGGAAAACACACGGCAGCCCTTCGTGTGATCGCTGTGCTCATGGGTAATCAGAACAGCACGGATCGTTTCCGGGGCCACTGAAACGGAGGCAAGTCTGGAAAGCAGTTCCCGGCAGGAAAAACCGGCATCAACAAGAATCGCCCCTTCCGGCGTATGGATCAATGTTGCGTTCCCGGAACTCCCGCTGCCCAGATTCGTTATTCCAAACAGATGCCGCATCTTAAAAAAACCTTCCCGCTTCTCTCCTGATATTATACAATCGCTCCGCCTGCTTTTAAAGCGGAAAACCCATTAATTTTCTGCCAGGCGAGAATGTCTCCCGACAGAAAACGGGCCCCGTATTCGCGGAGCCCGTTTTTCCAATGGTCCAAAATTCCGTGATTACGCGTTGAACTGAAACGCATTCACCGCACCGACCTGTGCGCCCATCTCCGCGACCAGCTTATCGGAAACCACCGAGCAGGTCTTGATGACAGCCAGGGAGTTGCCGCTCTTCCGGTTCTGCGGAGCGCGGATGTCAATGATGTTGATTCCCTGCGCACTGAGTGCACCGGAGAGCTTGGCGATGACGCCCGGGACATCCTTGTATTCAAAGAAAAGCGTCGTCCCCTTCGGATCAAGATAGAGACGATCAAAATCGTTGAGTCGGGAAATCATCATGTTGCCTTCTGTGATTGTACCGCGAACCGAAACCCGGCTGCCCTTGGCATCCACCAGATCAATCGTAATGGATTCCCCATATTTCTTGGCATCGTCAACTTCGCGGTTGACCAGTTCAACTCCACGGCCTTTCAGGAACTCCTCGGCATCCTTTGCATTCAGATAAGGATCGAAATCGGGAGTCAGTCCTGCGCAAATCGGAGCGGTCATCCATTTGGCAAACTGGTGGAGATTGCCGTAGAAGCTGGTTTCAATTTTACGCAACGGAGTATCCAGGCCGATCGCAGCCCTTGCGAGTTTGGCAAGGATGGAAGCAAGATGCTGATACTCGGCATCAAGTCCGTCGGGTACGCCCTTGTTGACCACGCAGGTGGTCACACCGTTCTCAAAATAGGCAACCGTCTGTTCAGCGGCGCGCTTGGCCGCCACAAAGTTTGCCTCCTTCGTGCTTGCGCCAAGGTGCGGAGCCATGACATCGGCAACATCGGCAATGGATTTCTCCCCTTCCGCATCTTTTTTGTAGACATCGTTGCAGTAGATGATGCCTTTTTCCGCCTTGAACTTGCGCAGATCATCCTCATTGACAATTCCGGCGCGGGCACAGTTGACAATCATCACGCCTTTTTTCACAAGGGCAAGAAGTTTCTCATTGACCATTCCGCGGGTGGCATCGTTTTCCGGCACATGAAGACTGATAACATCAGCCTTGGAGAAAATATCCTCGACCGTGGTCAGCGTAACGCCGATCTCATTTGCCAGCTCCTTGGAAATGACGGGATCAAACCCGAGAATTGTAACATCAAATCCGGAAGCGCGTTTTGCAAGAAGCCGACCGATATGCCCGAGTCCGATGATACCGAGGGTTTTTCCTGTAAATTCGCGTCCCATGAACGCTTTTTTCTCCCATTTTCCCGCACGGGTGGAGATATCGGCGGGAATGAGCTTGCGGTAGGCGGCAAGAATCATGGCGATCACTTCCTCCGCAACAGCGTTGGAGTTGGCGCCCGGTGTGTTCATCACATCAATGTTTTTGCGACGAGCATATTTGATATCCACGTTATCGTATCCGGCGCCCGCGCGGACCACCAGCTTGAGGGAGGGGAGCACATCCATGATCTCCGGAGTCACTTTCTCGCTCCGGATGATGAGCGCTTCCGTATCCGGATTCGCCTTCGCAAGATCCAGGAACGGAGTCTCCATATCCTGTACGACTGTGAAACCTTTCGCGGAAAGAATTTCGCTGACGACCTTATCCAATTTTGTCGGAATCAGAACTTTTTTCATTGCGGGTTTCCTTTCATGTTGTTGAAATCATCTTTAAAGATACCCCGCAAAGTGGAATCTTACAAACTGAAGCATGAAAAATGCCGCAATTTTCCTGAGATTTCCTCCGGAAACGCCTCATTTCCTGTGAAAACAATCACAAAACATTGTTCTCCCTCCCGGAAATTCTCCGGAGAAAAATACGGGGATCCGTGGCAAGGCCAACTGGAACGTGTCGCAGAAGAAGATGCAAGGACTCTCTATTTCAACTCGAGCAGAAAAACTTCGAGAGGCGCCAGTTCCATGATCCCGGAAACGGATTTTCCGGCAATCAAGTCGACCGCTTTCCGGGTACCGAAATCAAAGTACACCTTCCGTTTTTCCGTATTATAGTTGACCAGATTGATGAGCCAGCTTCCATCCGGACGTTTCGCGGACCGGAAAAGAATTCCGATATTTCCCGACGGGTGATCCGCGCGAATCTGAAACGGGAGCATTTCCACCCGATCCGTTTCCCGTTTCAGCCATTCCAGCTTTCTCTGTTCCTCCAGGGACGGATCAAGGGACTCCATTTTCATGCGGATGCCGAGTTTTTTTCCAAATTCATTGCGGGAAGGAGCATTTCCATAAGAGATGATGCGGCAGCCGCGGTCCGAGAACTCTTTCAGTCTTTTCAACGCATCCGTTCCAATCGCTCCGGTGTCCGGGAGAAAAATCATTTTTGCGGGAACCGCCTCCTTTCGGGAAAGCTGATCCTCACTGATGAATCCGATCTTGTGTCCGGTAAAATTCAAAAGCATGTAAAGATGCTCCGCCGCAACCGAATAACGGTCAGGATCGTGAATTAAACTGGAAGGGGAGTAAAGAATCCGGATTTCCGGAGGATACGAGTTGAACTGGAGGATCTCCCTGCTGATCCGGTTTGCATCCAACAGGGCCTCCCCCTGGGCAATCAGACTGGAGGGGCGACGATAGATTCCTCCCTGCAAATCAACAGGGCCCTTCCGGTACGCTTTGTAATCCTGATCGACATACACCCACGTCACAAGAGAACTGGCTCCGTGCAGATATTGCTGCAGATTCGCGGCATAGATGTGTTCCGGCGGGATCAGAATTTTCGAGCCATCCGGAATCAAATGATTTTCCGTGTTCGCAATGGATTTTGGCGCCATGGAATACTGCAAATCGTGCGTCATAGCCATTCTGACCCAGTTGGAGCCCCATCTCCGGGAATCGTAATAGTTGTAGTTATCGTTCCCGTTCAGATCACTGAACCGGGCAAAAAGTTCCGGATCGACTCCATCTCCGAGTGTCGTGCGCTGCATTCCATGAAATGCCATCGTCTTGACATGAACGGGAATCTCCTTCCAATGGGCATGAACAATTTCCGCCATCCATTCATGCCATCCGGCGAACTGTTCGCGTTTGAACATCTGAAATACATAATGTGCCGCAGGATTTGTTTCCCCCGCATCAAATACGGACTCGAAATCGCGAAAGCGTTCTCCGGAAAGAAGATTCAGCTTCTCCACCGTACCGTATTTCCGTTTCAAGTATTCCACGAAGACCGACCGGTAATGAGGATTCCCCATCCCGCAGGCCTTTGCGTTCGGCTCATTGGACAGGCAAAGGCTGTGAATGGCCTGACGGTACGGACTCTTCGCCAGAAGCGGAATCACGATATCCAGATAGTTCCGGATCATTCGCCTCGCCCGCGGATCATTCACCCGGTAGCCCGGATTTGATTTCTCGCTCAAGTCTTTCTGACGCACGACATACCAGTCAAAATTATAGTGAGGAGAGAGCAGAAGGCAGATTTTGATGTTATGTTCCAGAGCTTTCTTCATAGCCGGTTCAATATACTTGCGCCAGCGCTCCAGCGTCACATTGGAAAAATCATCTTTTCCGGGAAGAGGAGGTCTGAAGAAGGAATTCGGGCCGATCTCAATCTGGATCAGATTCGCACCGATCTTCTGAAACAGGGGAATATCGCGCACCACATCTGCGAAATGACCGAAGCCGGTGAAAATGCACTCCCGCTCCTCCTGTCTGCCATTCTCATCCACCATGCGGGTACGGAACCAGCCGGACCGGAATACGGACGGGGAGGATATCAGTTTCCACGTCGGCAGACTCAGTTTACTGTGATCCGCGTTTTCCATCAGAGCAATCAGGCGTTTCAGGCTCAGATCAATCTCTCTGACGATCACCTCGCCGCGCTCCAGATAAAACATTCTCTCCGGAGAAGAAACCGCTGATTCCAGATCCTTCTTCTGAAGTTCAATCTGACGGGAAAGCACAGAGAAATAAAGATCCAGATAGCGGGATTTTTTCCACTCCGCAGCCGAATGCTCCCGTTCGGAGAGAAGAGTCTGCAAAGTCAAACGGGCCTTTTCCAGAAATGCGTTCTGTTCCTTCAAGCGGTCCCGTTTGAAGAAAGAGTATTCCGCACACACGTTCTCCGTCAAAGGAAAGGAGAGTTTCACGACCCCATCGGAACAGGGCTCCGCATTCAAGCGGAAAAAGAGCACACCGGAATCCTCTTTTTTCAAAACGGGGAGCTCCTTTTCCGTTTCTGAGACAGTGTTTCCCGAGCTGTCTGTCATCCGTATTTTCCGACTCCATTTTTCTTTCCGTTCCACCCCTCCGAAAAAGATTCTGCCATTCATTTTCTTCTGGATGTCCCTCTCTTCCGGCACGATCACTGCATAGGGTTTTCCATCATCAAGAACCGCGATCATATTCTGAGACGAAGATTTGGAGGGCGTATGGATACCGGGCGCCAGAAAGGCGACCTCTCGCCCGTATCCGGTCTCATTGTTGACAATTGCATTGAAAGAAAATATCGTTCCATGTTTCTTTTGAATTCTGTTCAGGAGGGACCATTTCAGAAGAGCGCGGATCTGATATCCTTCCGCAGTTCTCTTCCCATGAATGTCAGCTTCCGAGGGAGAGAGTTTCCGCCCGAGCTGCCAGCACCAGCTGTCGGCAGTTCCATCCGGAAGAACCTGGAATCCCAGTTCAAGATCCGAGAGATCTTCTCCGGGATGCCGATCCCCACGCTGATCAATCCTCAACTGAATGCTGTCAGCCATCCACATTTCACCATTTCCCCGGATATTCGGCGTATTGTCTCTGACATCGGCAAGGAAGCGGATGCCGTCTTTTTCAAGTTCCATGGCGATTTCAGCACTCAGACGGTTCCGCGCTGAAGGCTTCCCAGTATAGTGTTCCGGTGTTTCGGGAAGTTTCAAACGCACGGCTTTTCGGATTCCCGCAGAAGCAACAGGATAAAAGCGTTCCTTCTGGTATGCCGTTCCGGTCAAACGTCGCGAAGAGAGTGATTTGAGTTTGATTCCGTCGATGAAAAGGGAATCGGTCATATCCTCGGTAATGATCTGGATCAGATACGTTCCATCTTCATTGAATTCCCCGGCTTCCGCGATGAATTCATAGGAGAAACTCTGCCATTCAGAAGAAAGATTCTTCGGATGGAATCGCTTCCTCCACTGTTTTCCGAATGTCCAGGTGAATCCATTCACATTGTCCCCCTTTGCCGCGAAGAAAAGCTGATAAGACTCCCCCGGCACCAGAGGAATGGAGCAAGAAAGGTGGGAATACACATTCGGTTTTTCCGCTGTTCTGTTTGTGATCAGGAGAGCCTTTTTCCCATCGAAAGCCTCTTTTTCCGTCACCTGGAATTTCCCGCTGCACCCGTTGGCGCTCCCGGCATGCCAGCAGGCAGGAGTCTTCCCGACGGAAGAACGTTCAAAAGAACCATCGGAAATCAGTTCCGCCATACAGGGCAGAAGAAGAACACCGCATACGGTTCCCGTCAATATTTTCTGAAACTGCATCCTTTTCCCTTTCTCAATAAAACTTCTCATTCAGGAATTTCACCTGGTCGAAATAAGAGTAGGAGGAAGGAACCACCCGATAATAAACTGTTTTCATCCGGCCGTCGAAACAGACCGCATTGAAAACGCCTCCATGCCGGACGCCATACGTCGTAAAGTTGTCGAAGGTATCCGACATCATCAGCATTCCAGGACGATGTTTGGAATTCGTGATTTTCTGATAATAATCATTCCAGCCGGTTCCTCCGGGAAAGTAAGAATAATCCGTCCAGTCTTCATACGACAGAAAGCCGTGTATCTGCGGTTTAGACGGACATTGGGAAAAGACACTCCTTTCCTTCCCGCACCCTTTCCCGGATACTGAATTTTTGCTGATTGCCGGCACATACTCCCCGGCGGTAATCAATCCCTGGCTGATCGGGCGGGTCCAGTCGCTGTGCCGGAACCAGCATGGATCTCCCCCTTCCCGCATCGGGAAATAATCGTCATAGTCTCCGCAATAGGAAATCAGTCCCATTCCCAGCTGCTTCAATCCGTTCATGCAGCTGGTGCTGATTGCTTTTTCCCGCGCCCTGTTCAGTGCAGGAAGAAGAATTCCTGCAAGAATTGCAATGATTGCAATGACTACAAGCAATTCAATCAATGTAAAACCGACTCTCTGTTGTTTCATATTTGATCTCCTGTTTTTAAGTTGTTTTCTCTGATAGTTCCAAGTGTTGATTCACGCTCATGGAACTCAACGGGCAATCGCAGATTCACCGTTCTGCCGATTTTTCCTGCGATCAGTTTGCAAAGAAGATCGGCGGCTTCAGAACCGATTCTGCGGCGCGGCTGTTCGATCGAGCTCAGAGGCGGGACTTGAAGACGTGCCAGAGGAAGGTCGTCGAATCCGCAAACCATGACATCCCTCCCGATCTCCAGCCCCAGATCCTCCGCGGCCTTGTAGACCGCAAGCGCAACATAATCATTCATGCAGAGGATGCTGACAGGCAGAGAAGCTCCGCTCAGGAAAGATTTTACTTTCCGGTAAGGCGGTTCCTGCATTTTCGCCTCATCCCAGTATTCGGGATCGTTATCTGTTGCCGGGTAAAGCAGAAAATAATCACCGATCCGGTCGGAGTATCCGGCCTCGCGCATCGCCATCCGGAACCCGTTCAGACGGTTCTGCTGGGTCGAGTGATTCGGAACCGCTCCCAGATAATACACCGGACGCGAAAAACGGGTAATCAGTGTGGAAGCCGCAAGACAGACCGCTCCGGAGTTGTCCACCTCAACAGAATTCAATTTCATTCCCGCCAGCGGACGGTCAAGACAGACGATCGGGAAGTTTCGATCCAGCAGTCTCCGGATCGCATTTCGGTAAGCCTCCGTCTCATATGGAAGCACAATCAGTCCGTCGATTCCAAGCTCCTCCGCATGATTCAGCATTTCAATCACATCATCGTGCCCTTGTTCACTGGTGAAAAACTGAAGACGGCATCCATTCTTTCTGCAAAACTCTTTGGCGCCCTCGCCGGTTCCGACGATAAATCCATCCGGTACACCCGCATAGACAAACGCAAGAGAAACCGTATCGGAAACGGAGTCCGGAACAGCGAAGGTCCCACCCTCTTCCGATCCGGAACCGGTAATTCGTGCGGTTTTGTTCGGTTCCTTGACCAGAGCTCCGTTGGAAATCAGAATGGATATCACACGGCGGATTGTCGTACGCGAAGCTCCGTAATGACGGCTGAGTTCCTGTTCGCTGGGCAAATGCTCTCGCTCGCGGAAACAGCCGAAACGGATATCCTGAAGCATCTTCTCGGAAAGTCTCAGCGCCTTACTCTGATAGATGCCGGCCGGTATCAATGTATTCTGCATGATTTCTCCAGATTGTCTGTTTTTCCCTCTTGTGTAATTATAACCGAAAACAAGGGATTTGTCAAGGACTTTTTCTAAAAAAACAAACAAAAATTCAGACATAAATTAAAATTCAGACAATTTAGTGAAATCATCAGAAAAAGAACGGCACTGTTCCGGGAATCCGTCTGCTTTTGTTATTTTGCGAAGAAATCTCGACGGGGGGCTTGAAAATATCGGAAAGAAAGTCTAAATTTCATTTCACGATTTCAGGGAGATTCGACAAATGCGGTCGGCAAAATTCGGGATAGTACTTCGTGTCAGGGACCTGACAAAATGCAGAGCGTTTTACCGTGATGTCCTTGACCTCGGCAATCCGGTGATCGACAGTAATTTTCAATGTGTTTTCGCGATCGGCTCGGAAACGAGTCTCTGTCTGGAACTGGACAGATCCGGTACCCCCCTTCCTCCTCAGGCGGACAGAATGGCACTGGTTCTGATCCCGGATGACGCGGAAAACATCGTGGAACGTCTTGAAGTCGGCGGCTGGGCGGCCCGAAACCGGACAGAGGGGAATTCCAATTCCGGGGTTCTCAAGTTTCATGATCCGGAAGGCAATCTTTTTTATATCCAATCTTCTTAATCTCAAGTTACGGAACGGAACATGGCATATCAAGTCATCGCAAGGAAATGGAGACCGCAGAAATTTTCCGATATGGTCGGACAGGAACACATCGCGCAGACCCTTCGGAATGCGATCATGACCGGACGCATTGCGCAGGCATACCTGTTCGTCGGTCCGCGCGGCATCGGGAAAACCACGTCGGCCCGGATATTCGCAAAGGCGCTGAACTGCAAACATCCTGTAAATGGCGAACCATGCTGCGAATGTGACTCCTGTGTTTCCATCGCCAATGAAAGCAGTGTGGACGTTATTGAAATCGACGCTGCCACGCATACACAGGTCGAAAAGGCACGTGAAATCTGTGAAGAGGTCCTGCATCTTCCCATCGCCTCGAAATACAAAATCTACATCATTGACGAAGTCCACATGCTCTCAAAAAGCGCGTGGAACGCTCTGCTGAAGACCATTGAAGAACCACCCGAACACGCCAAGTTCATTTTCGCAACTACGGAGGTGAACAAAGTCCTCCCGACCGTCATCTCCCGCTGCCAGAGATTCGATCTCAAACGGATTCCGACCAATCTGATTGCAGAGCGGCTCTCTCTGATCGCAAAAACAGAAGGAGTCCAGATTTCGCCTTCCGCAATTGATGTCATAGCCCGGGCCGCCGACGGAGGCATGCGTGATGCACAGTCTCTGCTGGACCAGATGATCTCCTTCTTCGGAACGGCCGACGGAAAAAACAGCAGCATCTCTGAAGCGCAGGCGCTCTCGCTGTTCGGCCTCACCGCACCCGCGGAGATGAGCGGTCTGATTCAGGCAATCCTCTGCAATGACCGCCCGGCTGTCATCACGGCGATCCACAAATTTGCCTCCGCAGGCAAAAATCTGGAGCTGCTCTTCGATGAAATTCTCGTCTGGCTGCGCGGAATCATGATCTGTACTCTCATTCCGAATCCCGAAACGGTTCTGGAAGAATCTCCCGAAAAAATCAGCATCTATGCGGAACTTGCAAAACTGGTCCGTCCGGACAGCGTCCAGCGCCTGCTGGAACAGCTCTCCTCTACCGGATTCCTCCTCCGGGAAGCGATCAACAAACAGATTTTTATTGAAACCCTTCTGCTCAAAGCAATGCGGATGGCTCATGCGGTCCAGGCGGATGATCTGATTGCACGATTGAATTACATCCGCAAAAACGGCGAACTTGCACCGCTGGATGCCGTTCCCGCTTATGTCACTCTGCCGCCTCCGCAGGTAGTCATCCGGCAGGTCCAGACCAATTGCCCTGCGAATCGGACAGAAGAAATCTCTCTTCCTCCGTCTCCAGTCTCCAGCGGAGCCCCCGCAGCCGCTCAAACAGATGTAACCTCCGAACCCTCTGCAAAATCATTTCAAGCGTCGGGTTCCGAACAGTCACAGCATTTGGATCAATCCTCAATCACTTCTCCTTCCCCGGCTCCGGAACCGATCGCGGAGAAGGAAGAGCCGAACCAAATCCTTGAACAGGAACCGCCGAGAACATCCCCAGAAACGAAACCGCCGGAAAACAGCAACCCTTCCCGGGAAAACCTCCAGCCGGAACCGCGGCACGACTCCACACCTAGTGTCGTACAGGAAAAAACCGGGAATTCCCCTTCCGACGAGACTTCCGACGAAGATTCTTCCGAGGAAACGGATGATGCCGTTCCAGGCGAATCCGGAAATCAGATCGACATTGGAAAGATTCTCGGGAAAAGAAAAAGCGTCGAAGAGCTGATTTCTGAAGTAAGAGACATTCCCATCGTCAACGAGATTGTCCGCAGCTTCGGAGGCCGCCTTGTCGACGTTCATGAAATTGCAGAAGATCCGGATTCGCACTGATCTACCGGACATCCGACTTCCCTCACTTTGCAGAAAGGAAAGCGAAGCTGAATTTCATGACTGCAATGGAGCCCCGGAGGATACAAAAAAACCGCCGGATCGGAGAACCCGTCCGGCGGTCTGCTTACAATCAGTGGATGCTCAAAGTTTTACTTTGATCACTACTTTTTTTACTTTTTCCGCTTTGCCGGAAGCGGGCATGATCTTGCCGTAATGACCATCTTCCGGATAAAACACGGCGAAAAGTCCGGGAACGAGTTCCAGTTTGGAAACACCTTCCTGAGGAGTCTTCCGGAACTCGACATCTTTCTCCGGATTATAGGGGGTCGCAACCTCAAGGCCGTCGATGTTTGCCCAGAACATGGCCTCTCTGCCGGAAATGACAGCCTGAATGTCCACATATTCCCGATGAGCCTCAAGAGTCTCGGCGGCAGGGAGTTCTGCATCGTATTCCATAACATTCCCGTAGATTTCATCCCCTTCAATCGGGAACTTGCCGAGAGGAGAATCCGGGGTCAGTTTTGCAATTGCATCGAAGGCTTTCTGGAACTCGGAATTGAAGGATACCGTCACTTCGGGCGTCAGTTTGTCGATAATCATGGCAGACTCCTTGCCGCGGCTATCTTCCGCAGCATTTTTTGTATTTTTTTCCGCTGCCGCAGGAACAGGGGGCGTTACGCTCGATTTTCGGTGAGGTTCTCACATAAGGTTTCTGGCGGACAAGTCGGCCGTCGTAGAAGAACCATTCCCCGTTGTGTTTGCGGAACTCGGCGAGTTCGTGATGTTCCAGCGGAGTATTCTGGTCGGTATAGCGGGCAATGAATTCGACCTCGCCCTTTTCATCGCCAGGTTCATTTCCCGTTGCAGAAATGATTTCGAGGCCGAGCCATTTGGAACGTTCCGCCCACTGGCGCATCTCATCACGGTCAACAGTCTCCCGTTGACTCGGATCGGTAGAGGTGAAAAGATGATCAATTTCAGCTTTGGCGTAAGCGCTGTAACGGGAACGCATCAACTCCTCCGGATTGGCGGCCTTGCGCACGCCCCGAATTACGGGTTCACAACATTCCGAATAAAGTTTGCCTGAACAGCACGGACACTTCTCTGATTCCATTTTAACTCCTGAAGGTGTTGCTTCAACTCGTCAAGGACAGCAGCTTTCAACGCCTGCCTACGGCTTTCTTAAAGACGCCGAGCCTGCCGTATTTTCTTTCGAGTTGTTTTTTCTGTTCCGCATTTGCGGACCGGTATTTTGCTTTTATATATTCGGTCGCGGTATCGTTCAGCTCTTTTTTCATGTCGCCGCTCGCCGCGAATTCTTTCGCATATTCTTCGGCGACTTCAAAATCGCCTTTCATCATGAAATACAAAAATGCAGCCTGCTTCCTGTTGGTTTTGTTCGCAAGACGCAGAATGAATGCGTTGAACTGGGTTCTGGAGAGGTCCTTCAGATTAACCGTGAAAGTTTTCCCTCCGCCTTCATCCGCAGTAATCACACCATCCTTGATGGAGAGCACAGCGCCGAATTTTCCCTTGTAGACCAACTGCGGACGTTTCAAATTGTCTCCGCCGTTCCGGAGAAGCCCGCGGAAACTCTCCGCCTGGTTCAGCCAGTTCAGCATTTTACGTCCCCAGTTCGCATAACGGTTTGCTTCATTCCGATACGTCTGCGGCTTGCCATTCCCCTGCTTCTGAACTGCGATGACCTCTTCCAGCACTCGTTTGGCGCCGGCATAATCATTGCCGCGGAATTTTTCGATCATTTCCACCCGGGCACGCGGAGTACCGGAACGGATCTGACTGCGAAGCGCATTGAGTTCCTGAGCATCTTTTTTCCTCTGGATTTCCGCAAGACGTTTCCGTTCGCGTTCGCGCTCCTCCCGCTCTTTGCGTTCCCGAGCCTGACGAGCAGCCTCTTCCGCACGTCTGCGCGCAGCTTCTTTCTCCGCCTCCAGTTTTGCCAGATACTGTTCCCGGGCGACCTGGCGCTGCGGAGCACAGAGTTTTTCATCATATTCATTGAAAATACGTTCGATTTCAGCGTACTTTTCTTTTTCCTTTGTATACTGAGCTTCCTTGAAATTGCTGAAGAAATCCTCGCACTTTGCAACAACGGCTTCCGGGGAGACGCCCTCATTTCCGGCGAATGCGATGATTTCATCCGCTTTCATCGTCAAAGGAGTACTTTCAGGTTCCTGAGCCAGCTCCACTTTTTTGGAAACTTCCTCATGAACTCGATTGAACATTCCTGTAAGTTTTTCTTTTCCATCCCCGAATGCGACCCATGCACCGATACCGATTGCAGCAAGAAGAACCACCGCGAGGAGAACGGAACCAACAACCTTTTTCGTTGCCTGCTTCTCCCGCTGCTCCTTCATTTTCTTGACCTGTCTGGAAACTTTGGAATCCTTGTTCTTACCCAGTCCGCCGTTTTTTGTTTCGGTGGAAACAGGAGTCTCCTCCTTGGGTGGTTCCGTCGGCTTGGGCGGTTCCGGCTTCGCAGGCATCTTGAGTGCCGGAGCTCCCGCAGGAGCCGGGGAAGGTGTGCCCGCAGGAGAACTTTCCCCTGCCGATGCCGGCGCAGGCACACGCATCGGAGCGGGATTTGGAGAAGAGGACGCAGCACCCGGCATTTTCAAAACGGGGGTTTTCGCCGCGGTTTCTTCCGGAGTCAATCCTGCGAGTTTCTGTAAAGAGACAGAACTGGTGGTCGGAATCTTCAGACGCGGCACTTTTCCGGACATTGCCCGGTTTTTCCGAATATTGCGAAGTTCCTCGACCAGAGTTTCACCATCCTGATACCGTTTATTCGGATCCTTTTCCATCATTTTAACAATGACGTCTGAAACATTCTGCGGAACAGAGGGATTCACTTTGACCGGCGGTATCAGCGGATCTGTGATATGTTTTTTGGCAATTTCCGAGGCGGTATTGCCGTTGAAAGGAAACTGTCCCGTAACGAACTGGTAGAAGGTGGCGCCGAGACTGTAAATATCGCTTCGGATATCCATCGGTTCTCCGAGCAGGGCCTCCGGGCTGATGTACTGAGGAGTGCCCATGACCTCGTCACTATCCTCTTTTTCGTCCTTGTCTCCGGCAACGCGCGCAAGCCCGAGGTCTGCCAGTTTCGCCTTGCCGTTGTTGGTCAGCATAATGTTATCCGGCTTGATATCCCGGTGGACAAGACGCTGTTCCTTCCATGCGTAATCCAGTGCTTCTGCAATCTGCTGAATGATCTGAGTTGCCTCTTCGATCGGAATGATTTTCTTTTCGGCAAGGACCTCTTTCATAGTCTTGCCGTCCACATTCTCCATGGCAAAATAATAAAGCCCCTCATCCTCTCCGACAGCATACGCCTGCACGATATGCGGATGATTCAGCTTCGCCGCCGCTCGGGCCTCCTTGATAAAACCGACCACAAATTCCGTATTGTTCGCATACGATTCCGCCAGAACCTTCAACGCTGCGGAACGATCCAGAGAGATCTGATGGGAAAGATAGACAATCCCCATACCTCCGCGTCCGAGCTCCTTAATGATGATGAAGTCGGCAATTACCGCTCCGGGAGCTGTCCGGGATGCAGGCACCGGCACTACCTTCTGACAACGTCCGCACTGCACATTGCTCCCAGCCTCTGCATGGTCCACCGAGACGATCTCGTGACATTCCGGACATTGAAAACGCATTTGAATCACTGCTCCCGTTTAGAATCAATAATTGATAATTCATCTTATATTATATAACGCATGACGCCAAAAGTCAAGAGACGGAATCCCCGGAATTGAAAAAGGATGGAATTTTCCGCCGATGTCTTCCCGAAACGATCCCTCTCCGGAGAGTTTCTTCCCCGTTTTTCAAGTATCAAACCTGAAAACACTGCCGCACAACATATGCTCAATCAAAAAAACAGGAACACGCATTCCCGTATCCGCTGATGCGCCAAAAAGAAAGGAACCTGACTGACAATAAAACTGGCAATCAGGATCCCGGACCCCCGGCAGCAGAATTCCTTCCGCTTTTTTCCTGCTGGTGCAAATACCGGAACACCGCCGGAAGCCCGCCATGTTTCGCAATTCCGAGAAAAAGCTTGTACCCGGATCCGTAAATAAAATCCCGCCGCTCCAGCTTCGCCTTGTTCAAATGCTCCTGCTTATATGCGATGTTCACAAGAGAGGAAACATATTCCGCAAATCCTTCCGGGATTTTCCTCGGCTCCATCTTCAGATAGGGATACTTGTGATACTGCCAGTGATGCGTCAGTTCATGCGCAGCGATCTCAATGAAGCGCCAGCGCGGAAGAGAATCCAGAAGATAAACATCACAACGGTATCCGATAATTTCCGAGACATTTCCCGTTTTCCGCTCCAGCATATTGCATCGGCAGTATCCGAGTTCGATGGCGGCCTCATCCATCAGCTGAAGATTCGTAATTTTCCGCAGAGACGGGTAATCAACGATATGAAGCCGGAGCGGGCAGCGGATTCGTTCCCCGAGAATCTTCTCGGTCATTTCGCGCACCTCCTGGAACAGCGATTCCGCCTCTTTCCGATCCCGGATGGATTCCTCTGCGCATGATTCACAGAGATAACGCCCATCCGGAAGGCGAGTGGTTCTTCCGGGCAGTTCACAGGCGAAACAGCGCGAAAGCTGAGAACAGCGATGACAGAGCCTTCTTTTCGTTCCAGTCGGGGTTTCATAAATGCCGTATTTCCCGGCAATCGGCTGCCGGCAGCTGTCACACTTCGGCAGGACCTGTTTCATGCAGTCGATGGAACAGTAATGTTTATTCTTATATTGAAAGCTGTTGTCGCGGAGCACCTTCCCGCAGTTGGCACATTTCGGCAGAGTCTTATCAAAACAGTTCTGCGAACAGTAAGTCTTTCCATCTGCCATCAGATACTGTCCGCGAATATGTTTCCCGCATATTGTACAGCGAACACTCTTCGCCTGAAGCGACGGCGGAAGCAGCGCAAACAGCAAAAACAAAAAGACAAAACACCGCAAACTGTTCATGGAGGAAATCCTTTCCCTGACGGGAAAACATAGCACGGCTTCTTTGAAATTCAAAGGAATATGATTGTTGAACCTGCAAAATGTTTTCGTTGTTCCACCTGCAACGTTCCCGGCAGCTCTTTCAGTATGTATACAAATGGAGTCTGGACTGGGGAACGTTGTATTTGAACGGCTCCGAGACAAGCGGATTCGGCGGAGTCAGAGATTTTACGTTTCCGACATGCCCATCCAGATACAGAATGTTCGCCCGCTGGCTGTGACGCGGCGGAGGAATCCTGAAATTCGCGGCGTATCCCGGGCCTGTCCGGAATCGCCACTCCCCCTTGGTCCGGCCTATCTGCTCAATCGAATTTTCTTTGCAGTAATCGGTATCGACAACCAGAAATTTTCTGGACAAATTTCTGATATTGGAAACACGTCCGGTTTCAAGCGTGTTTTCATGATTTAGGTCCTTGCTGTACCGAATAATATTCAGATTGATTCCAAACGAAATGTGAAATTGAAGACTCGTCACCGGAGGCAGCAAAGGACACTGAAAAACTTATGAAGACAGATGGGCTCCCGGTGAATCGCATTTGTTAAAGCCGGAACCATTCACTCCGATCAGACGGAAGTGCCAATGCGGATACATTCCCGTTGAGCCTTCGGTTCCGCGGGCGGGAATCAAACAGTCGTCGTTGTCTGCGGTATATGCGGCAAGCCCGACACCAATCTGTTTGAGGTTGGAAACGCAGTTGGTCCCCAGCGCCGTTTCCCGCACCTTGTTCAGTGCTGGAAGAAAAAGCTCAACCGGAATGGCAATCACGGCAACAACGATCAGCAACTCAATCATGGAAAATTTTTTCGATTTCATCTGCCATCTCCACCTGAAGAACTCCATTGCTTTCTCCGCCTGGTATTTTGCCGGGAAAAAATCGGTTTACTGTTGTTCTTCTGTCCGACGTTTTTTGTCATACTCCCGGATATGGAACTTACAATTTTGTAATTCTTATATCTTTATCTTTGAAAAACAGCGTTCCTTATTTGAGTTCAGGAACAGGAACAGCCGCACATCTTCTCCGATTGGCACGCGGTCTGCTGATAGAAGCGGCAGTGCGTGAATCAACCAGAAGGAGGTTCCAATGAAACTGATCACGGCGTACATCAAACCGGAACGGCTGAATGCGGTTAAGCAGGAACTGTTCAAACGGGAAATCTTCAAGATGTCAGTCACAAACGCTCTTGGCTGCGGACAGCAGAAAGGCTACATGGAAGCGTACCGCGGCGTTGTTCAGGAGGTTCATCTGCTGAAAAAAGTCAGGATCGAAATTGCGGTCAACGATGAATTCGTGGACCCGACCCTGGAAGCGATCATCGCAGGAGCCCGCACCGGAACCATCGGTGACGGCAAAATCTTTGTGACAACCCTTGACGACTGCATCCGGATTCGCACTGGCGAAACCGGGACCAATGCAATCGGCTGACGGAAAAGGAGAATTCATCATGCTGAAATTATGGACAACTATTCTGATTGTGGCAGCGACAGGCGCACTGTTTGCCGATGCCGCTCCGGCAGTCGCGGCGGTCAAGGAAAGCGCAGCGGCAAAAGGACCGACTCCGGCAGACGTACTGTTCACGGTCAACAATCTCTGGATGCTCATTGGAACATTTCTTGTGTTTGTCATGCACCTCGGTTTTGCACTGGTGGAAACTGGACTCACGAGAGCAAAAAACTGCGTGAACATCCTCTGCAAAAATTTCGTGACACCGGCAATCGGTATTCTGACTTTTCTTCTGATCGGATTCGGACTGATGTATCCGGGCGGAGAATGGATTGCGGGAAAAGTGCTCGGCTTTGCCGGGTTCGGCCTGAACTGCCCTCCGGGCGATGCGGGCCTGATCGGATACAACGGCGGCAACTATACTTACTGGACCGACTTCATCTTCCAGGCAATGTTTGCAGCAACCTGTGTGACCATCGTCTCCGGAGCCGTTGCGGGACGCATTAAACTGAGCGCATATCTGATCTTTGCTGTGGTTTACGCGGCACTCGTCTATCCGATTGTCGGATCGTGGGGATGGGGCGGCGGATGGCTCGCGGAACTCAAGTTCCATGATCTTGCCGGATCGACCTTTGTCCATTCGGTTGGAGGCTGGGCAGCGCTTGCCGGCGTGCTTGTTCTCGGTCCGCGCTACGGGAAATACGTTGGAGAGATTTCCAAGCCGATTCTTGCGCACAGCATGCCGCTTGCGACCATCGGAGTCTTTCTGCTCTGGCTCGGATGGTTCGGATTCAACGGAGCCTCTGCGTTCAATGCGGATCCGTATCTGGTTTCCTACATCTTCGTGACAACAACTCTTGCATCCTGCGCCGGAATCGTCACTTCGATGACGACCTCCTGGGCAATTCAGAAAAAACCTGATCTCTCCATGATGCTCAACGGAGCTCTGGCGGGACTGGTGGCGATTACCGCCGGAGCCGACTGCGTCAGCGTCACATCCTCGCTGGTGATCGGAGGAATCGCAGGGGTGATTGTGGTTCTCGCGGTCATGCTGTTCGACCGTCTCTATCTTGACGATCCTGTCGGAGCGCTTTCGGTCCATCTTGTGAACGGAGTTTTCGGAACCCTCGCAGTCGGCGTGTTCAGTCCGGATTTCAAACTGCTGCCACAGATCATCGGGGTTCTTGCAGTCGGTGCGGCGGCATTCTTCAGCTCGCTGGTCATCTTCCTTCTGCTCAAGAAGTTCTGGGGACTGAGGGCAACGGATGAGGAACAGATCCGCGGACTCGACCTGAGTGAACACGGAATGGAAGCCTACGGCGGATTCCAGATTTTCCAGAATGAATAAACCGTATCAGGCAACAACCTTTTCCGGATCTTTCCCCCGGGACCGCGCATAAACGGTTCCGGGGGAATTTTCTGTCCGCTTTTAGCGGAACCACTCTGCGGGAAGATGGTCCTTTTCCGCTTCCAGAAGTTCATTCATAATGTGCTTTGCGTCGCCGAGATTGTTGACAAGAGGATCGGTTGCGAGAGCACGGTAGAGAATTGCGCGATTGCAGGTGACAGCGGCTTCCGCGGTCAGCTCATGGGTATCGAGGACCTGCTGCGTCAGTCCGAGCAGTCCGCGCGGCATCGGCACGCACGGGCGCGGTTTCGGACCGTTCATATCCAGATCGCAGCGGAGTTCCAGAAACGCGTCGTCGGGCAGATTCGGAACGGCTCCACGGTTCGGGCTGTTGATGTAGAAGGTCTTGCCGAGTCCGCCCCACATGGATTCGATGATGTCGGTTGCATGATCGCCGCGTCCGTTTCGGAAAAACTCTTCGATCGGGGTCTCCCCGCTGGCGAGTTTTTCTGTGGCATTCCAGGCATCGGCCATCTCCTCGGCTCGATGATAACCGTCAAAACAGATGATCGGCTCCGGAGTCGCGGGAGAAACGCCGTAGCCCTGAAAGAACGGAACATATTCCTTCGTATGGCTGACTGCGGTCGGAAACGCCCCGTACAGATCCATGAACTGAAGCGCATAATTCATGTTCAGACGCGGTTTTGCCTTGTCGCTCGGGCGCGTATCGTATTCTCTTGCGGCGGCAGATGCGACAAATTTGTACAGATTCGGCATCAGGTCCCTTCCGTCATAGGAACACTTGAGGACCCAGGTGCAGTGATTGACCCCGGCAATCTGAAGATCGAACTTTGCATCCATTTCAGGATCAATCGGAATGATTTCCTTCTCTGTAACACCGGTCTGCCGGAGAAACATGGCACGGACATAGGGAGAGTGATTGCCGTCACAGAGAGCAAAGCTCTTCACATCGGACGCATAGCGCATGAGTCCGATTCCGAGCGTGGAGGTCGGATTGACAAAATTGATCAGCCAGGCGTTCGGACAGAGGCGGCGAACATCATCGGCAATCCGCAGAACCTCCGGCAGTTCCCGGAGCGCACGGAAAATTCCGCCTGGACCGATGGTATCGCTGGAACACATGGTCACGCCATACTTTTTCGAAATTCTCGTATCCAGTTCCCGGTAGTACGCATTGCGGAAAGAGAAGGAAAGCACGACGAAATCAGCATCCTTCATCACCTCTTTCCGATCAGTGGAACCGACGATTTCCAGTTCAACACCCGCGTGTTTGCGGGCGCGGTCCGCAAGTTTCATCATGGTGTCGAGCACTTCGGGCTTCGTATCCACCAGTGCGAGGGTTCCGGTTTGCAGCACAGGACTGCTCACCATGTTGTAAATGACCGGCTTGCCGAAAAAGTAGCTCCCGGCTCCGATAACAACGACTTTCGGTCCTTTTTTCATTTCCCAGACTCCTTACTGTTGATTGGGAGGTTCCGCCAGTCATTTTAGCATATTCCGCTTGAAATCACAAGAGGAATCCTGTATTATAACAGGTAATTTTGTTGCATTCCACTGTAAAACAGGAGATACCGGAACATGCTGCACTCCATTTACCGTCCCTATCGGTCGGGATCGATTCAAGCGCTGATCCACGCACGCTCAATGGGACATTACATCGTTCCTTCGGGCTGGACGGACAATCCGATCGAAAAACCGTTTCTTGAGCTTTTCTGGTGCGTCTCCGGAATCGGGGAATTCCGTTGCATGGAAGAGTCTGTTTTTCTGAATCCAGGGGAAGTTTGTTTCTATTTCCCGGGGGACTGTCACCACATCAGGGCATACACCCCCTGGGAATATTACTGGCTCACGATCGACGGTCCTGATCCGGATCTGCTGATCCGGATGTTTCATCTGACCCGTCCCCCTCGGTACGCGGGAAGTTGTCCGGCGGAGCTGTTCAACCGCCTGTCGGGAGAACTGCGGGACACCTCCGCACGCGGCGAATTCCGCGCCGGTGCGATCGCATATGAAATTCTCTCTCTGGCCATGGGTGGAGCGGAACCGGAGGAAAACGGAAAACTCCGGCGATTCCGCGCACTGCTGGAGGACTCCTTCCACGATCCGGACCTGCAAATCGAAACCATTGCCGGAAAAATAGGAATTCACCGTTCCAGCCTGACCCGTCTTGTGAAACGATACTGCGGCATGTCACCGATGGAATATCTCCTCTCATTCCGAGTTCAGGAGGCTCTGCGCCTGTTGAACGATACGGAATACAGCATCAAGGAAATTGCAGCATGCACCGGATTCCGCGATCCGAATTATTTCACAAAAGTCATTTCCCGGCGTCTTGGGAAGCCCCCTTCCGCCCTCCGGCGCACCTGAGCAGTTCCTTCGTCAGCAGAGAGCCGATAAAAGCGAAAGGAAGAAATTCCTCCAGGCTTTTTCCACATCCAGATTTTTCACTCCGGAGAAAACAGGAGAAACATACTGCAAAAGAAAAACAGGAAGCGGACCGGTTTTCAAATATTTTCCCTTTTTTCTTTTGTCGCCCCTCTTGACAAAAAGAATGGAATATTGTATAATTATAGTACCGCAAATAATTGCGGTGATAATTGCGATAATTTTGCAATACAGAAAAATCAAAACGGGAAAAGAACGATGTCGATTGATGTCATGGCGAGTTTAAAAGACATTGCGGAAACGGCTGGCTGTTCCGTTTCCACGGTATCGCGCGTTTTGAAAAACAAGGGGGAAATCGCGCCCGCCACCCGGAAAAAAATTCTTGCCATTGCGGACCAGTTCGGATATCACGACAACCGGCTCATCTATGGCATCCGGACCGGCCGGACACAGACCATCGGACTGGTTTGTGATTTCGGCAATCCTTTTTTCCAGAGGATCGCCCATGGAATTGAGCTGGAACTGAAAAAAGAGGACTATCTGGTTATTTTTTCCTCCAACGAGGAAAACGATCAGAAGACCCTGAAACGTCTTGTGGAACAGCGTGTGGACGGCGTCATCCTCGTTCCCAGAAACGATTTTGCCGACACAGAATATTTCCGGGATGTAATTTCCCGCGGACTTCCGATCATCACGATCGACCGGAAAACTCCGGCGAACGTCGATTATGTCGGAAGCGACGACTTGTACTGCGGGCGCATCATGGCGGAACATTTCTATTCGCTTGGTCATCGTAAAATCGCCTATTATCCGGGTCCATCCTTTGCGAGTCCGGCACAGCTGCGTCTACAGGGATTTTCAGAGTTCTGCCGGGAACATCCGGATATTTCGCTCACACTCATTAAAACCCGGAAAGCCGTTGAAACCTGTGCGCCGGAAGAAGAGATGCTGATCGAATTTATGAAAACGCATAAAGAGATCACCGCCATCGGTACGTTTTACGACTATTTTGCCTACGACGTCTGCCGGGCGGCATGGAAACTGGGGCGGAAAATCCCGGAGGATCTGGCAGTCGCCGGAGTTGGAGATATGATTCCGCCGCGGGCACGCCTCTTCGAACTGACAACCGTGGATCAGATGCCGGAAAAAATCGCGGAAGCCGCTGTCCGGCGCATGATGCAGCGGCTGGCTCTTCCGAAAAATGAGACGCTTCCGATTGCGGAAATTCGCATCAAACCAAATCTGATTGTTCGAAATTCAACTCTAAAAGAAAGGTGCAGCAAGAAATGAAACAGAAATGGAATTTCACATTGATAGAGCTCCTTGTCGTTATTGCAATCATTGCAATTCTTGCATCGATGCTTCTTCCGGCATTGAACTCGGCTCGTGAAAAGGCCAACGCGGCACGCTGCCTCGCCCGCCTGAAACAGGTGGGGGTGTTCGCCACCCAGTACATCAACGATCAGGACGGCTATTTTGTCGCTCCGGACAGCCGCTATGTCGTGGGAAAGAGTGGTGAAGAAGTTCCCTGGGTGGATGTCATCGGTCCATATTTCAAAATTGCCTCCACATACGAATACAGAGATCGGAAAGCCGCTTACCCTCTGC
>CASEYW010000166.1 GCA_949292215.1 uncultured bacterium
AAAAATGAAAAAAAGCTGCTCATTCTGATAAAAACTCCGATTTTCCTGTTTAAAATGTCGTTTGTTGTGCTAAAGTATAGTTCTTACTATATAAAACTACTTGCTGGAAGGCAAATTTTCAAACAACAGTTGATGAGAAAAGGGCAAAAAAGGAGTAAAAAAATGAGCAATGTATTTCCGGTCCTCGGATTTGACATCGGCGGAACCAAGATCGCAGCCTGCCTGGCAATGAGCGACGGCAAAATTCTTGCATCGGGAAGAGTGGACAACCGGATGCGTAAACCCGATGAGGTTCTCCCGGATCTCGTCAAAGAAGGCAAACGTCTCCTGAAGGAAGCCGGAATCACGGGGGAACAGCTTCGTGCCATCGGTATCGATTCCCCCTCCCCGATGGATTTCGAAAAGGGCCTCATCTGCTCGCCCTGCAATATGAACGGCTGGGATGACGTTCCCATCCGCGACTATCTCGCCAAAGCGTTCGAAACCGAGGCCTTCTTCGACAACGACGCCAACGGAGCCGGACTCGCCGAGTGGATCTTCGGAGCCGGACAGGGCTGCAAAAACATGCTCTACCTGACCATGAGCACCGGCATCGGCGGAGGAATCATCTGCAACGGCAAACTGGTCCGCGGCAGCAAATACCTTGCCGGAGAAGTCGGACACTTCTGCCTGGATCCGCACGGACCGAAATGCAACTGCGGTCTCACCGGCTGTTATGAAGCATTCTGCGGCGGACTCGCAACGGCAAACCACATCCGTGAAGAACTCGCGAAAAAACCGGAACTCAGCATGATTACAAAACTTGTCGACGGAGATCTTTCCAAAATCGACAATGCCGTTCTGGAAAAAGCGGTCCGTGCCGGTGACGACTACGCCATCCGTTTCTGGGAAGATATGATGGAACACAACGCTCAGGGCATCGGCAGTCTGATGAACATTTTCGATCCCGAAGTGATCGTCCTCGGCACCATCGCGGTCCACACGGGCGACCTGTTCATGAAACCGCTGCTCGAAAAGCTGCCGAAATATACCTGGCCTCAGCATGTCAAGGCGTGCAAAGTACTTCCCAGCAAACTCGGACGAACCATCGGAGAACTCTCCGGCGTATCCGTCGCCCTGAACTTCCTCTACGAACGCGGCGAATGGCAGCTTCCATGGTAAGGCCATAAAATACGGAGTCCGAATGAGAGCCGAAATCGCATCCAGATATTCCTGCAGGAGGAAAAAGGATTTTGTGACAATTGCCGCGATCGCCATGTTCACGGCAATCGTCCTCTTCGAACTCTACCTGGTCTTCTGGCTCCCGGTGCAGCTGCGCCGGGAGAATGCCATGCAGAAACATGTTGCCCGACAGAGGATCACCGAACTTGCGGATACTCTCCGGGCTCAATGCGGAACATCCAAAAAGACCTCTCTTCAAAAAGGCGAGATCGAACTGGTCCGTTCGGCACTGGATATTCTGGCAATCTACATGCGGGAAAACCAGGAAAAACTCTCCATGGCGCAGATCAAGGAACTGGAGTCCATGCTGATGAGAATCTCCGCCATCGTCGACTCCTGGAGAAACAACCGGTATCTGATTGAACGGGAAACCTTCGATACGACGCCGATCCTCCGGGCACTCGAAGCCAAACTGAAAACCCTGGATCAAAAGCAATTCAACTGAGGGAGTCTCATTCATGGCTATTTCTTTCAAGCGGTTCCGGGAGATCCTGAACCATTGCCAAGGACGAAACATTGCAGTCATCGGCGACCTGATGCTGGACGTCTATCTGACGGGTTCGGCAAACCGCATGTCCCAGGAAGCACCGGTCCCGGTGCTCAATGTCAAAAACAGGAGTGCACGTCTCGGCGGAGCGGCGAACGTCATGCGCAACATCACAGCGCTCGGGGGGACTTCCACGGCGTTCGGTGTCATCGGACGGGACGAACCCGGGAAATCTCTGAAACGCCTGCTCGAAGAAGATCGGATCGACTCCTCATACATTCTTACGGATGCACAACGCCGAACCACAGAAAAAATGCGTGTCATGGCGGCATCCCAGCAGATTGTCAGAATCGATTTCGAAGATGTCTCTCCGGTTTCGCAGACCATCACCGCAAGGATGGAGAAAAAGCTCTCCGAACTCATCCGGAAACGGAAAATCGACGCTCTGATCTTCGAAGACTACAACAAGGGACTTCTCGACCGGGAGATGGTTCAGCGCATCACGCGTCTTGCCGGAGAATATGGAATCTATACTTCTCTGGATCCCCATCCGGGGCATCCGATGGAGGTATCCGGTCTCTCCATCATGACCCCGAACCGCTCGGAGGCATTCGGGCTCGCCGGTATGTACTGTCATGATGCCGTTTCCCCGGTGGAACAGGACGAAAACCTGAAGAAAGTCGCAAAAAAGGTCCTTTCCGACTGGAAGTGCGACGCCCTGCTCATCACGCTTGGCGCACAGGGGATGGCGCTCTTCAAAAAAGGGGAAACCGTTCTGGTTATCCCGACAAAAGCCAAAGAAGTATTTGATGTTTCCGGAGCGGGCGACACAGTAATTGCGACCTACACACTCTGCCGCGCAGCCGGGGCAACCGATCCGGAAGCGGCGGAAATCGCCAATCATGCGGCGGGAATTGTCGTCGGGAAAATCGGTACGGCCGTCACCTCCGCGGAAGAGCTTCTGAGAGTCTTCAAACAGGACAACGCCAACTGAAAGAGATTGGTATGGCTTCGCGAAAAAAAGAAAAAATCAATCAGATCTATGAGGAATTGAACGGAATTTACGGTCCCCAGAAATGCGCTCTGGAACATGCGAATCCTCTTCAGCTTCTGGTTGCGACAATCCTCTCCGCCCAGTGTACCGACCGCATGGTCAACATTGTCACGAAGGATCTTTTCCGGAAATACAGGTCGGCAGCGGACTTTGCCTCCGCCTCCCCGGCGGAACTGGAGCAGGATATTCATAAATGCGGCTACTATCGCGCCAAAGCGAAAAACATCATCGGCGCCTGCAAACGGATCGTCTCCCACTTCAACGGGGAAGTGCCGCAGACAATGGAGGAACTGACCTCTCTTCCGGGGGTCGGGAGAAAAACGGCGAATGTCGTGCTCGGCGATGCGTTTCACGTTCCGGGGCTTCCGGTAGACACCCATGTCAAACGGCTGTCCAACCTTCTTGGAATCACCACCTTCGACGATCCGGTCAAAATCGAAAGCGATCTCTGCGCGAATCTCAAACCGGAACGCTGGAGCCAGTTCTCGCACCTTCTGATCGTTCACGGCAGGAACGTCTGCAAGGCGAACCGGCCCGGATGCGCAGACTGCAAACTGAACCGATTGTGCAATCATGGAAAAAAACAGATCCCTGAAGTATAAATTCCGGCAGATCAAAAAACTTCCGGACTGGCTTTTTGCGCCCGCTGCGTGGCTGATGTTCTTCTTCAAATTCTGCATGAGAACGGAAGTCATTGACCATTCCGGTGAACTCGCAACCAAAACCCCGCCAGCCGTCACAGTCACATGGCACAACCGGCTGCTCTTCTTTCCCGTCATGTTCACAAAATGGTACCGGACCCATACAATGGCAGTGATCAGCGCCTCCCGTGACGGACAGTACATTGCCGATCTGGTCCGGCAGATGGGAATTGAAAGTCTCCGCGGCTCCAGTTCCCGGAAAGGATACAATGCGCTTCACGGCGCGGTCAAGGCGATTCAGTCCGGTAAATATGTTAGTTTCACTCCGGACGGTCCCCGCGGCCCCCGCTACCACATGAGCACAGGCCCGATCTATCTGGCAAGCCAGCTCGGTGTGCCGATCATTCCGATCGCCGTCAACTATTCCTCCTACTGGTCCCTGAAAAGCTGGGACGGTTTCCAGATTCCCAAGCCATGGGCGAAAGTGACACTGCTTCTCGGAGAAAAAATTCACATTCCCCGTGAACTCAACGAAGCGGAACTGGAGGAATACCGTCTGCTGGTCCAGAAGAAACTCAACGAGATCTCCAACGTCGCGGAATAACACGGGAACCCTCTCTCCGGAGCAGTCCTGCTGCATACCGGGAAGATTGCATACGAATTCTTCCTCCGCAAAAATCCGGAGAAATGATTTGACACACTCCCGCGCCCGATGTATATTCATACATCCAGCGGAAGGAGTCAGATAGTCATGAAAGTCGCGTTGTTATGTATCGGGGATGAACTGCTCAAAGGCTCAACGGTAAACACGAATCTGGCGTTCATCGGAGAACGACTCCTGCGAATCGGCATCATCCCGGAGCTTTCACTCGAAATTCCGGACCGGCGCGACAGCATCCTCAAAGCCCTCGACTACGCCTACTCCAAAGCGGATACCGTCATCACTTCCGGCGGACTCGGTCCGACCTCTGACGATATCACCAAGGACAGCATCGCTGAATTTTTCGGGCTTCCCCTCGAAAAGAATGAACAAATGGAAGCGCACCTGACGGCATGGTGGCGGAAACTCCATCCCGGCCCCACTCCGCTCCACTGGAACCGGCAGGCCTATTTTCCCGCCGGGGCGGACATCATCCCGAACCGTTTCGGTTCTGCTCCGGGAATCCATCTGGAACAGAACGGAAAAACCATTTTCATGCTGCCGGGACCGCCTGCGGAACTTCATCCGATGTTCGAGGAAGGCATGCTGGAGCTGATCCGGAATCAGAGAACAGAACCCGTTTACGCCTCCCTGACTCATGTTGTCGGAATCGGGGAATCCATCGTGGAGGAACGGACGCAGCCGCTCCTCCGTGACGGCATTTCCGTAGCCTACTGCGCCTCGCCCGGACATGTCAAACTCTTTTTCACTTCAAAGAACGAAGTTCTGCTGAATCAAACAACGGAGAAGGCAAAACAAATCTTCGCCGGAGACATTCTTTCCGAAGGCATCTCCACCCTGTCCGAAGAAGTGCTGCATCTGCTGGAAAACCGGAAACTGACTCTGGCCACCGCAGAATCCTGCACAGGCGGCATGATCTCGGCACAGCTGACCGCAATCCCCGGTTCCTCTGCAGTCTTTCTCGGCGGAGCGGCTACGTATTCCAATGAACTGAAACAACTCTTTCTCGGCGTTTCAGAAACAACGCTGACCAACTTCGGCGCAGTCAGCAGAGAATGCGCGAAAGAGATGGTCGAAGGCATCTGTACACGCACAGGCGCGGATGCGGGAATCGCCGTGACCGGAATTGCGGGCCCCTCCGGAGGAACCCCGGACAAACCGGTCGGACGGGTCTACATCGGAGTCAAACTTCATGAAAAAGCACGGGTCCTCGAATGCAATTTCCGGGGCGGAAGGGAACAGGTCCGGAACCAGACCGTCTCGCGGGCCCTGAATGCCCTGCGCAAACTCCTGCTGGGACGGGAACCATGACAGAAAGCATGTTTCCATCCCCGGAACAAACCGATGAGGAAGGAATCCTCGGTTATACCACCGATCTCAGTACAGAGATGCTCGCCGATGCCTATTTCCACGGAATCTTTCCCTGGCCATACGAAGAAGACACCGTGCTCTGGTTCTCGCCGCCGAAACGCAGCATTCTCTTCTTCCAGGATCTCCATATTCCCGCACGCCTGAAACGCTTTTTCAGGCAACATCCATTCACACTGAAAATCTCGGAACGATTCAACGATGTAATCGAACAATGCGCACGCGTCCCACGAAAGGGACAGGATGGAACCTGGATCACAGAAAAAATCAAGACAGCCTACAAGGAATTTCACCGTCTCGGATTTGCACACAGCTTTGAAGCCTACGACGCAAATGGAGAACTCGCAGGAGGAATGTACGGGGTCTCCCTGGGTGGAATGTTCTGCGGAGAAAGCATGTTCCACCTCCAGACTGGAGCCTCCAAATTCGCTCTGCTCTCCGCAGTTGCCACCTTGAAGAACTGTGGTCTGACCATGCTTGACACCCAGGTGCTCACCCCTCTCCTTGAACGGTTCGGCGCACGGGAAATCAACCGTTCAGATTTTCTGGAGGAACTGAAACTGAGCATCGGCAAACCGCTCTCTGCGGAATTCCTGCGAAGCCGGGCAAAAACACCGGAGATCTAACTTGAACTATTCAACCGGACAACCATGGAAAACAGCGCTGATTCTCTTCTCGGCAGCCTTCCTTCTTTTTCTGCTGTACGCAATTCCCGGCCTGCTGAATCCGGAACTGCTGATGCGGATCGATTCGGCAACCTATCTCGGTCCTGCCCATTCCATGCTGCACGATTTCACCTACAAATCCTCTCCGGAAGCGACATTTCCAACCGGACTGCGGGTCCCGCTTTACCCGCTCTATCTGGCATTTTCCCTGCTGATCGGGGGTAAGTCGCTGGTGTTCTGTATTATAATGAACTGCCTCATCTCCGCGCTGGCAATCCCTCTGCTTTACTTTGCTGGACTGGAATTTACAAAATCGGAACCGAAAGCGGTGGCGGCAGCGCTGCTGCTGATGCTATCGCCCACGGAAATCGCATTCGCGCCCATGTTTCTCTCAGAGGGAATGTTCGTAACGTGGGTTGTGCTGGAGATTCTGTTCATGGTGCGTTACATCAACGGAACGCGAAAAAGCGATCTGGCGCTTGCAGCTGCCGCGGGAGGAGCTGCCGCACTGACACGCCCGCTGAATATACTCTGGATTCTGCCATACCTTTTTGTCACGTTTTTTGTCGGAGGAATTCCCTTCAGACAGAAATGTCTCCGTGCGCTGCTGGGACTGGCGGTTTTCGCCGTGATTGTCGTGCCGTGGATCATCCGCAACAAAAGCATCGGCTCCGGCTGGCGGATCGACGAAGTTGCGGCGGATTCCCTCCGTCACAACGCCTCGGTTGTGGAAAGCCGCGTCAACAATCTTCCGGCAAATTTCTATCGGGAAAAATATGCACTCCATTTTGAAAACCAGTTCCGTGACAAACAGAAATTCCCGAACCGCGATTCTCAGCTTTCCTATGAGGAACACTATCTGACCAGAATCATTCTGGAACACAGGATCGTCTATTTTTCGATGTTCTTCAATCCCTCCAAACTGGTACCGGATGTTCCCACTTTCCTTGAAAATCTTCAGCTCACCACCGGCGGGAAAGGGACCTGGGATGTTATCGTCAAGGATGGGCTCTGGGCAGGAATCAGGCACTATTTCGAAGGGAAACTCTATCTGCCTTTTCTGATTCTGCCGCTGATGCTGATTCTTCTGGCAACCTATCTGGGAGCTTTCGCCGCACTGATCTGCGCCATCCGGGAAAAAGATTTCATGCTGCTGTTGCTGTTCTGCCTGTTCAGCGTTTATTATCTCATGGTGGTAGGACCGGGCGGATATCCCCGCTTCCAGCTTCCCGCCCTCCCCTTCCTCTGCCTGATGGCCAGCCGCTTCACGGAATTACTGAAACGCGGAAAGGGGGCAACGGACGGGAAAAATGTTTCCCCCGCGCCGGACGGCTCTCAAACCGAATCGGATAAACATGAGAACGGGATCTCTTTTCCAATCCCATAAACAGAAATGACCGGAGAGTTTTTATGAAGTATGTCGGAGCACATGTTTCCATTTCAGGCGGAGTTGAAAACGCGCCGTTGAATGCGGCGGCAATCGGAGCGAAAGCGTTCGCCATGTTCACAAAAAACCAGAGACAATGGAAAAGCGCTCCGCTGACGGATGAGTCCATTCAGGCTTTTCGTGAAAACTGCCGGGCAAACGGATTCTCTCCGGAACATATTCTGCCGCACGACGGCTATCTCATCAATATGGGAAATCCCGATCCGGAAAAGCGGAAGCAGTCGCTGGAGGCGTTCACAGACGAAATGACCCGCTGCCAGCAGCTCGGACTCGATCGATTGAACTTTCACCCTGGAAGTCATCTGAAGCTCATTCCTGAAGACGACTGTCTGAAACTCATTGCGGAATGCGTCAACACAGCGTTGTCGGAAACGAAAGGCGTCACAGCCGTCATTGAAAACACCGCCGGACAGGGCAGCAATCTCGGGTACCGCTTTGAACACCTCGCCAGAATCATCGAATTGATCGACGACAAAAGCAGAGTCGGCGTCTGCATCGACACCTGTCACACCTACGCCGCCGGATATGACATCAAATCACCGGAAGGCTACGAGACGACTATGAAGGATTTCGACCGCATCATCGGTTTCCGTTACCTGCGCGGAGTCCATCTGAACGACTCCAAAAGCAAGCTGGCGGGCCGCCTGGACCGGCATAACAGCATCGGAGCCGGAGAACTCGGTGTCAACCCCTTCCGCCTTCTCATGAACGATCCGCGCTTCGATTCGATCCCTCTGGTGCTCGAAACCATTGATGAAACCCTCTGGCCGCAGGAGATCCGCCTTCTGTACTCGCTCGTATGCTGACAGGAAAAATACAACAGGAATTTCCGGAACCTTTTTTTGTTTTTTTCGTTTTTTTTTCAAAACGGCACAATAAATTTCCCGTTTCTCCCGTTTGAAGTGTTGAACCTTATTTCAATCAACCAACAAGGAGCAATTCCATGAAAAAACTTACGGCATTTGTGATTCTCGCCGCATTGTCGCTCTCTCTTGTCACCGTTCAGGCTCAGGGCAGACGCGGTCATTTCCGCGGAGATTCTCCGCAGAGCCGGCAAACCTCCGCCGCAACGATGGAACAATGGGCCGCGGTTCAGGCACAGCTGAAAAAGGAATTTCCGAAACAATACGGGGAAATTGAAGAACTGCAAAAGACCAACATCTTCGCTGCATTTGAAAAACTCCGCGAACTGGCGAAAACTGCCGATATTCAGACCCCTTCCCAATTCTCCGGACGCGGACCCGACAGCGGATGGCGTGGCGGACGTGAACGCGGCGGACGTGAAGGACGCGGCGGAGAACGCGGATGGCGCGGTGGAAATCGTGGAAACTCCAGAAGTGCTGTCGAAGCTAAACTCAAAACAGACTTTGCCTCCGAATACGCGGAAGTCACAAAACTTCGCATCGAAGCGGAAAATAAACTCGAAGCACTCGCCAAAAAAGCAAAAGTCACCCTGCCGACGGACTGGAACTCCTATCAGTTGAAACTCGAAGCGCTCCGTCTCAGCGGAAAATACAAAGCTGAATTCGAGAAAATCGACGATCTCATGAAAAAAGGGGACTTCAGGACCGCATTTATGGAAACCAGCCAGATCGCTAAAAAAGAGGGCATCGAATCGCCATCCTTTGGTCCCCGCGGCGGACGCGAAGGATGGAACCGTGAAGGACGTGGAGGCCCCGGCGAACATGCCCGCGGCGGACGCGAAAACCCCCTTCAGAAACTCCGCGAAGTCCGGAAAAAATATCCGGAGGAAGTGAAAAAACTCGAAGCAATCCGCAGAGACGATCCCCGCGCTTACCGCGATGGGCTCCGCAAACTCATCGAACGATACGATTCCGAACAGAAAAAGCCGTAATCCCGCAGGATCACGCGAAACAGAAAGTCGTACCCCATGAGATTTTCCCGAATGAAAGAATTTTGCATCCTGTTCCTCTCCGGGGAACAGGTGCAGGTTTGCTGTTTCCGGAAAAATACGGGACGCTTCCGTTTGAAGGAACACGCCTCCTGCCCTCTGAATCAGACGGATCCCGCGGAAACCTGCCGCAAACTCCTCCATCAGACAGGATACAGCAAGGATACCCCCCTGATCGTTTCCTGTGCCATGAAGGACGGGGTCTTTTTCCGGTGCAGCAGCGTCAGACTGGCAGCCGACGCCATGCGGAACGCGCTTGAATTTGAACTGCCGCGCCGCCTCCTTCACGAACCGGAAGACTGTGTTATCCAATTTCTCCCGCTTTCCGGCGAAAGCAGTGAAGGCGTTCCGGTCAATGTATATGCCTTCCCGGGGACTTCAATGCCCCGGCTCGCAGCCGTAATAACTCAAAGCATCCGCAAAGCCGATTTCTATCTCTACCCTCTGATCGCTCTTCAGGAAAAGGATGGTCCGATCTATCTGCCCGAACTGGAACAGGATTTCTATTTCGACCAGGCGGAATGGCGTCCCATCAGAAACCTCAACGGCGATGCGTGGCTTATCCCATGGGAAGCCGAATTCAAAAAGCTCTTTCAGCTGCCCGGCGGCGACTTCCGGATCAAAGAATATCTTGCCTGTCTGCTGCTCGCCCGGCTTGTTGCCTCCGCTGAATTTCATGAGAAGCAGGGAGGACTCAACATTCTTCCGAAACAGCTCCGCCCGAGCCGCCTGCGCAACCAGATCTCGCTCATGATTCTCCTGATTTTTCTATTGCTGCTGAACTTTTTCTGGGGAATTCTGGGGAATCTTTCGCAGAACTACCGGGAGTACACCAGACTCAATGCGGAACGCGGACGACTCGCCTCTCAGGTACGAACCACGGCGCTCAAACTCAAAGCCGCCGAAAAAGAAAACCGTGAACTCAACCGGGTCGTCAACCAGACGGCGGGAGAACATGATGTTGTTGGAAAACTCGCGGGATTCTCAGCTCTTCTTCCTTCAAACGTCATGGTCATGAGCATCCGCTGGACGGAGGGAGCCGTCGATATCACCATGCGCAGTGAAGCGCAGAACCTGAATCTTCCGGTTCTTCTCAAGCCGTTGAAACACTGGAAAGTCTCTCAGCTGCAGCAGCGGCGGCGCGGCAATGAAACAGCCAGCATGATCACAATGAAACTGATTCCTTCCGAGGAGGCCGTAAAATGAAACAGGAGTTCAAAGCCTTCCTGAAAACGTCCAAAGGAAAACTTCTCGTCTCCTGCGGTGCCCTTCTCCTGAGCTGGATCTTTCTGCTGATCCAGTTCAGCGGAAATCTCTCCGCATGGCTCCCGAATGAATCCAGAAAAGCGGCAATGAACAAGGATATCCGCAAATACAAGGCGGAACGGCAGGTCCAGGAAGCAAAACTCAAAGAGATAGATGCGCTTCGCAAACGGTACAAGGAGAACATTGCGAACTGCTGGCAGGTCCGACGCGACGGAGATCCCGCCGTTCTCCTGCGCCAGAAAGTCGAAACAGCAGCAAAGGAAGTGGAACTTTCGCTGGAAAACATCGGCTCCGTCCGGACGTCGAATATCAATAACGATCTCTATTTTGCGGAAATGGATGTCTCCACCTCCGCCTCGTTTGAAAGTGTCATCCGCTTTCTCGGAAAGATCCGCGATCTGAAACCGGCGGTCAGCTGGAGGCGAATCACCATGAATCTTGCGTTTCAGCGTTTCCGGCAGAACACGTCGACCACGGTCAGAACCACCAATCTGGCAACGCCCTCCTCCACCTCCACGGAGACCAGACTTATGCTCAACGGAACGCTCCGGATCATCGTTTATGATCCGCAGGAATCCACCGATTCCAAAAACGGGAAAGGAGGTTCCCTTTGAAATCCCTTCTGATTACAATCAATATCATTCTTGCGGCACTGGTTGTCTGGAGCGCGGCAAAACAGTTCGGGGCGATCACCGGCGGGCCTAAAGTCGAATACTCCGTCAAAAAACCGACACAGAAAAAACCGCAGCCTCCCGCAAAGCCGCAGCAGAAGGAACAGGGACAGACAACCATCAAAGACCCGATTGCTTCCCTGATTGAAGAAAACATCTTCAACCAGGACCGCTGTCCGAATGCCAATGTCCCGGGCGGACGCAACGCCAGAGTGGAACTCTCGCTCGTCGGCACCTTCTCCGCCGGCAGCTGCGTGGGAGCGATTATCCTCCAGAAGACCTCTGCGAACAACCGGAATCAATGGAACTTCATGGGAGGATTTCCCGGAGGACCTCCCGGCCCCGGCGGACCGGGGCGCCAGATGGGAATCGTCAACCAGGGAGGAAACAATCGGAACGGACCGCGCGGCAGAAGAACTCCCGGCGGAAGAAATATGGGCGGAAACATCCGAACCGCTCAGGGAATCACAAACCGGAACACACAGACCCCCGTCGTCTACAAACAGTATGTCCGGCTCGGAGAAACCCTCAGCAACGGATACACGCTCACGGAGGTCAATTATAATAAGGTGACTCTCAAACGGGGAAGCGACAAACTTGAACTCGAACTGCTCGACGCTTCCCAGAACGCTCCGCAGACCGCCAAAAACCAGAACCGCCGCACCAGCCGCGGAAATCAGTTCATGCAGATCATGCAGAATATGCAGAGAATGCAATTTATGCAGAATATGCAGATGATGCGGATGATGCGCGACAACAACCGCCAGAGAAATGCTCCTCCGCCCACACCGCCCAATTCGCGCGGAACAACAAGGGCACGCAGATGACGCAAACAAACAACTATCATAAGGAATCATAAAACAGGAATCAGCAAATGAAACTCGGTAAGCTCAACAGTTCGTTCAGGAAAATGCTTCGGCTCGCGCTTTTTCTCTTTGTTGCCTCCATGCTCGGCTCCTGCGCATCCTCGAAGCCGGAGGAGAAAAAAGAGGAAAAACCGGAAGACCTGTTTGCATTCCTCCACAAGGAAAAGGAAATCGTTCCGAAACAACCCAACGCGGAGGAAACCGCGGAACAGGAACTCGTCAAAACCGATGCAAAGGAAAACGATTCCAAAATTCAGGAAAAAATCAAACGGATGCCGACAAAGGCCATCCAGCCGCCGGAAGAAAAAAAGAAGGCTCCGCTTCATTTCTATGACGACTTCATCATTCTCAACGGCGATGAGGAACTGGATGTCAAACTGGTCTTCAACAGTGCTCCGCTTCTCGACGTGATCCCCTTCTTTGCCGATACCCTCGGGTTCAACTTTCTGGCGGACAGCGATCTCAAGGGAGTGGTCACACTGAACATCGATCAGAAAATGACCCGTCGGGAACTCTGGAATACCTTTGACCGCATGCTGAATCTTTCCGGCGCAGGCGTCACGGTCGACGGAACCCTGCTCCGCATAGTTGCTCTTTCCAAACTTGCGCGGCAGTCCGACTCCCGTCTGGCGCGCGACGGCTCCGGCGAAATCTTCTACTATCCCCTGAAAAACACCACCGCAAAAGACGTCATGAATCAGATCAAGCCCTTCCTCGGCAAGGACAGCATCTGCGTGGAACTCACCCGTCCAAATGCGGTCATGGTCGCCGACGACCGCGCCAATATGCCGAAAATCAAACAGCTCCTCGAAATCATCGACCGGAGCGGGAAAAACAGCTGGAAACGGAAAGTCATCAAATGCGGGAACATCCTTCCCAGCAAACTGACCGAAGAACTCAAAACCGTTCTTCCGGTCCTCGGATTCAACGTCCTCCAGACCACAGACAAGACCGAACAGCCCGGCTCCATCCAGCTCACCGGTCTTGACCGGCTGCAGCTCATCGTCGTCTCAGCCGCAACCGACGAAGCCATTCGGGAGATCGAACAGTGGGTTGATCTCCTCGACAGCTCCGATTCCCTCGATCAGGAACGCATCTTCGTCTACAAGGTCCGCCACACCAAGGCGGCTCAGCTTGCACAGGCGCTCTCTGTTCTTTATGACACTCAGGGAGCAAGCCTTACCATCGACACCACCACAGGCAACACCCGGACCGATACCATCACCTCCACCGTAAACAACAACCGGAACAGGACAACCGCTCAGAACCGCAACAATCCGACCGCGGCGATCAACAACGTCGAAAACACACTGACAGACAAAAATTCCAATGTTTTCAACACTCCGGTGCGCGTCTTTGCTGACGGCGTTCTCAACCGTCTGGTTGTCCGCACAACTCCGCGAACCTACGCATCCATCAAGGCCCTGCTGAACCGTCTTGACGTGGTCCCCGCTCAAGTTCTGCTTCAGGTTCTCGTTGTGGAAGTCTCGCTCACGGAAAGCACGCAGTTCGGACTCGAACTCTCCGGCCAGACCAAAATCGGCGGAAACAACTCCCTCATCGGCACGAACTACTCGGACCTGACCACCCCCTCCACCACCACAACAACCGACACTCTCGGCAATGTCACAAAAAACGTCAGCAGACAGGACGGCTTCACTTATTTTCTTTCCGATCCGGACAACCCGGACAACAAATTCGCCTACATCCGCGCACTCGCCGGAAACGGCAACATCAAAGTGGTATCCAGTCCCCAGCTTCTGGTGTCAAGCCATACGGAAGCCACCATCAACGTCGGAAGCGATGTCTCGGTCCGTACGCAGTCGCTGGTCAATTCCAATTCCGGCGACGGCAACATCACTTATAACTTCGAATACAAAACGACCGGCATCATCCTCACCGTGACACCGGAAATCACAAGCAATGACCTGATCTCCCTGGATGTCAAGCAGGAACTCTCCAGCGTCGACTACTCCGTCGTCACCTCGGAAAATCCGAACCCGAACATCGACCAGCGTGTCGTAGAAACCTCCATGACCATTGCTCATGGAAAAACCATGGTTCTCGGGGGACTGATTCAGGAAAAGAAAAATGATTCCCTCAGTTCCATCCCGATCATCAACCAGATCCCGGTTCTGAACCGTCTGCTCGGATCAACCGACGCCTCCGTCTCCCGCACAGAAATCCTTGTACTCGTCACCGGGTACATCGTCAATGAGCGCAACAAGGTTGAGGAACTCATCGCCCGCTACAACGATGCTCTCCGCGCCCTCAACGACTTCGATGAGAACATCAAAACCAAAAAGAACAGTCCGCAGCAGCGCAAACCGCACGTCCTGACGGACAAGGAGTTCTGGAATGCCCTCTGACCCGGAACAACTCCCCCCGCTGAATCGTCTTGCCGCACTCTATGCGGCACGCTTCCCCGATGCCGGAACCCCGTCCCGGGAAACCGACCGTCAGCTTCTTCAGGACAACCGGATCACGGAGCCAGCCCTTGCCGCACTCTATTCGGAAGCATACACCGTTCCCGTTCTCCCGGAGGACGAAATCCGGCCGCCGGAACCCTATCCGAACGGGTCCATGGACTTCTTCAACGCAAATCTCTGTCTGCCGTACGAGTGGGACGAAGATAAAATCCTCTTTCTTGCCGCCGATCCCTATGATCTTGACCAGATCAGCTTTCTTGTCAAAAAAACCTGGAATCTGGAAGCGGAATTCCGATTTGTCCGCCGGCCGTTTCTGGAACGCATGCTCTCCAAAATTGCCAGCCGCGAGGAGGAAAAAGAGGAGGAACTGGTCGATGTTGAAGATGAAAACACCCTCCGCACCATGGCGGGAGAAGCGAGGATCGTCCGGCTCGTCAACGACATTTTCACACAGGCCATCGAACTTGGTGCCAGCGATATCCACATCGAACCCGGAGAGGAACATGTGGCGGTACGCTGCCGCGTCGATGGTGTCCTGACTGAAATTCTGAACTGCCCCCTGAACCAGTTTCCCGCGATTGCCTCGCGCATCAAACTGCTCGGAGGACTCAATATTGCCGAAAGCCGTCTGCCGCAGGACGGACGAACCAACGTCCAGCTCGGGCGCGCCGTTCTCGATATGCGAATCAGCACAATTCCCATTCTGACCGGAGAAAGCATCGTGCTCCGTCTGCTGAACCAGGAGGCGATCACATTCGATCTCCAGACCCTCGGCATGTCCGACGAACATCTCAAACAATTCAAGCGCCTGATCAACATCCCCCACGGCATGATCCTTGTCGTAGGTCCGACCGGAAGCGGCAAAACCACGACTTTGTACAGCGTCATCAGCCAGCTTAACGACAACCGGAAGAAAATCATCACGGTCGAAGACCCCGTCGAATACAAGATGCACGGGCTCTGCCAGATGCAGGTCAACCCGAAAATCGGCGTGACCTTTGCAGCCGGCCTCCGAAGCATCGTCCGACAGGACCCCGACATCATCCTTGTGGGAGAGATCCGCGACCGAGAAACCGCCGACATCGCCATCAACGCAGCTCTCACCGGTCATCTCGTTCTGAGTACCCTGCATACCAACGATGCTGTCGGCGCCGTCACGCGTCTGATCGACATGGGCGTGGAAAACTTTCTTGTATCCTCCGCTCTCTACGGGGTGCTCTCCCAGCGCCTCGTCCGCAAAATCTGCCCGGTCTGTCACGGAACGAAGACCGATTCCGCCGGGAACAAATGCCGGAAATGCAACGGAACCGGATTCAAAGGACGCTCCGGAATCTTTGAGCTTCTCTTTCTCGACGATGATCTCCGCGCGGCGGTCAACCGCAACGCCGACAGCTCCGAACTGGAGGCAATTGCCGTCAAACACGGCATGATCACTCTCCAGCAGGATGGACTCGACAAGGTCCGCCAGGGAATCACCACCGAAGAAGAGCTCAGCCGCTCCACAGCGGAACTCTAACAGAAGGAGTGCCGGACCATGGGACTTTATAAATATCTTGCCGCCGCACAGGGCGAACCGCCGCAGGAGATGCTCATCGAAGCCGACAGCCCCAAAGAGGCTCTTGACAAGCTCCGCAGCCGTCGTGTGCTCCCGGTCCGCTTCTACGGTGAAGTCTCCGTCGGCGGAGAACGCTTCTCCCTGCGCCGCAGCAAAATCAACACCTACGAATTCACCCGCCAGCTTGCACCACTTCTCGACTCTTTCATTCCGCTCGAAAAAGCACTCGGCATCATCGCGGAAAGCACTGAGGAACCGGAACAGAAAAATTTCGTCAATTCCCTGCGCCAGGGACTCCATGAAGGGAAAAAATTCTCGGAACTGGTCCGCTCCCACGGCGCACTCTTCCCCGGATACTACGCAAACCTCATTGAAAGCGGCGAGGAGACAGGATGTCTGCCGGAAGTTGTCGAACAGCTCTACAAGTTCATGGGTGAAAGCAAAGAGCTGAAGGACTTCATCATTTCCAGCTCCATTTATCCGCTTGCGATCCTGACTGTCACGTTTCTCGTCACGATACTCCTCTTCACCGTCTTTGTCCCCCGCTTTGCCAAAATCTTCCAGGACATGGGGCGCGCGATGCCGCCTTCCATGAACTTCCTGCTCGGGATCAGCTCGTTCGCCTCGTGGGCATGGTGGCTGCTGCCGCTGCTGGCCTTCGCCGGATGGCTCCTGCTCAAACACTTCATCGGGGAGGAAAACCTGAAACTGAAATTCAACAAATTCATGATCTCCCTGCCGCTGCTGGGACCGATCATCATCTCTCTGGAAATGTGCAAGTACATCCGGACCCTTTCCATCCTGATTGCAAATCATGTGGAGATCATCCGGACGGTGAAAATCTCAGGCCGGATCATCCGCAACCCGATCATCGCCAAAACCTTTGCGGATCTCGGACGCAAACTGAAAGGCGGAGCGAAACTTTCCGCGGCACTCGCAGGCAACCGCTATCTGCCCTCCGGACTGGTTCCGATGCTCCGCGTGGGCGAGGAATCCGGAACGGTCGGCGAAATGCTTTCCAGAATTGCAACCCATCTTGAAAACGACACCAGACAGAAGATTCGTCGTCTTCTCAGTCTGTTCGAACCGGCGGTCATCATCTTTCTGGCGCTTGTGGTGCTGGTCGTCGTGGTATCCATTTTCGTGGCTATGATGGAAATCAACTCAATCAATCAAGGAGGACCCAAAATATGAAGAGAAGAATGAGAAGAAGAATGAGTTTCACACTCATTGAAGTCGTTGTGGTGATCATCATCCTGGTGACACTGGCGTCAATCGCGACTCCGCTGTACCTGAACTATGTTAAGAAGGCTAATGTCGGCGCGGCAAAAACCCAGCTCAAACTTCTGGAGGATGCCATCACAGGCTTCCGCCTGGACGTCGGCAGCTATCCGGACTCCTCGACCGGTCTCCGCGCACTCGTGGAAAATGTCGATCAGAACACAAAGTGGGCGGGACCCTATATCAAACCGGCCGTTCCGAAAGATCCCTGGGGCAACGATTATGTCTATGTCTATCCCGGCGAACACGGTGAATTCGATCTCATCTGCTACGGAGCTGACGGACAACCCGGCGGAGAAGGCGAAAACGCGGATATCACCAACTATCAGCAGGAGTAATTCCATCTCCGCCGAAGCCCCCGCAGGACCTCGCGCGGAGCAACCGACCCATTTACGGGGGTGCGCATGAAATCGAAGAAAAACAGCAGAACGACAACAGAAATAAGCTCATTCACCCTTCTGGAACTCGTCGTGGTCATTTCGATTCTCGCACTGGCGTCATCGTTCGCGGTTGCGACCTTCCGCGGGGAATCACCGGCTAGACTGATGGAAAATGCCTCCCTTCAGTTTGAAGCGTTCTGCGCGAAAGTCCGCTTCAACGCCATGGAAAACGGCGAGGACCGGATTGTTCTGCTCAATCCGGATACCCGTCAGTTCCTCGTGAAAATCCCTGAAGAATTCCAGCCGAAAGACAGTGAAGAGGCAACCACGGGAGAAAAAGAACCGTACAGCGCTGACGGGGAAAACAGAGTCTTTCTGCCGAAATGGACCCTGCCGGAAAACTTCACACTCGAACGAGCCGATTTCGACCCCTCGGAACTCTCGGAAGACGGAACTCTTGAGCTCTTCCGTTTTTTTCCCGACGGTGGAGCCTCCGGACGTCGCTCATTGGAACTGAAATACAAAAATCTGCGCAGGACCTTTGACATCTCCCCGTTGACCGGACTCATCACCTCCAAAGAAGATGAGGTATTCGAATGAAGCATTCCGGATTCACCCTCATCGAAGTTGTCGTGGCGCTGGGAATCCTGGCGCTTTCCATCGCGGGACTCCTCTCCCTGCTGACCAGCTCCCAGAACCGCATCGGGAAAAGCATGGAGGAGTGGAAAAACATGCACATGCTTTCACAGGCGGCAGAATACTTCATGCTCCAGAATGAAGATCCCGGTGCAATTGAAGAACCCTTCTTTCCTTATCGGGACTATACCGTCAATGCCTATTATCAGGATGCGGAGGGGCTTCCCGAAGAATATGGAAATATCGTCAACCAGCTTCCGCTGACCAGTCTGGTCATCGAACTGCGGAAGGCAGCCTCAGGCGACATCGTCGACAAACTCATCATCGACAGGATCAGCTATGAGAACACGATTCAAGGCGAATAAATCCCCCTTCACCCTCGTGGAACTCGTTGCGGCGATGGCGATCATGATTTTTGTGGCGCTGATCATCGGCACAGCTTCCATGACCTTCTACAACGCCTGGCGGCGCAGCACCCGGGCTGCCGCCTATCTGAAAACCTGCCAGAGCATCGACCGCATCATGGACAACTGCGTCCGCAACATGATCGTCTTCCAGTGGTACGACGACTCCGAAAGCCGCAACCGGGTCATCTTTCAGGGCGAAGCCGACAATCTGCATTTTACAACCTTGCGCCGCAGCTACCGCGGCGACAAAGGCGCCCTCCTGTTCGTACGTCTCCGGGTGGAAAACGAACAACTGATCGCCGAATATTCCTCCTATCCGCGTCCACACTGGGCGGATGAAGGAGAATACACCTGGGACCGTGAAGTCCTCGCCGACAAGGTGCGCTCCGTCCACTTTCTGTACGCCATGAAAAACAACAGCGATGAAATCGAATGGGACGAACAGTGGGAGGAATACGACAGCCAAACCCTGGAAACAAATTCCAATGCAACCACCATTCCCCTCGCCGTCCAGATGACGGTCGAATGGCTCGACGGCACCAGCGAAGTCTGGCTCCGCCGCGCCGCAGGAACCGCAGCAAACACACGTATGAGGGATATGAGACAATGAAACGCTTCCGTCGCACCAGAAAAGAATCCGGCTCCGCACTCGTCGCGGCACTCGTTCTCATTTTCTCCGGCTCCATGCTGACCATGGCAGTCCTGGCGATCTCCCAGACCGCGACCCTTGACATCCGGGCACATACCCAGCTTCAGCGCTCCGCCTACATCAACGAGGGCGTCTCCAACCGCCTCCAATGGCTCCTTGCCGCAGACAGGCATCTTTTCACAGGAACCGCACCGGGAGAACTCGATTACACAGACTACGATCACGACCGCTATATGCCCGACGGAGTCGAACATGAAATGGATTACTACGGCACCACCGTCGCATTCCGGATCTTCAGTGCGAACTCCGGCTGGGACCTGGGACCAAGCGCCTACCAGAACACTCTCATGCGCTTTACCTCGCGTCTCGACGTGGACACAACCGTCACCGATGCCGTCGAAGAACTGACTGATAAACTCCGCGACTATTTCGACGACAACGACGACCTCTCCACCAACGGCATGGAAGTCGACGATTACGACGCCGAAGGCATGGCCCCACTCCCCCGGAACCGGACCAGCGGATTCTGGCGCGAAGAACTCTTCTACATCAAAGGGCTGACCGATCTCTTCCCGGCAGATAAATACGGCCGTCTCAGCGGACTCCGTCTGCCGAACGCCCCCTCGGGCAATCCGAACTTCTTCACCGCCACGCCCCTGATGCTCCAGATCTACTGCAATCTGGACGAGGATCAGGTGGCGGAGGTCGTCGCCGCCCGCGAACAATGGTTCAAGGAACGAATCCGGATCAAAGACCAGATCGACAGCCTCCTCTATACCAATCTGGGCGGCCTCTCCTGGAACGACAGCGGAAGCTACACCATCTACATCGAAGCGCCGAAAAAAGAAAAACGCCCATCCCGTCGTCTCGTCTTCACCTATCGAGGCTTCGATCCCACCGGACCGGATGACAATATGGTCGAATTCCTTGAATGGATGTTTTTCTGAACTTCATTTCACACTTTTTCCAAACGAGCATCGCAAAAAGCTGTTTTCTCTCTGTATTTTTCCATGCAAGTATTTGATTTTCACAGCAAAAGATGCTATATTAACCAGTAAATTGTCTATATCTTAGAATTTGACAAAACAAGTTTAACATAACAAACAGAGAGAGACTGGAGAGTAAATTGAAAATTCTGATGACAGGAATCACGGGGCTGGTAGGGGCAGCCTTCACGACCGCATTATTGAGAGAAAATCCTTCCTTCAGGATCGTTTCGCTATGCCGGGGTTTCTGCGGAGAATCCGGTCAGTACCGTGCGTCAAAAATCATCACCAAACAATGCGAATTTGACGGCAGACCGGAAACAACGGAAGACATTCTTTCCCGGATCACCATCATTGAGGGTACCCTCGCCGACCTTCCCATGGAGGAAATGGCAAAGGAGGGACCGTTCGATACCTTCTTCCACTGTGCGGCGGACGTCAACCTCGGCAAAGATCCCGAAGGCAAAACCTACGCCACCAATTTCGGTGGTACCCAGGCGGCTCTCGCCCTCGCCAGAAAGGTCAATGTTCCAACCTTCCACTATGTGAGCACCGCATACGTCGCGGGTAAAACTGTCGGAAGAGTCATGGAAGACTCCATGCCTGCAACCGACTTCAACAACTCTTACGAAAAAAGCAAATTCGATGCGGAAAAACTGGTTCGCAATTCCGGATTCCAGTATACGATCTACCGTCCATCCATCGTAGTCGGAAGACTTTCGGACGGCGTCATCCGGAAACCGCTGGCCTTCTATCGGCTGCTCGAATTTCTTGGACAGGTCAAGCGCGTCGGCTGCTCCAAAGCGGGGGTCCCTGCAAACGGAGTCTTCGCCACAAGTCTCCGTCTTGAAGCCGGAACCACCGATAAAGTCTACTTTGTCCCGATCGACTATGTCCAGAAAGCCATTTCCAGCCTCTTTCTCAAACCTGTGGAGAATAAGACGTACCACATTACCGGTGAAAGTCCCGTTTCCACACGCGACATCGAAAAGGCTGTCGGAGAGGTGCTCCAGACCACAGGTCTCTGCGTCATGGACAAGGTCGACAACCCGACCAAAGAAGAAAAACTGGTCCAGAAAATGATCGGAGACCTGATGCCGTATTTTGCATCCGAAATCATTTTCGACGACTCCAATGTGCGTGCCGCCCTCGGTCCCGAAATCGTCTCCTGGAAAATGGATCTCAATTTCCTCCGCAAGATGATCACTGCGTACTACAAGGCGGAAAATCCGGAAATCATCCCCTGAGGACTCCCGGAAACGGATTCCAAGCCGGCCGACCAGCCGGCTTTTTCTGTTTCCGGACAGCTTCCTCCCACAGCCCCGACGGAAAATCTTCCCCGGAGAATTGATTTTTCCCCGATCAGAGTATATTTTACTGCATTTAAGCATGGAAGGCATACAATGAGAAGCATGACGGGATTCGGCCGCGCCGAAGAATACAGCAGCGATCTGAAATGCGGTTTCAGAGTCGAGATTTCCTCCATCAATAAAAAACAGTTTGAACTGAAACTCAACATTCCCCGGGAGCTGGCTCCGCTCGAAATCGAACTGAGGACCTTCGTCGCAGACAAACTTGCAAGAGGTTCCATCACACTCCGGATCGAACTTGTGCTGCACAACGAAACGGGATTCCATTCCGTGGACTTCAGCAGAGCAGCCCTGATTCTGGACGCAGCCCGCAAGTTCCAGCAGGAACACAATCTGCCCGGAGAAATCACAATCTCCGATATTCTGGCGATTCCCGATGCCGCCGTCATTCAAAATGCGGATCTGGCAAACGAACAGATCACCGAATTTCTGGAATCCATTATTTCCGCAGCCATTGCCCGTCTTGTTGAAATGCGCGAACTGGAGGGAGCAAACCTCAAAGAGGATATTCTGTCGCACCTTGCCATCATGGAGCGTCTGGTCGGAGAGATCGAACCCCTTGCGGCAAAACTGCCTGAACTCCAGACTCAGAAACTTTACAAGCGCCTGAAAGAACTGGATCTTCCGGCGGACACCAGCGACGACCGTCTCCTTCGGGAGGCTGTCATCTTCGGAGACAAACTTGACGTCACCGAAGAAATTACCCGTCTGCACTCCCATTTCAGCAATTTCCGGAAAATCGTCGACAATAACGTTTCTGCGATCGGCAGATCGCTTGATTTCATGATCCAGGAAATTTTCCGGGAATGCAACACTCTCGGCAACAAAGCGGCTTCCACCGATATTTCGCCGAAAATTGTCGTTCTGAAAACGGAACTGGAAAAAATCAGGGAACAGGTTCAAAACATCGAATAACTTTTACGAAGGAAACGCTATGAAACAATGCACCGCCCGGCACGCGTCCGCAGACGCGGCGGATTTTATCGACACCGTCACTGCGGAAATCTTCGCATCCTATCAGGATGGAATCGGCATTAATCATAACGAAGGGCACAATCTTCCGCGGGAAACGGAGGTGCTGGGCATCCTTGCAAAACTGCTGGAACTCATTTTTCCCGGTTTTGCAGAGCGGGAAGCCTATTCCGTGGAAACGCTGAAATTCTCTGTCGGCGATATTGTCTCTTCCCTTTACATTGAGCTCAACGATGTCATTCACCGTTCCTACAAGTATCACTGCATGCTGACCGAATCCTGCGACGAATGCAAGTGTGTGAAGCGGGCACGCTCCGCAACAGAAAAACTCCTGCAGAGCATTCCTGCTCTCCGAACGACCATCAAAAAAGACATTCAGGCAGCCCTCGACGGAGATCCGGCAGCGCGTTCCCTTGATGAGATCATCCTCAGCTATCCAGGAGTAAAAGCCATTACCATTCAACGGCTTGCACACATCTTATATGAAGAGAAAGTCCCGCTGATTCCGCGTATCATGACCGAATATGCCCACAGAATCACGGCAATCGACATTCATCCCGGCGCAAAAATCGGGGAAGGAGTTTTCATTGACCATGGAACTGGTGTCGTCATTGGAGAAACAGCGACGATCGGCTCCAACGTCAAAATCTACCAGGGAGTCACTCTCGGCGCCCACTCGTTCCCCAAAGACGCCTGCGGAAAAATCATCAAAGGAGCGAAACGCCATCCGAACATCGAAGACGGCGTCACCATTTATGCCGGTGCCACGATTCTCGGCAACATCACCATCGGCGCAAATTCCGTAGTCGGCGGCAACGTCTGGCTCACGGAAAGCGTCCCGCCCGGAACCAAAATCCGGATTGCCGACCCGGAACTCACGATTAAAAAGCCGGGAGCCAACTGAACATGAATGTCATTGCAGAACATCTTGCGGAAGTCAGAGGACAAATCGCGGAAGCCGCCCGGAATGCCGGACGGAATCCGGAATCCGTAAAACTCCTCGCCGTTTCCAAAACCTTTCCGATGGAGGACATCCGCGAAGCCTTTGCGGCAGGACAATGCGAATTCGGAGAAAATCGCGTGCAGGAACTCGAAAGCAAAGTCCCGGCAGCAACCCCGGGAATGATCTGGCATCTGATCGGCCATCTGCAGTCGAACAAAGCGGAAAAAGCGGTTGCAATGGCAGAATATATCCACTCCGTGGATTCGCTCAAGCTTTTGAATAAAATCAACACCGCAGCGGAAAAAAGAGAAAAAATCCAGAACATTCTTCTTGAAGTCAACGTTTCCGGAGAAGAATCCAAGTTCGGGATTTCCGGATTCGACCAGCTCCGCGGAATCTTCGAACACTCGCTCTCTCTGAATCACATCAAGGTGCTTGGACTCATGACCATGGCTCCGCTGGGCGCGGACGACTCAATCCTCCACAGGACATTCGCCGGCCTGCGGGAATTCCGTGATCGACTCTCCGATGAATATTCCGCTGCACTTCCGGAATTGTCCATGGGAATGAGTCAGGATTTCCGCGCCGCCATTGCAGAAGGTGCGACAATCGTCCGGATTGGTACCGCCATTTTCGGCGGAAGACCCAGAAACTGATTTCATTCTCAGAATGCAGACCTTTTCCCATACCCCTTTCCAGGAAACAGCCGACTCAACACCAGAAAACTTTCCATCCATCGCCTTGCGATCAATCGTTCCGCAGGCACCTTTCTGAGCCGTATTCCCGCTGGAATCTGAACGAATTACTTCTTCATTTTGTCAAATAAAACATTGCACATTCATAAATTTATTAACTTTTTTGAATCATAAATTATAAAATCCTGTATTCAAAGCAAGGGATAATCAAAGAGAAATAATAAAAAACAGCTGATTAAAAATTTTATGTAAAAATTTTTTTTATTTTCAATTTGACTTTCGTTCGTTGATGTGTTACGTTGTCCACGGATAGATACGATGGTCATTGGCAGGGAATCACGCAGGAATCCGCAAACGACAGCCTGACGGCGGGAAACGGAGACACTCCCGCAGCCGAATCATCGTTTACAATCATAATGGAGGCAAGCAATGTCGCTGGAACACGGAATACTGGGTTTTCTTTCCATCAGGCCTGGTACTGGTTACGACCTGAAGAAAATGCTCGACTCGACAGGAACCCGTTTCTGGACGGCGGAGCATCCACAGATCTATAAGGCGCTGAAGGCCTTGGAAAAGCGGAACTGGATCACGATCAAAGAAGTCACTCCCGGAAAGAAGTTGGAAAAAAAAGTCTATGAACTGACTCCGGAAGGAGGCAAAGAGCTGGTCCGCTGGCTGAAAAATGAGGATTATTCCGCATTCCGCATGAAAAATCCGATTGTCATGCAGTGTTTTTTCAGCAGCAACCTTTCTCTGGATGACCGGCTCCTTCTCGTGGACCGATATTATCGGGAAGCCAAACGAATGGACCGGATTTTTTCGGATTCCTATGAAAAGAAAAGCAGGGAACTCGGAACGGCCTCGCCGGAAGAACGAAGGAGCCTTTCCCCGCTTCATAAGCTCTTCCGTTACAACATGATGAGCAATCAGGCTTTTCTGAAATGGCTGGGGACCTGCCGAAAGGAACTGCAGGAAGAGCGAAAAACGAGCCGTATGCCATGATCGTTCCGAAAGGGATGATACCATCCAAACATTGCGCCAGAATTCAGGCATGCAGGGAAAGAGGATTTTTGACATTTTATATCACTCGGCTTCAACTGTTTTCCGACAGGGAAAGGCGATGAACTTCAGAAAATGAAAAAAAAATGATTTTTTTTTCATTTTTACAGAAAAAGAGGTGGACTTTTTCATAAAAACGTTGTATAAGATATGGCAGGAGACATACTTATGCGTAAAATTCTACACAGATTCAACATGGTCGAGATTGTTCTCGCGATGGGTGTTGTCGCCTTCGGAGTGACAGCTGTCATGGCGCTTCTTCCGCCTTCGCTCAATGCAAACCGGGACGTCTCATCGGACGCTTTTGCCGAAGAAGCGATTTCAAAAGTTGTCGCACTCGTCAATTTTGACTATGCGGGCATGAATATTCCGAATTCCAAACCCTCTACCGCAACCATTGAAAATCTTGGCGAATCCACAACGGATTATAATAACAACATCAAAGACTGGAATATTTTCAAATATTCCTCCAACGGAGTTTATATGCTGAGCAACTCCGATTCCTCCCTTCAAGTTCAGGCGCTTGTCTGGCAGGAGCAAGTAAGCGATCTGTTTCTCGGGGAAATCGACAACTACGTCTCGATTCCCAATGCCAACGCCGTCCGGATTTTCGTTGAAACAAGCTGGCCCATCAATGCCAAATACGAAAACAGACAGAAACGTCTGGAAGTCATTGACTTTTTCAACTGAAGTGAGAAACCATGAAACGAAAAGCACAACTGTTTCCCCGCAGAACAAGAGCTTTTTTCACGATTGTGGAGCTCATTGTCGCAATGTCCATCTTTGCCATTCTGATGTTGATCCTCATGCAGATTTTCTCAGCAACGCAAGACGTCTGGAGAAAAACCGCTCAGAAATCTGAAGCATCCGAAATGGCGAGAACCGCCCTGGATATTCTCACAACCGATTTGCAATCTGCAATCTATATCAATGATTTTGACGGTCCATCTTTTTATTATAAACAGACTGCAACTCTTGGTACGAAAAAATTGTGGTTTCCCACTACAAAATCCTCCCTTACTGAAGAGAATCAGCTCTCCAAAAATGTGGAAGTGGAATATGTTCTGACAGAAATGGACGATTCCCCCAAGGACGGAGTCAATCTCTATCAATTGACCTATTATATCATTTCGGATGATTTCAAGGATTATAACACAAAAAACTCCGAGTGGGATTTTGATACCAATAAAACCAACCCTTATGTGAACAACTCGTCCAGGAAGGAAAAAGGGATTCTGATGGACAATATCGTCGAGTTCAATGTATCGGTGCTTTACAACGGGACCAATCCTCCGTACAAAGATGAAATTACGAAACTTCCCAATTCCATTCAGGTGACTATTCGAGTTCTGGATGACACCACTGTAGCCAGACAACAATATAAAAAAGCCACAAATGATGCGGATAAAAAACTCATTGCCAAAGAATTCCGGCGGATTATTTTCCCGGAACGGAATCAGCACTTCATCCCATCCCAGATTCAATAACATTCAGAATACGACAAGGAACGACCATGAAACAGAAACAGTCAAAAACAATACGCCGTTCAAAGGAAAAAGGGGTTGCCCTGCTCTTTTCTTTAGGAATTCTCGGGTTGATGACAGTTCTGGCTCTTACCTTTTCCTCCGTCTCTATGACGAACAAAACAATTGCGGAAAACAACATCCACAAGCAGTTTGCAAAAACCTATTCAAAATCGCTTGTCAGCAGAATCCGCTATGCCACGGCGGAATACATCAATCCGGCATCCCCGACAGACGGATTCACTATAAAATCGCAGAATCTGCCTCGCTACTTCTCTTCCGGTCCGGACAGGCATTTTGATCACATATGGAAACTCGGGCTCTCCGGAACGTCCATCGAATCCGCTCTTTTCAATGTGGATTTTCAGGGAGCTTTCGCCTACGATACCAACGCAAATCCAACATGGCAGTATATCAAGAACGCCGATGCGGATAATGAAATCGTCGCCCGCTATGCCTATAAAGTCATTGCCGCAGACCGTCCCCTTGCCGATTTATCCACCATGCTGTTTGCGAAAAAAGAACCCCTCAAGGAGAGCGCAACAGAAAAAAGGAATCCGGGAACTCTCTTAGATTACCAGCGTGCCGGCCTCGTACCGGAAGAACTGAATCCCAACGTTTTGTGGAGTGCCATTGCTTCTCCGACCGCCTATGCGTCCCTCTTTAATGCAAATATCAGCAAACTGGAAAATCAGCTTTTTTCCAATTATGAACAGCTTGATCCGTTCATCAACAAAACGATCACCAACTCTACTGATATCAAAGAAAAACTGGAAAAATTTTCCAGCGTCATTATCAACGATGCTTTCAGTGAGGGAACCAGAAAATTTCCGGAAATGTTTGTTTCCCAATCGGACCGGACAAAACAATATCACCGCTTCAACATTTACAAGCTCTTCAAGGATCTGGAAGGTACCAAACCAGATCTCCCTTCTCGCCAGGCTATTGTAAACAGAATGATCAACGCGGGAATGATGAAAGAATATACCGCAGACAAAGTAACCGACAATTCCCTGCCGTGGCTCGCAGAATTTGAAAATCCCGCGGATAACCCGAACCAGAATAAACAAATCGCTGCTAATATCGTCGATTTCTTTACCGAAAGCACGGAACCGACATCCAATCTGACAGATGCTGACTGGTCAAAAGCGGTGGAGAACAACACCGCTCCGGAATACACCGGACTGAAAAAAACTTCTTACATTTCAGGAGTCGGAGTGGACATCAAGCTGGATGCCACACAGGAAGTCACACCGATTACCGACACCTCCAATTTCACGCATAAATATGATATTACCATTACCGCAACCCCGATTGTGGAAATCATCAATATGTATGACGGAGTGCCGACAGAAACCCTGACAGCCACCTTGAACGGCGATCTTACTTTCACCGTCAATCTGTATCAGGATAACACAGATGCCGCCCCCGTGGTAAAAACCCTGGATATGAAACTGAGTGATACCGGAAAAGTCAACGGATTCCAGGTTGTCACCATGGAATCCAGCAGCAGCGGTCCAGATTCCTACAGAGCAAAACTCCTTTCGCTGAAACCGTTTACTTTCGAAGCTCAACTCGGAGAATATTCCTTCGAAGATGCCGATAATGTTCTGAAACCTCTCTATTACGAAATCAAAAACATTGTTTTCAAACCCCAGAAAGTTTCGTTGAATTATGTGGGGGGAGAATCCGCATCCGCAGGAGTTGATTTTGCGGTCATTGATGCAACAGATACAACAGGAAAAGTCGATGACCCGACAACAGGATCAAAACTCGAAATCACGGCCACAGAAGCATTCAACGGCTCGCCGGCAACGATTGCCTACCGCGTTTCAGATCCCCGCCACAATCTCCTTTCAAACGCATGGACACGATACAATAAATATACCGACGGAGGGTTCTGGGCAACTGCTGAAATACCGACTTTAACAAATACCATCGACCAGGTCTCTACCGGTTCCGACACAGCGTACAAGGATATCTACAAAAATTCCGAGGATCCTTATGATCCGCTCAGCGCACCGACCTATCTGCCGCAAAAAGCCATGAAAACCCCCTGGGAACTTGGAGCCATTCACAGAGGAGAACCGTGGAGAACACTCAATCTTCTGACGTATAACAATGCTTTGAGACAGGGGCTTGGCGGTACCACGTATGACAAGGGAGATGCCAATCTCCTGGACCAGATCAAGTTAACAGATGAAACCGTTCAGTATGGTAAAATCAATATCAATGAATTGTCCGGAAACATAAATGGAACTCCCGGGAAAAATATGCGCATCATTGATGCCCTGTTGAAAAATGTAACCAGTGTCGCTGTCGCAGATGGTGATCCGAAAGACACGGCATTGACCGAAACTGGAAACAAGCTGCTGTTCACTCCGTCGGATACGACAGTGGCAGATAATCTTTTCGGAGTAAAAACAGCCTTGGCAACAGCCTTGGACAATAGAAAAAATACCGGGGCAATCACAGACCGCTACTTTGTATTCCGTTCTGAAATTCTCTCCGATGCCAATGTAAAGGAAGCATTTAAAAATCATCAGAAAGATGATGCGGGGCAGGAAGAACTCTTTCTGAAAACCGTTATGCTGCTGGATACAGAGCAGACATGGCTTCCCAGAAGAATTTATATAATCGGGCTGGTGCAGGTCATCAAGGATCTTGGCCCTGCAACGGGTAGTCCCCTCCCCTTCTATAAGGACTGGAACCAAAGCGGCAGTTTCTCGGAAAATGCCAAGCTCGGAATCGGGCTCTATTCTGCTGGCTATCAATATCCGGAAGCAACAAGTTCACCCTCCAATCAAATGACAAATGCACCAACCGTTTCCGGAACGATCAATGCACAGAAAGGACAATATGATAACGGAGCGGATCAGATTCTGGCTGAACAGAAAGTATTTGCCATCCTGGAACGGGATTATAATTCCAAGACCTGGAACATTGTGAGGTTCGAATATGTTGACTAAGAAAGCTCCATTTCTTCTTTTTCTGCTTCTTGCAGCAGTCTGTGCTGAGGTGTACAGTCAGACTGGCAGACCCCAGCAACAGAAAACATCACAGAATGCCGTCTCTCAGGACGCTTACATGAAACGGATGCGCTATCTGCTTGGCAGAGACCCGCGGACCTCCGAACTGACACCAGCACATGTCAACAGCGCAATCAACCGAATCCAGAATCTGTTTATCAAAAAGGAGTTCCCAAATTCCATCCGCGACTCTTCTGCAAAAACAAGAGTAGGAGCAACGCATTTACGCATGATTCTTCAATCCCTTCAGAAAATGATCAAACATCCGGATCTGGAAGAGGTCAGCGGGAATCGCCGCACATGGTTTGCCAAAATCGGAACCGATCTGCAAACACTGGCCCGCCCCCTCTCAGAAATGGATATTGCATTTTCCACACAGGATAACAACCGTTATCTGAATGCCAGGAAAAACTACGACCTTGCCGTAAAACAACTGGAAGAGACCTTGAAAAAACCGATAAAAGTCCCAAGCAGGGAACTTGCGGCAATGAAAACAAAAAATATACAGCGCCGTAAAATCGAGATCCAGAGAGAGATTCAGGAACTGAACAAGAAAAGGAGAACTCAAGGATGAAACAGGCAAAATTAACCATCATTGAACTCCTTCTGGTTGTAGCCATTGCAGGTATCATGCTTGCGGTTGCCGTTCCCTCTTTTTCCCGGCTGATGAAAGGTTCCGGACCGGGACTCTCCGCCCGTGAACTCATGGGGAAAATCAATGCGGCGAGAGCGTATGCGTCCGCCAATCGGGTCAATGTCGCCATTGTTTTCCCGAATGCGGAATCTTCCGAACTGGGGAAATCCACTTTCCGGAACGGAATCAAGGAAAATTATGCCTATCAGTCCTACCGTGTCTGCGAAGTCTATTCCGGCGACGGGGGAACCAGCTGGAATTTTCTCCGCTGGGTCCCCGGAGAAAACTGGAAACAAGTTCCGAAAGGCGTCCTGATCGGAACCAAAGATGATGCTTCCGGATTTGAACCGTTCCAGCAGGCTCAGACAGGAACGGATCCCACCGACAGCAAATTTGAAGGCAAGGTCGGAACGACAACTGCGGATCTTAACAGCAGTGCCTTGCAGAACTGTATTTTTGAGAAAACTTTCCACTCTTCCGGAAATACTGAAATTACGATTCCCATCTCAAATTATATTATTATCCAGTCCAACGGCATGATAAAAAATATGACCCCTGCTCTGATTAAGATTCGTCAGGGATCTTTTGATGGAACAACCATCAAACAGCCGGACGGGAAAGCGTATCTGCCTCTGGTTGTCCGTTTCAATGGAAAAGTCAAAGCCTATAACGAGCTGGTGGAGCCATAATTGTTTTTGGTTTCGCCCCGCGGACGACCGGCGTATTCGCCGCCGGACCGCGACCGTTTGCGAACCGGAGCGATTTCAAAAGCACAAATCCATCAAAAGGATTTGTGCTTTTTTTATTTCATAACGGCTATTGCGGTATTCACATTGCCGAACGGAGCACTGATCTGAACCCCCGCAACACGGTTACGAATGGAGGCAATCGCTTCACGGGCGATCTCAATGCCGACCAGACGCTGCTCTTCTTTTGTCTTAGGCTCCGCCATGCGGATCATCACAGAATCCGGAACGATTACTCCCGGGACCTCATTCTTCATGAATTCAGCATTCCGATAGCTTGCCAGAGGCCAGATTCCTGCGATCAGAGGCACTTTGCCGTCGCGAAGCTCCGGAATGGCATCCATGAAGCGAAGCAGAGGCTCCACGTCAAATACAGGCTGAGTGATAAACGCCTCCGCACCCGCATCAATCTTTTCCCGGGAGCGACGGATCTCACGCTCCATATCAATCGCATTCGGATCAGCTCCAACCGCAATGAATGTCTTCGTGGGAGCGTCAATCGCCTTGCCTGCAACATCGGCTCCACGGTTCAGACGACTCTGGATTCGGACCATACCGATTGAATCCATGTCAAAAACGCCGGAGGCGAACGGATAATCGCCCAGCTTCGGCGGATCCCCCGTGATGAACAGAATGTTATGGATGTTCATGGCAGCACAGCCGAGAAGATCCGCCTGCATGCCAATGAGATTCTTATCGCGGCAGCAAAAATGCAGAATGGTCTCAATTCCTGCCCCCTCCTGAATCTTGCAGGCAGTTACCAGAGGGGAAACCCGGGAGCTCGCACGTGGACCATCCGGGATATTCACAGCATCAAATCCGGCCTCCGCGCAGAGTTTGGATTTCTCCACGGTCTGGGCAAGAAGATATCCCTGCGGCGGCACAATTTCCACGGTATGGACCCATTGCCCGGTCGCGAGTTTACGGGCAAGAGCGGACTTTTCCGCAGTGGGGACGGGATCTTTCAGAGGAACAGCCGTCTCAAAGACATGGGATTTCGCGGCCTTCTCAATTTTCGCCATCGGATTGATGCTCCGCGCCATGTCACGGATATGGTCGGGCGTTGTACCGCAGCAGCCACCGACACCGCGCGCACCGAGAGCAATAAATCTCATGGAATAGGTGGTAAAATATTCTGGACTGCTCATATAGATCATACGGTTGTCAACGTTTTTCGGAGTCCCGGCATTCGGCTGGACCACGATCGGATAAGGACAGTGATGGGCAAATTTTTCAAGAGCAGTCAGCATTGCTTCCGGACCGGAACCGCAATTCATACCGAACGCAGTCGGCTGAAGTTCGCTTTTGCGGAGAAACGCCAGAATCGCCGCGGCGGAATCACCGGTCGCCGTTTCCGCACTGGAATCCATCTGCACACTGATCATGAACGGAAAATCCGGTACGGCATTCATTGCCGCTACGGCAATCTCAACATCCGCCAGAGAACGCATGGTTTCAAAAAGAATAAAGTCCGGGGATTCGGCAGCAAGCGCACGGAGCTGTTCCTGTATCATGGCAACCGCATTGGAGCGGGTATAGACCGTTCCCTGCGGCAGATCGCCAATCGGTCCCACGGATGCCGCCACCAGCACAGAATCACCGGCGGCCTTCCGTGCAATCTGCACGGCGGCACAGTTGATCTCCGTCAGTTTTTCGGCTAATCCAAACTTGGAAAGTTTATTGAAATTCGCGCCATAGGAATTTGTGGTTATGACCTCGGCTCCGGCATCAATATAGCTTTCATGAATCCCTGCAATCACATGAGGAGCGGTCAGGCAGAGATTTTCATAGGAGGTATTTACAAAATAGTTTTTTCGGTAAATCTCCGTTCCCATTGCGCCGTCAAAGACGACAACTTTGGATTCGAGTGCATTCTTCAGCTTGTCCGGCATACCCTTACTCCTGTGAAACAATTTTTCCGGGAGTCCCATCCCGGAATTTTATGAACTCAACCAGTACCCGCTTGCCGGAAAAATGCAATTTCACTCTCGGCAGCGGGCACGAAGGAACGGAAACGCGGCATCATTGGACGCAGCCGTTCTCAATTTTTTTCAACGAATTCCTCGTGCAGAACGATCTGCGCTTTTTTGAAGTCATCGCGGTTGACCATGAACTGAATGTTCACCTGCCGCAACGTCTGGTCGATAGCGAGAATATTGATCCCCGCATCAAAGAGACGCTTCGAAGCTCGCGCAAGGAATCCCGGTACGCGCATATTCGTCCCAATGACGGAAATGACGCCGACTTTAGTCGTCTCCACTTTGGAATCGGGGAAGGTTTCCCGGATGTCATTCAGGCAGGAATCAAGGTTCTTGTCGCGTTCCGAAATAAAGTGTGTGATTGTATTTGCGTTTGTCGTCTTGGCAATGTAGTTGATTTTGTGATTTTTGAGGCACGCGCAGAGCCGGTAGTCATAACCGCTTTCTCCGACCATTTTCGGGTCATGAACTTCAATTGCAATCAGATCATTCCGTCCGCAGATCATTTCGACCCGGGGAACCGGAGAGATGTAGTCGCGGCTGATCAGAGTACCCGGATGTTCCGGATCAAACGCATTTTTAATGCGGATCGGGATGTTCCGTCCCTCCATCTCCTTCGCGGCCTTGGAATGAATGGCTTCCATATCCATATCGGATAGCTGATCGGCAATGTCGAAATTCGTATTGCCGATGACCTGGACCTTGTCTTCTCCGATCAGTTTGGGATCGCCGGTGGAAAGATGATATTCCTTGTGAATGATGCCTTCGCGTGCATCCGTCAGAACGGCGATTTTGCTGAAGGTGATCTCGCTGTATCCGCGGTCAAAGGTCTTCATGATTCCCTGGTCGCATTTCACATACCCGGTGACGATCGGCATCTCATGAGCAAAATCGATACCGTTGAATGCCTTGCGGATTGCGGAATCCAGATCCAGGGACTCCATCGACTTCCAGCCGGACAGGTCCACGAACCGGGCATTGATTCCGTTCGCCTGAAGAATCAGGGACGAGTTGTAGGCACTGTGCGCTTCGCCGACCGCTGCGAGAAACTCACGGGCGGCAGGCAGATACTCCTTCGGCTTGAAATGGCCGAAGGTACGCAGAGTCATGATATCTTCCAGAGAAACGATCAAGCCGTCGAGACGCTGGTCGACAAACGCATCGGCCTTTTCGACATCAAGGCCGATGTCGGCGAAGGTCCGGTTGAGACGCTTCATCTCCTCACGGGTCTTCTCAAGCGCGGGACGCCACTCTTCGGAATCCATAGCAAAAAAGCCATAGATGCCGGGAGCACCGGTCTTTTTGTTCTCCAGCAGGAGATTGGTAATTCCACCGTATGCGGAAACGACAAAGATCCTGTTGTAGAACTCGTCTCCACTGCGTTTTCCGATGATCACATTTTTCATGACATCGCCGAAACGGGTCATGGAAGTCCCGCCGATTTTTTCCACCGTATGAAAACCGCTCATGCTCAGAGATCCTCAATTCTGATGAATTTGACTTTATTCAAAACGTCCGACAGCCGACTGATTTCGGCGATTGCCGCCTTCATATTGCTCTCTTCGCAAAGATGAGTCAGAATCACGAGGGAAACATGTTCCGCATCCTTGCGCTCCTTCTGAACGACACTGGAGATGCTGATCGAATGAGCCGCCAGAATATTGGTGATCTTGGCAAGCACACCGGGCAGATCCACAACCTGAAGACTCAGGTAATAACGAGACTTGACCTTGTCAATCGAAAGCACGTTCTCGTAAAGATTTCCGGCGGTAAAGCCGGGAATCCGGCGATTGGATTCGAATTTGAGATTCAGACAAACATCCGTGATATCCGCAACTACCGCACTGGCAGTGGCGTTGCGGCCTGCACCGCGTCCATAGAACATCGTGTCTCCGATAAAATCACCGTTGACCATCACGGCGTTGAAGACATCCCCGACCTTCGCAAGCATGGACTGCTTCGGAATCAGCGTCGGATGAACCCGCACTTCCACATTGCCGTCGTTCTGTTTGATAATCGCCAGCAGTTTGATCTTGTACCCGAGTTCATCGGTCAGCTTGATCTCCTCCAGCGTGATATCCGTAATGCCCTCGACATAAACGGGGTCCATGCCGAACCATTCTCCGTAGGCAAGGGACGCCATGATCGTTGCCTTGTGAGCCGTATCGAATCCATCGACATCAAGCGAGGGATTCGCTTCCGCATAACCGAGTTTCTGCGCATCGGCAAGGACTTCCTTGAAATCCGCCTGATCACGCTCCATCCGAGTCAGAATATAGTTGCAGGTTCCGTTCAGGATTCCATAAATTCGATTGATCCGGTTGCCGACAAGTCCTTCGCGCAGACTCTTGATGATCGGAATTCCTCCTCCGACACTTGCCTCATAAAAGATATCCGTTCCGGATTTTTCCGCTGCTTCGAAAAGTTCCTCGCCGAATTTGGCAAGCAGCGCCTTGTTCGCCGTCACGACAGGTTTTCCACGCTTCAGGGCTTCCAGAATGATCGTTTTTGCAAACGTTGTCCCTCCGACCAGTTCAACGATGACATCGCACTGGTCAATGGCCTCCATCGCGTCTGTTGTGAGAACTCCGGCGGGAACTTTTACGCCGCGGTCGCGGACGATGTCCAGATCGGCGATCTTTTTTATGACCGGTTTCACGCCGGTGCGCTTCGCAATCACATCCCCGTTTTTGAGCAGACAGTCCGCTACGCCTGCTCCGACGGTTCCAAACCCGATAATGCCAATTCCAAGCTCCTTCACAGGGGAACTCCTTGTTGCTGGTTTCATTTTGAAAGATAACTTTTTAATATATCATGAAAAGCAGGGAAAGTCAACGCCGGAAGCGGAAAAGAAAGTGTGATTTTTCTCTCAGAAGCGGGTTTCATTTTCCCATCTGGAATCCTATATTACAGCCCGCAGAAAAAACAGGAGGAAAAAGAAATGGGAAACAGAATCGCAATGTTTCTACTGGGGGCAACTCTGGCGCTCGGATTTGCCTGGTCGGCGTACATCATTTCCAACGCGGCGGTCAAGGTTACGCAGAAGGATACGATCCGGGTCAAGGGATCGGCATCCCGTTCACTCACCTCCGACTTTGCCATCTGGAGCGGACAGGTCATCGTCAAGGCAAAAACGCTCGACGCTGCCTATTCCCAGCTTGCCGCGCACCGGAAAAAAGCGGAATCCTTCATTCTGAAAGCAGGGTTCAAACCGCAGGAAATCCGTTTCGACAGCATCTCCATTCAGGAAAATTACAAACTGGATGAAAAAGGGCGCCACACCAATGAACTGCTTGATTACCAGCTTTTCCAGAATGTCGAAGTCTCCAGCCCGCGTGTCTATGAGATCGAAAAACTTTCGCGCGCATTCACCGAACTTGTGAAGGAAGGTGTCGTGGTCCGAGCCTATTCCCCCGTTTTCCTCGTGCAGAAACTGGATGAGTACAAAATGGAACTTCTCGCCGAAGCCACCCGCAACGGGAGGGAACGTGCGGAGATCCTCGCCCGCAACAGCGGTGGAACGGTCGGACGCCTCCTATCCGCCTCGCAGGGAATCTTCCAGGTGATCGCCCCCGGCTCCAGCGATATCTCCGACATGGGCACCTACGACAAAACAACCATTCAAAAAGAACTCAAAGCCGTCGTCACTCTGGAATTCCGCGTGGAATAATCCCTTTTTTCTTTGCCATCCATCGGCGCCGGAACGGAACAACCTCTTCCGTTCCGGCATTTTTTTCAGAATCCGCTTCTGCGTTTCTTAAGAACGGTATCCATTTCAATGCAGTATTTCTTATGTGCTGTGGAATTTTTCAGCAAACGTTCGATCTGCCGGTTCACTGTCTGGAAAAAATTGAAACAGCCGTTTTCCGCAGGCTCAGCGGAATGGATCACACACGGATGTCCCAGCATGGAAAATCCCCGGTCGAGCGGCTCACCCACTCCGAGATCGAGAAGCGGATTTTCCAATATGCCGGAATACTTCCGTTTTTCCAGTTCGCGTCTCAAGAAATCGTTCTGCTCCTCCAGAGAAAAGCGGGAAGTGAACCCGCGCGGGAATTCCAGCAGATGAATGCGAATGCCAAGCCGTTCCGCCGCGGCGAATACTCCATCGCAGGCATAGCGGTTGAAATAATGCTCCTGGCTCCCGGAAAAGACAACCAGTTCATGCTGCCCGGTCTGCGAATACATTTTCCGGACAGCCGCCATCCCGAAGCGAACGTTGTCTCCAGTTACCTGGCTGAAATCCATACCGGGATAGAGTCCGCCCCGGAAATCCCCGAGAAAAATGACCGGAACCGACAGCTTCATGCAAATTCTCAGTTCCTCCTTCCCGAGCGACGGAGCATTGAACAGAAGACAATCCACGTTCAACTGCTCCACCAATTTCCGGATTTCGATCTCAAAATTACGCCGGTTCTCCGGAACCGTCCCTAAACTGCGGATCGTAAAGTTGAAATCCGGACGCCGATTCGGCGGCTGAGCAATCCGGCAGAGAAAATCAAAATAGCGTCCGCGGATGTGATTCGAATAAAAACCGGCAAGCGCAATTTCAAACACATCTTTCGCATTCCTGCCGGAGACAAAAACACCGCGTCCCTGTTCCCGGCGGATCAGATTCTCCGCTGCGAGCACCTCCAGCGCCCGTACCACGGTCTTCGTGCTGACGGAAAATTCCTCCGCCAGTTTCCGCACGCTGCTCAGACGTGTCCCCGCCGGAAGATTCCCCTCTTTGATTGCCCGCTTCAAGGCATCAAGAACCTGCTCATTTTTCGACTGTGCCGTAAAAAGTCCCATTTTCTCCGGAAAATCTCCAATTGTTTTCAACTGTTTTTATAATACAACAGTCAGAAACAGTTGTCAAGAAAAAGGAAGCTGATTTTTCTCAAAAAAGACCTTTCATCAGCAGCTTTCGCGCTTCAGGAAACGAAACGCGGGAAATCAAAAAAACACCGAAGGCGGAAGAAGGTATGAAACACTTTTTCCTCCTCTTTTCCCTGTTTTTACATTTTTGTAAGATCAGGAAAACCAATCTTTCAAAAAAATCATTTTTTTCGGGAGGAAAATTGATTTTTCCGCAAAAAAAAAGTACATTAAATACCAGTCGATTCAATCAACCAAAAGAAAGGCGACACACATGAACAGCTATGCACAGAGAGTGCTTGAGAGCATCAAGCAGTCCGCAGGATGGGAAAAGGAATTCATCCAGAGCGTAACGGAAGTCTTCGAATCCCTCGGAAAACTTCTGGACCGCGACAGC
>CASEYW010000167.1 GCA_949292215.1 uncultured bacterium
AGCTTCCGCCATTTTCCGTTCCTGCGCCTGTACGTTGATTTTCCGCAGTTGCCTCTGATATTCCTCCATGCGCGATGCGATATAATTTCTGCGGCATTTACCGGAGAGCTTGAAATTGATAACCGACAATACAGCCTCCGCTGCCTGCTTTCCGGTTTTACGCAACTTGCCCCATACTCTTTTGAGGTGAAGAGAACGTATCAGACGATGCGGATCAGGATCATACTGTTCCCGAATCCCCTTGAGACGATCAAGCGCCGGCTTTTCAATTTCACCGGCCTTGACCAGATCAGCCACGGAAAGACGCTCCGCCGGAATTCTAACCAGTCCCTCCTTGAAACGCTCCTTGTCAGGCAGATGAAGCGCGAGCTTGAAACGCCCCCGGGAACAGCCGACATAAAACGCCTGCTTCGACATCTTTTCCGCAGCCACCACCACATGATCCGCAGTCATTCCCTGCGAGGCATGACTGGTCATCACCCAGCCATGCCGAATTCCATGAAACGATTCCGGCAGCCGAACAGTTCCCGCTTCCCGCCGTTCCGCGTCCAGCAGCCGGTACTCGTTCGGGATTGCCGTGGCGATCGCCAGCGAACCGTTGCTGATTTTGAATTCCGGTGTTTTCAGATTCACCGTAAAGCGAACCAGATCCCCCTCGGCAATCGGAAGCCCCGCGGATTCTCCCACATCTACCACACCGCGGATGGTACGCGGATTCACGGTTGCGCCATTGGACAAAACGAGTTCGCCTGACGATGACTTGACCTGTTCGACCTCAACCATCTCTCCGGGCTTTCCCAGCCCTTTCAGACGGGTGTTGAAAAAGAGCTTCATCCCCGGCTGATAATTTTCGATATTGCCAAGCTGCGCCCTGGTCCAGCCGAAGGATTGAAACGCTGTTATGGTTCGCTCTGTTTTAGCCTTGAGCCGTCCGGCGGCCTTGAGCTTTTCTCTCAGAATCGCAGTCAACGCATCGCATTCCCGATGCGTTGGACTGACCGCAATGCAGTTCAGCGGATTTTTTCCGTTGTCGGTCAATTCCATAAAACTGTTCGCCGCCTCATTTAGATAGCCTCCTCTGCTTTCCCGCACAAACCCTCCGTGATCCAATGTCTCGAAACCTTCCAGAGCCAGTCCCGCCGAGGCCAGCTCAATTCCCCTGCGGTATTCCGCCGTCTGCTGACGATGAATCCGCGTGAGCGTTGCTCTCGGAATCCGCGTATGCTCTTCCAGTAACCGGAAGAAATCTCCGCTTTCCACGGAGTTGTGCTGTCTGGCGTCGCCGACGAACAGCACCCGGTAATCATTCTGCAATGCGAGCTTGATGATCCCGGTTCCCTGTGATAACGAATTCAGGCCGGATTCATCGATAATCAAATAGGACCCTTTCGGCGGCAATGCCTGCCGATTCTGCAGAAACATCGCGACGGTCTGGGCGTTGGCAAATTTCTCCTTTTTCAGAACATCCACCGCAGAATTGGTCGGCGCGATCAGCTGAATGTTCTCCACGCCTCCGGATTTCAGACATCCGCAAAGTTCTTTCAAGGTTGAAGTCTTGCCCGCTCCGGCGACACCGCGAAACAGCACAAATGGAGACTTTGCCCCCAAAATCGTTTCAATCGCTTCGCGTTGCGCCGTATGATCGCCAAACAATGAGAGCAGTCCGGAGAACGGTTTTCGGAGGCTTTTGATCTCCGGCAGAAGATCACGAAACGCATTGACCGTTTCGATTACATAATTCTCCTGCTTCAGATTCGTTTCCGTGGTGAAATACGGATTGCCGGACGGACGGGAAAGATTCACCAGTCCCGGAACGCAATCAAGTGTTTTCCGCAGTTCATCCAGATTGCAGTTCCCGAGATTCTGATTCTGGATTTCGGCGAGCAAGGCATCTTCCCGCAACACGGCGTTGCGCTCGAAAAGCTGCTCTGCGACTTTGCGAATCTGCTGTTCCGGAGTTTCCTGAATCGGACGCGACGGGAGAAGGAAACTC
>CASEYW010000168.1 GCA_949292215.1 uncultured bacterium
CTCATAATCACCGGGTCGCAGGTTCGAGCCCTGCTGGTTCCACCATTTTCAATGCTTTGCAAATCCTTTCAGATGAATTACTTGTAAAAACCGCTTGATTTGGTTTCCGTCTGATCTCCTTTCCGATTTTTTTCCTCTTTTTCCGCTGTTTTTCGAGGGTAAAAAGGAAACATTCGTCCCACATTCGTCCCGCACTTTTTGAATCTAGCTCCAGGGGGCGTTTTTTCAAGGGAAGTTTCCCTTCCGGCATCGGATCACATGACCCTATCCATGCGGTTCTTCTGGACTTTCCTGCCCTTCGGACAGTTCCGGACGTTTCCCGGACGGCTCTCGGACGGATGAAATTTGGCATTTTGAGGCTGCTCGGACGTTTCGGACGCTTTTTCGGAAAAACTTTTTTACTTTTCATATATGTTCGCGCATGCGTGTGAATATTTAATTAAGGAGAATTTGATTTCTTTACCTTGAGCAGATATATTTTTCAGCGAGGAGGCATAAAATGCTTGATTCAAAGTTACTCAAAGCGATTAGAGCACTAGGCAAGACTGAAATCTCCTGGCTCTCCAAATGCCTTTCCCAGGCAGACAGTCTGCTTGAAAGTGCGAAGGGAGGCAAACGGCTTTCCAACGCTCTGAATTCAGCGAAGTCCTTCTTTTCGACAAAGGCAACTGGCCATTCCTCTTCCGAGTCAGACGATCCAGGGAAGGACCTGCAAAACATCATTCGGATTCTTGCAAATGTTGGGACGGCTCTGAACCTATGGTTGAAGTCCGCGCGAAACAGAAAAGCCTCCCCCGAGCAGGAAAAGAGTCTTGAGCAAATTCAGCTCTCTCTGACGCGCATTCAGCAGCATCTGCTCATTTTTCTTGAGATCGACAGGCTGGAGAAAGCACATGCCGGCCGATACACAAAGAGACGCCGAAAGCAGGCGAAAAGAATCAAAGCCTACGAAGCCGGCCGAGAAAAGGGATACAACGACAACCGCATTTTCCGAGAGATACTGCAGAACGAGAAGCGCGCCAGCGAAAAACCTGATACGATGAAAACGAGATTGGCCTCCCTGAAGTCCTGGAAATCAAAAATGGTCAAGGCAGGCCTCCTCTCTTACGGCAATCCAGCCAACAAGCACAGAGGCCCTAATGGATGACTGTTCATTGCAATTTTGATCTAACAAATTGTGTATCAATATATTTTATACTATTGTAGCCTGTCAAAAAGCAACTTTTGCACAAAGTTCAAAAAGGCGTAAGATATAAGTATCGATGCGAAATTTTCGCAATAATTTCAATCCCGTCCGCAAAGATGCAGAGGCCCTGCGGACAAAAACACAAAGGAGAGATCGATGAAACAGATCTAGACAAACTTCACGAAGGAAGAAACCCGTAACCTGGAGCGCGAATTTGGAAGTGCCTTCACCTTCTCAGGGAATGGACAGTTCCGCGGACTCAACGAGCAGTTCTTTTCGGAACTGTATCGAAGACATCATCGCATCCTGTTTGAGCCTGGAGAAAACAAATTTTACCAGTATGAGGCGGAGAGCGGGCTATGGAGGAATCTGACCAATGACGGACTGATCGAGGAGATATCGGAGTTTTCCCGTTCCTTCATCCATATGGAGCATTTTTTTGAGGCTCTGAACAAGCTCGACCACACTTTCTGCAGCAAGGTCATGAAACTCTTGAAGGGAAAAACGGAGAAAAGTGGAGCCTTCCGGCAGAAACACGAAGGCTATCGCATCCATTGTGCCAATTGCGTACTTGAATTTGACTTTGCCGCGATGGATTGGGTTTCCAGGCCGTTTGCTCCGGAAGACTACTCCAGAAATAGGACCGAGATCCCTTATCTGGAAGGAGCTCAAGCCCCCCGTTTTCTGACAGATCTGATACAACCTGCTATGAATGAATAGGATGCAAAAATTCTGCAACTGTATATGGGCCAATGTCTGCTGGGCGACAACCCCTCGCAGCGATTTCTTCTGATAACAGGGACCGCAGGAGGAGGAAAAAGCACCTTAGTCAATGTGATTGAACAACTTGTAACCAGACAAAACTGCACGGAGCTGCGACTGGAACACATGCACGGACGGTTTGAAAACAGCCGTCTGGTCGGGAAAACGCTGCTGACCGGGAAAGATGTCAAGGCGGGATTTCTAGATTCCAAAGGGGCGCCGATGCTGAAAGCCCTCACGGGAAAGGACATTCTCACCACAGAGTTCAAGCATTCAAATTCGGCCATTGAGATCGTGGGAAATTACAATGTCATCATCACCAGCAACGCCACACTTCAGGTCCGTCTGGAAAATGATGCCGCGGCGTGGAAACGCAGAATGCTCTGGATCAAATATGAGAATCAGCCTCCGGCGATTCCCATCGAGAATTTCGATCAGCTTCTGATCCGGGAGGAAGGCAGCGGGATCCTGAACTTTGCGCTGGACGGAGCCAGAGAACTTCTCTCGCAGGGCGGCAAAATCAAACTGTTTCCTGCACAGGAAAA
>CASEYW010000169.1 GCA_949292215.1 uncultured bacterium
CAAGATCCGGATCCGTCTCAACATCATCGGGAGCGATCTTTCCGTTGAAGCCATGAGGCGTCTCCTGAACAAGCACCTTGCCAATACGGAACTGTATCTGGATCTCGACATCCATGAAAACGGGGAAATCCAGACTCTGGAGCATCTGAAAAAAATACAGAGCAGCTATTCGGCTGTGCTCACGATCGACAGTCCGATCCACTCCAGCGATGATCATCTGCCCGCCGCCTCTCTGAAAGAGTTTCCCGACTACGAACAGCATCTTTCCGGGCTGAAAATTCCCGAAGGCGGAAATTTTGAGTTTGCCCTTCCCTTCATCAACGAAACGATGGCCATGGGGATCAATACGAACCTGATGGAAAAAATCGGATTCGATCATCGGAAAATCACTTCGGATTTCGACTGGTGGGAGGAATATGTGGAAAAATGCAGATGCCACAATCTGCCGCCTTCGATTCTGCATTGGGATCGGAAACATCTGTTCCTGATCACCATTTTTTTCAATCTGCTCCTTTCGCTGAGCAGCTACTCGCCGGAAAAATACTTTGGAAAGGAGCCGCTCTTCCGAACACCCGGAGGACGAAGATTCCTGAAAATTCTGTCAGATATCCGATTTGTGGAGAGTTCGCTTCCCGCTTCCACGGGATTTTTCCGGAATGAAACCCCGTTTCTTTTCCAAATCGGGAGCTGGATTACGATTCAGAACAACAATTCCGCGTATCCGGGAATTGCCATCGATTCGCTGAAGGTGATCCCCTACCGCAAGAAAAAGGGAAGAAATATCTGTCTCCAGAGCTGCTCCATTCTTGAAGTATGGTTCCGGGAAACGCTCGTGCGGGAAGAACGCAAACGGGTCTGGAATCTAATGAAAATCATGACCTCCCGCGATTTCCAGCTCGACTACTGCCGCGAGACCGGGCGGATATCCTCGCTCAGAGACATTTATCCAACCGAATATTACTGGAACCGGAACGGCCGCTGGAACGCCTTCTTTCCGGATCCGGAGGATCAGATTCTCTATCAGCAGCAGCTCTTCAACCGGAACATCTCAGGGATCATCAGCACTCTGCTGGAGATGTATGTCTTCGACCACGCGGATACCGAGGCCATACTCACTCAGCTGGATCTGAAAAAGAGTTTCCCGAAAATCAACAAATAACCAGAAGCGCATCAGAAAAGGAGGTTTCATGATTCAGAATAATCCGGAAAATGTTTTGAAAAATTCTGGACACGATTCAGACTCCGGCGGACACCCTTCCCGGAAACCGGGGAAAAGTCTTCCGCGTCCAGTTTTCACACTCATAGAGCTCCTTGTGGTCATTGCGATCATCGCCATCCTTGCTGCCATGCTTCTGCCGGCGTTGCAGCGGGCAAAAGACGCAGCTTACGGCATCACCTGCTCCTCGCAGCTGAAGCAGATCGGCCTTGCCAACGCCCAGTAAATGGGCGACAACAACTCCTATTTTGTCCCATTCAGCGGTCTCGGAAAGGAAAACGCCGGTTCCGGAAACGCACAGAGGAGAAGATGCTATGTTCATCTTCTGGCGCGCTATCTGGGCGGCAATCCCA
>CASEYW010000170.1 GCA_949292215.1 uncultured bacterium
AATGCTGACCGAATCTGAAATGGATTTGCGTTTCTCCCTGCGTAAGATTCGATCAGAACCTGTTGCCATTTCAACCGTTGCGAATATGGGATTCCGGGATGAAATCGCAGGAGATGGAAAAGGCGGATGGACCGATCAGGGACCCGGAAACGATCTTCGAGCCTTTCAGAAAAAAACGGTCGCCGCGGGGGGAAGCATTTTCCGGATTACGGATCCGGAAAAAAATGCGGGAAAATCGGTCATTGTCCTAGGACGGACCTTTCCGCGGGAGGTGACGCTCCCTGTCTCCATCCGGGGAAGATACCTGCACCTGCTCCATGCGACAGGATGGACCGTTCCCGGAAAGGCCGGAGAAATCACAATCTCTTTCGCCGACGGGTCCTCCCAGAAAATCGACGTTGTCTCCTTTCGCGATGTCGGGAACTGGTGGGATCCGTCCAACTACCCGAATGGAGCTGTTATCTGGCACGGGAAAAACCGTCTGGCAAATCTCGGGCTCTATTTTTCGCAGTTCAAGCTGAACCGGGAAGATCCTGTCAGGCTGGTTCTGCGGGCATTTGACCGCCAGCTCTGGCTGATTCCTGGAATCACTCTTGCATCGGGACCGGTCCCGAGCCGGGGAGAGGACCGAACCGTCGTGCTTCAGGAAAACCTGGAATGGATTCGTCTGGATTCTCCCCGCACCATTCAAGCAGGATCGCCGCTGGATTTTTCCGCCATGCTGGATGCTCCCGCCGGAAAATATGGAAGAATCGCAGTGGCTCCGGATGGCCATTTCTCCTTTGAAAACGCTCCGGGAAAGCGGATTCGCTTTGTAGGGGTCAATCTCTGCAACAAAGCGCAGTTTCTGACGCACGCGGAAAGCGATGCCCTGGCGGAGCGTCTGGCGCGTCTCGGCTACAATGCCATCCGGATTCATCATCACGACAACTGGCTGGTGAAAAAAGACGCTCCCGATTCTCTGACGCTCGACATGGAGATGCTTGACCGGCTTGAATATCTCTTTGCGGCCTGCCGGAAACGCGGAATCTACATCACCACCGATGTGTATGTCAGCCGGAAACTGAAACCCGGCGACAAAATTCCCGAATGGATTCCCGGCGGCCGGGGCTATCAGATGAAAGCTCTTCTTCCGATCAGCCGAGCCGCAATGGAAAACTGGAAGGAGTTCGCCCGCCGCTGGCTCACGCACCGCAATCCATATACCGGCATGACCTGGGCGGAAGACCCGGCTCTTTACCTTGTCAGTTTCACCAATGAAAACAATCTCTACGCCAAACTGGCCGAAGAGCCGGGGATTGCGAAACAGTACCGGAAGCTTTTTGCAAAGTGGATGAAACAGAACCATCCCGGCGAAAAAACGGGAGAAGCGGTCCTGCAGAACCGCCGCTTTCTGGAATTTCTCTATACCGTTCAGCATCAAAGCATTCTGGAACAGGCAAAGTTCCTGAAAGAAGAACTCGGGCTTCAGGCGCTCCGAACTGACGTCAACATGCACAATAAAACCCCCCTTGCGCTGATCCGCCGGGATCTGGACACGGTGGATGATCACAAATATCACGATCATCCCCGTTTCCCGATCAACCGCTGGAAACTTCCGGGACTCTATCGCCAGCGGTCCAGTATCGCGTCTCTGGGGAACGAGGTTCCGGAACAGCTTTTTGCTCCGCGTCTTTTCGGAAAACCCTTCAGCATTACCGAATACAAATTCTGCGCACCGAACCGTTTCCGTTCCGAAGGCGGACCGATGATCGGCGGCTATGCGGCGCTGCAAGGTTGGGATGCGCTCTATCAGTTTGCGTGGGCGCACTCCGACCGGGCCGTCGGAAGCGACATGCAGATCGGAACGTTCGATTTTGCCAATGAACCGCTTGCCCAGCTTTCCGATCGTCTGGTGATGTTTCTCTTCCGGCGCGGAGATGTCTCAGCCTCCGAATCCCGTTTTGCCTGGAATGTTCCCAAAGACTTCTGGAACAGCAATCTGCCGGTGGAATGTCCGGTCGACTTCAGCCGTCTCGGCCTGATTGCCGGAATCGGGATGGCGATTGATGGGAAAACGATGCCGGGCGTCACTCTTCTGTCGTTCGAGGAAGCGGCAGGAACCACGCCTCTTCCGGATGCGAAAATTCAAACCCTGCGCAGAATCCTTTCCGAATCCGGTATCGCGACAAGTTCCACCGGACAGCTCCGGCTCGATTCCCGGAAGAACACTCTGGCGATCCGCACATCACGGACCTTGAGCGCCACACTTGCATCCGGATCCCTGAAAACCGGCGGACTTACAGTCAGCGGAATCGCATCTCCCACCACAGTCAGTGTCAGTTCTCTGAATGCGGAACCGGTCGCCCGGAGCACTCAGCTTCTGCTCTTCCATCTGACCGATGTGCTGGACAGCGGCACAACGTTCAAGGGAGAAACACGCCAATATCTGCTCAAATGGGGCAAGTTGCCGCATCTTGTCCTGCGCTCTCCGGCAAAAATAGCCCTCCGACTAGACGGAAGCGCCAGACCTGAAGTAAAAGCGCTGCGGCTGGACGGAACTGTTTACGGCAGCGTGAAATCAAATTTTTCAAATGGAACACTGCGTTTTACCGCTGATCCCGGACTTTTCCGAGGAGGCGTAATGGTCTACTGGATCACCCGCGATACCAGAACCGGAAAATAAGATGCGAACCGCTTTTCAAATAAAACTCCGTCCCGGTTGTGCGGAAGAGTATCGGAGACGGCATGCGGCGATCTGGCCGGAACTGCTCCGCAGCCTGCGAGGAGCAGGTGTATCGGATTACACAATTTGGCTGGATTCCGAAAGCGGAACGCTCTTCGCCCAACGCCGGATTGAGTCGCCGGAGCAGTTCAAATGTCTCCGTGAGGATCCAGTGTTCCAGCGCTGGCAGGAATTCATGGAGGATCTTCTGGAACAGAATCCCGACGGGTCCGGAGCGCTCTCGTGCGCATTGCAGGAAGTCTTTCACATGGACTGAAATGGAAAGCTCCTCTGAGGGAGAATTTCCAGATTTATTTTAACAACGATTTTACAAACAAAGGTTTTTCATGAACACACAAGGAACGGATTCTCCGGAAGTGATTGAACAGCTGACCGTCGGAGCGGCGTGGTCCGGCCACAAGGTGAATTATTGTCTTCTGACAACGCCGGTCCGCCAGTATGTCGGCTATTACGATCCGAACCGGCAGCTGGTAATCGCCTCGCGCCCTCTTAACTCCCAAACATGGGACTATCATACGCTGAATACCGCGGTCGGCTGGGATTCGCACAATACCATTCAGATGTTCTGTGATTCCGCAGGCTGTCTGCATATCGCGGCAAACATGCACGCGGTCCCGCTGATCTACTTCCGGATGGAGCGTCCGCACGATCCGGATTCCATCGTCCGCCTCCCTTCCCTGATCGGAAACTGCGAGGAAAAATGCACCTATCCCCGTTTTCTCTCCGCTCCGGATGGACGCATGATCTTCCACTATCGGAATGGAGTCAGCGGCTGCGGGAATGAAATTTATGACGTTTATGATGCGGATACGAGAACCTGGTCGCGCCTGATCGAACAACCGCTGACATCCGGTCGCGGACAGATGAACGCCTATTTCTTCGGTCCGGTTTCCGGCCCGGATGGATTCTTCCATCTCGCATGGGTCTGGCGGGACTCCGGCGACTGTTCAACCAACCATGATCTCTGTTATGCCCGCAGCCGCGATCTGGTCCACTGGGAAAATGTGTCAGGCACTCATCTTTCCCTGCCGATGACGTCCGACTCATCAGGAATCACGGTTCTGTCGACTTCCCCCCGGAACAGCGGATTGATCAACATGTGCGGCAATATCGGTTTTGATGCGTCAAAACAGCCGATTCTTTCATTTCACCGATATGATGAAAATGGAGCAAGCCGAATCTATACGCTCCGCCTGAATCCGAATGGAAAGCACCAGCTAGTTTCCCACGGGAACTTGCCTTTGAACGATCGCTGGGAATTCTCCGGCAGCGGCTCCATCCGACAGATGGTTTTCTGTTCCCCGGTACGACCGCTGGCGGATGGAAGCCTCCTTCTGGAATACGAGTTCGTTGACCGGGAGGCCGGCTGCTGGAAACTGGATCCGAAAACGTTGGAAACGATGGAAACACTTCCACCACGTGCCGTCTGTCCATCGGAATTAAGTCAAATGGAACAGAAATTTCCCGGGTTGATCCGGAACTGGCTTCCGGATTCCGGAATATCCGATGAGCCGGAAACAGAATGGTACCTGCGCTGGGAAAGTCTTCCGGCAAACCGGGATCGTCCCCATTCTCCGCCGCTTCCATCTCCAACACGCTTGAGTGTCTGCAAGATTCGTTTCAGTTGTACTAAGCATGAGTTCCGACTCAAAATCAAGTCTGGAAAAATCTGATTTTTCTAGATGGACACCTTCTTTTCCCAGGGGCTCAATGGGAACGTTATAAGCTTTAAGCGCGCCACAACTCTAGGTTGTGTCGTCAATAGATTTGTGCTATATTATGCAAACGTCAAAAAAGGATATAGGAAAAATGGCGAATGCATACGAACGACATGATATATCGGATGAATCTTGGGCTAAAATCGAATTTTTGCTACCGGGGCGTAAG
>CASEYW010000171.1 GCA_949292215.1 uncultured bacterium
GAGTGTCCAATGCGGCGCGCCGGGAGTATTGCCGTAAAGATGCTCCAATGCCATCCGCATTTCACCGGAATCATCTCCATCGTCGGTTGGTTTTCCATCCCGGATTTCCGCAAAGTCAATTTGCACCAACATATTTTTTTCAAACAGAAGTTGAAGCCAGTATTCCTCATTTTGCAAAATAAGGCGTTCATCCTCCGAAAATCGGACGAATTCCACATAGCGTTTCCGCACTTCACCAGCCGTCATTCTCGGTTTTACGGAAATGGAGCCGAAATCAAGCTGTCCAGTTTGTCGATCAATATTCATTTTTTCGCCTCCGAATCTTCCATTTTGACGACTTCGGCGTTGATATAAGCATTTTCCAGTTCAATTTTAATTTTATGCAAATCCAATAAAGGTTTTCCGTAGTGGGCCAAACGTCTTTCCCAATCATCAGGCAATCTTTCAAATGTGGAAAGTTCCTTGAGAAATTCCACTTGCAATGAATCCATTTTATTTTGCAGATCATAGTCCGGCAATGAGACTTCAAAATCGTTTGCTTCGGCGGTCAAGTCGTCATAAGGAGAATCTTGGAGGAAACAATCAGCCAACTTTTTGCCGGACGGTTCCTGAAAATAGTCCATGACCGTGTAAAGCATCGTACCCGGAAACACTGCAAGTTGTTCAAAATCATCGTCATCATTGAGCGGCAGAGCATTTTCGGCGTATTTCTTCATGAATTCTGAAAATTGTTGAACCGGTATTCCTGTATAAATTGCTTTTGTCAGAAGAGTCAAACCCTCATCAAACAATTCAGAATTATGCCAATGACGGCCCTTTCCGAATACGTCATAAAACATTCTGTGATGACGCAGGCAGATATGCCAGAATGCAAGTTGATGAGATTCCGGAAGAGTCGTCCACAAGCTGCGAATAAAATGACTTTGTTCCGTAATGAAATCCGTTCCTGTCATATAAGTTTTTTTCTTCACCCTTGCGGCGATAAACAAAATGCCGATAACAGCAGCTGCGAGCAAACATGCAATGATGAGTAGATTGTCCCCGTTCATTTCCCTGCCTCCATTTCTCCGGTCGGGTTGGAACTCATGACCTGTTTATCACGAGCATACATGTCAAGAAAAGAAGAAATGAATTCTCTGACAGGAATGTCATCTTTCAACATTTCATCCGGATAAGCGATCTCGCGCATATCACAAGGTTGGAATTTGGGATATTTGAACCTTTGGGCAATTTTTTCAAAATACATTTCCTTTTCTTGTCCGTTGTATTTCCGCAATAGAATGAACTTACCGCTCATCAGTTCCGGAGAGAACTTCTCGCAAGGCAAATCATACATTTCCGCCAATGTTTTTCGGATAGCCAAAGCAATTTTTGCCTCATCACTGCCTCCGATAATGTTACAGGCTTTCAGAAAATCCACATCGTTCACAGATGGTTGCCGAAGAATGAAACATCGATTCAATTTCGGTACAAAAAATTTTCCCCAGAAAAATCTGCTGGAAACAAACAGCATAATCATAATAATGACAACCGTAATACCAGCTAAAACTTCAGCCGCAATCATTTTCCTGCCTCCGTTCTTCCGGAGAAATCGCAAATCGCGATAACACTGCGAGTCAAATCTTCTGAGTCGACAGGATACGGGCAATAGGGATCGTCGGAATGAGGCAATTTCAACTTCGGGAATTCTTGAATCGGTTGTTGCAAAGTAATCAGATAGCGGAGTTTTTCCGGTTTCTGCAACCAAGCCGCCATCTCATAATAGTCCTCAACGATAAAGGCGAGCGTGTCGGACAGTGTATTCGGGGAAACATCTTCCCAAACAAAAAGCAGTTTATCCGGACGCTGGGCGATAGTACACTGGCGTTCGAAATCGCCCGGTTCCATATCCAGACCAGATTGCCCATCCAACTCATAACGCGGGTCTATTGGAACAAAAGAGTATATCGCGTCCCAGAAATCCTGCTTGGTTTTGATTCCGTCAGGGAATCGGCAGATCGTATATTCCGAGTCCAATCGTCGCACGATCTCGGCAACCATCTCATGCCGGACATCTGGAGTGCCGCCCTGCAACAGCACATTGCGGAGCTTCAGTTGTCCCAGCACTGTTTCCATATCGACGGAAAGTTTGGTAACTTCCCGGTTCGGCAAATAATTGGCTGCACGTTTATAACGGTTGAATATGTCAACCAGCGAAGTTACGAAATCCCGGACAGTGATCTTTTCATCAATCCCCTCATACGGCATAGAAAAAAACAGGGAGTCCTCGTGACGCAAATCAAATTTTCTGAATTTATCCATGACACTTTCCAGATACTGCCAATAATCGACAATACTCCAAACTTTCTTCCGAGGTTTAAATTTCCCCCATTGCAGCTCCGGGACAACATTCTCATAGGGAACGTGATATTGCTCTGCAAGCGTTGCACGGATCGCCAGTGCAAGTTTTGCGTCGTCGGTATCGGCATTGATCCCACATCCGGCAAGAAAAGCATCGTCATTTTCTTTTGTCTTTCCTGCGATTGCCAGATACGGCATGAGGAGATCAAGATAATTACGGAAAAGCTGACGCATGGTGACACGGGATTTCTTTTCCGGAAGAATCAAACGGGGAAACAGCTTTTTCGGAATTTTTCCTTTGCCAAGCAGCTCGACCGCCTCATAGCCGATGGACTCAAAACCTTCATGCCAATATATAAAATCGCTCCATCCGAGAACCAGTTCTCCACACGTCATGTCTGGCGCGATTTCTTCTGCCGTAATCTTATGACACCATGAGGAGGCTGCTATCGCAAGCTTTTGACGCAAACGTAATGCAACTTCCGCTTCCGGAGAATCCGGGGAAATCTCACATCCCCGCAGAAAATCTTCACCGGAAACCGGCGGTTGCCAGCGAGTTGTTTCGCGCCTCTTCCGGTACTGCCGCATTCGGACTGCATCGAGAATTTTGCCGGGGATGAAAAAAAACAGGAACCCAAACGGCAGAAGCAGCACCAGCAGTGTACACATCAAAAACACTTTGCAATCTTCCCACTTTTTCCGTGTGCGATTCATTTTCGAGTCTCCGTTTTCCCGGGATCAGTCAATGTTCGGGGGAAGATAGCGTCTTTCTTTCCATCTGAACTTGCCGCCGTTCCACCGGAAGGGTTGAAGCCACCATCGCGCACGAGCTTGCGACGACAGATGGGGCAACGACCGTAGATTTTCCATACATTGCTTAATGTTAGATTTAATCTCCCTGGTGGACAATAGGAACATTCTAATGGTGCTTTTCCCCGTTCATCCCATGCAGGCAAATCCGCAATTGATTCCGGCTCTGGCAGTGGCCAATCTGGATCAGTCCGTGAACCGCAAACGGAACAATTACCGGTATATCGTTCATGAGCCGAAACACCTCGCTCTCCGCAAACGGTGCATCGTTTATTCATGAAACTTAGCCCCTGAACCCATTTCTTTGAAAACATGAGCGTCAAAGGAGATAGTAACAACACACAACCGGAATATATCAACATCCACCGAAAGACAGACAGAATTTCATCCGATTCACTCCCCATCACTAATATCAGGAAAATAAACAGTAATATAAGAAAACTGTACAAGCACGCTCTTTTAATGGAATGCAATTCAGGAAGATGAATTTGCGAAAAGGTCTGTTCTGTAAAGACTTTATGATGGCAGTACGGGCACGAATGCAATGCAATCGTCAACCCGACGTCTATCCAACGTTTTCCACAAATCGGGCATCGAGCGGAAAAAATCCAGTTGCATAGACATTCCCCCAAACCGTAAGTAAATAAGCTGCAGAAAACAGAGAATAACGAAAAAAATGTTTTGGAATAATTTGCAAATGATTGAAAAAAGAAAATTCCAATTATGATGTAGAGAATACCCGAACCGGCGCAAAGCCAGGCACAGACCTGATCCCGCTCAATTTCCAGATTCCGAATGGTGCGGACAAACTGTTCTTGTGTCGGCAGCTCAGGCATGATCGCCTCCCGCTACAGGAATGCCACACTTGCACGGCAGGAAGAAAGACAAAGGAAAGAGTTCAAACGGGAAAATCCCGTGAGACCAGTATGGATATCCGCTATTTTGCATTCGTGTCAAACTCCGCTCCCGTTATGGATCAAATCAACATTCTTCCATCATTGCACAAATTGTGACATTTTCCGGCAATACGGATGACGCTATAATTTCTTGCAGGGAAAATACATCGGAATCAAGTACAATTCAAGTTTTTCAGCGGAAAAGGTTCTGATTTCCGGTTATTTTTATTTGCAATCGTCCTTTTATTGCTGTATCGTTAAACAGAGACAAAACAACCCTGCGGCTGTTTTTCTCA
>CASEYW010000172.1 GCA_949292215.1 uncultured bacterium
ATTGATGTTCCTCGGATCCTCCTGTTGTAATATTGCAGAAAATTCCACCTTTGCAAGGCCACTGGACTTTGCATGCAGATTAAACCCAAGTTTCCACGCTTTTGCGGAAGCGTGCGCTACCGAAACGCTGGGCGCTTACAGACGCGCAAGGCAGCTCCAGCGGACAAAGAGATCAAGACAGTTTGCATCATCCGCCCATGCGTTGAAGCGCGCGGGAAAGGCGATTTCCCTGCGGTTCCAGCTCTTGCGAACGAGTCCGAACGCCCCTTCTCCATCGGGCGGCGGGACATGGAACGCGCAGAGAATTTCCGGCTTCAGACGGTCGGAAGTCCGCGGAAGCGCCGTACGAACAGCGGTCCGGAAGCGCAGGGCAAGGGTCTGGGTATGATACGAATCCCCCGGAATGCCCACATTTCCGCCGCCGACGAACCGGAGCGTCCTCTCCTGGGCAAGAGCAGGCAGCGCAGCAATCAGAATCATTAAGAGTATCCGCATTTCATCCCCTTTCAAAGCGGAACAATGTACTATCGGAACGGGAATATTTCAAGACGGAAAGAGAAAAAAACGGATACAGAATCAAGCTCCGCGGAGAACCGGCTCCCCCGCAGAGCTTTTCTGAGAACTACAGAGCAACTTCCGCAAGCTCTTTGCCGGCGAGGGATACCTGTTTCAATTTCCTGCCGTTGCAGAAAATTTCCGCCTCCACGGATTCCGCGGAATTGTTCAGCAGATGAATGGAAACAGAACCGTCTTCCAGAATCCGCTCGCTCTGCACGGCGACGGCGGAGGGCTTGACTTCCCAGCGGTCAAACCGGAACTCCGGATCGGCATCCGCCGCGGTAACTTCCAGATGTTCCGCATGCCACAGAATTTCACGCGACAGATGCGCGCACTCTTCCACACTGTATTCGCCGTCGAAACACCAGAAGGAACGCTCCTGTTCGCCGAGGTCGCCGTATCCCTCGTCGCCGCCCGGTCTGTTCGGGATGTGTTCCGCATAAACAACCGGACGCAGCACGGTCAGACGCAGTTCGTTGTCCACGACGTCGTATCCGTGCAGGGCATGAGCGAGGAATCCGGTTTTCCGGGAGCCGGAAGTCTCCGCGGCGACCCAGTCGATGAACGGCTGTTCGCAGTCGTCCGGCTCGCGGCGGAGCGTCGCGGATGCCTGACCGGAAACGGTCGAAACAAGCCTGTCCGACGTCGCCAGAACCGCTTTCAGCGTGTCATCTTTCTCCTGCCAGTCCATGAAGGCGCGGGCATATATCGGCTTGATTCCCGCATACTGGAACAAATCCAGCTGAAGCGTGGAATTCTTCCAGCGGTATTTCACCCGCAGCACACTGACCACGGGACCGTTTTCCATCTCTTCAATCCAAATCTTCTCCAGAGAACCGATCGTCTCTCCCAGGCGCCGCACGCCATGCCCCCAGGTGTCGCCGGTATCCGCGACCGCGTCAAAACGGAGTTTTTTCAGAAGAGCCTTCTGTGATTCAAATCCGATTGACGGGAACTTCTTCTCCGTGCGCCCGCACGCATAAATCCGCACATCCGAAGCACCCAGGCGGTCGCAAACCACCAGACGCTTCCAGCCATGCGGACACGGTCCGTAACCGGAAGCTCCGCGGATTCCCTGCAGCGGGATCTCCCCCCCGTCGCCGGTCCGCAGACAGTTGAACTCACGTCCCGTAATATTCGGATCAAGGAATGTATCGAAATATGAAACGCACTGCGCGGCAAACGGATTCGGATTCCAGAGCAGAACACCGCCTTCGGTCATGAAATCCCGGCTTGGAACCGAGCTGCCGATCCGGCAGAGCGAGCGTTCCATGCTCTCGGTTGCGGCATCATTGACCGCACCGCAGAGATCGCGGATTTCATGACGGCAGGCGTCGCCGATGCAGGTTCCGGAATAGATATCATGAAAGTAATTGAAGAGCAATTTGTCCCACGCGCCGTGAAGCTTTGCGGATTCCTTCTTCTGATCTTTTCCCCGAATCTGCAGATTCAGCTTTTCCGCTTTATACAGATTCTTTTCGCAATCCGCCATCCATTCCTTGATTTCGCCCAGAGCGGAATAGCAGCCGGGCGAGTGATGCGTAAGCTCGCCGATCACAACCGGAAGATCCAGTTTCTCCAGCTGTTTGAAATAGCGTTCGAGTGTGCAGAACTCAATATCAAACTCATCCTGATACTTCAGCAGATGCCGCAGCTGCTTTTCATAAATACCGCCGCCGTGGTCGCCGACGCCGAAGAAGAACACCGGAAGCGAACTCGAATCCGTCACAATCGCCTTTTCAAAAAATTCTCTGAACGGTTTTTCATCGTTCGTCCGCGGAGTGCAATAGGCTCTCCGGATCCGGAAAGAAACCACTTCGCCGGCGCCGCCTTCACATGCCCAGCGGAAGCTGTCCGGCATGGCTTTTTCATTCGCCATCGGACGCATGTAGCAGTAATAGTCGAAACCGGACTTCTTCAGAATCTGCGGCAGACCCGCATTCTGTCCGAAGCTGTCGACACTGTACGCAATGCGCACATCGCGTCCGAATTTTTCGCGGAAATAGCGTTTGCCGTGCTCCGCTTGACGCAGCAGAGATTCCCCCGGAGTGATAATGGTGTCCGACTGTTCGACCCAGCCGCCGACAAGTTCCCAGCGTCCGGCGTCGACCAGTTTGACGATCTTGCGGAACAGCGCGGGATCGCACTGCTCGATCCACTCGTAACAGACGCTCGACGAGCGGGTGAAGGTGAGGAACGGGTATTTCTCCATCATGCGGACAACGGTCCGGCAGGTGTTTACCCAGGTCGAACGCCCTTCGCGCAGGCGCCACAGCCAGATCGGGTCCATGTGGGAATTCGTGACGACGCAGATTTTCTTTTTCATACTATAAATCCTTTTGAAGGTTACAATGCTCCGGACGCCTGCAGGACGGCGCGCTGTACGGCGATTTCGTATTCCGCGCTGTACGGGCTCTGCTTTCCCGCCCGGAGAAGCGCGGCGAATTCCCGAAGCTGGTCTTCGTAACGGTCGCGCATCAGTCCGGCGGAAAGCAGATGCTCTCCCGCCTCAAACCCGCCGCGGCTTTCCGCAAGAATCAGACGAAGCTTCACCGGGATATCGTTGAACAGCGGATGACCGGCCGTCCTGTCGTATCCCTGTTCCAGCGGGAAGATTTCCAGAATGCCGTTGCTCCCGCGCACGGTGAAACGGCGGTTCGGGATGGAAACGGCCGAACTCATCGCGCAATGCACGGTCGCAAGAGCCTTGCCGTAACGGAACACCGCAACGCTGTTGTCGCGGATTCCATACGGGGACAGATGCGTGCCGAACGCCGTAATCTCCTCCGGAACACCGAGCATGTCGAGAATGACGTCGATCAGATGAGAACCGTAATCGAACATCGTTCCTCCCGGAATCTCACGCATGTATCTGCAGAAGAGTTCCGAACCCGCCGGACGGTGCATGTTCGCATCGACTTCGTAAATCTCGCCGAGCACACCGTCGCGGACAATCTGCTTCATCTGCTGAACCGCCTTGCTGTTGCGGAGCATGTAGCCGGGCTGAAGAAGAATCCCGGCGCGGTGATAATCCCGGACAAGTTCGGCATACGGCTCCAGAGTCAATCCGCCCGGCTTGTCGATATGCACCGGAAGGCCGTGCGCCAGACACTCCCGCGCAGTCGGAACAAGCTCGCGCAATTCGGTTTCCACAAAAACGACGTCAAGCTCCATGCGGAAAAGCTCCTCTTTTCCGACCCGGTTCAACCCCGCGTAACAGGGCTGTTCCCACGCATGCGGACGCCAGCTCTGCGCAGCATCCTGATTCTCCGCCGCAATGGCGACAACCTCGAAGACGTCCTGCATGCGGTTGCGCAGCGTCAGCATCTTCCCGTCGGAATGCTCGTGCAGAACTCCGATTTGCGCAACTCTCAGTTTCCGCATTTTCACTGAATCCCCTGGGTTGCCAGATATTCGTCAAAACGGGTACGGACTTTCCACGGGTAATTGCGCGGACAGTGCGCGATTTCCGCTTCAAGTCCTTCGTACAGCGGTTTCAGCTCCGACTGCTTGAGTCCGGTCGCCGCAAGAACCTTGCCGTTGTCAATGACCCTGTCGAAAAGACGGTCGCACTCCAGCTGCCAGTACGGCGGAACGTTTTTATAGAGCTGATGATTGTACAGCTCCTGGAACAGCTCCTTGTCCACCCAGACCGAATTCAGGCCGCAGATTTCCCTGTAGAACTCCGCGATTTCGCCCCACGTATGATGCTCCGCCGTCGATACGGTGTAAGCCTCCCCGAGCGCCCGTTCATTGAAAAGCAGACCGCCAATCATCCGGGCGACGTCGCCCCCCCAGGTCATGGTCGCCTGTTTGTCCCGCGCCTCGACCGGAAGAATCGTGCTCTTTCCCGCGAACGCACGGCCGACGGTATCGGAGGCCTCCAGAGTCACTAGCTGATAACGCATCAGCGAGTAGGTGATTGCAGGACGGACCACCGTCCAGTTCTTCCGCGGCAGAAGCTTGAGCATCTCTTCGCCGCGCGCTTTGAAGATGCTGTAGTCATCGGAAAGACGCAGCAGCGGATCGTCGCAGGTGTCCATCAGGCGCGGCGACGTTTCGCGGATAGGAATCTCCTTGTTGTCATAAACCCGGTAGGTGGAAAGATAGATGTAGTGATCCGTCTGATTCGGAATGCACATCAGCTTCATCGAACTCTCCCCCGTCGCATAGATCAGGAAATCGACGATTCCGTCGTAGCGGTTCTGAAGCAGTTCGTAGAGGAAATTCCACTCCTTTGCATTGCCGCAGATATTGCGGACATTCGGGAAATTGAATTGCGGCTGGTCCAGCGCCACAGCATCGACTTCATATCCCATTCCGGCAAGCACCGGAACGAGATACTGTCCCATCGCTCCGGTTGCGCCAAGCACCAAAACTTTCTTGCTCATGACAATCTGTTCTCCTTATTTGATTTCCGCAAAAAACGGTTCCAGTTTCTTCCGCCGCACCCGCAGTTCCGCGATATACTTGCGGAACTGCTCCGTATCGGGCGCGAAGTAGAACACATCCGTCAGCTCGTCCGCGAGTTCCAGCTTCAAACCTTCCGCGGAAGCCGGCACAACGTCCTCCCGGTCCGCAAGGAACCGGTAGACCCGGTACGTGCCCGGCTTGACGTCATCCAGCAGAGCCTGCGTCCGTTTGCCCGGCAGCAGGAACTGATACAGATAATTGTCGTAGCGGAACTTCGACATGGTCCGGATCTGTCCGTTGTTGCGCGTATCGAACGTCGCCCATTTGTTCCGGTACCAGTTGCCGATTTTCGCTTCAGCGGAGTCCGCCTCCTGTTTGTTCCAGAGAACCGCGACCTGACAGTCCGGATTGCGGAAGCGGAGCACCGTCGGAAGCGATCCGGGAAGCGCTTTCTGGACAACCGGAAGCCGAAGCTCCTTTGTCAGATAAGCGAAGATCCGGTCAATCTCTCCTGCCGGAAGTTTTTCCGGATTCCCGGCGATGTGGTAAATCCGGCTGCCGTCCTTGCGGTCGATGCGGTTGACGAGCGCCTTTCCCCGCGCATCTTTCAGCACGCATTTTCCAGGATTCTTCTGAATGAAATCGCGGAACACCGGCTTGCTGTAATCCGGTTTCACCTGCTGAAGCATCCGGTGCAGATTCGCATATCCGTTCGGCGCGCGCCACGGAAGATCCGAATGAATGACAAGCGTCTTTCCTCCGGTTGCAAGCCACTTCTCGACCGCATCCGCGCTTTTCTGCGGAGTGAACGGGGAAGACCAGAACACCACCCGCGCCGAATTCAGAAGAAGCGGGAGTTCAATGAAATCCGTCCGTTCATAATTGATCTGCGCTTTGTTGAGCCACGGAGCCCACGCGCTCCTGTCGCCCGGCATGTTGTACGACCAGGCGCGGAAAACGGTTCCGCGCGGGAAAACGTCCAGGACATCCATCGCGGGAAGTTTTGCGGATTTTTCGTGTTTCGCCTGAATGAACGCCTGAGCTTCCGCGCGGAACAGCGCATAGTTCACCCGCTCCTGCGTCTCGCCGGGAGTGTTGGAGGCTTTCCATTTTTCCACATGAATATGGTCGTAATGCATGTCCTGCAAACCCATTGCGGAGAGAGCATACGCCACCGAATATCCGGTCTTCGGACTCCAGTACGGCTGACCGTTGCCGCCGCGGCTCGTCTCCAGAATCGCTCCGTAGCGAGTTCCGCTGCGCGCCGCCTGACGAAGATAAATCCCGACCGTCCGGTAATACGATTCGTTCTTCTGCGGAACGGACGAAAAGTATTCCGGAGAAACGATTCCGGTTCCCTTGAGCTTCAGCAGATAATAATGATCGTTCCCGTTCGCCCAGACTTCCCCGTTGAGAATGTAATCGAAATTTCCCTTGTGCTCCGCCGCGATCCGGTTGAACCGCTGAGCCTGACGCAGCCACTCGTAACTGCAGAGTGCAAGGAAGACGCTGTAGTTGCGCTGTCCGGTCACTCCGCGCTTCGGCATCTCCCGTTCCGTAATCGGGAAATATTCATCATAGCTTTTGATTCCAAGTTCTGCGGGCGTGAAGCGGAGTGCGTGCGAATCCTCGAAATAATCCCAGAAATGAATCTTCGTGCGCTTCTCGCCCGGTCCCGGCTGCAGTTCCAGCCCCTCGTCCCGTCCCGAAAGATCATCCCGGAACGCCGCAACCGTGACGGGATCATATCCCCACAGACCGCCCATTCCAAGCCACACATAGTCGATGATCGCAAAGTTGTTGAATCCAATTTTCGCCGCATAGTCGAACATGTCCTTGAATCCGCGCTGAAGAATCGGCGACGTCGGAACCATGCCGTTGTTGCGCGCCTTCTGCGGTTCCCCTAACTGGTTGCGTGTCAAATGATCGAACAGCGCCAGATACCGCAGATCGTGCCGCGCGATCTGGAACTGCGCGTAAACGTTCTCCGGCAGTTCCCGCAGGATATTCGCGCTCTCAGGCTCCGGTGCCTGACCGACGGAGAGAACGAAATCCCAGCCGGGGAACTCCTCCTTCGCCATCTTCCCGATCTCTTTCAGGAATTCCCTGCCGTACAGAAAATTATACGTTCCAAGCCCGATCGCGATCTGCGGACGCTTCGGCAAGGCTTTGTGCGGAGCCGTCGGCGAACCGGAATTGAATCCCTCCGTATGTTTCGGCTCCTCCGCATTCAGAACTTCATACTCCGAACCGTCCGCCCGGATAATCCGCGCATCTGCAAACCAGAACGAACAGCTGCTCGCTTTGTTTCCGTACACCGCAAAATTGACGTCGGCAAGACGGTTCAGCGGAGACGCCTTCACATCAATCGCAATCTCCTGCCAGCCTTTCCGCGAAAAATCAATTTTCTTCTTGAGCCACGTGTGCGAACGCGCATCCTTTCCGCGCACGCGCAGTTCCACAAACGCCGATGCATTGCCGCTCTTCGCAACCGGATACACCAGAACCTTAAACTGCCGCGCATCCGACCCGATGAACGGCGGAATCCACGAATCCAGAGGACAGTGCACCGCATGACACGAAAGCGCCAGCCGCCCCGGTTTCCCGCCCGCATAATCCACCTTGACCGCAAACTTCCGCTTCTCGAACTCATCGCTCATCTGCGCCTTCACGCCGGACGCCTGCAGTCTCCACTCCCGCAGCTGAACCGGACGCGACGCCTCGCGCGGAGTCATTGTAAGTTTCGGACGCAGCGTCATCTCCTTCACTGCAAACGCAACCGGAGCTTTCGTTCCGCCGAATTCCAGATAAACCCGCTTGAATTTCCCTTTCCAGCGCGGATTGCGTCCCATCTCCAGCGGATACAGATTGTAGTCTCCGCTCGTCCCCGCTTTGAACGGGAACGATACCCGCACCTGCGGATCCGCCTCGCTCGCAAACACGAGTTTGCAGTTCTCCGCCGCTCCGGGATCCAGCTTCAAACTGAATACGGCTCCGTCGTATTCTTTTGCATCAATGCTCTTTTTCAGCTCCGCACCGACCGCCGAATTCAGACGGTTCGGAATGATCACGCCTGATACCGTGTCTCCCGCCCGTTTCACCGATTCAATTCCGTTCTTCAGATTCCACTCCGCACCGGGAACCACCACATCTTCGGCAGCCGCGACCGCAAACGCCGTCAGCAGTGCCCCGAGAAAAAGACTTGTCCGTTTCATTCTGTTTCTTTCCTTCGATATTACTGTCTCATTTTCATCACGCCGTCCAGATTTGTACACTGAATCGCCGTCGGAGAGTCGAAAAGCTGCTGTCCGCTCATCAACGAAACATGCCCGTCCGCAAACACCGCATTCGCGCGTCCGTTATGACGCAGGGACGCGTTGTAAACCTGTCCATGCGTTCCGTTCGCCGGGTCGATGTACTGATGCCCGCGCCCCGGATTCGCCGTATCGGTCGCATGAACAGAATCCGCAATGATGATGAAGCCGCTCGCCTGTTTCAGCTTCTTCAGCTGATAATGCGTCCTGTCCCCGTCCTTTATGATAAAACCCTTGCCCAGCTGACCGGTCCGGCGGACGTCGACCGCTTCGCTGCTGTTGATCCCCTCCTGCATTGCCGTGTTGCGGTTGAACGGATTCAGCATCCCGTATCCCATCCACGCCGGATTGAATCCCGGACGGTCATAATACAGATTGGAGGGACACCCCATCACCTTCTTCGGCAGTTCAGCATACAGCTTGTAGTTGTTGTTGAAACGCCCGCCGTTGCTCTGCAGACTCGAAAATATTACATTCCAGTTTGCATCAAGCATTCCGCCGTTGATCACATACGGCGTCAGAACCACCATCATGTCGTTGAAATCATTGCTGTAAAGCATCTGCTCCGTGCCCAGCTGTTTCAGATTTGCCGTACACGTAACCGACCTCCCCTTCTCCCGGACCTTCCCGAGAACCGGCAGAAGAAGACCCGCAAGTATTGCAATGATAGCAATTACGACAAGGAGTTCTATAAGCGTAAACTTCCTCTTCCTTGAGAAACCGGTTCTTCCGTTTCCTGCTGCTCCTGACAAGTTCATTTCCAACCTCCTTTTATTCTTTGTTTTTAATTAGAATTCCGTTTGGTTCCATAATCTGCAACTGACTGGCGTACAATCAGTTCCGGAGATATGCGCTGACGAAAAAATTCCTTTTTCCCCTCCGCAACCTCCCGCAGCTGTTCCACACATGCCCCGATCGCTCCGCTCCAGTCAATCGCGACACAGGTCAGCGCCGGATGCAGGAACTCGTTTGTCGGCAGTTCATCATGTCCGATGATTGAAACGTCCCCTGGAATGGAACAGCCCGCATCCGCAAAAGCCTTGTAGACCTCCAGCGCCGAGTTTGAATTGATCAGAAACAGCGCGGAAAAATCCAGCCCGTCCGCCTTCAGCGTTTTCGTAAGCGCATCATACGCATAGCGAACTCCGTCGTCCCAGCTCTGAACTCCGGTTTCAATGACCTTCACCGACATCCCGTTCAGACGCGCGAACTCCCGGAATCCCTGGCAGCGCATCTCCGTGCAGTAGCAGTGCGGCTCCGAAATGAGAACCGCCAGCTTTCTGTGTCCGTGATTGATGAAATACGCCGCCGCCATCGCCCCTGCGGAATACCCGTCGTCGGAAAGCATGGAAAGTCCGATATCCCCGACTTCGCGTCCCAGAACAACCGCCGGAACGGAAAGTCGGTTGATGATCTGAACACCCCTTCTGGATATCGGCTCGGAAGGTGGCAGAAGAAGCAGGGCATCGCAGTCATCGGAGGAAACGCCCTCGAAAAATTCTTCGCTCTGCTCAATCGCCTGACTTGAAAACACAAAACCTTTCGACTTCGCATAAGTTGTGCAGGCTCTCTCCATGTTTTGATACAGCACGCTCGGCCATTGCGGATAATAAAGCCGGATATGGAACGGACGGCTCGCCGGATTGCCGCGGATGAAATAACCCTTCCCCGCCCGGTGCAGCAGGACTTTCTCTTCAAAAAGAACCTGCATTGCCTCTTCAATCGTCCGCTGGCTGGTATGATATTCCTGCATCAGATTCCGGATCGAATAAAAACGGGTATCCGGCGGCAGTTCCGCCGCCTTCTCTCTCAGTTTTTCGACAAGCTGTTTCTTCCAGTTCTTCATTTTCCTTCTCGACTGCAATGCGTATTACTTTTTATTGTAATGTATTAATACATTATTGTCAAGAGGGAAATTCTCAGAAAATGTTTTGTTGCAGATATTCACGCTCACGCTACTTACGATAGTGACTATAACAATGATATTTTTTCGTCTTCAGACATTTCAGATAATAATAATAGAGGAATTGTTGGATATCTTGCTACCCCGAATGGCAGTTTGCAAAAATATGATCCTACTCTGCCTAAAGATAAAAGGATTAGTACCATCTCAGCTGAAAAAGGTTTACGAAGAGTATGCGCCCAGCGTTTCGGTAGCGCACGCTTCCGCAAAAGCGTGGAAACTTGGGTTTAATCTGCATGCAAAGTCCAGTGGCCTTGCAAAGGTGGAATTTTCTGCAATATTACAACAGGAGGATCCGAGGAACATCAATC
>CASEYW010000173.1 GCA_949292215.1 uncultured bacterium
AACGTTCTGGCTTGAAAAAAGTTCTTGCCATGGCAAGGCAGAGAAAATATGACGTTCTGTTATTTTGGAGCCTCGACCGTTTTTCTCGTGAAGGCTCTCGGAAAACTTTGGAGTATTTGAGCAAGTTGGATGACTTTCAGGAAACATGGCATATGGAGATCGGCAGAGTTCAAAACAGGAAATGAGAACTTTTTTCCGATGGCCGGCCAAGTCTCAATCGGGATTCCCTGCTGTCCTGGCTGCGTGGATCGCGGATGGCGCAGTAGATCCGGTGAGTCATGCGTTTCCCGCCGACCTGTTTGTCATAGGTGCCGATGGGGATCATGCCGAGGCGTTCCGCCACCCGGATGGAACGAAGATTTGATGGCCGGATATCCGCAATGACACGGCGCGCATGCAGTTGCAGAAATGCGTAATCAAGACAAGCTCGGCCTCCTTCCGTCGCATATCCTTTTCCCCAGGATTCCCGGCGGAGAATCCAGCCGACTCCAAAAAAGAATTCTCCGTTGATTTCTTCCGGAAGAATTCCGATTTGTCCGATGTTGTTTCCGGAACTTTTGTCAAATGCAAGCCAGTATCCGTAACCGCAGTCCTGATAACGGAAAACGTTTCGTGTGATCCACTCCCGTACTTCCGCTTCGGAGAAGGTGTGCTCCCAGGCGTACATGACTTCTGGGTCCTGAAGCATAGTGCAGAGCAGGGGGAAATCTTCCGGCGTCATTTCACGCAAAATCAGACGGGAGGATTTTGTAATAATCCGCCCATTTGATGGAAACGATGATGGGAATTCTTTGCCTGCCGTCATGCCTGTTGCCGGGGAAGATGGATGGTATATTGAAACAGGGACCGCGTGAAGTCCGGAGAATTCACGCGGTCCTTCATGGAACGAATTGGAAGGAGCGATTACCGGTAATCCGCCCACTCGGGTTCGTTCTGGAAGATCCAGTGATAGTAATCTTTGCCTTGGAGTTTCTCAGCAGCAGCGTCATCGACAATGACCGTGCATTTCGGATGAAGCTGAAGTGCCGTGGCGGAAACCATGCTTGTGATGGGGCCTTCGACCGCTTTTGCGATGATATCGGCTTTTTCGGCTCCGGTCGCCAGCATGAGTATGCGGCGCGCTTCCAGGATGGTCCCGACTCCCATGGTGAGCGCTCGTTTGGGCATGTCGTCCGGGCGCGGGAACAAAGGCGCGTTCTGGGCAATTGTGACAGGTGTCAGCGCTTTGGCACGGGTTCGCGAGGCAAGTGAGGAAAGCGGCTCATTGAAGCCGATATGCCCGCTTCTGCCGATTCCGAGAAGCTGAAGATCAATTCCTCCGCACTCTTTCATGCGGTTCTCATACTGTTCGCATTCAAGGTCGAGATCAGGAGCGTTTCCATGTGGAAGATGGGTATTTCTGATGTCGATGTTCACTTTCGAGAACAGATGTTTGTTCATGTAGGAACGGTAGGTGTTGGGATCATCCTCCGGCAGTCCGATGTACTCATCGAGATTGAAAGAGCGGCAGAGAGAGAAATCCAGGCCATCGTTCCGGTGCATTTCGGCAAGGACCGCGTAGAGGTTTTCCATGGTTCTTCCGGTTGCCAGGCCGAGTGTGGAGGCCGGTTTCCGGCGGATTTGAGCGGCGATGAGCCGACTTGCCAGAAGAGTCGCCTTCTCTTCTGTCGGCATGATGATGACTTCCATAACGTTTTCTCCAGGTTAGACGTTGAAGAACTTTTTGGGCTCCGAATAGCACATCATGACAGCGAGTTTTTCCGCCACCTCGTAGGGCATTCTGCCGAGACGGACCTTGTTGGCCAGAACATTGGCAAGGACTCTGCGGAACATTTCAAAGCGTGACGCGTAGGAGAGGATTTTCCGGGAGTCGGAAACCATTCCCCCGAAGTTCGCGTAGAGATCCACATTGCCGATATAGTCGAGTTGCGTGCTCATGCCGTAAGGCGTGTCGTTGAGCCACCAGGCGGAACCAAGACGGACGTTTTTGCCGAACGCCCTGGCAACCGCTGCAAGCGACGCTTCATGGCAGGGTTCCAGACAGTAAAGAACAATTTTGAGCTTGTCGTCAAAATGGTTCAGGAAGCTGCAGAGGGGCTTAACAATGTCGATGTAAAATTCACTGACATCTCCGCCGACATCCGCTCCGAGCGCCTTGTAGAGAGTATCGCGGACATTTCTGACCACGCCCATGTGCATCTGGTAGACCCAGCCTGCGCGCATATCCATGTCAGCCACCTGCAGCGTCAGGTAATCCTGATAGGTGTCGATTTCCGCCTGCGTCGGTTTTTCTCCCGCAAGGACTTTGCGGAAAACGGCTTCCGCTTCTTCGAGCGTTGCGTTTCCGGGCAGGGGATGAGGTGTGTCATGATCGCTGGCCCGGCAGCCTTTCGCGGCAAAGAAGTCATGGGATTTCTGAAGGACTTCGACCAGAGTTCTCACGCTGTCGATGGTGGTGTCAAAACGCTTCCCGAGTTTTTCGATGTATGCTTTGAAGTCTGGGAAGTGGATGCGCATGGCTTTGTCGGGGCGCCAGGTCGGACGGATGACTGTTCTGCCGGCTTTTGCATTCACCTGCTCATGGTATTCGAGCGTATCGGCGGGATCGTCCGTGGAACACATGACTTCGACATTCATTTTTTTCAGGAGTTCCAGCGGTTTGAAGTCCGGTTCCGCGAGTTTCTGGTTGACCTTTTCCCAGATGGTTTCTCCGGAATCGGCATTGAGCATTTCGCGGATGTCGAATCTTCTGCGCAGGTCAAGATGGATCCATTCGTAGACGGGATTTCCGGCGATTTCGGGCATGACTCTTGCCAGTTCCATCCATTTTTCCTTCGGGGAGGCGTCGCCTGTAATGAATTTCTCTTCCACGCCGCGTTTGCGCATGACTTCCCAGACGTAATGGTCGGTTGCTGCAAAGACTTGCCATGCGTCAGAATAATTTCCATTTTCCGCGATTTCCTTCACGTCGGCATGATTGTGCGGGTCGATGATGGGCAGGTTTTTTACGGAACTGTAAATGGCGAGGGAAACCTCGCTTTCGAGCAGATACTTGTCATCCATGAATCCCATGACTTCCTCCTCGGGTTGTTGTCTGTGAGAGTTGTTTGAAGATCTCTTCGTAAGGACAATATATCCCCGGGGATGTGTTTTTTCCAGCCTGCGGGAGAATTTTCACAAGATTCTGCTTTCATCTGCGGAAAGTGGGTGTATATTACCTGTCAGGAAGTTTGCAACATTAACAATCTTGAGGTAAACATGGCGCGTAAAACTGCAAAAAAGGTCTCGACTTACAAGGATGCCGGTGTGGACATCGATCTTGCGACGGAGCTTCTTTCCCGGGTCAAGAAAAAACTTTCCATGGCAAAGCGTCCGGAGATGCTCGCCCCGATCGGCGGCTTCGGCGGACTCTTCCAGATTGATCTGAAAAAATACAAAAATCCAGTTCTTGTCTCCAGCATCGACGGCGTTGGAACCAAGCTCATGGTTGCCGCCCTGATGCAGAAATATGATACCGTTGGGCATGACATTGTCAATCACTGCGTAAACGACATCAGTGTTCAGGGGGCTGAACCGGTGTTTTTCCTTGACTACATCGGGATCGGCAAACTTCGCAGTCCCCTGTACGAAGAAGTCCTCGGGGGAATCGCTGACGCCTGCCGCAAAGTCGGATGCGCCGTTCTCGGCGGCGAGACAGCAGAAATGCCCGGCATGTACGGTAATGATTTTGATCTCGTCGGGGTCATCAATGGAATTGTGGAGAAGGACCGGATCATTACCGGAGAGAAAATCCGCCCGGGATACGTCGCAATCGGTCTTCCCTCCAACGGCCTGCATACGAACGGGTTCAGTCTCGCCCGGCAGGTGCTCTTCCACACCTGCCGGTATGATGTTGATACCGAACTTGCCGAACTCAACCACGAGTCCATCGGGGAGGCGCTTCTGAAACCGCACACCTGTTACTGGCCAGCCGTCAAGGCTGCAATGGACGCAGGACTTTCGCTCGACGGAATCGCCCACATCACTGGCGGCGGACTTTATGACAATGTGCCGCGGATTCTTCCGAAGAACGTTGACGCTGTTTTCCACAAGAGCACGATTAAGAAGGCTCCGCCGATTTTCAAGCTCATTACGGAAGCCGGGAACATCGACGATTCCGAAGCCTACCGTGTCTTCAACATGGGCGTTGGAATGGTCTGGTTTGTTCCTGCGGACGAAGCCAAACAGGCAATCGCGATCTGCAGGAAGGCTGGATTCAAGGCGTTTGTCTGCGGTGAAGTTGTCAAGGGGAAAAAGAAATCCGTCGTTGTCGACTGATTTCCGGTTTTCTCCGAAGTTTCAGGCTCCGCATCGGTCAATCCGGTGCGGAGTTTTTATTTGCAGCGCTTTCTGTTTTGTGGAAAATGGTGCCGCTTCTCTGAAAAAAACGGGAAGAAAACTTGAATTCTTTTCGTTTTCATGGTACTTTTTATATTCAAAATTTCAGAATGGATAAACGGGAATATATTTATGGATCTGCAAGAGCTCAGAATCAAAATTGATTCCATCGACCGGGGAATCGTGCGACTCCTCAACGACCGTTACGAAGTCGTGAAACAGGTCGGGGAATGGAAGCGGGAAAGAGGAGAGCCCATCTATGTTCCGGAACGGGAAAAGGCTCTGCTTGAAAAACTCGAAACGCTCAACCGGGGACCGATGCCGAATTCGACTCTCCGTGCCGTTTACCGGGAGATCATGTCGGGGGCGCTGCGGCTGGAAAATCCGCTGAAGGTGGCATTTTTCGGCCCGGAGGCGACCTTCACCCATCTTGCGGCGAAACTGAAGTTCGGTCATGGAGTCGAATATATTTCCAAAAGCACCATTGCGGATGTGTTTCACGCTGTCGAAGGCGGAAAGTGCGACTACGGATGCGTTCCCGTGGAAAATTCAACGGAAGGGGTGGTCAATTACACGCTCGACATGCTGATGGATTCCTCCGTGAAAATCTGCGCGGAGATCAACATGCGCATTCAGCAGTGCCTGCTGTCCAATGCGGAGAAGTCGAAAATCAAGGTGGTCTACAGTCATGCGCAGTCGCTTGGGCAGTGCCGCAACTGGCTGACGGAGCATCTGCCCGGGGTGGAGACGATCGCGGTCGTGAGCAACTCGCGCGCGGCGGATCTGGCAGCCCGCGAGGAGGGGGCCGCGGCTATTGGAAGCGAGCTTGCCGCCGAGGTCTACGGACTGAAAATCGTGGAGAAGGGCATTCAGGACAATCCCAACAATACCACCCGTTTTCTGGTCACAGGAACGCAGGAGGTCAAACCCTCCGGACAGGACAAAACCTCCATCTGCTTTGCGATCAAAGACCGGGTCGGCGCGCTTTACGACTGTCTGCTGCCGTTCAAGCAGGCAGGGGTGACTCTGACGATGATCGAGAGCCGTCCCTCGAAGCGCAGAAACTGGGAATATCTCTTTTTTATCGATATGCTCGGACATGCGACAGATCCCGAAATCGCCGCAGCCCTCAAAGAATTGAACACGCTGGCGCATTCTCTCAAGGTGCTCGGCAGTTACCCCTGCGCAATTCCTCTGGAGTAAGAAAAACAGGATGTTATGGAAATGACGGACAATGCGATTGAAATCAAAAATGCTACTGTGAAACTGGAGGGTTTCGAGGCTCTCCACGATTTTTCCCTGACCATAAAACGCGGGGAGCACTGGTTTATCCTGGGACCGAACGGCGCAGGGAAAACCACGCTTGTCAAACTGATGCTCGGACTCGTCTGGCCGCTTTACGGGGCGACAATCTCCATTCTCGGAAACCGGTACGGCGCATGCGATATCTTTGAGATTCGGAAAAAGGTCGCCTGGGCAAGCCCGTTCCTGAACACCTGGGCCGCCGACAACTCCTATCGCCGATGGACCGCGCTGGAAGTGGTTCTCTCCGGACTGGATTCCACCGTCGGTTTTTTCCGTGAAGCGGAGCCGAAGGAACTGGATAAAGCGCATGAGGCGCTGGAGATGATTCAGGGCGGCAGCATCGCCGACCGTTATTTTGACCGTCTTTCCTCCGGGGAACAGGTAAAGGCGATCATTGCCCGCGCCCTGATTTCCGATCCGGAGCTGGTCATCCTCGACGAAACCTGCGTCTATCTTGATCTTACGAGCCGCGAAATCCTTCTGAAGGCAATTGACGCTCTTGCCGCACGGAAGAACTCTCCCACCATGGTTTTCATCACTCAGCGGATTGAGGAGATCACAAAAAGTTTTGACCGCGGACTCATTCTGAAAGACGGCCGCGTCTACAAACAGGGGCTTCGCGAAGAGATCCTCACGGCGGAGAATCTGCACGAGACGTTCGGCATGCCGATCAATCTGATCGAAGCTCCGAACGGAAGAATCTGGCCTGTCCTGAAGTGAATTTTTCTTTTTCCGCCTGCCGCTGATGACGCGCGGAGCGGACTGCTTCGGAAATCATTCCGAAAAAAAACGTCTTTTCCGAATCGGGAAAAGACGTTTTTTGTTCCTGACAGAACAGGTCAGTTCTGAATATCGAGGAGTTCGACTTCAAAGATCAGCATCTGATCCGGTCCGATCAGCTGTCCTGCGCCGCGTTTGCCGTAGGCGAGGGCGGCAGGGATGAAGAGCTTGTACTTGCTGCCGAGTTGCATGATCTGAAGCGCTTCCGTCCAGCCGGGAATGACTCCGTTGACGGGGAACGTGGCGGGTTCGCCGCGTTTGACGGAGCTGTCGAAGACGGTTCCATCGGGGAGGGTGCCCGTGTAATGGACCGTGACAACGCTGTTCGCGGTCGGTTTTGCTCCGCTCCCCGCCTGAAGGACTTTGTACTGGAGACCGGAAGCCGTGGTTACAACGTCCTTGTCCTCCTTGTTTCTGGCGAGGAATTCCTGTTCCTGTTTCCGGTTGCCTTCGCCTGCGGCGGCCGCCTGTTTTTCCGCGGCGGCGCGGAGTTCCTGCTGGAATTTCCGCATCAGCTCCATGAATTCCTGCTGTTCGATCCGGGGTTTTTCCCCGAGGAAGACGGCCTTGATGCCTTCGAGTGCGGCGTCAAGATTGATGGGGACGGGGAGCTTTTTGAAGGAGGCTCCGATGTCCATTCCGAGACAATAGCTTGTTTTGTCGCTGTCGTTCTGCAAAGAGATGCTCATATTGTTTCCTTTTCTTGAACTGTGAGTCTCTTACAATAACCGGAATGCCGGCGGAATCAAGCGTCCGGTGGAGTTTTTTTGCTTATTTCTCTTCGTCGAGCATTCCTTTTGTTTTGTAGTAGAGAAGATGGAACGGATTGCGGATCCAGGATTGCGGAATCTTCTTTCCGGCCTGTTTCAGCGCGTCGATTTTTGCCTGAATGCGGAGCTGTTCATCGAAATCTTTTTTCAGGTTGTCGTATGCTTTGATCTGATCCTGAATCAGATTGTTGATGCGTTTTTCATATTCCGCAAGCGCTTTTGAGGGGGTGGCACGTCCGGCCATGTATTTCTCAAGGGCTTTGGTCAGGCCGATGTCGTCCATGGGATAGTAGGGCGAATAGGGGGCTGGCAGAGCGATTGTCCGGGCCCATTTCAGTTCATTTTCATGAACGTTTCCTTCGTTCGGATAACGGGACGGCCTCAGGTATTCCGGATTTCCCATGGCGAATTTCGGGTTTGGAGGCAGTCCGTCGGAGCCGCGGATAATCAGATCGTTGTACTCCCTGCTGGCGAGAAACTTGAGGAAAAGTTTTGCAAAATCCTTATGCTTTCCGCCCTTGTAGACGGCGGAGCTGCGGGCGTAGATCGGCAGATTTTTGAATTCGAACATCGGCTGCTGGATCATGGCGGTCCGGATCCGGTCGGGCAGAAGGCGCAGATTCATGTTGACGTAACGGCCGATCCGGATCATGGCGTAGCGGCCGTGGATGAAGTTGGAGACACTGTTGCCTCCGAAACTGCCGCCTGCCGCTGCTGTGTTTTCAGATGCCTGTTCCGCCGCGGAGGGCATCAGGTGATCTTCCTCAATCCATTTGCGGTGAAGTTCAAACGCCTTGATGAATTCCGGCGTATTGAGTCTGGCATGGGTCAGCGTTTCATTGAAGACATCAGCTCCGAGACTCCGGGCGATTTCCTGAACAAACGGAACCGACTCGCAGAAGAAGATTTCCTGCCGTTCGCGTCCTTTGTTGGCTTTGGCGACGAATTCTTTCCCGAGACGTTCAAACTCCTCCGGCGTCCAGGATTCCGGAGGCGGGGAGACGTCGTATTTCTGGAATGTGTCCAGATTGACAACCAGCGCATTTACGCAGAGATTGCAGGCATAGGCATACTGTCTGCCGAGATGCATCAGCAGATCTCCGGCATAAAGATAGTTGCTGGAGGGGTCCATCTGATTGGCTTTGGCGAAATCGGTGATGTCCTCCAGAATTCCCATCGGACCGAAGCGCTTGACGTTGACGGCGTCAATGATGTCTCCCCCGACTCCCGAGACCGCCTGAATCAGCGTGCTCTGGTTCCCCGCCGCCTGAATTTTGATATCAAACAGCAGTTCACCGTTCTGATCGACATATCCTTCGTTCCGCATCCATTTCCGGAACAGTTCCGCCTGTTCATAGCGTTCCGGGCAGATTCCTGTCTGCCAAACCAGCACCGGTTTCCCGGACTGTCTCGACGGGGAGAAATACCAGGTGATCAGCGAGGAGATCAGCAGCAGCATCGCCGCATAGAAGAAAATATTTTTTGCAATGTTCATAAAACGAAACTCTTCCGTTTTTCTGTTGATTTGTTTTTCCCCGGATTTTTTCCCCCGTTTTTTCCCGGAAAAAACGGTCGGGCTTTCGAAGAAACGGAAGGGGAGAATACCGTTTCTTCAGGACCCGACCGGAAATTTCTTATCTTCCGCACCTCAGAGCAACGGAAGAGATGTCTGCCGCGATCCTCTTATTCCAGAAGATCGGAGTCAATGGCATTAGCACTGAATTCATAGCGGCCCCCGCCGAGATTCCGGACCTTTCCGAAGCGGGATTTCAGGTTCGGCTGGCCGGGAACCGTAATGACCGCTTTGCAGGGCTTGCCGAGGGAGACCGCTACCACACGAACTTTGCCGTTTTTCATGAATGCCCGCGCATAGACCTCATTGACAGGGGTGCTTTCCACTTTGACTTCCGGAGCTTTCTCCGTACTCATGATATACGGTTCCAGATCGTGCAGCACCTGAACGGTTTCCTTGAGATTGTTCCAGTCGCGTTCGCCGCGTGCCGGAGCGCGTCTTTCCATCTCCGTGATGTCGTAGTAGGCGTAGAAGACGAATCCTTTTGCTCCGTAGATTGCTCCGAGAAGGGGAGCGGTGCGGACCTCTTCGCGTGTCAGAAAACGGCTTTTGCGGAAGGCTTCGTCATTCATGTTCTTGTCGACAATCGCCCAGTTGAACGCCTGCGGCACATGCCAGATTGGAGCTCCGGTGGCTTCTCCGGCGGCAAGAGCCTCCTGAAGTTCCCGGAGGGACTGCGGACCATGCGCCGCTTTGATCGGATAGGGATCAATTCCGAGGATATCGCCGGAGGTTGCATAATAGGCAAGATCGTCATAGAAGCATGTCAATGTCCAAGTCGGGTGATCCGGATCGATGGCGTTGACCGCTTCCCGGAGTTTGATGATGTCCGGAACACGGGAACGTGCTTCCTCATCGCTGACATACCAGACTAGAATCGCCGGATGATTCTTCAGTTCGGAAACCAGCTTTTTAACAACCGGAATGTTTCCGGAAACATTGTCCACTTTATGATTCCAGCCATGAAGCTGTTCTTTGACACTGGCAACCAGTTTGAGCCCGTGTTTATGGACTTGATCCACTCCGGCACGGATGCCCGCCATGTCCGATGCGTGCTTGCCGGGTCCGCGATGCCACGCCAGACCGTAAAGATGAACCGTATTGAATCCGGCATCTGCAATCCGTTTCAGATCTTGATCTTTGACGCTGCCCTGCCATGCCGTATAGACACCGATCGGCATGAAAGGTTTCCCATCGACAATGAGTCTCTGATGTTTGTCAAGCGTGACTGCATTGGCAGAGGTCGCTTTGCGATTCCGTACCTGAATCTGATACTCGATGGAGCAGAGCTGTTTACGCATCTTTCTGTTCAGCAGAGTAAAATCCAGTTTGCCTTTCCCCGCTGGAAGTGTGCCGAAATCGCCGCGGCAGAATCCTTTCTGATCGGGGGAAAGGAGTTTTTCATACCGTCTCCCGTTCAGGTCGAGAGTCGCCATGACGGAGAACTCCTTTGCGTTCATTCCGGCGGGAATGGATGCTTTGACTTCAAAGGAGGAATCGTCTGTCCAGAGAGAGAGTCCCGTCAGACGGGTGGGAAGAACGGACCAGAGGTTTCCGACTTCTTCCACGCGCAGATTGTCGTAGTAAAGAGTTCCGAAGGCTTTGTCTCGCAGATAGAGGGAGACGCGCGCTTCCTGTCCCGGCTTCAGAACAAAGGGGCGTTCGATTGTCTTCCAGTCGGAGCTGATCGGCTGGGCATCGTAGAGTCCGCCCGCGTATTTGCCGTTTTTCTCGTAGAATTCGATACAGAAGCCGTGAGGAGCTCCGCCGGAGAGATTTTCCCCCCGGCAGAGCATGGAGACTTTGTAGGTCTTTCCCGCTTCCAGATTCGGAATCCTGATGGAGACAAAACCGTATTTATCCCCCTGTTTGCGGGTTGCACGGAGACCGGGAGAGCCGTTGTAGCCCCATTTGCCGATTTCATATCCCGGAAATGAGGTGAAGGTCTTCAAATCCCCTGTACTGAAATCCTGTTCGTAGACGACTCCGCCGCCGGCACCTTTCGGCCATGAGCGGAACTGGTCGAAAGGCTCCGTGGCATGGGAAATACTGCCCCAAATTAATAAGGAAGTTAAAATTGTATAGATTTTATGTATCTGCATGAAGGTTCCTGTGTTGCTGGTTATGAGATTGTTCGAGAATTTTCCGGATGATTATTTCCATCCGCATTTTGGACAGATCCAGTCACCGGCAACATGGTTGAATGTATTGTCAAAGTCTTTTTGGCCATTGCCTTCCGTTGCGTTATAAAATTTCCGCGATCCGACATGGCCATCCACATAACTGAGATTGGTTTCCCCATGATGACGGATCAGAGGAATATTGTTGAAGTCTTCAATCATGTCATTGAAATCCTCATTTCGGATTCCTCTCTTGTAGGAGTCTACGTCAGCAATAACACCTTGTTTGCTTGGACAATAAATACGTGTCAGTTTTCTCTCCTTGTACCAATTGTTACCGCCCGGATAGTAACGCAGGTCTCCAAAAATGCAGGGGTATCCGTAGGAAGACCATGTGATTCCATTTTTCTTCCAGACCTCTTCCGGCTTGGCTCCTGCACAATTGAAGACTTTGGCCAATGTGAAATCATCCGGCAGGGGGATCGTGTATGATTTCCCTGCCACATATGGATAAATCTCTGAAATCCAGTAAAGACCTTCTCTTCCGGCTCCGGATGGAACATCTGCAGCCTGATTGCAGAGCGGCAGATAGTCATTGAAATCCGTTGCGTAAGTCAGGACGCCTGTCATAATCTGCTTGATGTTGCTTTTGCAGGAGGCAACATAGGCTTTTTCCCTGGCCTGCTGCAGAGCCGGAAGCAGAAGTCCTGCCAGAATTGCAATGATTGCAATCACAACAAGAAGTTCTATCAATGTAAAACTTCGATGTGATTTTTCAGTGTTCCGGTTAAGCTGTGGTGCTTTTTTCGACAATAATGAATTTTTCATGGGAATACCTTTCTTTTCTTGAGAGATCGTTTGATGTTGTGCTGTTGATTCAAAAGGGAGACGGTCGTTTTTCTCTGGTTTGTATTTTCCTTTCTGAATTTTTTTTGTAGTATCCTAACGATTCCTGTGATGCCTGTTTTATGTGGATTCCCGGTGGAGGACGCTGGGAACAATGCGGATTGATTTCGGTCCTGAAGCGGGAGATGTTTCAAGCCGTTCCAGTAAAAGCTGGACCGCAGCTTTCGCGATTCGCTCGTTGTTGTCGTCAATGGAAGTCAGACTCGGATACAGAGTTTCCGCAAAAGGTTCATTGTCGAATCCGGCAACCGCGATTTTTTCGGGAATTCTGATGTTGTGTTTCAGGAGGGCGCGCATGAGATAGGCCGCGGAGAGGTCATTCGGCGCAATTACCGCATCAAGACGGGCGGGAAGGATGAACTCTTCTGCAATCCTGAGCATTCTTTCCTCAAGCGACTTTTCTTTGTTCTGAATCATGTGAATCAAAGCCGGATTCGGTTCCATTCCGCGCTCCTGAAACGCCCGTTTGTAACCTGCCAGCCTCTGCTGGATCGTATAATAAGCCGGATTTTCCGCGATCAGTCCGACCCGCTTTCGTTTTTCCAGAAGGAATGTCGTCAGTTCGAACGTTGCCTGTTCGCGGTCCACATCGACCCAGACAGCATTTTCCAATGCCGGTTTTTCAATGAAGACGATGTTGTGCACATGCTGGAACAGCTCTCTGAGCCGGTCTGTCTGATCCGGATAGTCATGCGCAAGACAGATGACACCATCTGCATTGTATTGCATAAAGTTCTGATAATGGTGATACAGACTGTCGATGCTGTCATGAGCCTCCCCAATCAGAATACGGTATCCGCTTGCGACAGCATATTTGTCAATGAATGCAAGGGTTCGGAAGCGGGCTGGCGGCGGCTGAGTGTCAATCAGGACGCCGAGGAGCTTGCTTTTCTGCCCAGAAAGGATTCTTGCAGAAAGATTCGGCCGGTAATTAAGGCGTTTTGCTGTTTCCTCAATGATCGCAGCTGTCTTTTTGCTGACCCGGATATTGCCAGAACAGGACCCGAGAACTTTACCCACGAGCGCTTGCGATACTCCGACTTCACGCGCAATATCAGCAAGAGTCACATTCCGTTTTTTTAATTGCAGAATGCCAGCCATCATCATACCTTCTTTTTTAATAAGATGATTATACGCTCTATCATTCTTTGCTGAATACTCAGCATGTTGATGATTATGCGCTCTATCATTAATTATAATCCATTTTCGGAAAAATGTCAAGAGGGAATCTTGTTTTTTATCAAAAATTTAAAAAACAGGGAGCTTGAGATGCGGAGGGGAAACGGAATTTTGTGTTCTGGAATAATTCGGAGTTTTCCGAGATTATGCTTTGACAAGCTGCCGTTTGATGAATCGGAGCGGCTGTTGCATCGTCCGGATCAGAAAACCGACCAGAATTGCCGCGAGAACCGTTCCTTCCCGGATGCCGCTGATGTTCCGGAAACAACAGAGAGAAAGTAGGATGGCAAGTACTACAATGGAAATGTCGAAACAGATTTTTGCAGTGCCGAACGGGATGCCGTATTCATCTGAAACTGTTCGGACAAAACCATCACCCGGCATGTAGGAGATATTTGCCATCAGCTGAAAAGTGATGCCTGTCGCCAGCAGAGTACATCCCAGCAGTTCCTCCAGAAGCCGGAGCAGATAACTTTCCGGAATGTAAAATGATGAGAGCCACATGCCGAAATCAATGAAGAAGCCGAATGCAAAAAGGGTCGGGAGCTGTCCCAGTTTTGTCCATTCGAAGCGGCTCCGGAGAATGGCGATCTGCATCAGCATGAAAAACAGATTGATGCCGACGGTTGTCATCCCAAGTGTCAGCGGCGTAATGAATGTAACCACATACGGCAGACTGGAAATCGGTGAGGTTCCCAATCCCGGACGCGTGCTGAGTGCAACTCCCAGTCCGGCCAGTACAATCCCGATCAAAAACAGGATAAAGCGTTTTCTTTTACTGAAGCGATGTTTCATTTGCATTTCCTCCGACAGTTTTCTCGTATCTGCATCAGATGCCGCAACAACATTTCCCGTTCCTTTCGGGAGAGTCCTTCGCATGCTTCCTGCTCTGTTTCCAGAAAAAGACTCCGGAGCTGTTCACCGGCCTTCCGCCCCTCTTCCGTAAGCGAAACAACCGAATTTTTCCGATTTCCCTCCACTTTTTCCCGGCGTATCAGTCCGGCATGTTCCATCTTTTCCAGAATCGGGCAGAGGGTCGCCGGCTCAATCAGGCATCCTTCCGCGATTTCGCGCTGAAAAGAGGACGGATGGCTCATCAGGTAGTCGATCACTTTCGGCTGCCCGGGGAGCAGTCCCGAATTTTCCCGGCTTAAACGGAGCAGAAATCTTTTCTGGAACAGCGTATGTGCCGCCAGAAGCGTGTAGTGCAGCGAATCTTCCATTGTGTCATCTTTTGCATGTTTATAATTTTTGTTAGTATCCTAATAATATAGCGTGTTATTTTTATTTTTCAAGAGGAATTTGAAATAGAACGCCGCGCGGATGGAATTCCTTTCCCTGGGAGGAATTCCATCCGCGCG
>CASEYW010000174.1 GCA_949292215.1 uncultured bacterium
TCCCCAACAAGGAATCTTTGCTCAGGATCGCTACAGCGCTCCTGATCGAACTGGACGAAAAATGGCTTGCCAATGGGAAGGTCTATCTGAAAGGTTGACGGCAGAGATTCGGAGAATTTACAGAAAAAACGTTACGTAGCCGGGCGTGGTTATTTACTTTAAAGCCGACAATTTGTGCAAACCGTTTTTGCATTTTTGATGATGCAAACGATAAATGGTTTGCTCAAGGCAACTATGATTTGCGCAAACCGTTTCTCTCTCCGTGCGCAAACTGGGTGGGACTATACATGTGCTTTTCTCTTTGGTGATTCTTCTGGAAGGCTGGGTGTTCCCCTGTAAAAAGAAACGGGTGTAATTTCCCCCTTTGCAGACTTGAAAACGGCGCGGTTTCCGGCTATGGAATCTGCGCCGTTTTTGCTTTAAATTCCTGAATAAAATCCGGCAAAATCGCTGTACTTTCGAAAGTGGTATGTTCTTTGTTTTTTTTGTTATTTACATTTTTTATATTTGTGCTATAATAGCTGACGAAACAGATAAATCCGGATGCAGAAAGGAGGAATTCCGGTTCGGGAGTTCAGGAACAGCATCGGTCAGTAATCTGCAGCACAGTTAGATAACGAACAGGAAAAGAAAGGTTTTAATCATGAATGCAAAGCTCTCCGCTTTTTGGAGGAAAGGAAGAAGTTCTGCAAGATTTACCCTTATAGAGCTTCTCATTACGATTGCGATCATTGCCATCCTTGCCGGTATGCTTCTTCCGTCGCTGAACAAGGCAAGAATGAAGGCGCGGGCGATCTCCTGCACCAGTCAGCTGAAACAGATTTCCCTGCTTCACAACGCGTATATTGATGCATATGATGACTGGATCACTCCGAGCGGCGGCGTGGCGGATTCCAGCGGCTATAATATCACGTGGATGGAAATGCTGGTTCCGTTCCTCTATTCCGGCAGACCGATGGAACATAAAAGCCCGTCGGTCCGGGTTTATTCCGATGCAACGACGGTTTCCTATCAGAAGCCGTTCAAATGTCCGGAGTCGGAAGTCTCGTACGATGCAAGAGAAAAATATCAGGAATACGGCATGAACGGCTATCTCGGCGCGTACCGTACGGATTCCATCGCCTACGCATTCACGAACCGCTACACCAGAATCAAAAGACCTTCGGAGCGGATGACGGTTATTGATGTCGATCAGAGAAACGGAGTCACGGAATCTGTTCAGGCGAATATTTACCTGGATCTGTCAAAAGAGACTTCTTTTTCATTCCGTCACAACGGATATGCGAATGTGCTTTATGCGGACTGGCACGCCGCGGTCGGCGGACGCGCGCCTCTTCTGAAATATACAAACGGGGTAAACTCCTTCTGGGGTTTCAATTTCGACAAATAAAAGGTGAAAGATGAAACAGACAACAGTGAAAAGGGTTCTGTGGGGACTCTCTCTCCTCCTTGCGAGCGGAGTGCAGGCGGAAAACATGTTCTGCAACGGAAATTTTGAACATGGTTCAGCCGGATACGGAATCGGCATTTACCAGAACTACCATAAGACAACGCCGGTGTTTCTTCCTGCGGAAACAGGAAAAGGCAGGGTTCTGGAACTCTCGATTCCGCCAACAACGCCGGTCGATGTTACGCTTCCGGAACTGCTCATGCAGCCGGGAACGGAATATGAACTGAGCTTTATGGTAAAGACAAACGCTCCGGATCACGAGGTCGGTGTGCTGGGGTTGAATCGTGAACTCTTCAACGGGGACCCGGACTGGCGGAAGAGCCGGAACTATCCGGTTTCGAACGAATGGACCAAAGTCACGCACCGTTTCAGCTCCTCTGCAAAAGAGCCGGTCTGGGAGGCTCTGACGCTCGGTTTCTGGCTGCCGGAAAAAGATGTTGCACAGAAAAAAGATCTGAAGATTTATCTTACGGGCCTTTCGCTTGTAAAGGCTGGAGATTCGGCGGAAAGTAAGCCCGTGACCGCCGCGCTCTCTATGCTGAACGAATCTTTTGACATGACGTATAAACCGGGCGCAACGGTTCCGGTGCGCGTGGAGTTTATCAACCATACTGCGCAGAAGCGGCGCATCAAGTTCGCGCTTTCGGCGGAAAACCGCATTACGCGCAAAACGGAGGCTTCCAAGTCTTTTGAAATTGAACTGGAACCGGGAAGAACCCGTATTGTAACAGAGCTTGCCCTGCCGGAACTCAATGCGGTCTGGACTCTTCGCGGAAGCGGCTGCGGAATGGCGAATTTCGTCCGTATTGCAACTGTCAGAAAGGCTTTTGTAAAGCGCGGAGAACTGCCGGTTGACCTTGGCGTCAGCGGATTCACAACTTCGGAATGTGGTCCGTACTCCGTTCAGCAGAACGAGGCGGATTTTTATGCAGGCTGCGGACAGGTTTATATGCGCGGCTGGGACGGCGGTTCTGCATTCGGCTGGAGCAAATTTGAGCCTGAGGACGGGAAGTATCAGTTTAAGACGGCGGATCATATTGTTGACATCTGCGGAAAAGCCGGCTTGAGCTATATTCCGGTTGTCGGCGGAATGTTCCTCACAACTCCTGCAGGGCCTCCGAATCCGGTGCGTATGGCTCCCCGTTTCTGGCAGCATCTGCCGCCGCACATTATTGCAAAATCAAAACTCCTGCAAACTTACACGTTCCCTGCATGGAAAGGCTATCAGTCCTGGGCGCCTCCGATGGATAAATGGGAAAACATGGTCCGTCTGATGGCAAAACGCTACAGCGGACGCATTGAGTTCTGGGAAATCCTGAATGAATCGTCCAGTCATCTCCAGCCGGGAATTTACAAGACTTATCTGAAACGCGCATATGAAATTCTCAAGGCGGAGAATCCGGCGAACAAGACGCTCGGACTCGGTCTGACCGGGGATTTCGGACTGAACATGAACGACAAGTTTGTCCGTCAGTTCAAAGCCGGACTCGGGAAATACTCCGATGTCGTGGTGATTCATCCCTACCGTTCCGTTTATGAAGATTCCCCCAATTCCAGCAATGAAATCATCAATAATTTCTGGAATTACTGCCGGACAATGAAAGTGAATCCCGTTCCGCAGCTCTGGAATACGGAGGTCTACTATCTGAATCTGAAATCGCGCGACGGTCTTTCGAAGGACGGAAACATTTTTGCCGCCGGACTCCTTGCGCGCCGCAACCTGATTGACGCCGTCAACGGACTTGGCGCTTCAATCTGTCTTCCCGGCAAATACTTTGTCAGCAACTCCATCAACGACAATGCACAGTGGAAGGACAGTTCGGTTTCCAACGTGTTTTACACCAGACTTGTTCCGAATGAGCGTTACCTTGTTTCCGCGGCTTTTGCCAATATTCTCCGCGGAACGAAGTTTACCGGACAGGCGGATATGCGCGACTTCCGGATTTACAAATTCTCCGGAAACGGAAAAGCGGTCTGCACGCTTTACGCTCTTTCCATCGCGGAAAACGACAACCGTCAGATTGAGTTTCCGAAAGATGCCGGAGTGAAGATCCTGGATGAATTCGGCAACCCGTATGTTTCGAATGAGCTCAAGGCAGTTCCGACTCCCGTTTATCTTACAGCGGAAAACATGGAAACGCTGGAACGCTTTTTGCAGAATTGCAAATTCTCCGGCAATACCGCCTTTGAGAATTTCTGCCGTGAAAACAGCGGCGAGCGTCTGAAAGACAACGATTTCAAACAGGGTTTTGGCTTCTGGAAGCAGACCACGTACAAACCGCAGGCGCACGAGTTCAGCACGTCGCCGAACTTGTCAGTAAACATCTCGAAGGCGGATGAAGCAGGCAGAATCCGTCTGAATCAGAACGTTGTGCTGGTTCCCGGAAAGCCGTACGAACTGGAATACTGCATCCGCAGCGAAAAAGCAACGAAATTTGTTCTGACCGTTCTGAAGACTGGCGAGAAACCTTACTGCCATGCCGGTCAGGTGCTCGCCGCAGGCTTGAACAAGGGAAAGGCCGCTTTCCAGATGCCGGAGGGAAATGCTCCTGTTGAGGCAAGAGTGATGTTCCAGATCGGAAATGCGGAAGGCAGACTTGAATTTTTGAACGCACGTCTGAATGAAATTTCACTGGAAAGACGCATCCGCGAAAACGGTGGCGAGCGTCTGAAAGACAACGGTTTCAAACAGGGTTTTGACTTCTGGAAGAAGACGACATTCAAGCCGCAGGCGCATGAGTTCAGCACATCGCCGAACCTGTCGGTGAAGATCTCAAAGGCGGACGAAGCAGGCAGAATCCGTCTGATCCAGAGAACGTTCCTTGCGCCGGGCCGGAAGTACAAACTTGATTACTCCATCCGGAGCAGTCAGAAGACGCGCGTGCTTCTTTCGATCCGCCGGATTGGAGAGAAGGTGTTTTTCAACCAGTATCTTCCGCTCTCCGCCGGAGAGAATAACCAGTCCGTAACGTTTATGGTTCCTGACGGCAAGTCCCTGGAGGATTCGGATCTTTTCCTCCAGATCGGCTGTGCGGAAGGCAGACTCGAATTCCTGAATGCGTCATTGCAGGAAGTTAAATAACAAACGGGGTGAATCCATGGTTTGGGAAGAAATCTTTCATGAACTGACAGTTTTCTACGGGGAAGACGGAGCGAAAGTCTGCGCCGATGCCGCAACGGTCGAAAGGAACAAGGCCGTCAGCGCGGAGGTTCAGAAAGCGGCGGACCGGATGTTTGCCGCAGGAGAAAGCATCTGGAAGGTGAAGGCGGAAAGTTACCGTATCATCGGCAGGGAAATGCGCGGTCATATCTTCAAAGGAGTACCGTTCTACTGCGAATTCGGTTTGAACGGCGGCTGGGGCGCGGAGAAAAACTCTCCCGGACGCGTGATCGCCAAAACAGCGCTTGAACGGAAAAAACTTTTTGAAAAGATTCCGCCGGATACGTATGATGCGCTCCGCGATGCGGGCTTTTTCCTCTGCTGCGGACCCTACTATGATGCGCTTCATCATTCTCCGCCGCAGAGCAATATCCTGAAGCATGGATTCCGTTATTATTACGAGCGTGTCTGCCGGGATCTGCGGAAAGCGGAGGATCCGGAAGTGCGCGGCTTCCTTGAAGCCGCGCGGGAAGGACTTGAAGCTCTGCACAGCATCCAGCTGCGTTTTGCCGAAGACGCCGCGCGGATGCTGAAGAGTGCCGCCGCCCCTGTGGAGCGCCGGAATCTCTCGATGATTGCGGAAAGCGCGGCGTATGCCCCGTGGGAGGCTCCGCGCTCCTTCTATGAAGGGCTGAACTCGCTCTGGTTCTGCCGCGAAATTTTCGGAGTCCTGGACGGACTTGCCAGCAACAATCTGGGGCGTCCGGACGCAATGCTGGAGGACCTCTATGAAAAGGATCTTGCGGAAGGCAGACTTACCGCGGAATCCGCGCAGGAGCTCATCGATATGTTCCTGCTTGTCGGAGATGCGCACAACAGTCATGACCTTTCCTGTTCCGGTGCAATCGACCACGAAATGGAGATTTCCCTGACGCTCGGCGGCTGTGATGCGGAGGGAAAGACTGTTTTCAACGCTCTGACCCGCATGTTTCTGGATTCGTACCGCCGCCGGAATTTTATTTATCCGAAACCGCACTGCCGTTTCAGCGCGGAATCCCCGGATGAATACCTGCTTCAGATCACCGGGCATATTGCGGAAGGCTGCGGAATCTACTCCCTTGTCAACGACGACGGCGTTATTCCTGCGCTGACCGCCTCCGGACACAGCCTCGCAGACGCCCGCGAGTACAACTGCGCCGGCTGCTGGGATCTGGTCGTGGAAAGCCGGGAGGACAACGGCAACGGCAACTATTTCTATATGGACAAGGTTCTCGAAGCCACATTCCACAAGCCGGAGGAGTATTCCGCAAAAACCGGACTGCTGTTCCTGCCGCTCGACCATGCGGTCAGTTTCCGGAACGCATATGACATTCTGCTCGGCAACCTGAAACAGGTTCTGCGCACGGTCTGCGGAATTCAGGGAATCAACGGGGCGGCTACCTGGCGGAAAACGTGGCCGACTCCGCTCTATTCCGCCTGCATGACCGGATGTCTGGAAAGCGGAAAAGATTATTCGGAGGGCGGCTGCCGCTACAATCCGCGCGCAATGTCCTTCCTCTTCTTTGCCAACGTTGTCGATTCGCTCCTTACAATCGAACAGGGTTGTTTCCGGAAAAAGCTGTTCACCCTTCCGGAACTCCTGAAAGCGGTCCGCGCCGATTATAAAGGATATGAGCGGATGCGCAGACAGATACTCTCTCTGCCGCATTGGGGAGACAATACCCCGGAGTCCACGCGGATGGGACGCCGCGTTTTCCGCGATCTTGCGGAGACGCTCCGCGGAATTCCGAATGAACGGGGCGGAAAATTTTATCCGGGAGTCTGGAGTTACCGCGAATTCTTCTTCTACGGCAAAAAAACGGATGCGACACCCGACGGACGTTATGCCGGGGAGCCGATGGCGCAGAGTCTGAATCCCTCGCATTTCCGCAACAACGAGGATCCGACAACCGTGCTTCTTGCGTTGAGCAAACTCGATTTGCGCCATGCCGCAGGAAACACCGTCGTGAATCTGATGATGGAAAAGGAAAATTTCCCGCCGTCAGTCCAGCTCGGAATTCTGAAAGCGGCGGCGGAGCTGAAACTCCAGCTGCTTCAGATCAACTGCGCAAGCTCTGCGGATTTGCGCGATGCTCAGAAACATCCGGAGAGATACCCGAACCTGATTATCCGTCTTTGCGGATTTTCCGTGAAGTTCGTTTCTCTTTCGCCGCAGTGGCAGGATGAAGTGATCCGGCGGAGACGCTATTAAGCGGAGTCCTGTTTTAGGAAGACGAAAAAAACGGCGGCTGTCAACTCAGCCGCCGTTTTGTATTTCATGATCTTATGATCTTTTGTAATTCAGAATCGGTTTGAATCCGCTCTTCCGGAAAGCCTCTTCCGTGACGCGGACGACTTCGCGCGCTTCCGCCGGAGTGATCGGGAACTCCTTGCCTTCAGTGACGGATTCGTGGATTTTTACCCAGAGCGTGGAGAACGGAATCTCCGGAACCTGATATTTCTCCTCGACAAAATAGAGTTTTTCATCATGGTTTCCGTAGGAGAGCCCCGGCGTTTCCGGATGCGGCTTCAGCGGTTTGAGTTCCACGGAAGGATCAATGCGGCGGACTTCAATTTCCTTTCCTCCGTTGTATACAATCGTTCCGCGGTTTCCGGTGATTTCCATCTGGCGTCCGGGCATGGTGTTGGACCCGGAAACCTCAATGTCGGCAAGCCGTCCGTTTTCCGCTTTCAGAAGAATTTTGAACAGATCGTCGCCGTCGCCGATGGAGACGACACTGCGGACGTCCGCCCAGAGGTCCGCAACCGGAGCTTCGAGAAACTGAAGCGCCTGGTCGATGAGGTGGGGTCCCCAGTTCGTGAGGAGTCCTCCGTAGAATTCCGTCATAGTCATCCAGTCGTTGCGTCGGCAGAAGCCGACACTGCGGTAAAGTTTGATGTACTGGACGCTTCCGATGACGTCGTCGCGGATCAGCTGGCGCACTTTGATGAACGGTGCTTCAAAACGGCGGTTGTGGCGGAAGTAGAGTTTTCCGGGATGCGCTTTGCCTGCCGCAAGCAGTTCATCCATTTCCTGAAGCGAGGTTGCAACCGGTTTTTCCACAACCGCGATCTTTCCCGCTTCCATGATCTTGAGCGCCATCGGAACATGGTCCGGATGACGCGTCGCAATGGTGATTATGTCGAGATCGGAATTTGCGAGCATCTCCTCAAGGGAGGAGCAGGTTTGAATTGCGGGATTTTTCTTCCGGGCGTCTTCCAGACGTTCCGGCAGGATGTCCGCAACCGCCGCAACTTCAAAACGGTCGGGATATTCATTCATTTCCGTGTAGTGTCCGAACTGCCCGATGCGTCCGAATCCGACAATGCCGGCTTTTAATTTTTTCATGATTTCTCCTTAAACGGTTTTGTGAAGTGCGCTGGTGTCCAGAGCCTTCAGAGGGTTCGGTGTGGTGATCGGTTCCGCCGGTTCCGGCTGCGGTGTTACGCGCGGTGCGAGGATTTCCGCGGGTGCAGCCCAGCGGATCGCGTTTGCGAGAATTTTCTGAATGTTGGAATCGTGGTAGATCGGATAGGCTTCGTGTCCGGGGGAGAAATAGAAAATCTTTCCGCTGTCCCGCTGGAATGCCACTCCGCTGCGGAAAACGTTTCCGCCTTCATACCAGGACATGAAGACGATTTTTCCGTCATCGGGAATGTCAAAGCGCTCTCCGTACATTTCCGAATTCGGGATGACGAAGGTTTCCGGAATCCCTTTGGCGACCGGATGTTCCGGAGCAACAACCCAGAGGCGTTCCTTTTCCCCGCATTCGCGCCAGTGCAGACGGCAGCGCGTTCCCATCAGCGTGCGGAAGATCTTGGAAAGGTGACCGGAATGGAGAACGATCAGCCCCATGCCGTAACGGACGCGCTCGGCGATTTTCGCAACAAGTTCGTCGCAGACTTTGTCGTGTGCGACGTGTCCCCACCACATCAGTACGTCGGTATCATTCAGCAGCTCATCGGGCAGTCCCTGCGCGGGCTGATCGAGGGAGACCGCGCGGATTTCAAGATCGTCCGCCGCAAGAGCTTCCTTCAGATAGGCATGGATTCCGTCCGGATAGAATTTGCGGATTGCGTCGGCGACTTTTCCCTCTCCCCGCTCATGCAGGAGTTCGTTCCAGATTGTGACTTTGATTTTTTTCATAAAAACTCTTTTTCCAGGTTGATTTTGTGCTGTTCTGATGTAATATACCGCATGAAGGAGAAAATAAAATGTCAAAAAAATCAAACAACATACCACTATCGAAACTTGCGGAGCGGGCGTTTGCGCTCTGTCCCGGCTCCCTGGAGCGAAAACCGCTTGAAACGAAATGGTATCCTCAGCTTCGTGATGTCGAGGTTATTGTGCAGCGCATGAACATTCCCACCCCTCTGCTGGAGAAAGGACTGTTTCATCAGCTGTTCGTGCTGAAGATTCATCTCAGCGGTGAAAGCAAGGGGTATGTTGAAAACAACTTCTACGATTTCCGCCCCGGCGAGGGATTCCTGATTTTTCCGTTCCAGATGCACCGGATTTCATCCGTTTCCCCGGAAGGACAGCTCCGGCTGATCGTGAATTTCACCGCTTCGCAGGAAGACATGCTTGCAATGGAGGCTCTCCGGAACCGGATGTTCCGCCTTGATGCGGAAGACCGGAAGATCCTGAGCCGGATGCTGAGCCTGTGTTCGGAAACGGGGACCGGACCGCAGCGGGAGATCGTATTCTGTCTGACGGATTTTCTGACCGGGCTTCTGGAAAAGAGTCAGCAGACTTCCCTGCCGCCGGTAGAAAAGATCCCGCGTCTCATTTTCGACTATGTGTACGCCCATTACCGCGAAGGGCTGAGCGTGAAGGAAATCGCGGACCGTCTCGGATATTCGGAAACCGGAGTGCGTCAGATGCTTCTGCGCGAGACCGGGCGGACGCCGGGGGCGTTCATGAAGGAACTGCGTCTGCTTGATGCCGCGAGGCTTCTGCACGATTCGGAAAAACCTGTTCAGGATATCAGCCGGGAGTGCGGTTTTTCCAATCCGTTTGTATTCAGCCGGGCGTTCCGTCATAAATTCGGGCATTCGCCGAAAGAATTCCGGGAATCTGTGACCGAAAGAAACCGCGGAAAGAGCAGCAGATAATGTTTGCCGAGATGAAATTTTAAATAAATGCCTCTTCACCAAAATTTGTGGGTGAACTCCGGTTCTGGCAGTTCGCCAAGCTGGTGATATAAGCACACTTTTGCAATTTTGAGCGTCCGAAATCCGAACGATTTTCTGATAGTCAGATTTATTTTCCTGTTCAATCCCTCGACGATCCCGCTGTTGAACTGCTTTTTTGCCCTGAAATAATTCAAGATCAAAGGTCGATGAGCCGTCAACATTTTTGCAAGGCCTTTCATCGGTTCGAGCCGGCTGAAAATTGCGGCATGGCACCACTGTTCAAGAAACTTTCCCGCCCATCCCGGCGAACGATACTCCCAAAGCTTTTGAAATTGTTCCCGCAACAGGTATGCTTTTACCGTCCGCAGATTCA
>CASEYW010000175.1 GCA_949292215.1 uncultured bacterium
GGCGACCGACCGCATCAGTGCATTCGATTGCGTAATGCCGAACGGCATCCCCGACAAGGGCCGCGTCCTGACCGCGATGTCCCTGTTCTGGTTCAAACTCTTTTCCTGGGCGCCGAATCATGTTCTCTGCTCCGATGCATCTAAATTTCCCGCCGCTCTCCGAGTCGTCGAAAAAGATCTCGCCGGACGTTCGCTTCTTGTGAAAAAAGCCAAAACCATTCCGCTGGAGTGCATTGTCCGCGGCTATATCACCGGAAGCGGCTGGAAGTCTTATCAGAAAGACGGAACCGTCTGCGGACACAAGCTCCGGGCCGGATACCGTCAGGCGGAAAAGCTTGATCAGGCGCTCTTCACCCCCTCCACCAAAGCTGACGAGGGACATGACGAAAACATCTCCGTGGAAGAGGCCTGCCGGATCGTCGGCGAAGCGAAGGCGAAACGTGTGGAGGAACTCGCGCTCCGTCTTTATAACGAGGCTGCCGACCATGCCGAAAAATGCGGAATCATTCTTGCTGATACAAAATTTGAATTCGGAGAATACAATGGCGAAATCATCGTCATTGATGAAGTTCTTACTCCGGATTCCAGCCGTTTCTGGCCCAAGAGTGATTACAAGATCGGCGGCTCTCCTGTCAGTCTTGATAAACAGTTTGTGCGCGACTATCTCGAAAGTCTCGACTGGGACAAGACTCCTCCGGCACCCGCTCTGCCGAATGATATCGTATTCAAAACCAGAGAAAAGTATCTGGAAGCGCTCAAGGCGATTTCGGGAGAGACTCTTCCCTGAAGTCGTCCTGAACCGGAACGGGGAGCTCAACGGATGAACCCGGATCAACTGAAACACAGCGTAGGGATCGTCACTCCCCGTGATTTTGTTATTGAAGAAGGACTCAAACTGCAATGCGGCCAGGTCCTTGCGCCAATTACTCTCCGTTACGAGGTCTACGGTAAGCTCTCCAATGCTGCCGACAATGCCATTTTACTGGAACACGCGCTTTCCGGTGACGCTCATGTTGCCGGTTATCACTCCATGGAGGATGAAAAACCCGGCTGGTGGGAATCCATGGTAGGACCTGGAAAAACGTTTGATACCAATAAATATTTCATTGTCTGTTCCAACATCATCGGCGGATGTTCCGGGTCAACCGGTCCAAGCTCCATCAATCCGAAAACCGGCAGACGTTACGGCATGGATTTTCCTCTCGTAACCATCGCCGACATGGTTCATGCACAGAAAAAGCTGATGGACCATCTGAAAATCAAAAAATGGCTTTGTGTTGCAGGAGGCTCCATGGGTGGAATGCAGGTGCTTCGCTGGGCGCTGCTCTATCCGGATTGTCTCGTCAGTGCGATTCCGATCGCAACATCCTCCCGCATCTCGCCGCAGTCGATCGCATTCAACTGGGTCGGCAGAGAAGCGATCATGAGCGATCCCGCCTGGAATGATGGAAATTATGAGGAACAACCCGACAAAGGACTCGCCATCGCCCGGATGCTTGCACACATCACATACTTGAGTGAAGAATCCATGCGTCGCAAATTTGGACGCAAACTTCAGTTTTCCAAAGACTATTCCTTTGATTTCGACAAGGATTTCAGTGTCGAAAGCTATCTGGAACATCAGGGAATGCGTTTCGTGGAACGTTTCGATGCCAATTCCTATCTTTACATCACACGGGCAATTGATTATTTCGACGTAACCGACAAGACGGGTGGCGATATGGCGAAAGGACTCGAAAACATGAAATGCAAATGTCTTGTTGTCTCTTTCACAAGTGACTGGCTCTTTCCGCCGGAACAATCAAGAGAAATGGTGCGCGGCATGCTGAAAAACGGTCTCGATGTCTCCTACTGCAACATTCAGTCCAGCTACGGACACGATGCCTTTCTCCTTGAAGACGACACGCTCGGGCATCTCGTTTCCAACTTTCTTTCCAATCTGGAGCCAGACAAAGAATGACGGAAATCAGACTCAATCACGATACAACCCTCTCCCGGAAGGATCTGGAGACCATCGCTTCAATGATCCCGGGAAAATCACGGATTCTCGACCTCGGATGCGGCTCCGGACGGCTGTTGAAATTCCTCGCCCAGCTGAAAGAGGCAAAAGTCATGGGCGTCGAAAAAGAGCAGAGCAAGGTGATCGAATGCACCGGACGCGGAGTCCCGGTTATCCAGGCGGACCTCAACGACGGACTTCCCGATTTCGCAGACAACAGTTATGATTTCGTAATTTTAAGCCAGACTCTCCAGGCGGTAAAACGTCCCGACCTCCTCCTTGATGAAATGTTCCGGGTCGGAAAAACCGGAATCATCAGTTTCATCAATTTCGGTCACTGTTCCGCCCGAAGACAACTCCTCTTCGGCGATATGCCGGAAACAAAAACCCTCCCGTGGAAGTGGTACGATACTCCGAACATTCATCTTGCAACCATCGCGGACTTCAGGCGTCTCTGCACTCAGAAAGAGATTCGCATCCTCCGGGAAATCCCGCTCACACAGGATGGTGATCCTTTTGCTTTCCTCGCCGGAATCTGGCCGAATCTCTTCTCCTCCACCTGCGTCTTCATTCTCGAAAAATGACGCATAGGAAACTTCTCTACCTCTCTGCAACGGCACTCGAAATCCTGGCTCTGATCCTGCTCTCTTTTGCTAACCCGGAAAAACTCGCTTTTGAACTCTGTTTTTCCCGGCGAGTCTTCCATTTCTACTGCGCAGGGTGCGGCGCCACACGTGCGACCTACGCGCTCCTCCACGGCAATTTCACCGCGGCATTGCACTACAATCCCGTCTACACGCTTATCCTGCTTCCTTTGTTCGCGTATTTCTGGACTGCCCTCGGAATCCAGATCTTTTTCCCGAAACAACGCTTCCGACTCCCGATCCCCGGTTTCCGGTGGGCTGTTGCCCTGCTGGTTCTGCTGGTTCTCTATTCCCTGCTCAGAAATCTTCCGTTCGAATTCTTTCAGGGATGGAGACCGGAATAGGGATTCCTGCTTCGGCGGCTTGGGTTGGGGACTTCTCGCCCCCAACACCCCCCGGCAGGACCACCGGCCCTGCACCCCTCGCAAAAAATTCAATTTTTTGCTCCCAGGATTGTTTCGACTCCTGTCGACCAGGGGGTCAACCCATGGTTTTCCCCCTGGACCCCCTCATCCTTTTTTGCGACTCGAGGTTGCGCGGCTGAAAAGGAGCAGGGAGTGCAGAGGGCGA
>CASEYW010000176.1 GCA_949292215.1 uncultured bacterium
AAACTCTTTTTTGAGGTAGAATGAAGTTCCAGTTTCTCACGGAGAATTTTTCGAGAAGTGAAAATGCTCCTCCTTTTGAGACTCGAAAAATTCGCCATTTTGAGGTGGAGAGAATTTTTCTGGAAAATAAAAAAATGGTCCAGGATTTCCGGAAGAGACCTTTCCTCTTCTGCTCCATTACATCAATCGCCGTCTGCGCGGAGATCACGTCCCCTATCCAATCGAAGCGTGGCCGGAAGGAAACAGACGGCATCTTTCCGCGGAAAGCGCCCTGTTCTGCCGGATCATTCCGGAGGGACTTCTTGGAATGGTGCCCCTCTCCTTTGATTCCTTTTCGCTGGCCCCCTCGCTTCCGAACCGGATCCGAAATCTGGAGCTGAACGACATCCGCGCTTTCGGAACGAGTTTCGATCTCCATCTCTCCCCGAAAGGCCTGACGGTTCATCATGACGGAAAAGAGCAGAACCTCTCTCCCCGGGGAGGAATCGTCACACTGCATGAATCAAAGCGGCATTCAACGATTCATCCGTAGAAAATGTCCTTTCCCTCATCTTCCGTACACCCCATCCAGCAGGAAAGAGAACGCGACTATCCTTCCCTCCCGTACATCGTCAGAACGGAATCCATATCACTGAATGCCACCTGCCTGCCCTCTTTTAAAAGAATTCCTGTCCTGCACAGATCCTGGATCAGTTTCATGTTATGGCTGATGAACAATATGGTACGTCCCTCTTCCCGGGAAATGCTGTTCATCTTTTCAATGCATTTCTTTTTGAATTCAGAGTCCCCGACTGCCAGCACTTCATCAATCAAAAGAATCTCCGTTGCCAAATGCGCCGCAACGGAAAATGCCAGACGAACATACATTCCACTCGAATACCGCTTGACCGGAGTATCTAAAAATCTCTCCACACCGGAAAATTCAACGATCTCATCAAACTTCGCCTTGACTTCCGAGCGTTTCATTCCAAGAACGGCTCCATTCAGATAAATATTCTCCCGCCCGCTCAGTTCCGGATGGAAACCGGTCCCGACTTCCAGAAGACTGGAAACGCGTCCCCGTATTTTGATGCACCCCTTTGTCGGCTCTGTAATTCGACTGAGCAATTTGAACAAAGTCGATTTTCCCGCTCCGTTGCGTCCCAGAATCCCGACCCGGTCCCCGGCTTCAATCTCAAACGAAAGATCATCCAGCGCACGAAATTCTTCGATTTTCTCCTCCGCCCGGCGGGGACGGAACGGATGAAGCATCCGCTCGACCATCCCTCTCCCAAACACTGTGGCCGATTCCACAAAAGTATCCCCACCGTATTTCTGGTGGTTGATTTTATAATATTTGCTTAAATGTTCCACGGAAATAATCGGCTTCATCGTTTTTCCTTTTGACGTATGCAACAATGTCCCGTCATTCTGCGACGTATAAAACACAAGGTTCCGCATCCCAGTGTAGAACTCCTGTTTGAATCGCCATTCAGATTCTCCGTCAATACCATCAGAACGACTCCCCCTGTCATTCAGATCACATCCGCAAATTCCCGCTCAATGGAACGGAATATGAAATACCCGCACACAACAAGCAGAAGCGATTCTGTCACGGACAGAAACAGCGAAGGCAGATAAAGAGGCGTTTTGAACAGCGCCCAGCGGATCCCGTCAATAATCCCGACCAGGGGATTCAGACTGAACCAGAACCGCCAGTTCTCGGGAATCACCGTACTGGTGAATCCGACTGGAGAAACATAGATCCCAAACTGAAGCGCAAAAGGAACCACAAATCGAAAATCTCGAAACTTCACATTCAATGCGGAGAGAATGTAAGTCGTTCCCAGCGATAAAAGAATCGTCAGAAAAATAAAAAAAGGTATAAAAATCACTTCCCATCCAGGCAGATACCTGTAATAGATAAACAACGGAACGGAAACAAGAGCGGAAATCAGAAAATCTGTCAGACTGACCATCATGCACGTCGACGGAATAATCAGACGGGGAAAATAAACCTTGGAAATCAGATTGGAATTGTTCAGCAGCGACTCGCTTCCTATCGAAACCGTATTGCAGAAAAACTGCCAGATCAGCATCGCAGCATATACCGTCAGCGGATAGGGAATGTTGTCGGAGGGAAGATTGGCTATTTTTTTGAACACCACGGTAAATACTATCATTCCCAGCAGAGGACGGATGATGCTCCAGGCAATCCCTATTGCTGTTTGCTTATATCGAACTATAATATCCCGCCAGGCAAGAATCAGAAACAATTCCCCGTAATGCCAGAGATCCCGCAAATACCCCGAATGAGGATGCCCGGCTCTGATAACCAGAAGATATTCTTCCGCTCTGTCTTTCATAATATCCCTGTATATTTCCCATTCAAGAATTGATCTTTCCTGCGCCGGATGAATCGGGTCGGCAATTCGTACAGGATCGCAGTCCTGCTCGGAATGATGGCGAATCAAGAGCAACTCCGATTAAAGTAAAATAGCATATCTTCCATAATTTTCCAGCCAATAAAAAAAAAATTGCAAAACGTCACCGTTTTCGCTCATTTTTCTGAAACACCGCACCATGCGTCTGACAAGAAGGTCCCTCCTCTTTTGGAAATCATTGTGCTGAACAGAATATGTTCGGGGAATGAACCTCACTCCCGATTAGTGAGTGGTCGGACGCCTCATCCGTTCCGACAGCTGCTCCGACAGCTCCCGCAACTCCCTCCGGGAAACCGGAATCCAGCAGAAGAGCCGATGAAACAGAATCCGACAGACCTCCGCGCTGTTCCGGGTTCCGCACTGCACGACCGGTCGACTCTGTGCTCGCGCTTTCCGGCACATCTCCGTCAGTCCCGTCCGATCCAGCACCGGAAGACTTCGCAGTTTCTTCGCAAACGAAAGAAGATTCTCCTTCGTATAAAATTCCGCCAGAAAACGGAGCAGCTCCGCAGGATCGTATCCGCCGGCGGAAAGACCGACCCCCAACGCGGAAAACGCCGTTTTCTGTCCTGCGGCATACCCGGGAAGCGGCAGTTCGTAAAATGCGTCCTTCGGCAGACGCTCCCGGGCAAACGCGGCATCCTGTTCGGACCCGAGAATAAAGGCAATCCGCCCATCGGCAAGCAGTTCGCCCAGATACTCCCGCTTGTCCCCCCATTTGTGCACACAGCAGCCCAGATGGCGGATGATTTTTTCGAAAAAGCACAGTCCGCGGAAAAACGCATCGCTGTCAAACGCGCAGTTGGCATTCCGATCGAACACCTCTCCCCCGAACTGCGTGATGATCGGAAGGCATCCGCATGGATCCAGCAGAAGTCCCATGGCGCCGCGTTCAAACCGGCCCTGATTCGAAAACAGCGTGAACTGATTCAAAAGCCGGAAGAGGCTCT
>CASEYW010000177.1 GCA_949292215.1 uncultured bacterium
CAGAATGGAACTGAGCCGGAAGGTCGAAAGCCAGACTCCGAGATAATCGTTGAGATGTCCTCGCGCATTGCAGTCGGAACGGTATTTGGTCCAGCGCGCCTGAAAGAATCCCTCGTTCTGCGCTCCGAGCGGACGGCGCAGACCATGCAGAAGTCCCGATTCCTCCGTTGTGATGCACTGGATCGCATTGAACCAGACCAGTCGTCCGACCTCGTTCCAGCGCGCATTGCCCGTGTATTCCGCAAGACGCAGAAAATCCGGAATGAAAACCGCTCCATAGGGATCAATCGCATGATGTTCCGCCGAGATTGCCGTTCCGCCTGCCGTGTGGTAGTTCAGATGCGTGAAATCGCAATCTTTGTCGTACAGGGCGTTGTAGCAGAAAATCCACGAGCAGAGATAGTATCCCGCCTGTTCCGCAAATTCCAGAAAGCGCGGTTCTTTCAGTTCTTCGTAGAGAATCAGCGCCGAGTGGAGAAACGGATAGGCGGATTCCTTGTCGACGCTGGAGCAGTCGATGGCTCCGGCGGTACAGATGAAATTTGCCAGATCGCGACGGAAATAGAACTCCATCGCTTTCCGGATGCAGGCGAGATACGAGGGATCGCGGGAGATCCGCCAGACCTCGGTTAGTCCCATCAGGGCAAATCCGCCGACGGAACCGGTCGGATTCAGACAGTTCCCGTCGCGATTCCATTGTTTGCCGAATCCGGAATCGTCGTGCCAGGCGGACAGGAAAAATCGGCAGAGTTTTTCCGCTCCTTTCAGAAACCGGCTGCCGTCGATTCCGTACGAATTCAGCAGACGGAAGATACGGGCGAGTTCCACGGCTCCCCAGCCCATGTGACAGGGATCGGTCGTCTGTTCGTCCGGCAGGAGGATCAGTCCGTTTTCCTGCTGGAGCGCGAGCCGGCCGTCGAGAATTTCGAGCGCATCGTTCAGCTGCTGCTCTTTGTGGTTTCGCAGAGCATCCGCCATCTGGACCCGGCAGTTCATGAATGCCTGTGAGGAAAAGCCGATTCCCGCCGGTTTGTATTCGTCCATCCGGAAAAAGTTCAGAGAGGGATTCTCTTCAATGTCCTTCAAGGTCAGATTCGGGCTGATGTCCGGCTTCGGAATATGGTTCCCGATGGAATGGGTTACATCGCCGAAGGCTCCCCGGATCTCCTTTTTTCCGTTCAACTCGTAGTTCATGGCGCGGCAGAAGGCGATGCCCAGACGCCAGACCTCTTCCATCGGGAGGACCCGCGGGCAATCGTGTTTCAAAACATTCCATGCGGCATCGAACACATTGGTGAATCCGTAATTTTTCCAGCGGGGCGTTCCCTCATACATGCAGCAGAAGGTTCGGAAAACATCCCCCGGTGCAAGTTCGATCCATTCGTCGTATCGCTTTTCCATGCGGTTTTTGTTCGCATAGGTGACGGGGGCTTCGGTGACCGGATAAAAGATCCGGTGGCGGTATGTTCCGTCCCCGTTCCGGATCAGCGAGCAGGAGGAGCGGAGAGTCTCCGGGGATTCATCGGAAGCGAACATGGCAAACACATGGGAGGCATCCTCGGTGATCGTGCAGGAGGGAATGCCCTCGCGGTCGTAGGCAAAGACCCAGGGGGTTCCGTCGCGGAGCAGTCCGCGGGGAGAGTCCAGATTTCCGTAATCGTTGCCGTTGTAGAGAATGCAGGGGATCAGGTAGTGGTCCGGACGGAAGAGGGTTTCCGCTTCCAGAATCAGTTTGATTTTCCGGGTTCGGTTCGACACGTTCCGGACTTCCGCATGCAGACGAAACAGTCCGTTTCCGATCTTTTCCGTATGGAGTTCTGTACGTAGCTCCCTCTCGCTTTCCGGGGAAAACTCCTGGAAATTTTCTTCGATCCAGACTCTTGGAACAGCGTTCATCTTGAATCCTTTCTTTGTTCCTGTCAGCGAATGCTCCACATGTCCTTGAAATCACCGGTCCCTGTGCGGGAGGGGTGCATGGATTGGATGTGTCCGTCGGAAAACAGGTAGTTCCAGCGCATACCGGAGTGCATTTCATCCATCAAGGTAGATAGTTTGCTCATTTGGGTGGATCGGATCGTCGTGTGGGGCATCAGCATGTTGTAGTGATTATCCTGACTTCCGCCATCATCGGAAAGAAAGATGGCATTTCTTCGAACCTCGGAACTTTTCCTGGCGAGATAGGGAAAGGTCCACCAGCCGGCATCGTTGTTGTAAACGAATCCGTTTTCACTGTCATTCCCGTTCAAACCGTTCATGGCGTAGCAGCTGCCGACTTTCAGCGCGCTTGCCGTGTGACGTTTGACGCATTTCGGACAATGCCAGAGTTTTCCCATCAGCCTTCGATAGGCTGGTTCATTTACGCTTGCATATTGATAGGTCTCCATATCCTCTTTTGTGGGATTGCCGCCCAGATAGCGCGCCAGAAGATGAACATAGCATCTTCTCCTCTGTGCGTTTCCGGAACCGGCGTTTTCCTTTCCGAGACCGCTGAATGGGACAAAATAGGAGTTGTTGTCGCCCATATACTGGGCG
>CASEYW010000178.1 GCA_949292215.1 uncultured bacterium
CAATGTCGTAAAACTTTTTTCGACTTTCTTAACTCAATTCTTATCTACGATCATCACCTTTTTCAGGCGCAGACTCATATTCTAGCACACTTCTGCGTTTTGTCAAATCATTTTCCCGAAAAAAATCAAAAATACTTCCCCCGCCCTCTTCAACATACACTCAACTCATCGAACAAAATGCCCACTCTACCGGGATTTCCTCTTCCTTCTTTTGATTCGTTCAACATCAATTTCTGTATAACTTTCAACGCAGTCTTCCAAAAATGAAAAAGCCGCCGGTCGTCTATCCCCGATAATCCGAATATAAACAAAACCGCGCGGCGTCAAATCATGCAGGAGGTGTTAATTGAATTGAAAAATTCCGTCAGTTCGCAGCTACTAAACGCATTTCATTCAGATGCACTTCGCGCCCCAGACGCTCACTCAAAACACGTTCAACAGTCTCACGCTGCATATCATCCATGCGAACGGCAATCATCCGGGAACGATCCATCCGATCAAGAGAAGCATTTTTGAGTTCACTTTTTGAATAGTAAAGCGTCTTATTGTTGTAATCAAGGACAATCGCAACGACTCCGGGAATAATGCCAACCAGGAATCCGCAGCAGTCAAGAACCAGAACCACCGGATCAATCTGGGTCGAAGGTGTCCGATTTTTCCGTTCAGCATGGAACAGGGTTCCACACGCCGTCAACTGCAGAAGAAACGTCCCTGCGAGAAGAATCAGCACAATTTTTTTTATCATTTTCAGCTTCCTTCATGTTTTATTGTTCATTGCCTGCCTGCATAAGCCAACAAGGAATACCCTAGCATGAAATCAAATGAAATCAAGGAATTCCATCATAACAGATCGGAAAAAAGAGAGGAAAAATTCTCAGAGAGAACCTTTGGTCGAAGGGATTCCTTTTTCCCGGGGATCCAGTTCAACCGCCATGCGAAGAGCACGGGCAAAACCTTTGAACACGGACTCGAAAATGTGATGAGTCTCTCCAGAATTCAAGACCCGGATGTGCAGGTTCATTCCACTGGTATTCGAAAGAGCACGGAAAAACTCTCCGAACAGAGCGACATCCAGATCCTTGATATATGAAGTCGGCGCTGGAACATCATATACAAGATAAGGTCGTCCGGAAAGGTCAAGCGCAATTTGAGAAAGAACTTCATCCATCGGAAGAAGCATGTGACCGTAACGAGTGATCCCAGCTTTGTCGCCCAGAGCGTCTGAAAGAGCTTTGCCCATTGCAAGCCCCAGATCCTCCATTGTATGGTGACAATCAATCTCAAGATCCCCGCAGGCTTTCACGGTCAGATCAAATTTGCCGTGCTTTGCAAATAGAATCAGCATGTGATCCATAAACGGAATTCCGGTGGAGATTTCGGATGCACCTTCCCCATCCAGGTTCAAAGAGACAAAAATCTCGGTTTCCCGCGTTTTTCTTGCAACTTCGGCTGTTCTCATCAGTTCTGCTCCTTCTAAAGTTTTTCTACTCTGAATGTATCGTGAAAATGAGAAAAATCAACAGGATGGATCAAAAAAGTTTTCTCACGCACCTTTTTTTTTCATTATCAGACTGGAAAGATTTCAGAATCAGTGTTAGATTTCCCATGTGTTGCGGAAATGATCCGGGAATTTTTCCGGTAACAAGGAAAGTTTTAAGAAAATGCAGAATACTCCCAAAGGTTTACGACTGCAAATCGGCGTCTTCGGAAAACGAAATGCGGGGAAATCCTCCATTTTGAATGTGCTTGCCCGACAGAAAGTCTCCATTGTTTCCGATACCCCAGGCACAACAACCGATCCGGTTGAAAAAGCCATGGAACTCCTGCCGCTCGGACCTGTGCTCTTGATCGATACAGCCGGTCTAGACGACTGCGGCGAGCTCGGTCTTATGCGCATTGAACGAAGCAGAAAGATGATTGAACGAACCGATCTGGCACTCATCGTCTCGTCGGAAGGCCACTGGGAATCCCTGGAGGAGACACTGCTGGAAGAATTCCTCGGACGGAAAACCCCGGTAATCGTTGTCTTTAATAAAAGTGATCTTGCCTCGCCACCGACGGAACTCATTACTCGACTCGATGAAGAAAAGATTCCGCATGTTACACTCTCAGCAGCAAAGGGAAACGGATTCGATGAACTTCGCAGAAAAATCATTGAACTTGCCCCCGAAGATTTCTTGAGTGCATCCCGGATGCTGGGGGATCTTGTACGACCGGGCAAAAGCTGTCTGCTGGTCACACCAATTGATCTGGAGGCTCCGAAAGGACGCCTGATTCTGCCCCAGGTACAGGCTATTCGCGACACGCTCGACAGTGACGCATACTGTATTGTCGTCAAGGAAAATGCTCTGGCAGCAGCTCTGGCAAATTTGAAAACGGATCCGGATCTGGTCGTAACAGATTCTCAGGCATTCGCCACGGTCTCGAAACTGACCCCACAGCATATCAATCTGACGTCTTTCTCCATTCTCATGGCACGCTTGAAAGGCGATCTGGCCACCTGTGCCGCAGGAGCGGCTGCGATTGACCACCTGAAACCTGGCTCCAGAGTTCTGATCGCGGAAGCATGTTCCCATCACCCGATCGGGGAAGACATCGGCACCGTGAAAATTCCCGCATGGCTGAAGAAAAAAGCTGGAGGAGAACTCGATATTACTCATGTCCAGGGACATGATTTTCCGCAGAATCTCTCAGAATATGAACTTGTCATCCACTGCGGAGCATGCACGTTCAACAGAAGAGAACTGCTTTCCAGAATGGAGTTCTGTCTGGCAAGAGAAGTCCCGTTCACCAATTACGGTATTGCAATCGCACACTGTGTCGGCATTCTGGAACGGGCTCTCCGCCCCTTCCCGGGAATTTACGCGGCGTATCAATCGAAACAGAAAACGTGAGACAAGGATGTATGCGCAGTTCCGTCACATTTGAGCTGAAAGGCAATTTGAAATCGCCGGGATTCCGGCCGTTCATCTGGCGCATCGTTTCGGAAGCGCATCTGGGAGGATGGGCTGCCGAAACTCCGGACGGCGCCGTACTCCGTCTCGACGGCGAAGATGAGGAAATCGGAGATTTCATCCGTTCCCTTCCGGCGAAACTGCCGCGCAGTCTCTCGCTTACGGCAATCCGACTCGCGCAGAAAACAGCGGCGCCCACACCTTCCGCGGAACCGAAGCCGTTTAAGATTCTCGGGCCGGTTCTCTACGAAGCCCATGTGGAAGCAGACCGCGCCCCCTGCCCCGATTGCATCCGGGAAATGCTGGATCCGGAATCTCCCTCCTACCACTATCCATTCGTTTCCTGTGCAAAGTGTGGTCCCCGTTACTCCGTTCAGACTCTCTCTCCTTTTAATCGACATAACTCGGCATTCATGGCGTTTCCGCCATGCAAAGAGTGCGCGGAAAAGATTCACAATTCGGAACATCACAAGGGAAATCCGAATCAGGCATGCCCTTTCTGCGGCCCCAGCGCCCTGCTCATGGATCGTTCCGGTTCCATTGTCGACTCCTATTCACCGCTGGAAACGGCATGCGATGTTCTCCAGAAGGGCGGCATTCTTTCCGTCAAAGCAAACGATGGCTTCATCACCCTCTGCAATGCCCTTGACGATAACGCCATCCTGGAGTTACGGCGACGCAAAAAACTGTTCAACAAGCCGGTCTCCATTATGGCAAGGGAGATCGACGTTGTCAGAAAATACTGTTTCTGTTCGCCGGAAGAGGAAAAACTGCTGACCTCTCCGGCGGCTCCGGTCGTGATCCTGAAGCCTCTGCCGGAGGTTCCGCTGGCAACCGCAAATATTTGCCCCGACTATCCGGAAACCATGGGGGTTGCACTGCCGCCGACTGCGATGCTGCGTCTGCTGTTCGAGAGCAGACCGACTCCCGATTCTCTGCACGGACAGTTCGATCTGTTTGCTTTTGTCGGAGGTCCGAAACCTGTCGATCCGGACGATGCGGGCGGCGATGAGGATTTCAACGCGGTTGCTGCCTATTCCGACTTCATTCTGACTCACGACCTGAAAATCTGGCAGAACAGCGGGTCTTCGGTCATGTCGGTACAGAACGGCAAACCTGTGACATGGCGGCGTTCCCGCGGCATCTGTCCGACACCAGTCAAACTGCACCGGAATCTCCGGCGGGTGGCTCTTGCCCTCGGTTCCGATCACTCCTCGGCGGTTGCACTCGGCTACCGCAATTCGGTCGCAGTCTCCCAGCAGATGGGGACCATCCTGAATGACCGGAATGCACGGTCCCTCTCCCTGGTCGGGGAACGGTTCCTGCTGCTGTTCGCCCAGGTTCCGGACATCGTTGTCTGCGATATGGATGTCAATGCGCTCTCCGCACGGGAAGCGCTCCGTTTTTCCGAAAAATATTCTCTGCCTCTGGCAACCGCCCAGCGCCACCATGCCAATGCAATTGCCTGCATGGTCGAACACGGGCTCGACAATGCCCTGGCATTCGTTTTCGACGGCGGAGCTTACGGACCGGACGGACTCACCTGGGGCGCGGAAATGATGGATATTTCCTTCAATTCCTTCAGCCGTCTGGGTTCCTTTGCACCGATCCCGTCGCCGATTCCGGAACGGGGTGGATTCACAGATCCCCAGCATCTTTTCCTGTTGACAATGGACCGGCTGGGGCTGCCGGTTGCCGACGAACTGCTGAACCGTCTCAACATCTCCCGCGAACAATACGAATCCGGCAGAGAGCAGCGGAAGGAAGCGGACATGCGGAAAACACATGCGGCGCTGCCGCTGTTCAAAGCAATCGGCGCGGCGCTCTCTCTTCTTCCTTTCAAACAGACCTATGACAATCAGGTCATGATCCGGATGGAATCGGTACTTTCCCACCTGCACTCCAGGGAAAATGCGGAACGGCTTGCCCCGCGTTTCGGATTCCAGCTGCGGGACGACGACGGCCTGATGGTTGTCGACTGGTCCGATACCTTCCGAAGTCTTGCCGATCTCTCGTGGCAGAAAGATGTACCGCAGCCGGAGCTGGTCATGGCATTTCTGCTTGCAGTCGGCAATGCGGTCGGAACCATGGCGGAGCACGCGGCACAAAAAACGGCTCGCCGTCAGGCGGTTCTTTCCGGAACCGCATTTCTCAGTCCCTCGCTGACCGGAATTGTAAAAGAAGCGCTGATCCGGCGGGGCTTCTCGGTTTATACACACGAAAAAACCTCTCCCGACGAGTCGTCCGTCTGCATCGGACAGGCTGTGTTTGGAGGGATGTCCTGACGTCATCACTCATATCAAGGTGCTTTCCATGGTCAGAAAAAAAGTTCTCATTCTCTCTCTTGCCGCGCTGACTCTTGCTCTTCTTTCCGCATGTGCTCTCTTCCGGGATGAAAAACTCAGCGGGGAGTTCACAGTTCTGGGCACCTATGGAACCAATATGGTTCTCCAGGCGGGAAAACCTGTCCGGATTGCAGGGACTGCAATTCCCGGGAAAGGGGTGAATGTGACCATCGGCAGCAAAACCGTTTTCGCCAAAGCCGGACCGGACGGCGTCTGGAATGCAACTCTGCCCCCCATGAAACCGGGCGGACCGTATGAAGTGAAAATCACAGGAGCTGCCCGGGAGATCATCTTTCGGAATGTTCTCTTCGGAGAAGTCTGGATCTGTTCCGGTCAGTCCAATATGGCGATGGCGGTCAAATCCTGTCTGACTCCCGAACAGGAAATTGCCGGTGCAGCGGATTTTCCTGAAATCCGCCTGTTCAAAGCCGCACGGACAACAGCATTTGACGGTCCCCGTCGCGAAGCATCCGGTTCCGGCTGGCAAGTCTGTTCACCAGCCAGTGTCGCTCATTTTTCCGCTGCCGGATATTTTTTCGGACGAAAACTTCATCAGGATCTCCGCGTTCCGATCGGTCTGATCGACAGTGCCTGGGGCGGCACCCCCATTCAACCGTGGATCAGCCGGAAAGCCTTCGAATCCGCAGGCATGACACAGGAACTCTCCATCATCGACAACTCTCGGAAACAGACGCCAGAAACGTTCAAGGAACAGCACAAAGCCTTTCTTGCCGACTTCCGAAAATGGGAACAAACCTTCCTGAACAGCAATCCGCAGGCTACAAAAGATGCTGCAGAATGGAAAAATGCAACCATCCCGACCAACGGATGGACAGAAGTCACCCTCCCCGGAAAAATCGACGCCGATGCACCGTTCACAAACATCGACGGCATCTTCTGGGTTCGCCGAACGATCCATCTTCCAACGGAACTCGCCGGGAAAGAGCTTGTCCTGAAAATCAGCCGGATCGACGACTGCGATGAAACCTTTTTCAACGGTGTTAAAATCGGGCAGACCGGAACAGACACTCCTTCTTACTGGGATGCGCCGAGGAACTACCGGATTCCCGGCAATCTGGTCAAAGCCGGAAACAACACGATTGCCATACGCGTCATTGACCACGCGTATGGGGCCCTGGTCGGGACGATCCGTCTGATCGCTTCTCCGGGGAAAGAAATCAATCTCGCAGGGAAGTGGCTGCAAAGACTGGAATTCGCCGTCCATCCGGGAGATCTTCCTCCGCGTCCGCTCCCGCCCGCGCCTAGAAACCAGAATACGCCGGGAGCGCTCTACAACGCCATGATCGCCCCATGGACCACATATCCGATCCGGGGAATCCTCTGGTACCAGGGAGAATCCAACGTGGGAGATCCCGAACTTTACATGAAATATTTTCCTCTTCTGATCCAGTCCTGGAAAAAGGCATGGAATGATCCGGAACAACCGTTTCTTTTCGTTCAGCTTTCAGCTTATGAACGGCATCAGCCGGATCGGAAACTGCCGATGGACTTTTATAAACACAGACAGCCGGCACCGCAGAGCGGATGGGCAGAAATCCGGGAAGTACAGGAAGCGGCGCTTCTTCTCCAGAACACCGGGATGGCTGTCTCCGTCGATATCGGCGATCCTGATGACATCCATCCGCGGAACAAGCAGGAGGTTGGACGCCGTCTGGCGCTGGAGGCGGAACGCATTGCTTACCCTAAAGCAGTCGCTCTTGCCGAAAAGGGAACTCCTGCCGCCCGTTCAAAACAGAAAGTCATGACGCGGGGACCAATCTATACACGAATGAAAATCGAAGGGAATAAAATCCGTCTTTTCTTCCGTTTTGCCGGGCGGGGACTGACAGCAAAAGGGGGCAGGCTGAACCACTTTGCCATTGCAGGTAACGATGGAAAATTTGTCTGGGCGAATGCGGAAATCGACGGCAGCACTGTTCTGGTCTGGTCACCTTCGATCAAACGGCCACGGGCTGTCCGCTACGCATGGGCGAACTACCCGGCAGAGGCCAATCTGTATAATCTGGACGGTCTCCCGGCAAGCCCTTTCCGCACAGACAAGCCGGATTATCTCATCAAATGATTCTCGACCGAAAAACAATCCACCTCTTCTGACAAACAATGGATCTCCTTGAAAAACGACCCGGATGCGCTATATTGAGAAAACGCATTCCGCAATCATAATTCAGGAATTTTGCAATGAGAGAATTTTTCAATCTGGCGTTTCAGTTTTTCATTCTGCTCACACCGTTTGCGGTTCTTTCCGCCTTCCTGTCCATGACGCAGGATTATTCCCGTCAGGAACGGTTCCGCGTTGCGATCAAAACAGGAATCGCCACGGTCATCTCCTGTGTTGCACTCTTCTATTTCGGGAACTTCATTTTCATGCTGTTCGGCATTGGAATCGATGCCTTTCGAATCGGCGGCGGAACGATTCTGTTCCTGAACGCAATCGGACTGGTCCGCGGGAACGGGAACGGAAACGGCAGCGCCCGTGCTGCGGAGGGAAAAGAGAATCCGGATGACTACGACGATATCGCGGTGGTGCCGCTTGCCATTCCGATCACAGTGGGTCCCGGAACAACAGCAGCGCTGATCGTGATGGGTGCAGACCTGACAGAGTGGCTTCCCATGATCCGGAATCTCTCCTCTCTTCTCCTTGCAATCGCCGCACTGACCCTGCTTCTGACCCTCGGCAACAAGGCGGAGGAAATTCTGAAAAGAAAAGGCATTACAATCATCAGCAAAGTCACGGGGCTTTTTCTATCCGCATTCGCCGCGCAGATGATTTTCCAGGGAATCAAAAATCTCCTGTTTGCCGCCTGATTTCACTCCAGATGCCGGAGACGTTCCCGGAAGACCGGAAGAGTACCGGCGGATAAATAAGGATTCACGATTTTTTGTCTGCCGAGAGAATCGCTGGGCTGATCGCCGTAATCATGGCCGGAATATACGGTCAGAGAGTCCGGAAGAGCTTTCAGGCGTGTCATCGACTCGAACATCGGTTCCGCCTTGCAGAACCCGCAGCATCCGATGAAAAGCGTATCCCCGGTAAAAAGCGCAGAATCGTCGGACGTTCTGTAACAGACGGAATCCCGTGTATGTCCCTGAGTAAGAATACATTCCAGAAATCCATCCCCGAACGGAAGGCGTTCACCATCCTCCACTTTCCGGTCACAGGGGAAATCGGTCAGACAAGAGGCGCAAACCGGAGCATCAAAGAAATCCCGGAGTTCCGCAATCCCCGAAACATGATCCCGATGCGAATGGGTCAGAAGAATATAAACCGGAGATAGAGACGAGCACATCTGCTTCGCGTTTTTCCAGACATTCCGGATTTTAGAAACCTCTCCGCACGGGTCAACGACTGCTGCCGCATTTCCGTTTCTGACCAAATAAGAGAAATTGGAATCCAATCCGCCGACATTGATTTGATGAATTTGAAACATTGCAAAACCCCTTTCAAAAGAGAAAATAGGGGGGAAAATCATGAAATCAATGAAAAATCCGCAAAAAAGCTCTATTTTTTTTGAAAAACGGATTTGACATCGTCCGATATCTATTGTAAGTTTATGCCGAACTTATAATACGGAAAAGATAAAATAATTAATATAATAAACTTAGGAGTAAAAGATGCGCGTTGTAAACAGGATTGTCAATATCTTGGTCTTGGTGTTTGCCATTGCGGCAGTAGTGTTCTCTTACCTGCTTTTCAACAAACGTGAAAAGCTTGTCAGCGGATGGGAACAAATGACCCAGACAATCAACCTGACCGCAAAGAATCTGGATGCGAAATCCGGAACGAAATTGGCAGCCGAACTCGACACAGAAAAACTGAACCACAAGCAGTTCAATAAAACAGATCTTTCGGAACTGGAAAAAGCCCTTCCGAAACTTCCGGAAGGCGCCAAGAAAATCATTGCCCAGCGCGATGCCCTCGCGGAAGCCTTGAACCAGGTCGGGAAGTACGCGGAAATCAATAATGTGAAAACGGCTGATCTCGAAAAGCTGGATACCTCTGCAGCAAAACAGCAGCAGATCGTCAGCGGCGCCAAGAGAACTGCTGACCGCAATACACAGATCTTCAATGATTATGTCCGCATCTCCGGAAGCGCTGGTGCGGGAACCTCTGTCGGAGAACTGAAAAAGAATCCGACCGAAGTCGCAAGGAAGTTCACAAATGCGGTCAACGCCATGAAGAACCGCATCAATGTCTATAACCAGAACTTCGCTCAGATCGCCAGAACTGTCGGAGCGCCCGCGCCTCAGCTCGGCGGCAACAACTATGCCGATGCACTCAAAAAGCTTCAGCAGGGTGTCAACAAAATGAGAGACGACCTCAACAAGACCAGACGTGAACTGGCTCAGGTCAAGAGAGAGAGAGACCAGAAGATCAACGAAGCGAAAAATAAAGACAAACGCATCAACGACCTCAATGCCACCATCCGGAAAAAAGATGCCGAAATCAAGAAACTTGCTCTTCTCCTCAATCCCGACGGAGGACTTCCGCCCAGCGATATGGAGCTCTACAGCAAGATTCAGGGCAAAGTCGAACAGGTTAACAGCCGCTGGGGGTTTGTGGTCCTTAATCTCGGAGCCAAAATCCCGGTGGTCAAGAAATTCAAGAAGGAAAGCAAAGTCCTTTACATGGATCTTCTCCCCGGGTACACCATTACCGTTGCCCGAAACCTTGCTACGGATAAACCGCAGTTCATTGCCAAAGTGGTCGTGACACAGGTTGGCGACAACTACGCGGTTGCCAATATCGACAAAGCCTCCATTCCTTCCGCAGAACTCAGTGTACAGCCCGGAGATGTGGTCTACTTCACAACAGAAGACACTGCTGCCAATCTCAAAATCAAAGAGGCTCGCGCCAAAGCCGCGGAAAAGAAATAACAAGGAGTTGAACCGATGCATAATTCGATTCTCTTTACCATTACTTCCGTCCTCTCGCTTCTGCTGATTGTCGCGGCACTTGTCCTGCAGGTTCTGGAAATGCACACCTACGGAATGCTTCCGTTCTAAACAAAAACAGGGAACGAGTCTGTCAAACGGCAGACTCGTTTTTCTTTTTTCTCATATGAAAATTTTTTCTTTCGCAATTCTTCTTCTCATGATTCTGTTCCTTTGTGGATGTGAATTTTTTGACTCTCCCCAGGAACGGCGCGGCGTCAATCCCAAGCCGTTCAATTCTCAGGCAAACTGGGAATTGACTCCCTATGGATCTTATCAGAATTAAACTCAGAAAACCTTTTTCTGCTCTGTTTTTCGGCTTCTTCATTTGACTTTTTCCTTTTTCAGGATATATTGTTAGTGATTAATAACTAACAGGCATGCAAAATGACTCTGACAAACCGGCAGACAGAAATCATCGACGCGGCATTGAAGCTGACGGCAAAAGGTGGGATTCAGGAACTCACCATCAAAAATATTGCTGGAGAACTGGGTATTACTGAACCGGCGATTTATCGGCATTTCCAGAACAAATCCGAAATCGTCAAGAGCATGATCCGGCATTTTGATGAAGGTGTCGTTCCAGATGGAAAAGAAAAAGGATTTGAAGGAATTGCCGCTTTTATCCGCTCCCGCATCAGGCAGGTGATCAACACTCCATCTCTGGCAAGAGTGATGTTTGCAGAAGAGCTGTTTCTGGACGATCCTGAATATTCCGATTTGCTTCTTTCCCTGATGCACCGTCACAAACATACGTTGCGGAGATTTTTTCTTGAAGCACAGGAACAGGGAGAAATCCGCAAAGACATTCATGCCGATCAGCTGTTCCGGCTCGTTTTCGGCCCTGTCCGGCTGCTGATCAAGCAGTGGGGGATGGCGGATCAGGCATTCAATCTTCAGGAACAGGGAGAAGAACTTCTTTCTGCTCTCCGCAAAATATTGCGCTGATTTTTTTACCAAATAAAAGTTAGTGATTATTCACAAACATGGAGGAGGCAAAATGAGACGGAAGATCATTCAAATTGATGAAGAGAAATGCAATGGCTGCGGGAAATGTATGCCGAACTGTCCGGAAGGCGCGCTGCAGTTGATCGACGGAAAAGCAAGACTGGTCAGTGACCTCTTCTGCGACGGTCTTGGAGCCTGTATCGGGGAGTGTCCGCTTGGAGCAATAACAGTGATCGAACGGGAAGCGGAACCTTATGATGAACGGAAAGTCATGGACAACATCCTCCGTCAGGGACCGGCAACAATCAGAGCTCATCTCAAGCACCTGAAAGATCATGGAGAAACAAAACTGCTCGAAACGGCAATCGCATTCCTGCAGGAAAAAGGCTGCCAGATTCCATCTCTCGACAATACGGGAGAACTCCACTGCGGTTGTCCGGGATCTCTGGCAAAACGAATTCAAACACCGGAAACCGGAAAACTGGAAAAGGTTCCTTCTGCACTGCGCCAATGGCCGGTTCAGTTGAAACTGCTGAATCCGGCAGCGGAATATTTCGAGGGAGCCGATCTGCTGATCTCGGCCGACTGCGTTGCGCACGCTTACGGAGGCTTCCACAGGGATTTTCTGGATGGAAAAATCCTGATTGTATTTTGTCCGAAGCTGGATCACGCAAGTGATGAATATGTGGAAAAACTTGCCGAAATCTTTCGGCTCCATGATATCCGCTCAGTCACTGTCGCAAGAATGGAGGTTCCCTGCTGCGGCGGAACAACCGCCATTGTCAAAGAGGCTCTGAAAGCAGCGGGGAAAACGATGGAAATCAACGTAAAAATCGTTGGAATCGACGGTTTGATCAAACAATAACGCAAACAAGAAGGGGAGAAATCATGAGTATGTTCTGCTATCAATGTCAGGAAACGGCAAAAAACACAGCCTGCATCATTGCGGGCGTCTGCGGAAAAAAAGCGGAAACGGCAAATCGAATGGATGAACTGATTCGCGAACTGAAAATTCTCGCACTGACTCGCCAGCCGGACCGCGAACTCGGATTGTTTATCGCCCAGTCCCTCTTTCTGACGATCACAAACGCGAACTTCGATGAAAAACGCATCCAGCAGCAGATTGACCGTGCCAAAGGGTTCATCGGAGCAAATGCTCCTGAAATTCCTGTGGGAGTCCTTGCTTGTGCAAACGAGGATGTCCGCTCCCTCCGCGAACTTCTGACTTATGGACTGAAAGGCATCGCCGCCTACACCGATCACGCGGCAATGCTCGGAAAAGAAAACGATGAGATTTATGCGTTTTTCTTCAAAGCGCTTGCAGCAGCGGCACAGGAAACAGATCCGGATGCACTGACCGCACTCGTTCTGGAATGCGGAACCGTCGCAGTCAAAGCCATGGCGCTTCTGGATGCGGCAAATACGGAAGCATATGGACATCCGCGAATGACCAGAGTCCGAACCGGTGTCGGGAAACGACCGGGAATCCTGATCTCAGGACACGATCTGCTCGACCTGAAAGAACTGCTTGATCAGAGTGCAGGAGCTGGAATCGACATCTATACACACAGTGAGATGCTTCCCGCACACTCTTATCCGGAATTTCAAAAGTGTACGCATCTCTATGGCAACTACGGCAGCGCATGGCATCGCCAGGATCAGGAATTCGCCTCCTTTCATGGTCCGATCCTGATGACCACAAACTGCATTACACCAGTCCAGGAGAGCTACCGGAACCGGATATTTACAACGGGGATGGCAGGATACCCGGGAATTCCACACATTGCGGACCGGAAAAACGGGAAGGCAAAAGATTTCTCTGCTATCATCGAACTTGCCAAAACCTGTCCGCCCCCCGAGGAACTTGAGAACGGAGAAGTGATCGGAGGATTCGCCCGCAATCAGGTGCTGAGCCTGGCAGACACCATCATCGACGCGGTGAAATCCGGAGCCATCCGCCGTTTCATCGTCATGGCAGGCTGCGACGGACGCCAGAAAAGCAGAGAGTATTTCACCGAAGTTGCAAAAATGCTTCCCCGGGATACCGTCATTCTGACCGCGGGCTGCGCGAAATACCGCTATCATAAACTCAATCTGGGAGAGATTCACGGCATTCCGCGGGTCCTTGATGCCGGACAGTGCAACGATTGTTACAGTCTGGCTGTGATCGCCCTCAAGCTGAAAGAGGCATTCGGATTGGACGATGTCAATCAGCTCCCGCTCTCTTTTGATATTGCATGGTATGAACAGAAAGCCGTGGCGGTTCTTCTCGCGCTCCTCTCTCTCGGATTCAAAGGAATTCGTCTCGGGCCGACCCTTCCCGGATTTCTATCCTCCGGAGTTGCCGGAATCCTTGTGGAAAAGTTCGGAATCCGTGGTATTTCCGATGCTTCTTCCGATGTCAGAGCAATGATGAACGGAAACTGAACTGCTATCCCCCCGGTGCAGCGGAACCGTCCCGGGGCGGAATGATACAAACAGGTCTCCTTCTGTTTTACAGGTGGAGACCTCGCCAGATTCCCGTCAAATATTTTCAGAAAACAGGTTGAAAAACAGCCGAAACGGACTATGTTTCATAGTCATGAAAACAACGGATTCTGGAGGTTTTTGCATGCCCGGGGAAATGATAGAGGAAAAGAGAGAATTCAAGTTCAGATATGTCATACTCCTGATTCTCCTTCTCCTGTTTGTTCTGTCCATACTGTCACACAATCAGGCGGACCTTGCCGTACTGGAACATGGGAGCGATGAGCCGATCCGAAACCTCATCGGTCCGGTAGGAGCAAAAATCGCGCGCATTCTGTTTTACCTGTTCGGACTGGCGATCTATCCGATCACCCTGTTTCTTCTGTTCTGTCTGGGCAGAAGTTTCATCCGGATTCCGACCAGACGCAAAGGATATACGGGAGCCCTGGCCGCCATCATCCTCGGGATCACGATCCTCATGGCAATGTGGCCTCAGGACATGGTGCAATGGACCGAACAGCTTGGGATCGGGCACTCCAAAGCACCGGAACTGGCACTTTCCGGAGGAGTGATCGGGGCAAAACTGGCTGCACCGGGAAATGACTATCTGCCAGCCGGACTCATCCGCAGACACATCGGCACGGTCGGAACGCTGATTGTTGCCATGACCTTCCTGCTCTGCGGACTCGTCTTCGTTTTCCTGGCGGACTGGAAAGACATCGTTTTCTCCAAATTCGATTTCAAGATCAGTGTCCGAAAAAAGAACGCGGAAGATGAGGATGACGATCAGCCTCTGCGTCCTGCCGCCGCCATGAAACCGCAGGCAAAACTCCAGAGAAAAGAACCATACCGCCCGGATCTTCCCCCGGAACCGGAAGAGGAAATACCGGGATCAGTCATGGATGAAGATGACGGTCAGCCGCCTTTCGAACCTGATCCCGTACCAGCGGAACCAGAACCGGTCGCGGCTGCCCCGGAACCGCTTCCTCCGCCTAAAAGGACGCCACCAGCCACATACAGCAACTTTGAAGGCAGCACCGATCCGGAACCGCAGAAACGTCAGCATCCCGATCAGCCGATTCCTCAGCCCCGAATCACGAACGCCATGAACGGATCGAATCAGCGTTCGCACATTACGGCGTCGCAGTCGCAGCCGACGACAGGAAATCTGTCCCACGCTGATTACTGCCTGCCGCCGATCAAACTGTTCGATGCCGTACAGGATGCCAAAACGGAAGACCGGGAACACCTTGCCCGGACTCAGGAAATTCTTCAGGCAACTCTTGACAGTTTCGGGATTGACGGCCGCGTCTCCGATATTGTCATCGGCCCCCGGATCACCCGGTTTGATGTCTCCCTGGAACCTGGCGTGAAAGTGGAAAAAGTCACAAGCATCACAAACAACATCGCTATGGAAATGCAGGCGGAAAGCGTGCGTATTCTGGCGCCGATTCCCGGCAAGAACGCAGTTGGAGTTGAAGTTCCGAACAAAGTTTCGACCAATGTGTACATCCGCTCCATCATGGAGGGCGAGGACTGGAAAAAAGCCAAAGCCGGAGCCAGCAATATCCCGATCATCCTCGGACGCGACGTAGCGGGAAAAGCGGTCATTGCGAATCTTGCCAAAGCGCCGCACCTGCTGATTGCCGGGTCAACCGGAAGCGGAAAGAGCGTCTGTATGAACACCCTTATCATGAGTCTGCTCTGCAAGTTTTCGCCATATGATCTGCGCCTGATTCTGGTTGACCCGAAATTCGTGGAACTGGCAATGTACCGTCCACTGCCGCACCTGATCACGCCGGTGGTCAACGATCCGAAACTGGTTCCGCTCGCTCTGCGCTGGGGAGTCAATGAAATGGAACGGCGCTATCAGATTCTCGCGGCGGTGAAAGCAAAAAATCTGGAAGGATTCAACAACCGTCCGATCCCGCCGGAACCGGAACTGGATGAACAGGGCAACGTAATCCCGCAGAAACTGCCGCTCCTCGTAGTCATTATTGATGAGCTCGCCGATATCATGATGACGGAAGCCAAAGCCGATGTCGAAACCTCCATCTGCCGAATCGCGCAGAAAGGACGTGCAGCAGGCATCCATCTGGTCATCGCCACGCAGACTCCGAGAAAGGACATCATCACCGGCGTCATCAAGGCGAATCTGCCGACCAAGATATCCTTCCGTGTCGGTTCCGGAATCGACAGCCGCGTAATTCTGGATACAGTCGGCGCGGAAAAACTCCTCGGAAAAGGCGATATGCTGTTCCTTGCACCAGGCGGAGAGGGGATGGAACGCGTCCAGGGGTCCATGGTCTCCGATCCGGAAATCCAGAGAGTCGTTGATTTCGTCTCTGCACAAGTAGAGCAGAAATTCGACAGCAAGGTCATCGCGGAAGCTGAAATTCAGGAAGGCGAAGATGATTCTCCCAAGAAAAAAGGCAAAAACAGATACACCGTGCATAATCACATGAACGGCGATGAGGGAAGCGTTTATGAAATGGGCGGCGATGAAGACGAAGCAGATGATGGCGTTTCCGCGGAAGCAGCCAACTCCATCGCAGCCAGATATCTCAAACCGGGCGACAGCGACCTGATGAGGAAAGCTCTGGAGATCATCATCAATGAACGCAAGGCCAGTACATCCTACCTCCAGCGCCGTCTCGTGATCGGATACAACCGGGCAGCGGAGCTGATGGATCAGCTCGAACAGCGCGGCATTATCAGCGCCCCCCTCCCCGGCGGACAGAAACGGGACATCCTGATTCTGGACGATCTGATCGAAACAAATGAATATCAATAAAAACAGGACGGGACATGACAATGAACGAAGAAAACAGCATCCGAAAGGACGGATACACGGAAGACGATCTTTTCTCGAACGGAGACAGTCAGGCTTCGCATTCCGGAAGGAACACCCCGAAACCGCTGTTCCCCGAAACCGCTGTTCCGACGGTCAAACCGCTCTTCGAAAATACTCAGGGCTCAACCTCTGTCCCGGCCGAGTCCCTGGAAGGAACGGACACCATCTCCGCACCGCCGCCACCGCCGCCGCAGGTCACGGAGGCCTTTATTGAAAGCAAATTGAAGGAGGCGGGACCGACCGCTTTTGTCAATCCTTCTAACGGCACAGCAGAGCCGCGTCAGGAAATTCTCTCCAATCCCGATGAAGCGCCAGCCAGTTATCTGCCCCGTCCAGATGCCCCGGAAATCCGGGAACCGATCATCGTTCAGGGAAAAACGCCACAGGAAGGAACCGAGTCCGCCATCGAAATTCCCGCAGAAGCTCCTGCCGGGGAAAACACTATGACCGCACGTCCTCCCGAAGACTCCAATACCTCTTTCAAGGAGAAAAAACAACCGGAAGAAAAATCAGAATCCCTTCAGACGGAAGAGAAAGAGAAACTCAAAACTGCGCGCCCCCTCCCCTCTTCCGGCCCGCGCTACGGAAAAATCAGGACACGGGAAGCGATCATTCCGCCGGATATTGATCGCAATAAAATTGCGATCACAGCAGATCCTGCAACCTCGACAATCGGCAGTCTCATGCAGAATGCCAGAAAGCAGGCCGGGATGAGTCTGGAACAAGCGGCAGCCGCAACTCGCATCAAGAAGAATTACATTGAAGCGCTGGAAATGGATGATTTCAAAAGTCTGCCGTCCGGCATCTTCCCGAGCGCGTATGTGCGGACGCTCTGCGGAGTTTACAATCTCAATGAGGAGAGCAGAAACATTGCACTCCAGAAAATCCGTGAATCCGCGGGCACTCATGAAGACGTTCCCGAACAGCTGATTCAACATCTGGAACAGGATGTCCAGAAAAATGAGGAAGAGGAAAAGCGTATCAACAAGATTTTCTATCTTGTTGTCTCTGCGGCAGCAACAGTTCTTGTGCTGATCATCGCGGGAATCATTCTGCTGACCATCTCCCTCCGGCAGCCGCGCCCCACAACGGATCTCCCGGATCACCAACGTACCGGAACCGGTACTGAAGTCCGGACACCACCGGTCAACAGTTTCAATGCAGAACAACTGGAAACGCTGACTCCGCCGCAAATTCCATCCATTATGCGGGAACTTGTCATTCCTTCCAGATAACGTTCAGGAGACAGCATGCTTCTCAAATGTTCAGAATGCGGCGGAAAAGTTTCCGACAAAGCGACAGCCTGCCCGCACTGCGGAGCTCCTGTTGACCATTCCGTTTCAAAAGCGCACGGAAACAACAGGCGGTCCTCCTGTCCCGAATGCGGAAGGCCATACAGAGAAACAGACTCCGAAGTGGAAGAAGACAATGCACTTCCTCCACCGAAAAAGAGATTCGATTTCACAGCACTGTTTCTGAGCTTCATGAAATTCTGCTTTTTCCTTCTGACCGTTATCATTCTCGCAGGCGCAATCGGTTTCTTTGTATTTCGCTATGACATTGGAGGTGCCGCAACCAAACTCCGTTCCATTGCGGAATCCGATTCCGGTGACGGTTCCCACATTGACAATTCCAATGCGCGGGTCATGTTCAAATATCATCTGGCTTCCTTTCTGGATTCTGTTCAGGGCAGAGCGAAAAAATCCAATGGAAAAGCTCCGGGATCGACGGAACCGGGATCCTCTGTTGAAAACGCGATTCAGCTTCCCGATGCAAAGCCGGAAAAGAACGACACTCTGCCGGCAGACCTGCCAACCGACAAGGTGGAACGCAAACCGATCAAACTGCCTCCTCCGCCGCCCGGAGAAAACAGCGATCCGGAAAACGTAAAACAACCGGAAAACGTAAAACAACCGGAAAACGTAAAACAACCGCCAGAAGAATAAATTTCATTCGGCGGCATCTGCCAGCAGACGGGCAAACGGAAGGTCCGCAGGAAGAAAATCAATCGAGCCGAGTTCTGAAGTATTGACCCAGCGATACTCCTGTCCATCGCGCGCTTCCAGAGTGGAATCATCCGGCAGGAGACAACGGATGAAAAGAATGTTCAGAATGCCGGAAGGATATGGATGCTCAATCTCATGAATCACATCCAGTGGAAGGACCTCCGCATTCAGTTCTTCTTTCAGTTCGCGTACAATACATTCGTTCAGGGATTCTCCCGGTTCGACCTTTCCTCCGGGGAACTCCATTTTATCGCCCAGAATTGTTGCTTTTGGACGGCTGCAGATCAGAGTTCTGCCATTGCGACGGATCACCGCTGCACACACTTTTTTTCTCATTTCCATTTTTTTCTTTCATTCCACTTGCTTTTTCCGCGGATGATGGTATAAGTACTCTCAGGAGGCAGGGTAACATCCTCTGAACGTTAAATACATCAAAGTCGCCAAGACTTTACAGTACCTTATCTAGTTGGAGCGGTATTGTTTTCCCTGCC
>CASEYW010000179.1 GCA_949292215.1 uncultured bacterium
CAAATCCGGGTCAGAAAAAAGAGGGTGTTTTTTCATTTCGACCAAGTGCGATACCCCCCACCCATGCCAGTTACACTACAAAAATTAAAGATTGTTCATAATCAACGACTTGCTACTTTAACTGAAATTTTGGCCTTTTCAGCAAAACTCAGAATTCAGACGCCGGAGTCGTGATTTTCCTCTGAAAAAGACCTTTTTTCAGATTCTGAGTGTGTTTCAAACACACCTCAACAATTTACGCAAATCCCTTTACGCCAACGACTTTTAACGTTTTTGAATAAAAGATTCTCTTTTTACCAGAAATTGGAAGGGGAAAAATAAATGGCGGAGAGAGAGGGATTCGAACCCTCGGTGAGGAAACCCCACGGCGGTTTTCAAGACCGCTGCCTTAAACCACTCGACCATCTCTCCTTGTTTTTCATATCCTTATAGTTTACACGTTTTTTTTTATTTTTCAATAAGAAAGAAAGGTTTTTTTAGAAGTATATAACCTTTTTTTTATATTTGGACACTCAAAAAGCGGACGCTGTTCGTTTCTTTGTAAATACAGAATGTTTACTGATCTCCAGGAGTGTTTCTGTATCAAGTGGTTGGTGCAATGTTTCTGTTCTGAACTCAACCAGAGAATTTCATAAATGAAATTTTCATATTGTTCTTTATCGTTCGCAGAAGGCTTTTCTGCAATTTCCCTTTCGATGACTGTTCGGAAAACTTTAACGATGAATTGCCGTCTCAAATGGCAATTCACGCTTCACTTCGGAGTCTGACTTCTGTTTTTACTTGCAGATACGTTGTTTTTCGCGATAAGAGTTTGATTCATTTCCGGGGGCCGTTATATTAATTACAGAGATGGGGATTTTATCATCAAGGAGAATGAGAGTCATGTTTTTCAATTTTATGAAATTTTCAGTTGACTATGATCCGGACAGGCGGAGTTTTTCGCTTTTCTGCGATGATACGGAAAACGGTGCTTTTGTGGAAAATGCAGAAATCCAACTGGAAACAATCGATCATAAACCGCTCTCTCCGGAGAATTTTTCCTCGTTCCGGGATGAATCTGTTCTCGAATTGAGCTTTTTTCTCTGGAAACGAATTTATTCCGGCGGCCCTGTTGACACACCTGAGCTGACGATCGGCTTTCGTCTCTGTTCCGACGGCATCCGTTTTTTCTGCAATGGACGTGCTTATATTTCCGTATCGGGAAGATTCCGCTGGGGCGCAGACCCGGAACATTCCACTTTCAGTATTCGGACGGATTCTCAAACATCCAGATTGAGAACTGCATCTGGTCCCGCTGTTTTTGAGGGGGATAATGCTTTGTTCGATCGTCTGACCGATCATCTTCTCATTTTTTCCACTGCCGGTAATTTTCAGACCTGCTTCGATTGGAAAACTGGTACCTATGCCTTCCACTATGTGAACGGTTGCGATTATGGACGAGAGCTGGATTTCCGGATTCGCCGGAATTACTGTGCGGAAAAATTTCATATTCCCTATACCCCGATCCGGAAGAAACATGGGTTTCAAACGCCGCCAGTCGGCTGGATGACATGGTACGCCCTTCAGTTTGAAACAGCAGAAAGCAATGTTCTTGAAAATGCCCGGAAGTTTCAGGAACTCTTCGGAAGTTATGCGGAAAAACTTGTGTTATGGGTCGATTGGGAGTGGTGTCACTGCTGCTGGGATGGTCAGGGGGAGGAGGGGTGCGATATTTTTCATCCACGTCCTTCGGCGTACCCGAACGGATTAAACTCTCTGGCAGAAACTCTGCGCAAAATGGGGCTGATTCCTGCTCTCTGGATTGGGGCAACCAACGAGGGGCGTCTCAATAAAATGCTTCAGGAACACCCGGACTGGCTGCTTGGGCAGAAAATCTTCTGGTGCGGGCAATGGTGGATTGATCCCTCCCATCCCAAGGTTTTGAGTGAATACATTCCTGCAGTATTCCGGCAAATTCTGGAGTGGGGATTCCAGACGGTCAAATGGGATTGTCTTCCTGCCACACTTCAAGTTTGTTCAGAACTGCACGACTGTTTCCGCGACCGTTCGCTTTCTCCTGCGCAGGCTTTGCGGAATCTTGTCAGAGCTGCGCGCGAGGTGCTCGGGGACTCGGTCTATCTGCTTTCCTGCTCGGGGGATTCCGAGCGGGATATCTGTGGTGCGATGGATCTGTTCAGCGCAGCAAGAATCGGCGGAGATATTTTCAGCTGGGACGATTTTCTGGAACAGGGAATCAATCGTGTGCTTCACTCCTATCCGTGGCATAATACCGTCCTTTATATCGATGCGGACAATTTAATTCTGCGTCCGGAGTTCAGTACGGCGGAACAGGCAAGGACCCGCGTTTCCTTTTACGGCCTGACAGGTCTTCCGGTGACTCTCGGAGATCAGCTTTCCAAGCTGGATCCGGAAAGAATTCACATGCTTCGCAGAATTATGCCGGTCGTGGATATTCATCCGACTGAACTTGATTCAAAACGACACGGACGCTTTTTCCAGATAACCAGTCTTGCAATTGCACGTCCGTTCGGGAGCTGGAATGTGACCGCTGTCGCCAATCTGACGCCGGAACCGCATTCTGCCGCGATTGATCTCAGCAAAGATCTAGATCTGAATTCCGGACGCTATGCGTTATACGATTATTGGAATAGTGCCTTTCTCGGTATTCTCTCCCGCCATTTTGAGATTGAACTGAATGCTTATGATACAAGGGTGTTCCGGATTACTCCTCTGGAAGACGGGCTGCCGGCACTGATTTCCGTCTCCCGGCATCTGACCCAGGGCGGATACGAGCTGCAGAATCTGGAAGTCTCTGTGGAACATATTGCCGGAACGGTGCTGTGTACCTCGGATGAACCATGTCTTCTGACCATCCTTCTCCCGGATAGTTGTGAAATTTTACATTCCTCCCATCCGCTTGCAGAGAATGGACGGGTTGGCATATTGACTCTGCGGACAGAAATTCCGGGACCCGTCTCATGGATTGTTGAGTTTCGCAAAACGCAATGAGATCATCAAAATACAGAAAATCTTTCCTTCGGACTGGCGGCTGCAGAGAAGAAAATAGAAATTTGAGGGCAGGGGGCTAGTAGGGAGGAGGACTCTCTTTTTTGTTTCTCTTTGATTCCTTGCAGCTGTTCACGGACTCTTTTGTCCGCACGGTTGGAATCTCCGCCGTGTTCCGCTACATGCGTCTCAGGATTTTCAATCTGCCGAACGACTCTGTGGATGTTTTTTTCTGGAATTGCATTCCGGGGTGAACATCAATGAGAGCTCGTGTTGTGCTTTCTGATCGTGTGGAGATCGGAACAGAGCACGAGCCAGCAAAAAGATGCGGTCTGTTTTCGCAGCATTTCAAACACCGTCAGATTTTGTCTGACGGCATTTCCTCCCTTGCCAATGTTTTGTCAACCATTGCGCAGACACAGGAATCGGACCATACATTTTCCGCTGTTTCAATCATATCGATAATCGTGTAGATTGGCAGGATAATGCCGAGAATTCCGATGGGAGCCTGAATGCCGGACATCAAAGACAGCGTCAGAAAATAGCATCCCATTGGAACACCCGCATTGCCAATCGCGGAAACAATGGAGATACAGAACCAGAGCATCACGGTAGGTACACTCAATGCCCATCCACCATTCTGCATTACAAAAAGGGATGTAACGAAAATAAAGGCAGCGCAGCCATTCATATTGATCGTACAGCAGATCGGCAGCACAAAACGAGCCACTTCCTTTTTTGCCTTTAAATTGTTTTCTGCTGATTCCACTGTCACCGGCAGGGTGGCCGCTGAACTCTTTGTAAAAAGAGCCATCAGTACAGCCGGAAGCATGCAATGGAAAACCTTGAGCGGAGAAATTCCGCGAATCAACAGAAACAAGGGTAGAACAATAAAAAACTGGATCAGATTTCCTCCCAGAACCACAGCCACATACTTGCCCAGAGATCCAAGAATGAAACCTGCCGAAACCTGAGCGGAAAGCTGTGCGGCAAAAGCCATAATTCCAAGCGGCAAAGTCCAGACCAATCCCTTGATCAGGGCAAACAGCACCTCCTGCATGCCGATGATTCCCTTCAATAGAACCTGAATGTTTTCGGATTCTTTCTTCACCGCCAGAACCAAGCCGACTGCGACTGATACAAGAAGGATGCTTAAAACATTCCCCGATGAAAATGGTGCAAGGATATTATTCGGAATCACAGAAAGAATATGATGATAATAAGAGAGTGTTCCCAGATTTTCCGGAACACTTGTATTTCCCTGCTGAATAACATCCGCAGGGAGGTTGCCCGGTTCTATCACCTTGAAAAGCAGAAAGCCAACCAGTGCAGCCGCGGCAGTGGTAAGAAGGGTATACATGATTGTATGCAGGAAAATCCGCCCCGTATTTTTTCTGGCTCCAAGCAGAGCCAGCGTTGTTGTCACTGCCAATGCAATCGTCGGTACTGCAACAAACTGAAACAGGCGAGTATAAACAGATGCGATGAAATTGAAAAAATCATTCAACCACCTGATACCCAGAGTACCCAATATTCCACCCAATGCCAATGCGGCCATCCAAAGCATGAATTGTCTGCCATTGAATCCGGTTGTCTTTTGCTTATCTTTCATGGACATCTCTTATTGATTGATGAAGTACCGTGTTTACTCAAGCAAAGGCTTGTTTGAGCATGCTGCAATCCTTCATTTTTTGTCAGAAACCAAACATAATAAAACTAACATGGTTTTGCCGTTTTGTCAATCGGAAAAGCATTTTTCCGGAGAGAAGTTCTGCTGAAATATGCGCTTTGGCGTAAATTTAAGAGAAAACGGATTAAACAAGCTTCCCTGCTTTTCGGATAAATTCACAGCTGGCTCTGTTGAATCTCTCATTCCGATTGGATGATTCGCGAGAAGAAGTCGCAGGAGCCGGATATGGTTTTCTTTTCCGAATTTCCGTAAATAGAGGAATTTAAATAGCGCAACTCCACTGGAATCGGTTCTGCAATACCGTTTTCCGGAGAGTTGGCAGATATTGTATCATACAGCAAATTCGGTTGATTTTCAAAACAGGAAATTGAAAAAATAAATCGGTGGATTAAAGTATTCCCCGTATCGGGAACCGTTGCTCGGAATCTTCATGAGACTTTTTGTGGAATGGAAGGCGTGTGCAGAGAAAAAGTATAGTACCCGTCAACAATGAGCAGGAGATGTTTCAAAAACGCCTGGAACCCTCAGATGAGATTCTGAAAAAGGATTTCCTGGATGTCTGACTCATATGAAAACGGGATTTTTCTTTGTGGCGGAACAGCTTCGAAACTGTTCGCATTTGCTGACTGCCGAAAAGGATGGCTGATGTTTTCACAACGATTCAAAGAAAAATGAGATGGAATGTTTCTGCCTTGGTATTCAAGGAGGTATCTGTCAAATGAAGTGTCTGTTTCAAACGGAACCATTGAAAGAAGAAGGAATTTTCTCCATTCCGGGAATGTTTGTCTGGTGCGGCAGCATGATCTGCGATCTAAGCGGCTGTCATCTTTATTTTTCTGCGTGGGAGCAGAAATTCGGATTTGACGCATGGGTGACTCATTCCAGAATTGGTTATGCGTTTGCTCCGACTCCCGATGCGGCTTATCAGTTCCGGTCCTGGTGTCTGCCCGGTTCCGGAGTCATGGGGGCATGGGATCGTGATGTTACGCACAACCCGACAATTCTCGAATCGGAAGGCCGGTATTATCTGTATTATATGGGCAATTTCAGTGATAGCGGAGAGTGGTGGGATCACCGCAACCACCAACAGATCGGTGTTGCATGGAGTAACTCTCCGAGCGGTCGTTTTTCTCGTTCACTCCGTCCGGTAGTTGAACATAAAAATGCCGTCATGACTTCAAATCCCAGTGTCTGCCGAATGCCGGACGGACGTTTCCTGATGGTTTATAAATGGGTTGCCGCAGATAGACCATCTCCGTTTTATGGCCCGGTATACCATGCTGCGGCATTTTCCGATGGACCTCTTGGGCCTTTCCATCCTGTAAAAGAGGATCTCTTTCCCATTGATGGGGTTACTTTTCCCGGAGAAGATCCTTTTGTGTTTGTCTGGAATGGAAAATTGCATTGCCTTCTGAAAGATAACGCCAGAAATTATTCCGATTTTTTCAGAGCTTTGATTTTATTCGATTCCGATGATGGATTGGTATGGAAAAAGAGAGGGGCAGCGCTTTCCCGGAATATCATTCTGGAAGAGGGAATCCGTAGACGCTTCTATCGCATGGAACGTCCGCAACTTACGTTCTGCAATGATGGGATTCGCTTGTTCTGCGCGATCAAACCTTCTAAATCATCTGCGGAATCCTTTTCGATCAATCTGAATATAAAACAGGAATCTTTTCCTCTTTAGGAATTCCGGTATCATCTGAAACACATGTGTAAAGGTCTGGAAAGGACAACAAGGTCTCGCTTCGAAGAAAATGGAAAATCAAATGGCGAAGAGTCCCGAATTCTTGACGCTGTATTCTTAATAATTGACCTCCAACGGCTTATAGTCTTGAAAGATCTTGATCCGCAGGCAAACGTTTCGAAGTTTTCTTATTTAATATGCAAAATTGCGGATATAACCTTCTTTCCGGCGAGTATTTCGGTATTTGCAAACAGCAAACAATGGGATATAGTAAATCAAAGGGGAGGGGAGTACACCAATCTTTTTCCAAAAAGTTATCCAACCTGCTGGAGAGGTGCAAAAGTTTGTATTATTGCAGGACAAAGACTTGCTGTTGGGGCTGGCTTGCAAAGCTGTGAAAGAGGTGTGAATTTATGTATGATCTCCTGGAAAGATATCTTTCATTAAGAAAAAATACATACGTTATTACTATAACTCTCGGAACTGTTGTATTGGTTTTAGTATTCCTGCTGGAAGATCGTTCAGATTTCTGGTCCTCTTTATTCTTTTTTGAATTCTTTGTTTTGATGATTGCAATCGTCGAATGCCAGATGCGTTTAAGTGAAAAAAAACAAGTATTGATTCGTTATGTAACTTCGCAAGTCGCTCGCAAATTAGGACTGCAACGGAAAGATCCCGGTATTTTGCATGAAGAAGAATGTAAAGCATCTTGTTTCTTTCATTCCGGCATAAATGCTTTTTATCTGGATCGCGATATTCCACGCCAGATATTTACGCTGGAAAAAGGAAATATTGTTTTGCAATTCAGTCATCTTAGTTGCGGTGGACTTAACAGACCCCGCAGCGGTGCCGCAACTGCTGGTTTTAAAATCACTTCAACCGGTCTTTTGTTCTGTTGTTCTTTGCCGTTTTATTTTTCAGATACTTGGTTGCTCTTGCCAAAGAAATGGGGACGGCATCTGGAAAAAATAACATATTTAAATTTTTTAGTGGTAAGTTTTTACTTAATGCTGAAAAGGCCATTAAACTTAAATTTGTTTAAGACCGGGAATGATACGCTCTGGATTTACTCAACAGCCTCTTCAGAGCAGGAGGCAGAAGTAACTGAAGAGAGTTCCTTCGCTGAAAAATGCTATTCTCTATTGCGGAAGAAATCCTATAGCCTTATGAGTTTTTCGGGAAATACGATGTATGTCTACATCCCATTCAATTGGAAAATGACCTCCGAGCAGAAATTGCAGGATTGCATGGCAGAATATAAAGCCAATGTTGAACTTGTTCTGAGAATCATTTCCGATGAGATAATGCCTCGTTATTATGAACAACAGTTTGTTGCAATAAATGACAACTGAGCTGCCGTTTCATTGGGAGGTTTCACAAGAAATGATTGATTCTCAACATACAGAGAGATTTGTCTGTTTTCTTCCATGTCACATCAAGTCAGAGAATTCAGTGAAGCTGTATGACAAAATCTCGGATTTCTTTCAAATCATAACAGGAATTCAGCAATGGCATGAGTTTTGCCATCTGCTGCACCAGGCGTTTTTTCCATCCGCCCTTTTCAAGTCAGATGAAAAACGGCGGAACGGGGAACTGAAAACACATAGCTCTTTCTTCTGCGGTTGTCCAGTTTTCGGGAATAACCGCACATTTTTAACGCTTCCGGATCAGCACGGAGCCTCAAATCTGCGTGGAGTGGAGAAAGAATCTCCGGCACTGTTTCCGCTTTCCGGATAAAAAGATGCAGCGAGTGTACTTTTTGAATTCAAATCCTCTCAAGAACTCAGCATAAATCGTTCTGGAATATTTTTATGGATGTCCGGATTCTAGGGAAGACAGGATATCTCCGGAAAATTTTCGAAAATCGCGAGGACTCATTCCGCAGTATTTCCGGAAAACAGTTGAAAAATAGAGCTGGTTGTTATATCCCGTTCGAGCGGATACTTCTTTTATGCTGAGTTTAGTGGATTCCAGCAGTTCTTTTGCGAACTCCATCCGCATTCCCGTGATATACTCCATGGGAGACTTTCCACAATATCTATGGAAAATCCGGATTAATGTTGGTGTACTGATACCCGTGTTTTTTGCAATGGCGGCCAGGCTGATACCATTGCAAAAATCGCAATTCTGCAACAGAGAAAGGGCTTTTTTTAATGCTGGCGGATAATTCTGTTGCAGTCTGTTCCGGTTTTCCCTGCAGAGAAAGAGAAATAGACTGAACATCCGTTCCGTCAACAGGTGCTCGGTTCCGTTTTTTTTCTCTTTCAGGAGCGTTTTCAATTCGCGGAAACGAGAAACCGCTTCCTCTATGTTTTGCAGAGAAATCTTGGGTACTTCATCTAAATGGAGAGAATTCAGCAAAACATCCGGAAAGGTTCCGGAAAGACAGATTGCCATTTTTTCATTAAAATTTCCCGTGATTTTGAATCCGGAGTTCCGTCCGCGCCGGATAATGAAAACATCTCCTTCCTGAATTTTCACTCTCTTGCCGTTCATCTCGAATATAGCGTTCCCCTTTATCATAAATTCAATTGCGGTATAGGAATAGAGAAAATGACGGACTTCATGAGTTCCCCAAATCCTGGCATGCAGGAAGGTGTGCGGAAAGAGAATGCCGCAATGACTCAGGGAAGCATTATACCAACTGATCTTCTCCTGCATATAATCCCCTTTCAGAGGAATTTCATCATATGAATATTTTTTCTGAGATCTTTGCATGTTTTAATATTTTTGATAAAAAAATGAATATTTTCTCTTTTTTCAAGTGTTGATGTTGATGTTAATATTCATTATAATTATAAGAAAATCAAGGGCGGCTTTATGAAAAAAATACATAAATTTACGATGCTGGAACTGCTCTGTATTGTAACGGTAACGCTTATACTCCTGACCCTGCTGATGCCTGCATTGCATCGCGCAAGGAAAAGGGGGGCGGGAATACAGTGTTCTTTCAATCAGAAACAGATCGGGATGACATTCGCTGAATATTCTTTGGATTCTCATGACATCTATCCGATTCAACATTGCAGGACGGATAATCGTATTGCCGGTTATGGACACAATTGGGCGTATCAATTTTCTTATAAAATAACGTATCTTGAGAAATACAATCGAACGGTTTTGCCGAAGGAAACACGCTGCACTGAAAACACGACTCCTGCCACCTATTTCAATTCCGTTTATGGTTGGCTCAGCGTTGTTTCCGGTAATTTTTATTATAATATGTTCAACGGAGAAAACAATACCATTTATTATTACTCTGATGTCGTCTATGCGGATGGCGCTTCAGGCAGAGCCGTCTATTATGATCTTAGAAAGATGAAAAATTTTTCCGGTCTGGCGTTTCTTGCCTGTTCGTTTAACAACGGAAGAGGGAGTCACATGATTGCCGGAGGCGGTTCCTATTATCTCTTCCTTGCACACAACAATCGGGGCGGAGCTCTGTTTATGGATGGTCATGTAGAGCAGAAATCCCAATCTTCCTGGATTGCCTATTTGAAAAATGTAAACAGTTGGCATCGTCAGGATATGATGGTGAATGAAGCTGGAACGGTTGTTCCGTTTTAAGATTATGAAATAGAACAAATAAGGATTCTGATATGAAGATTTGCAAACAACTTTCTTGTGGAGTGATCTTTCTGCTTTCCATTCTTTGCAGCAGTGCAGAATTTGATGCTTCAAAGCTTCTTTGGAAACTCCCGAAGACGGCTCGTATTGAAAAGCGGGAAGGAAAAACGTTTCTGAAAGTTTCAGTTCCTCCGGATGGGAAAGGCGTACATTGTGCCACAGCTAAACTTGATCTGAAACCTTATATCGGAAAAATGCTTGAATTGAGTATTCCCGTTCGGGGAGATCGGCTTAAAAAAAGTAAAACAGCCAACTGGGCAGCTCCGAAATTTATGCTGAAATATAACAATGTCATAGATGAAACTCTCTGGCCGGGAGCTAAAATTCCGGAAGGCTCCTTCGACTGGAAGAGGGTCTCTCTTCAGATTACTCAGTTTCAAGGAAACGGAGAGCTGTATCTTGGCTTTCAGGATTTTACCGGGGATATTGAATTTGAATTAAGTGCGATGCAACTGAACACATCGGATCTCCCAAGCTCAGAGAAAGTTCTGATTCCAGTGCGTCCGGATGTTATGCTGGAAGGGGGAACTCCTCTTGGAAAACTTGATCTTCAGTGGAACAATTTTGCAAAACTAGATGGAGATATTCTGTCTGTAACGGTGCCGGACAAGTGCAAAAAAGGAATCCATGCTGCAACGGCTGAAGTTGATCTCAAAGCGTATGTCGGCCAAGTTGTTCAGCTTTCTATTCTTGCACGTGGCCGCAACCTCTCGTCGCCTCCGGGACGAGGATTCGGGGTTCATTTTGCTCTTTCTGTTCCGAACTTTTCCGAGAAGAAAACTCGTCCAGTCAGCAGAGTCCGGTTGTGTGATGACTTTGAATGGAAACTCGTTTCTGTGGAAGCTCAGGTTGGAGCTGTTGGCGGACGATTGGAGCTGGGATTAAAAGATGTCTCAGGCCGTGTGGATTTTGATTTGAACTCATTGAATATCCGTCCGCTCTATTCCAGAGAAAATGGCAGCTACAAAGCCGTTTATGACAAACGTGTTTCCGAACAACCGCAACTCCGGGGAGTTATGCTTCCTCAGAAGGATTTAACGCGAGATGATCTGGAAACTCTGGCAAAATGGAAGGTCAATCTTGTGCGTTTTCAATTCTGTCGTTTCTGGATGAAGCCTTATACGGACCGGGATCTTGAGGATTATGACAAATGGTTTGAGTCCAGATTTGCAAATCTGAAATGGCTGGTTTCCGAAGCCGGAAAATATGGAATCCGGGTCGTGATTGACATGCATACCCCACCCGGAGGAAGGAAGCGCAACAAGGATATGTGTCTTTTTTCTGAATCTTTTTACGCCAACCATTTTATTCAGCTTTGGAAACGCATTGCTTCAGAATTTAAAGGGAACCCGAATGTATGGGCTTATGATCTTCTCAACGAACCGCAATCACGCTTGAAGAATGGTTTCGACTGGTGGAAATTACAGCTGATAACTGCAGAAGCAATCCGAAAGATTGATCCAGATACTCCAATCATCGTGGCGACAAACTGGGGGAACGGAACGTGGTGTTGGGATGAACAAAGACCATTTGAACTGAAAAATATCATTTATCAGTTTCACATGTACAATCCAATGGAATTCACTCATCAATTTCGGACTAAAAAAGAAGGGATCAAGACTTATCCAGGCAAATTTGGAAAGAAAAAAGAACTTTGGAACAAGGAGAAACTTCGGGAGAGTATGAAAGATGTACGAGCGTTTCAACTGAAACACCGTGTTCGTATTTATGTCGGAGAATTTTCTGCGGTTGCCTGGGCTTCCGGGGCGGCTAAATACTTGCAGGACTGCATTGAATTGTTTGAAGAGTATGGATGGGATTGGAGCTATCACTCGTTTCGCGAGGCTTCTTGCTGGAATTTAGAAATGGAGGGAGGACCGCAGCAAATGTACCCGTCAGAAACCAATCCGCGAAAACAAGTTGTTTTGGATGGCTTCCGAAAAAATAAAAACAACTGAGAGCCTAGAAACGTTATGTGTAGAAGTTACGACATCATCTGACGATCCTGTCATATTTCCTTTTGAGCCGGAATATGATTATTATCCTGCAATATTTTCTCTTTTGCAAGGAACACGGAATCCAGAAAAGTCTGCATCGGCGTTTTCCCCTGGTAATACTTCCCGCTGTGCGGGCGGGATTCATTGTATTCCCGCCGCCGTTCCTCCAGATCATTCTGCCGCATCTCAATGGATTCGTAGATCTTTTTCCGAAAAGCAATTGATAAATTCCAAGAGAATCGTTATATGAAATCTCTCGCAGATTCCATTCGTTTGAGGCGATTTCGCTTTCGTTTTTGTATGGTCCATGTCTTCCTGGTCGAGATAAAGCTCATATTCATGATGTTTCAGAAAAGGAACTTTCTGCAACCGTTGCAGAATATATTGATTTTTTCAATCGGCAGCGACCTCATCATAAAAGAGGAGACCGGACTCCGGATGAAATAGAAAAACGTTACAATTTGATGGCGGAAACTCCGGATTCAACATCCACGCTCAAATGATCCAAGTCCTCATCGGCGGTTGTTAAATTCACAAAACAGGCTTCTTTTTTACCCAGACAAGTTGATAGACAACGGACAATAAAAAACGACTTTCATGGGACATTCTCACTGAAATACCCATAAAGTCGTGTATATTACAAATGGCGGAGAGAGCGGGATTCGAACCCGCGGTACGGTGTTACCCGTACGACGGTTTAGCAAACCGTTCCTTTCGGCCACTCAGGCATCTCTCCTCAGTTCGGATGTGAGGAATATAACGGTTTCTATGAAAATGTCAAGTCCATTTCTGAATAATTTTGAAAAAACAGCCTTGTCTCTGGAAAAAACGACTTGAATTATAGGAGAAGAAAGGTTTTTCACAAGATGGGATGTCAAATGTTGTCCGTTCAGCAGGAAATGACTTTCAGAGGCGGAACCTTGACGATACGTTCGCATGTCATCTTTCCTTCCAGCTGATTCAGGATCATTTCTGTGCTGATTCTGGCAATCTCCTTGAAATCCTGAATACACAGGAAGGTTTTGTCGTAATACGAAGTGACATCAGGACCAATACAGTCGAATCCGCAAGTGAAGAATTTCGCCGGACGTTTCGCTTTCCCTTTCTGAAATACCTCGTCGAAGAAGCTCCCGGGACGAATCCCGTTGGAAAACACGCACAGACTTTTTCGATCGCCATTCTCTAAAAATCGCGGCATTTCTTCCAGTTTCCGGATAAATGGAATTCGATGTTCCTCCAACTCCTGAAGAATCGCATGGAAACGATTCCGGGATGCACTGTTGCCGGTCGTGATATCTAAAAACGCACTGTCCATGTTTTCTGCTGCTGCGCATTCAAACAGACGCTTCATGGCATTTGCCTGATCGGTCGTTACAGCTGGATAACCCGTATTTTCCGGCCAGCGGTCGATGAAAATCACCGGACAGTTCAGCACTTTCATCTTTTCCAGGATATCCTTGTCATTCTCACCGAATCCGGGAATAATGAGAACCGCATCGCAGAGCTTCTGCGCCAGATGATCCAGATGTGTTTTAAAAATCTCTCTTGATCCACTGCACAGGAGGAGCATCAGACTGTACCCACGTTCGGAAAGGAGACGATTAGCTTCCGTTGCCGGTTCAATTTCAATTCCGTTGTATAACGTGTTCATCAGGAAAGCGATTCTGTGTGTCCGCCCATCCGCCAGATTGCGTGCATTGAGATTGGGAATGTAACCGTGTTCCCGGGCAATGCGATGGATGCGTTCCCGGGTACTTTCTTTCACTCTGGAATCATTGCGGAGTGCACGGGAGACCGTCGAAGAATTGAGTCCGGCAAGTTTTGCAATATCGTGAATCGTTATGCTCATTGGAAAATACGGAGCCGGATTCTGTCATTCCGGCTCCGTCCTGTTTTACTTCCTGATTTTCACGGTCTTGATTTCAAAAGGTGAGAAGGTCAGGAGAACCGAGCCATTTTCCGCCGGATTCTCCGCCTCGTCAGTCCATTCCAGCAGATTGGTGGAGGAGACCTTCAGAGAGGGATCGGAGAGCTTCAGAAGTGCTTTCGCTGCCACGCCTTTGGTTTCGACCATGCGGACGATGTGGCAGTCTTCCTTTTCCGCTTTCTTTACGATCTCCAGTGTAACGGAATCCGACTCAAGAGTGCAGACGGATGCGGCATTTCCCGCGACATGTCCATCGAACACTCCCACACCCCTGTTGAGGAGTGCCGCCTGAGCCATTACATTGGAGTGGCAGAGATCCCCGCTGTGCGGAAGAAGGCTGTATGTGAATTCATGGTGCCCTTGATCGGCATCATAGTCCGGATATTTCGGAGCACGGAGCAGAGCAAGATCAATCACGCCGTTCTTGACCTTGTGTCCATATTTGCAATCATTCAGGAGTGCGACACCCCAGGTCTCTTCGGAAATATCTGCATAACGCTGTGCTGCGACTTCAAATTTAGCGATGTCCCAGCTGGTGTTGTCGTTCATGGAACGTTTGACATAGCCGTACTGAATATCGAAGGCGGCATCATCTGCAAACGCATGAATCGGGAATGCCGTTCTCAGCATTTTACGGTCCTCGTGCCATTCGACTGTGGTTCTGAAATCCAGTCTGGCTCCTGTTCCGTCGAGCACCACAGTCTGCCGGATGGTCGATCCGGAGACTTTCAATTCAAATTCAAGAGCCGAACGGACGCGGCCTTCAACGATCTTCCGTGCCCGGACGGATTCCGGGTGGGCCAGGAACTGCTGGTTGTAGTAAAGATCGACATCCCATGCTTCCCAATTGACCGGGAAATCGACGTAGAGTGAAAGCACGTTGCCTTTGCATCCCGGCTTGAGGATGCTGCGGCAATTGATTTTGTCGTAGGCATCCAACAGCTCCGCCGAGGAAGAAAAGACATATTTTGCAAACTCATTTTCAAGAATCAGGTCGGAAGAATCCACCGTTGCGTCCGCTGTACTTCTTTCTCCTTTGCGGATCGTGACAACAGAGGATTTCGGTAAATGAACGATTGCCGTGGTTTTGCCGTTTTCCGTCTGGGTCGGGAGTTTATTGCCGACATTGTCGAGGACTGTGTATCCGTTCCAGGAATCAGGGACTTCCACAACGGTATCGTAATCATAGGAGAGGGAGTTCAGAAGCGCGGCTGCCCTGCTGTCCTCCGCAAAGAGTTTTGTACTGAGACGGTCGAGAAGACGGCGGCAGAGTTCGAAGAGCTCCCCGTGTTCCTTCTCCGTATTTTGATAGACTTTTGTAATGGATGATCCCGGAATAATATCATGGAACTGGTTGAGCAGGAGAGTCTTCCATGCTTTGTCGAGTTCCTTGACCGGATAGTCGGCGAAAGGCAGCATTGAGGCGAGAAATTCGACCGTCGTCAGCAATTGTTCGAGTTTCCGGTTGTTGCGTTTTGTCCGGGATTGCGTGGTAAGAGTCCCTCGATGAAGCTCCAGATAGAGTTCTCCTTTCCAGGTCGGCAGCAGATCGGCTTTTTTGGCAAGTTCCTCGAAAAAGCGGTCTGCCCGGTCGAATTTGAGTTTCGGACAGCATTCGAGGTTTGCCATGCGTCTTCCCCGTTCAATCTGTTCCTCGGTGGGTCCGCCGCCGCCGTCACCGATGCCGTACAGGGACATGAAGTCTGCAAGGCAGTCGCGCTCCATGAAGGTATTCTGCGCCTCCATCAGCTGTTTCGGCTGGAGTTGAGAATTGTAGGTGTTTTCCGGTGGGAAGTGGGTGATAACCTCGCTGCCGTCGATTCCTTTCCACTTGAAGGTCTGATACGGGAAATGGTTGAACTGATTCCACGACATCTTCTGAGTAAGGAAATAATCGCATGCGGCTTTCCGGATGATCTGGGGGAGGGCGGCAGAATAGCCGAACACATCCGGAATCCAGAGATTTTTGACATCAAAACCGAATTCATCCATAAAAAAGTTCTTCCCGTGAAGGAACTGACGGACCATGGATTCCCCGCTGATCAGATTGCAGTCTGCTTCCACCCACATGCCGCCCTGGATTTCCCAGCGCCCCTCCTTGACGGCCTGCTTGATCTTTTTATAGAGTTCCGGATAGTGCTCTTTGGTGAATGCGTAATGCTGGGCTGCGGATGCGCCGAACACATAATCGGGATATTTTTCAATGAGATCAATCTGCGCGGCAAACGTGCGGGCACATTTGCGGATGGTCTCACGGACGGGCCAGAGCCAGCCGGTGTCGATATGGGCATGACCAACCGCATGGGCTGTCAAAGCGGAATCCGCCGCACGGAGCGAGAGAATCTCTTTCAGGACCTCTCTCGCTTTTTCTGCATTGGCCGGTGTTTCATTGTAGACATTTGCCGCGTTGGAAAGAATCCGGACAAAGCGATGTCTGCGATAATCGTTCTCCGGAAGTCCCTTCACGATTTCAACTGCGATGTCAAGATCCAGAAAGAGATTCCAGATTTCCCGGCGAAAAACAGCCAGTTTCGCCGTGGTCAGTGTTCCGACAAACTGGCCGTAGGGATGCTGCGGTTTGAGCAAACCGCCTGCCAGCACAAGACCGAAGAGTCCGTTTGCTGCACTTTCGATCCAGAATTCCAGAGCTTCTCCCGGTTTCTTTTGGCCGATCACATATCTGCTTTTTTCATAATTTTCCGCGAAGACAGAGCCGCCGGTCAGGGCGTAAACCGGGGTCCCGTTCGAATCGAAAATCAGCGATTCTCCGCTGGCGTTGTAGAGCAGAACCAGCTCTCTGCCGGCAAATGCCTCCGGAACCGTTACGGAAAGACGGAACCATGCGCTTTCCCAGGATTCTCCCCATTTTTCACCCTCATGGATCGGTTTGTAATTCAGGGAGAGACGGTCCTTGAATGCGACAGGTTCCCGTGTAACAGCGTATTCGCAGCTTACATCGACCGATTCCCCGTACATTGCCTGTTTGACATGATCTCGAAAGGCTTCCGCCCGCTTGAAATAAAGTGTGTACTCTGTGCTGAACATGATTTCCCTTTTTGTTTGGAATCTAAAAATGCAATCGGTTGTTTTTAAAATACAACCGGTTGCATCAAATACAACCCTCTCTTTGAAAAAGAGTCTTTTTTTTCTCATGTCAGTAGAGAAAAGCTCTCCGGATCATGGAGTTCGGGGGGAGGGCGGTTATCTCCCGTTCAGCAGGATCAGATAAAGAATCAGAAAAGCCGCGGAAAGATAGGAGAACCAGTTCAAATCCCGGATTCTGCCGCTGCAGATTTTGATAAAGGGGTATGCGATGATACCAAGAGCAATTCCGCCGATGATGCTGCTGCTGAACGGAATTCCAGTGAAGATCAGAAACGCCGGCACGCCCTCTGTGTAGTCATCCCATCGGATTTCCGAAACGGAACCCATCATCATCACTCCCACGACGACCAGTGCGGAGGAGGTGACTGGGGCGTATCCCGCGATCGCCGTAATAACCGGAGCAAAAAACATTGCGAGCAGAAAACAGACTCCGATTACCACCGCGACCAGTCCAGTCCGGCCGCCGGATTCGACTCCCGCAGCGCTTTCCAGATAGGATGTGACGGTGCTTTGACCGCAGAGGGCGCCTGCCACAGTCGCAGTCGCATCCGCGGCAAACACCCGTTCAATTCGTTCAATTTCGTTGTCTTTATTCAGCAGTTTTGCGGAGGTCGCAACCCCGATGATGGTGCCCATTGTGTCGAACATGTCCATGAAGAAGCAGATGAAAATCAGGGGCAGAAGTTCCAACAGATGATGGAAAACCGTGGCGACATCCGCCTTGAAAACAATCGGCATGGGATTTTCGGGGATTCCGACAATTCCCGAAAACTGAATTTTTCCGCTGAGAAACGCAATCAAAGCAGACGCTAGAATTCCGATCAGAATACCACCTTTTACTTTAAAGTGATGCAGCACTGTAATGACGATCAGTCCGGTGAAGAAAATCACGGATGGGATATCGGTAACTGCGGTTTTCAGAATCCACTGGCCGTTTTCCACGGCGATAATACCGCCATTTTTGAGTCCGAGGAGAGCGATCAGGAGTCCGATTCCCGTTACAATGGCGAACTTCAGCGAAGGACTCAGGGAGTTCAGCATCATCTTCCTCAGATTTGTAAAGGAAGTGATCAGGAAAATAATACCGGAGATCAGCACAACTCCCATTGCGGTCTGCCAGACGAGCGGATCGCCCGTTTTTGTCCCCAAAACGGCCGCACATCCGCTCATGACGCTGAAAAGGACGAAGAAATTCGTTCCCATTCCCGGTGCAAGCCCGATCGGATAGTTTGCCAGAACCCCCATCAGAATCGAGCCGATTGCAGAGGCTATGCAGGTGGTGGTGAGAAGAGCTCCGAACGGCATTCCGGTCGGACTCCCGGTCATCTGCCCGGAAAAGAGGGCAGGCTGGATGCAGATGATATAAGCCATCGCGGCAAAGGTTGAAAGACCGGCAATGAATTCTGTTTTCAGTGTGCTCTTGTGATCCCTGTAATGAAAAAAACGGTCAAGAAATGTATTCATTTTTTCAGAAATGGCTGGTTTGGGGTTGTTGTTTGATGTTCCAGAATAATTGAATTTCATGGTTTGCTGGAACAAATAATTCAATAATATAGTATCCCGGAATTGAAAAACAACCTCAGGGAGTGTATTTTCCCGAAATATGGAAGGAGCAGGATCGAAATGAACGATGAATTTGAACTTTTGCGGGAACAGAATCCTGAGGCATACCGCGAACTGCTGGACTCTCTGCCGGATGTCCGCGACGGTCTGAACCGCCGTCAGCGGGCTCTGCTTGTATCAATGAACCGTCTCGGGTTGACGCACGACGCCCGGACAATGAGCACGGCCTATGTGACGCTGAAGACTCCGGACCGCTGCGAATCGAAGTCGTTTCCTTTTCTTTCCACCCATTTGAAGGAGGTCCGCTTTTCGGACGGGCAGGGAAAGGATCTCCCCGAGCCGGAAACGTATTACACACCGGACCTGGATTTGAAATACGATTGACTTTTTTACGGGAGAGTTTCGAATGGACCCTGCCATCCAGAAAATGATTCACGGATTCAAACATTTCCGCAAAGCCTATTTTTCCGACAGCACCGAACTGTACGCTCGCCTGAAACACGGACAGATGCCCGGAACGCTGATGATCGCCTGCTGTGATTCGAGAGTTGATCCTGCGCATGTCACCCGGAGCAGTCCGGGAGAGATGTTCGTCATCCGCAACGTGGCGAACCTGGTTCCCCCCTATCATCCGGATTCCGCGTTTCACGGAGTGAGTTCCGCGATTGAATATGCGGTCTGCCATCTGGAGGTAAAGCACATTATTGTGCTCGGTCATTCCAACTGTGGAGGAATTCAAACGCTGATGTCGGAGGAATGGCACGATCATCCTTCCGAATTTCTCACACGCTGGCTTTCTCTGGCTGAACCGGCGCGGGAACGGGTGATGGAACGGCTCGGCTGCCACTCCAAAGAGCTCCAGCTGCGCGCTTGCGAGGAAACATCCATTCTTCTTTCCATGGAGAATCTGATGACTTTCCCGTGGATTCGGGAACGGGTCGAAGCAGGAAAACTCCGGATTCACGGATGGTATTTCAACATGAACGAGGGCGAAATGTACGATTATGATTCCGAAAAAGAGGAATTCCGTCCTCTGGAAGACAAGATGGAATTTGTTTGACATGACCTTTGAATTCTCTCCAATCGGCTATTTCCATTGTGACAGCCGATACCGCTTTGAAACGCCGCGCCAGGGAGTGTTTGCCGACAACGCCGGCTGGATTCTGCTGGAAGATGATCCGCGTCTTGTCGATGCCTGTCGGGATCTGGATGGCATTGACAGGCTCTGGATACTCTTCTGTTTCCATCTGAATGCGGGATGGCGTCCGTTTGTCCATCCGCCGATTGCCCCCGGCAAGCGCCGGATCGGCGTGTTTGCGACGCGGGCCCCGTACCGCCCGAATCCAATCGGGATCAGCTGCGTGAAACTGGAACGCGTGGAGGGACGGAAACTCCATCTCCGGAATTTCGATCTTCTCGACGGAACCCCTGTGCTTGATATCAAGCCGTATTCTGCCGACATTGATTCCTTTCCGGATGCACGGATCGCATGGCTCGACGCAGCCCGGGTGGAGTCCTGGCAAATCGAATTCTCGGATTCCGTTCTGGAACAAATCGGTTTTCTGAGGAAAATCGGCGCTCCGGATATGGAAAACTTCTGCCGGGTCCAGCTGACAACAGATCCGTTCAATGCCAGACGGAAACGGGTGGTACGTCTTGACGACGGCTCCTTCGAGATCGGCTGCCGGACATGGCGGCTGCATTTTACCGTGGAGGAATCCCGGCATCTCATTCGGATCGATCAGATCCGTTCCAACTATTCGTTTTCAGAACTGCTCCCGGATGCCGCAGACCCCTACGGCGACAAAGAGATCCATCGGATTTTCCTGCAAAAGAAAAGCTGCTCCGCTGAAAAAAATTTTTAATTCATCTGGAATAAAGCCGTTTGCGGAGATATATTAACCGACTTGTTAAACGCGGAGAGAAACCGGCCTCATGAAAATGCTGATATCGTTTCTGATTTTTTTTACGGGAATCGCCCTTCTGATTGCCGCCGGCGCTGCCGGACTTGTTCTGCTGGGGGAGGGGCTTGAAGCCGGATGGAAGGCGGATGGGATTTATCCCGGATTCTGGGGGTACCTGATGCTTGCCGGACTGAATCTGATGCTCGCGCTCGGTCTGGTGCTTTCGGTGGTTTCGACCATCAGCGGTGCTGTTCTCAGTCTAATGAGTTTTGTATTTAAAAGCTGGGGACGTGCAATCGTTTCTGCCGGAATGTGTTACGCGTCCGTTCTCTTATGGAATTATCTTCTGGAGTGCAGAATCTGATGGCGGGAAATTTCAGAACAGGTTCCGGATACGATGCCCATCGCTTCTGTGAGGGGCGTCCTCTGATTCTCTGTGGTGTGCATATCCCGTATGACCGGGGACTCGCAGGACACAGTGACGCGGATGCGCCCGCGCATGCGCTTACCGATGCCCTTCTCGGTGCGCTTGCTCTCGGCGATATCGGCAAATTGTTCCCCGATACGGACGATGCCTTTCTGAACGCGGACAGCATTCAACTTCTGAAAAAAGCATTTTCCCTTCCGGCATTCCGGGAATGGGAAATTTCAAACATTGATCTGACAATCGTGGCGCAGAGACCGAAAATCTCTCCGTTCACGGCTGTCATGCGCAAAAATATAGCGGATGCCCTCGGCCTTGCCGTCGAACAGGTTTCGATCAAGGGAAAAACCACCGAGGGAATGGGATTTTGCGGACGAGGGGAGGGGCTCGAAGCCTTCGCCTCTGTTCTGCTGGAAAAAAGAAAGTGAAAAAATGATCGAAGAAGAAATCAGACAGATTCTGCTGGATCTCGGTGAAGACCCGGAACGGGAAGGACTGCTCAAAACCCCTGCACGAGTGCGGAAAAGTCTCGAATTCCTGACACGGGGATACAAACAGGATGTGGAAAAGGTGATCAACGGCGCAATCTTCAATGAAGACTGCAATGATATGATCATTGTTCGCGACATCGAATTTTACAGTATGTGCGAACATCACATGCTTCCGTTTTTCGGCAAATGTCACATCGGCTATGTGCCGAAAGGAAAAGTATTCGGGGTAAGCAAGCTGGCTCGCCTGGTCGATGTCTTTGCCCGCCGTCTCCAGATTCAGGAACGGATGACGCGGCAGATTGCAACCCAGATCATGGAATCGATCGTGCCGGAAGGGGTCGGTGTAGTCGTGGAGGCTCAGCACCTCTGCATGCTGATGCGGGGGGTCGAAAAACAGAATTCCACGATGGTCACGTCCTCCATGCTCGGTTCGTTCCGCAGGGAGCAGGCTACCCGGCTGGAGTTCCTGAACCTCATCAAGAAAGGGTGATGTCGTGAGACTGCTGATTCAGCGCGTTGCAAAGGGAAGCGTCACTATTGATGGCGAAGTTGTCGGCAGAGTCGGCAAAGGTCTCGTGATTCTGGTCGGCGTAACCCATACCGATACGGAGGCCGACGCGGAATATCTTGCGAACAAATGTGTCAATCTCCGCATTTTTACCGACGAGAACGGTAAAATGAATCGATCCCTTCTGGATGTGGGGGGAGGGGCGCTGATCATTTCCCAGTTCACTTTGTACGGGGATTGCGTTAAAGGGCGTCGTCCGGGGTTTGACAATGCCGCCCGTCCGGAGCTTGCCGAGCCGTTGTATGAACGGTTCGTTGAGCTGGTGAAAAAACTTGGAGTGAAACAGGTGGAGACCGGTCGCTTCGGCGCCGACATGCTGGTCGGAATCGACAATGACGGGCCGGTTACTTTCCTGATTGACAGCAAATAAGAAACAGGGAACAGTTGAGATGAAGAATGTCATTATCCTCGGGTCAACCGGCTCCGTCGGTGAAAATGCCGTGCGGGTTGCCTGCGCGCTGAGTCACAGGGTCCGGGTGGTCGGGATTGTCGGGAATTCGAATCTCAAGCGTCTGGCGCAGCAGGCTGCTCTCCTGAAATGTGAATTCGCTGCGACCGGAGACGAGACACGGGGAGCGGAACTGGCTGCCATGCTGCCGCCCGGATGCCGGGCGTTTGCAGGAAAACGGGCGGTGGAAGAGCTGGTGCGCTGTCCCGGAGTGGACATGGTCCTTTGCGCCATCGTCGGGACTGCCGGTCTGCCTCCGGTTCTTGCCGCGATCGACTCCGGCAAGGACATCGCTCTCGCCAGCAAAGAAGTCCTCGTGATGGCCGGTGCGCTGGTGATGGAAGCGGTAAAACAAAAAAAAGTGCGTCTGATTCCGGTCGACAGCGAACACAGTGCCGTTTTTCAGTGTCTGGAAGGAAAGCAGGGCGGAGTGCGGAGCGTGATCCTGACGGCGAGCGGCGGGCCGTTCCGCGAATACCCGCGTGAGGCGCTGGAGAACGTCACCTGCGCTGAGGCTCTGCATCATCCGACATGGAACATGGGGCCGAAAGTGACGCTGGACTCCGCCACGCTGATGAACAAGGCTCTGGAGATGGTGGAGGCGCATCATCTCTTTTCCGTGGGAGCGGACCGGATTGAGGTGCTGGTGCATCCGCAGTCCGTTGTCCATTCAATGGTGGAGTTTGAGGACGGGGTGGTTATGGCTCAGATGAGTCGGCCGGATATGCGTTTCCCGATCCAGTATGCGTTTACGTATCCGGAACGGTGCGATGGCGGACTCGCAAGACTGGACCTGACCCGTCTTTCCGGACTCACGTTCGAACCACCGGATACGGAACGTTTTCCGTCACTGCTGTTTGCCGCCGAGGCGATCCGCAGAGGCGGAATCGCGGGAGCCGTTATGAATGCGGCAAATGAAGTCGCCGTGGAACGGTTTCGCGCGGGAAAACTCAAATTTACCGGAATCTTCCACGTAGTGGAACAAACAATGAACCGATTCAACAGAAAGGGAGCGGCTGATATGAATACGATTCTTGAAGCCGATCGGAATGCGCGGGAGTTCGCGCGCCAGCTCCGGAAAGGAAATGAAAACAGATGACTTTTTCGCATTTGCTTACAATCATCGGATCTGCGGTGTTCATGATCTTTTTCTTCGGACTATGCGTCTTTGTTCATGAACTTGGGCACTTTCTTGTGGCAAAGTGGCGCGGATTCCATGTGATCGCCTTTTCCATCGGATTCAAAAAGGCGTGGGGATTCCACTATAAAGGGGTGGAATACCGCATCGGGTGGATTCCCTTTGGCGGATATGTCGAAATTCCACAGATCGACGCAACTGGCGAAGCCAAGGATGAAAACGGAAATGTCCTGCCGAAAGGAAAACCGTTCGATCGGATTCTTGCCGTGGTCGCAGGACCGCTGTTCAATATCATTTTCGGATTTCTGATTGCGTGTGTCATCTGGATTTGCGGCATCCCGAAGGACAGCCCCACTCTTCGGACAATTGAGGTTGCCGCCATTGAAAAGAATAGTCCGGAATACAATGCGGGGCTTCGGGAAGGCGACATCATCACAAAGATCAATGGAAAAGATGTCAATTTCACATGGAATGATTTTATTGTGGAAATTCTGGTGACAATCGGCGATGTCAAGCTGGATGTCCGGCGCGGTGACAAGGATTTCGTCGTTTCCTACAAACCGATTGTAAATCGGAAAGTCAGTCCCGCTGATGAGATCGCATATCCGTTTTTCATGCCGAAACTGCCGTTGAAACTTTATCCGGTGGAGGGCTCTCCCGCCGCTAAAGCCGGTGTGAAGAACAATGATGAAATCGTTTCCGTCAATGGACAGAAGGTTTCTGATATGCTTGAATTCGAACAGCTTACCACGATGAGTTCCGCAAAAAGTTTTGATATGGTCGTAAAACGGGAGGGGAAACTTGTCGAAATCAAAAATATCATTCCGAATCCGATTGAAATCGAAGGGAAAAAGGGAGTCTATCTTCTCGGTATCACGTTCCGGCCGACGGATCCTCTCCCGAAAGTCATCGGGCTGGCGAAAGGTCTGCCTGCGGAAAAAAATGGAATGAAACTTGGCGATGAGATCGTCGAAATCAACGGAGTGAAACTTGCCTCTGCCACCGACTGCCAGAAATTTGTGAACGAATCCGACGGCAGCATTCTGAACATGAAGGTCCGCCGCGACGGGAAACTTGTCGATCTCGCGTTTGCCCCCGCTTTCTTGCGGTACAATGATGTGGGGATCGAATACGCTTATCTCGCACATCCCACTCCCTGGGAACAGTTTATGCATGTGATTGACATGTCTGTCAAGTCTTTGCGCAGTCTTGGCGTGAGTCTCGGCAACAAGCTTGGTCTGACGGAGCAGCATACCACGATTCAGGCAAAGCATTTGAGCGGGCCGATTGGCATCGGCCGCGTCCTTTACATCTCTGTGTACAAGGGGTCCCTGATTCAAGGATTGAATCTGGTCGTACTGATTACATTCAGTCTGGGATTGTTCAATCTTCTGCCGATTCCGGTTCTTGATGGAGGACATGTGGTGCTGGCGTTTCTGGAAATTCTCTTCCGTCGTCCTGTTTCACCGAAAGTCCTTCAGCCGGTGACGATGGCGTTTGTTGCGCTGCTGGTTGCTTTTATGCTGTTTGTATCCTTCTATGATGTCAAGCGGGTGATAGCCTCCTTCTCGGCTCCGGCGGTTTCCCGCGCGACCCTGGAACAGAGTATCAAAGAGGCAAACGCGACGGATGACAAGACGGAGAAAAAGGATGTTTCCAATTCGAGCGACAAGAAAAATTAACGTCGGCAGCGTGGTCATCGGTGGTGGTGCGCCGGTTTCGCTGCAGTCCATGACGAATACGAATACCGCTGATGCCGCCGCAACGCTTGCTCAGATTCGTCGTGTTGCTTCCGCCGGATGTGATATCATCCGCTGTGCAATTCCCGATGAAGCCGCAGTGTGCGCGTTGCCGGAAATTCTTGCCGGTTCGCCGATCCCTGTGATCGGCGACATTCATTTTGACTATCGTCTTGCGCTCGGGGCTATCCGGGCTGGGATTCATGGAATCCGTATCAATCCGGGGAACATCGGTTCGGCGGATCGTGTACGCGCGGTGGCGGAAGCCGCGGGGGAGGCGGGAATCCCGATTCGGGTCGGTGCCAATTCCGGAAGTTTGCCGAAGGGACTGCTGGAACGAAAACTTTCTTCCGGACTCAACCGGATGGACGCCATGGCGCAGGCTTTGGCGGAAGCTGCGCTTGACCAGGTACGACTGCTCGAGCAGTATGGATTTACGAAAGTCAAAGTTTCCTTGAAGTCCAGTTCGGTGACTTCGACTGTTGCGGCATGTCGCTATTTTGCGAAGATTTCCGATATTCCGCTTCACATCGGCATTACGGAGGCGGGACCGCCTTCCATCGGGATGATCAAATCATCGGTTGGAATCGGCACTTTGCTGATGGAAGGAATCGGAGAAACCATGAGGGTCAGTCTGACGGCAGATCCGGTACGGGAGATCGTTGCGGGACTCGCAATTCTCGAAGCCGCCGGCTTGCGGAAGGCAGAGCCGGAAATCGTTTCGTGCCCGACCTGCGGACGTACCAGAATCAATCTTGAAGCTCTGGCAACTGAAGTCAGCGATTTTGTGGAAAGCCTGAAGGCATCCGGAAAGCGAATCGGACTGAAAAAAATTGCCGTGATGGGATGTGTTGTCAACGGGCCCGGCGAAGCATCGGATGCCGATCTGGGGCTCGCAGGAGGCGCGAACGGTATGGCGGTTGTCTTCCGGAACGGGGCCGTTGTTCAGACCCTTCCCGAAAAAGAGGCACTTGAATTCTTGAAAAAGGGAATCGCCGATTCCGTTTCATGAATCGGAAAATACCGAAAAGTGCGGGGAAGGGAAGTGAGAAGCTCTCTTTTCCCGTTTGAAAAACGTTTTGCAGATATGATTTTTATCGTAAAAAATTGATCCATCCCTGACTCTTTTTCCTTTTTTAGCTTGCCTCGTGATTGAGTAATGCTATATTTGCGGTGGAAAATCATCAGAAAAGGATGTTTTGATATGAAAATTGCAGAACTTGCGGCAAATCCGGCAGCCGATTACAGACCGGTGCCTTTCTGGAGCTGGAATGATAAACTGGAAAACAAGGAGCTTTCCCGTCAGATCAGCTTGATGTATGAAGCGGGAATCGGCGGTTTTTTCATGCACGCCCGCGGCGGTCTGCTGACCGGATATCTTGGAGAGGAATGGTTTTCCGCCACAAAAAACTGCATCCATGATGCAGCCCGCCTGGGGATGAAAGCCTGGGCATACGATGAAAACGGCTGGCCCAGCGGATTCGGAAGTGGAATCGTCAACGGACTCGGAGTCAAATACCAGCAGAAATATCTTCGCTGCGAGAAAATACCCGGAGCAGAAATCAGAACACGTTCCAATCTTATTGCAATCTATACTCTGGAAGGAAAAAGAATTTCGGAGGAAATCGCTTCTGACCTGCCGGAAGTACTGGTCTGTCGTTATGACGTGAATCCATATTATGTTGATACACTTGATCCCGAAGTGACAGAGAAATTCCTGGAATCGGTCCATCAGAAGTATTATGATTCTCTGAATGAAACGGAACGTGCCGCCATGGTAGGCTTTTTTACCGATGAGCCGCAAATTTCCAGAAACGGCATTCCCTGGTCGTTCACCTTCGAACGAGAATACCGGAATGCCTATGGCGAAGAAATCCTTGATGTGCTTCCGCATCTTCTGCTGGATTTCGAGGGCTGTACACGAACGCGCTATCGTTTCTGGCGCCTGACTACACGTCTTTTCATGAACCATTTCCTGAAACCGATTTACAACTGGTGCTCGGAACATGGCTGGAAACTCACCGGACATCAGGTTTGCGAGGACAACTACCTCAGTCAATTGACAAGCAACGGTGCTGTGATGCCGCAATATCAGTATTATCACATTCCGGGAATGGATGCGCTCGGACGCCATTTTACATCTCTGGCGACGCCTCTGCAATTGGCCAGTGCAGCAGCTCAGTGCGGACAGAAGCAAATTCTTTCAGAAACCTTCGCTCTCTGCGGCTGGGGCGTGACGTTTGCCGATTTGAAATGGCTCTGTCAATGGCAGATGGTGCACGGAATCAATCTGATCTGCCAGCATCTGGAGGGATATTCGCTGCGCGGCATCCGCAAACGGGATTATCCGGCATCGCTCTTCATTCATCAGCCCTGGTGGAAGTATTACCGTACGTTCAATGATGCCATTTCCCGGATCGGCGTTTTGCTGGCAAATGGAAAAATTAAGACAGAAGTCCTTTTGCTTCATGGAATTACAACCGCTCATATTCTTTTCAATGCTCGCGATAACGAAACTCTGATGCAGTATTCCCTCGCATTCGAGACGCTGTCCCAGCATCTGGAAGACGTACATCTCAACCATCACTACGGGGATGAAACCCTGATGGAACTGCATGGTTCAACGGATGGTGCCATTCTGAAAATCGGGTCACAGGCATACCGTCTTGTGATCCTGCCGAAACTGTTGAATCTTTCCTCCAAACAGGTTGCACTTCTGGACGCTTTCGCCAGTGCAGGGGGAGTGATCCTTGCCGAACGGAATGATTCCGCTTCCGAGTTCTTTGTGGATGGCGAGCGAGTGGAACATCTTCCCCTGCTGGAAAAAATCGAATTTTTCGACTCACCTGAAGCTCTGATTGACAGAGCACTTGCTCTGGTAAGACCGCTTTCTGTTGTAAAAAGAACGACTCCTCCGGAACTGTGTTTCGATCGGAAGGAACAGGTTGCCGCAATGAATGTCACCCGCCGCTTTTTCGATGATTTCGATGGACGAAGTGCCGTTCTGTACTACTATGTAAACACCAGGCGTTTCGATTCATTTGAGACAGTTCTTTTCATTCCGGGGGAGGGGGTGGAACGCTTTGATCCGGAAACCGGGAATATCGAGCCGCTTTGTTTTACGAAACTGGAAAACGGGATGCTTCGTGTTGAACACCGGTTTGAGCCAGCCGGAGATCTGCTTCTGCTTGTCCGGGATCATGAACTTCCCTCCGCTTCACCGGAAAAGCCAAAGAGAAAAGCTCTGTTTCTGCCGCAGAAATTTGAAATTGCCAGATGTTCGGAAAATCTCCTGACACTTGAGTTCTGCCGCTGTGAAGTCGGAGGCAAACTCCTCTTTGAACGGGAATACGTTCTGACCATTCAGGATGAACTTTTGAAACTGCGCCGGGATGCTGACGTAAAACTGACTTTTGAGTTTGTGACGGGCGAAACGTATCCGCTCGGACAACCTCTCTCGCTTCTTCTGGAGCATCCGGAACGGTATGAAATCCGCGTTAACGGCATAAGGATTTCCCATCGCCCGGATGGATTTTTTGCAGATCAGGCATTCGAGCGAGTGGAGATCGGTCATGCAGTCATTCCCGGACAAAATGTAATCGAACTTGAGTTGACATTTCATCAGGAACCGGAAGTTTACACTGGAATTGACGCATCAAAAATTTTTGAATCGGAAAAGAACAAGCTATCCTTCCAGACGGAAATCGAATCGGTGTATCTCTGCGGAAAGTTCGGTGTGGCGACGGATGGAGTTTTCAAACCTCTGGAACGAAATGCCGTCCGATATCATGGCTCCTTCCGCCTGGAATCCTTGCCGGAAACGGTCGATATCGAGCATGTGGAAGAATCCGGTTTCCCGTTTTTTGCCGGAACCATCTGCCTGCGCCAGTTTTTTGATATCCAGGACGGCGGGGAAGGGGAGGGGTATGTCATCGCTTTTCAGAATCTTTTTGCACATGCCGCCTTGATCCGGATCAACGGGGTTGAAATCGGAGTTACGGTACGTCCGGATTACTCTGTTCCGATTCCGGAAGGAATTGTGAAGGTGGGGAAAAACTCCCTGGAAATCGAATTGACAAATTCTCTCCGCAACATGCTGGGCCCTCTGCATCTGGAAGAAGGGGAATGTCTTGGTGTATCGCCGGGAACATTTTATAAGGATCCGGGAGTCTTTGCTCCATGGACTCCGGTAGTCTGGAACGAAGGATTCTGTTTCCTTCGCTTTGGCGTACAACGTTTTTGATTGTTCTCATAATTTGCCTTTCGCTCTTTTTCAGAAGATGACATTTGAGTTTTTCAGAATTTGTGGTATGTTGACCTGATAAAAAGGAGCGGAAATGAAACAGAACTGTTCGGGAACACGAGTCAATCTGCATACACATACTGCACACTGCCGTCATGCTTCGGGACTGCCTGCGGATTATTGTGCAGCGGCGCTTGAGATGCAGTTCAATATTCTCGGTTTTTCCGACCATGCACCGTATCCGGATGACCGCTTTCACGGTTCCAGAATGTTTTTCAGTGAACTGGAGGAATATCGCCATGAAATTGTTGTTGCACAGGAGGCGTTTCCTCAGTTGAAAGTGTTTGCAGGATTGGAAGTCGAATATTGTTCCGATTTGGGCGGGGCGTACTGTTCCGATTATCTTCTGGGAGAGGTTGGGTTGGATTATCTCATTGGAGCAGCTCACTTTGTGAAGATAACTGATGGATCAATGCATCCATTTTATGCGGATTTCCCCGCGACTCCGGAGATCATTCGTGCATTCATCCGTCAAACACTCGAGACTATGGAGAATCTGCCGATCGTCTATCTGGCTCATCCGGATGGATTTGCCAGCCGGGTGGAGCGCATGACTCCGGAGCTGAAAAGCGGCTTTCGTGATATCGTCGCTCTTGCTGTCGAGCGCAATATCCCTCTGGAAATCAACGCAAACGGTGTTCGTCGCGGTAAATTTGTTATAGACGGATGCGAACGCTACCGCTATCCATGGACTCCATTTTGGGAAATCGCCGCAGAAGGTGGGGCGAAAGTCGTGATCGGCAGTGATGCACATCATCCGCAGCATTTGATCCTGCAATATGATGAATGTGAAGAATTTGCCAAAAGTTTTGGTCTTCCGGTCGTCAACAGTGAGATAGCTGCGGAAATCCTTCGGAAGAAAGAAAAATAAGATTTTATGCTCTTTTCTGGATCTCCCTCCTTTCAGACATCGTTGAAAGGGGAGGGGAGATACTAAGTGCCGGATATAATCTTACGTCTATTTTTTCGCTTGCATTATCCTTTTACAATTTTCTGGAGCATTTCTTCTGGATAATTCATTTCTTGATAGTCAATTCTGATTATTTTTAATCCAGCTTCCGCACATGCTTCATCTTTAAATTTGTCAGCTTCAGCTTCGCTATCTTTCCGATGTGTCCATCCATCAAGCTCAATAATTCTCTGTATTTCCTGAGTTTTAGCATCACAGATCACAAAATCGAAATGCCTGTTTTTCATTTTCCCTCTTGCGCTCTGATATGCGGCAAAGTTTTTATTTTTCAAGTTGAAGTCTACATGTATAACGTCTTCCATTCTGACTTTGCATAAAAGAATATGTTCAGATGCCAGCCTTTCTGCAAGAATTCTATAAAAAACTCTTTCATTTTCTGTAAGAATAGATTTTGCTTTCCAGTATGTTTTCATATTTTCCCCTTTGAACGAATTACAGTCAATTTTGAGTTAATTTAGTTTCATTATTTTTATTTTCAATCTTTTTCAGCATTTTTCTTATTCTTTCGCATTATAATTTGTTTGAAGAAAGATTAGATGGTCCTGATTTATTCTCAAGGGAAGGGGGGATTATTAAAGTCTCTCTTTTTGAAGAGTGAAAGAAAATCACTTCAGAAATGCATGGTTTTATTTTTCTAGATTTTCTAGATGCTTATTCAGATGTTATGGGATTTTTTCTAAATAATTGCTATTACGCTGACTACAGATGAAGCTGTATTCGATTCTGTGATAGAAAAGCCCTTGTTAACGGAAAGGATTAAAAAATGGCAGAAGGACTGGAAAAGTTCCGTTTTCATCCTGCAAAAGACAATGTATCAGGTCTCCCTCACCTCAATTTTCTCTTTATTTAGGGAGTCCGGATTTTATGTAGATGACAGGGCAGGCCGTATTACGGTTTCAGATTTCTGGTCCGGGATTCCATCATTTTTTTGGAGCTGTATGGACTTTCTGTGCAAGTTTTTAATTTGATTGTAGCAAACGCAAAAACGGAAGATCCGCGAAGATTCCGGGAAAACCCGGAAGCCCTGCGGATCGACTCCATGCGGTTGAGTCATGGAGGGATTCGTGGGGCTGAGAGGGATATTTATAACGTCGCATAATATATATTATGTTAAGTCATACATTCCTGCTTATCGGGTGAGGGAGGTAGTTTTCTGAATTCATATTCGCCGGAGAAAGGAGCTGAAAACAATCCATGTTGATAAAATGTCAATAAATTTTACAAAATCAACAATTGGAAAAACAGTCATACAGATCAATGAAAGTGGAAAGAAAAAAATCCATGAGAATCGATTCCTCATGGATTAAAAATGGCTGACAAAGGGGCAGGGGTTGGTAAATGATGGATTGCTCCCCTTCCCTGAAGAAAGATCAGGAGAGGGGATTATTTTGCCAAATATGGATTAAATGATTTTTCAATTCCGATGGTTGTCTGCTCGCCGTGACCGGGAAAGACTGCTAATTTTTCCGGAAGAATCATCAGTTTTTCACGAATGGATTTCATCAGACTGTCATAATCTCCGCCAGGAAGATCCGTCCGTCCAATGGACCCCGAAAACAGGGTGTCGCCGGAAAACAGAGAATTCAAAGATTCAAAATAATAGCAGACTCCGCCGGGTGAATGACCTGGAGTGGTGATGATGGAAAAATCGGCCATTTCCGGCGGCCATTGCGTCGGTGGGAGATTTTTTGCCGGCGGCAGATACGGGAGGAGGGCGTTTTCCGGATTCTCATACAGAGGATGATCTGCCGGATGGAGATAAACACAGGAGAGCTCCAGCTTTTTAGCGATCGCCCCTGCCCCGCTGATATGATCAACATGAGCGTGAGTCAGAAGGATCTGATATCGCCCGGCATCAGGGAAAGCCGTGATTGTCTCTAGCAGTTTTTCTTCGTCCCCTCCTGGATCGATGATATACAAAGTTCCTCTCTGTTTCGGATAGACAAAGTAACAGTTTGTTTCAAAAACTCCGACTCTTTCCACAAGAATCGTCGGTGCTGTATTGGATTCTGGCATAAAAGCCCCCTTCCCTGCCGACAGGTTTGTCGGTTCAATTTTTCTGTGCGATCTTTTTCTGCCAGGAGTCTTTCAACGCCACGGTGCGATTGAAAACCGGCATACCTTCTTTGGAATCTGCTTCATCCAGACAGAAATAACCGGTTCTTTCGAACTGCACCCCTACCCCTGGTTTTACCGATTTCAATGCAGGTTCCATGAGACAGGCAACTGTTTTCAAGGAGTCCGGATTCAGGTAATTTCTATAATCCTCTCCCTCTGGAATTGCTCCGACATCCTCAATGGTAAAGAGTTTATCGTACAAACGAGCCGTTGCCTTTTCCGCATGGGCGGCGGAAACCCAGTGAATGGTTCCTTTCACTTTGCGACCATCCGGAGCATTGCCCCCTCGCGAGGCTGGATCGTATGTGCAATGGATTTCCATGATTTTTCCATTTCCATCCTTGACAACCGAGGTGCATGTCACCAGATAGGCATAACGGAGACGCACCTCGGCTCCGGGGGAAAGACGATGGAACTGTTTGACCGGTACCTCCATAAAGTCGGATTCTTCAATATAAACCTCTTTGGAAAACGGCACTTTGCGAGTACCGGCGGATGGATCCTCCGGATTGTTGATCGCCTCCATTTCCTCGACAAGAGCATCTGGATAATTGTCGATCACCAGTTTGACCGGATTCATCACAACCATGTAACGGTTTGCTGTCTTGTTCAGCTCCTCGCGGATGCAGTAATCCAGAAGAGCAATGTCTGTCAGGCTGTTGAATTTGGTAACACCGACTTTTTCGCAGAAGTTGCGGATTGCCGATGCCGGGACTCCACGTCTGCGATAGGCACAGATCGTCGGCATGCGGGGATCGTCCCATCCGCTCACCCTCCCCTCTTTGACCAGTTCCAGCAGTTTGCGTTTGCTCATTACTGTGTACGTCAGGTTCAGACGGGCAAATTCTATCTGCCGCGGATGACACGGCGTTTCCAGGGCATCCAGAATCCAGTCGTACAGTGGACGATGAATTTCAAATTCCAGTGTGCAGATGGAATGAGTGATCCCTTCGATTGAGTCAGAAAGACAATGGGCAAAGTCATACAGCGGATAAATACACCATTTATCCCCGGTCCGATGATGTGACGCATGGCGAATCCGGTAGATTGCCGGATCGCGCATGTGCATATTCGGAGATGCCATATCGATTTTTGCCCGCAGGACGTATGCGCCATCCGGGAATTCCCCTTTGCGCATTCGTTCAAAAAGATCAAGATTTTCTTCAATGGAACGGTCACGGCATGGACTCGGTCGTCCCGGCTCGGTAAGCGTTCCCTTGTATTCGTTGAATTCTTCTTCCGTCAGATTGCAGACATAGGCCTTGCCGCGCTTGATCAGTTCCACCGCATATCCGTACAGCTTTTCAAAGTAATCTGACGCATAAAACAGCTGATCGCCCCAGTCGCCGCCGAGCCAGCGGACATCATTCAAAATGGATTCGACGTATTCCGTATCCTCTTTGGTGGGATTCGTGTCGTCCAGACGCATGTGGCAGACTCCGCCATACTGCTTTGCCGTCCCGAAATTCAGACAGATGGATTTTGCGTGGCCGATATGAAGATAGCCGTTCGGTTCCGGCGGAAAACGTGTAACAACATGTCCGCCGCAACGGTTGGTCTTCAGATCCTCATCAATGATTTCCGTAATAAAATTGGAATTGACTCCATTTGATTCTGCCGCATCCATAACAGGCAAGCCTCCTCTTTTTACTGTGTTGCATTTGATAATATAAATTCAAATGCAGCGGTTTTCCAGCGGGAAGGATCATTTTCCTTCAATTTCAGATGCGAGAATTTCAACAGAATCCTCTGCCAGTCCGTATGGAAGGCGGGTTTTCTCCCCATTGACGGTATATGCGTCAGAAGTCCAATCAAAATTTTTCCGGAGAAGAGCATCCAGTTCGATGAAGCGAAGTCCTTTCTGGCGTTTCAGTTTCCGGAGATATTCGCCATAGCGTCGATCCGCTTCTGCATATGTGTCATGCACTTCCGGAGCAAGCGGAAACGGCGTTGCAAGGAAAACAGAACGGATTTCTTTCCGGTTGATGAAGAGTTCCGCCAGCATGGCAATCACATTCATCTCCTCGCGAATGCCGAGATTTCCATGCCGGTCAAGAGCCAGAGGAATCAGCAGAGCAGCATCGGCACGGCTGGTCTTCAAGCGGGAGAGAACCGCGGGAATGGTTTCCAGCGCGGCGCTTCCTGACGGCAGCGATGAATGGTTCCATTCCACGAATTCCATCTCAATGTTGTGCCTTTTCAAACGGGCTTCCAGTTTCTCTTTCAACCCGTTGAAATTTTCGGCAACGACAAGCAGCCTGGTCACGGGACGCAGCTCATTCTCAATTTTCCGCAGCAGCTCCCATGCGCGGACTTCGTGCAGACTCATCCGATGCAGAATCACCATAACCTTTCTTCCTTTTTCGTCACAAAGTCCTGCGCTTGAGGTCTTCAGGGGGGCCGGCAGTTCCGCGACAGGTGAAACAACAATTCCGCAGGAATCAAATTCAAGATCCGGAATGGAAATGGAGAAATCCGCGGAAAAACGATTCTCAATGCCTTTGCCGTCAATGTGAAAATACTTTTTGAGAATCTGATTCTGGGCAAACCGGTCGTCGTGTTCCATCGGCATCGCGGCGATTTTGAGCTGTTCGCGAAACGAGGAGAGGTAAGGATTCCGTCCCGTCACCTTCGTTTCCAAAAAAGCACTGTAATCAATCGGCAGGCCGGAATTGATCTCGAGCGTGATGCCGCCGTACTCGTCGTCATACAGGAAATAAGGGCTCCAGATTTTCATCGATAGATCCGGTCGGAGCGGAGCCTTGTCCCCTACCCTGGCTTTTCGCGGAATTTCAAAGGCGGCAAATCCGGAATTGCTTTCCGGAACAATTTTCAGGATGGGGTCCGTCAGGGTTTTCAATGCGAAAAATTCCACGGACGAATCGATTTTCCTCCCTTTGATTTCCCAGTGATAAGCAAACTGATCCCGATTCAAAACGTCATAGTGATCCAGAGAGTAGGGATTGTGTTTTGCTGTAAACAGCGCCAGAGAGTCGTTCCTCTGGACGATCGGGTATTTTTTACCGTCTTTCGAAGTTAATTGCACTGGTTCAACCGGAGAAGCCGGCGCGAAGTCGTCTTCACTTAACAGCCGGAACTTCCCCTCCCCTTTCTTCCGCCAGGAAAGAGCCGCCCAGTTTGTAATGGGACCTTTATAATAGAGAAATTCAATGAAGCAGGACCCATGTTTCAGCGGCAGAGTCAATTCATCCACAGTCCCGATGGAGGCCGTATCCGGAGCCTGAAATACCCCAAACCTGCGCAGAACCGTTTTCCCATCGACACGGAAAATCCGGGTGGAATTTGTATTCAGACGGAATTCATATTCACCATCCTCCGGAACTGAGAGCATTCCATTGAAGCGGGTCAGCAGATTGCGGTCCGTATCAAAAGGTCGTCGTGTAAAGAAGATTCGGGATACGTTTCTTCCCCAGTTTCTGTTTCCAAAATGGGAGAAAAACGTATTTTCCAGAAGATCCGCGGCATTTTTCATTGTCGATTCCGCCTTCCGGTTCAAAGACTTGGCAGAAGTCCGGAACGATTCAGAGGAGATCCCATTCAGTTTTTTCAGGTCCGGAGTCAGCTTGGAACAGATCTGTTCCAGAAGAGCCGACTGTTCCACCAGAGTCGTTCCGATTGCTTTCCACAACTCCCTCTGAGCACGCAGAAATGGAATATTCCGTTTCATGTTCTCCAAATGATTGACCTCTGCCGGATGATCCGGATAACGGCGCATGATATCCTGCTGACGGAGGCGGAAATTCGGCGGTATCTGCTTTTTGCTCCCGTTCCAGCGACTCATCGGCTGCTTCTTGGGAAAATCGTAGTATACAAAGTAGGTTTCCGGGACGGTCGTCCCGGGAAACAGCAGGTGGTCGTTGTCATACTGATGAACCGTAACCGGTTTGCCTTTCGAATCGTATACGCGCAGGCCATTGGCTGTTTTTCCCGGCACACAGATCTTGCAGAGGTCCAGATAACCATCCCGGTTCAATACATTGTTGCGTACAGTCAAACGATATCGAGCGTCCTTTTCAAGCCATTTCGTTTGAGGCATTTTTTTTGTATTCTGCTGAAGCTCTTTCTGCTGCTGAGAGTTTGCCTGATGCTGTACCCGGGGCGGCGATATCGCCGGATGTTTTGCAGCTTCTTTGTCCGGAGATTCCAGTTGCAGATACGCAAGCAAACAGAAAAGGATTCCGCAGAACAGAGAGATCAGAATGGAAATCGCTGATTTCATTTGCCACCTCCTCCGATTCCAGTCAGTTTGAAGGATACATCAAGCCGAAGGTCCGGACAATTCAGAATCAGCTGCTCCGCCTGCTTCAGTGAAAGCAGACGGGAGGTCAGAAGACGATTTGTCATCGTATCAAAAAACTGAAGCAGATAATCCCCCGGTTTCATTGCGGTTTTCAGGCGGGCTTTGACTCCGCGGGAAACTGGAACATCACTCTGATCATTCCGATACTGAAACAGTTCCTCCACGTTGTAGATCCAGCCGCAAAGGAATGTCCCGTTCTGATTCAGGAACAATCCTCCCAGCCCTTTTTCCGGAAGCGCAACGCTCTGCTTCAGCGATTGGAACAGTTTTCTGCTTTTTTCCAAGACCGGTTGCGGAGGTCGTTTCGGCGGCTGACAATCAACGGAAAGCACACCGTAGGTTACGGGCCCGTCACGAAGATCAATCCCTTTGAGAAATTTGGCGAAACCCGTATAATGAGCATATTGGTTTCGGATGTGAATAAAGTCATGCCACCACAGGAGCGGTGTCCCTGCATGACGTGTGAAAAGAGCTGCCCAGACCCCGCCGTGAATGTCTCCCGTCAGAAGGGAATACGCGGAACCGCCCGCGGTTCCTCCGTATTCTGTAATCAGCGCCGGTTTTGCTATATTCTGTATCTGCGACTGATGTCGCTGCATCTGATTCACAATCGGAATCTGTGCGGACCGGTAGGCATCCCCGCAGATGTGATCCAGTTCTTTGGGATCAATTGTCAGAGCTCTCCACCCCATGAGATTGCCGATGTCTCCGCAGACGTGTGTCGCAACCAGATATTCTCCTTGTGTTTCTCGTTTAATGTCGTTTGCTGTCATTTGATGCCATTTAATCATGCTTTTGTCATCTCTGCGCTTATAAGAATTTCCGACGAGATCGACTTCGCTCCAAAGTTCCATTGCAAAGATATTGGTATAAGCGCCCCATCTGGCCGCGATGTAGCGGTTGCGCTTGCGCGCGAAATCAATGGCCTTCGGATCGCACCAGAATTCATCCGCATGCTGCAGAAACGCCGAATTTGCCACGGCAAAGATTCCTTTGGCGTTGTAAGGGGAATCATACCACTCGGGATCGCAGACGTCGGCGATTTTCCCATGGTTGTCAAGCACCAGGTTGATCATCATATTATATTGTTTAGCATAATCAAGAAGATAGTCCAGCTTCCAGGCATTGACCAGATTGTAATTCCCGACGCCGTAGAATCCGGAACGGGAAGAACTCCATTCGATTGCATAGGTCCAGGAAGCCATCCAGACTTCCATCAGATCGATTCCCGCCTTTGCACAGCTTTGAATGTATTCTTCATAATCGACATTGCCGCGGTCGGGCAGATGCCCGAAGCCGAAACTGTTCTCGCTCCGCTGGTCCGTATTGGAATGGATGTTGATGCCGACCGGATAAAAGAATCCTCCGCGCTCATATTCAAAATAATGCGGATTTCGTTTGCTGACACGGATAAAACCGGGTGCATTTGAGGACGTCACCTCCAGTTCCCGCCAATCGGTATACAGAGTGAAGGCAACTACCGGATCGATTGTCGCATCCATAATCCTCAATCGGATTTTATGTACTCCTTTCTCTTTCGGAACATAGCGGAACTCCCAGAACGGTTTGCCTTGAAGGGCAACATGTTCTCTGGTGAAATGAATATCGCGGAGACAATCCTGGGAATAAAAAGCCGGATAGCTCTTCACGTTTCCCCCGGAAGAGGGCGTGATCACTTCGAAGTCAACGGCAATTTCATCAGGATTGAACGGATTGAAATATTCTCTGGTCAACTGGAAACGGGAGGTGACAAGATCGTATTCCTTTGCGGACCGAGGCATTTTCCAACCGGTTACGGCAAGATCCCTGGATTCGCGTCTTCCTTCAAAAAACGGATTCCGGACTGTGAATTCCGCTTTCTGCATGTCATCGCTGTAAATGCTCAATCCCGCCGAGAAAATTTTAGAGGCATAATATCCACTCCACGCCGCATTGTGTCCCATCGGCAGAAGATCTTTGCCGGGAATATCCAGCCGGACACTCAAACGGTTCCATTCGTCCGGTTTGAGGGAAAACTCTTTTGCAGACTGGAACCATGCTCCTTCCTTATCCTTGATGAAAATCCAGGCTTTCAGAGGAGATGTGATATTTTCAGCCTTGATTTCAATTACAAGTTCGCTGGAATCAAACGTTTTCCGGTCAGGACGGAACAGGTAGCGCGGCTGTTCCTTGTAAAAAAGGACGCCGCCCGGGAATTCGGCGGAAGTTTTCAATTCTGTTCCATCCATTTTTTTCGGCAGAGCACGCCCATTGGCTTCCGCCTTCCATTCTCCGGGGAACTCAAGCGGCGCAGCCGAGAGGGAAAGAACGCACAGGACAGACAGAACGAACAGCAGGGAAAAAGATTTCATATCGGTTCACTTCTGAGTCCAGGAGTTGATTTCCCATGCGGGAGGCCCGCTGTAAAAAATATTGCCGTTGTAAGAAAGATTGAATACCGGTGCATCCTTTTTATCCACCATGTGCCAGAAACAACGGAGAACCGGAAAGGTGGAAAGACGCTTGGAAAACGGGGTTTCATCATTGTACTCCGCGCTGACATCGACCGGCCGCATGGAACGCATCTGGAACTCCTTAAGTTCCCACCAGGTCTTCCCGGTGGATTCCGCAAGTTCCCAGCTGAGGCATTCGTTGTATGCAAACTCGTAGAGGTAGCTGACTTTCAGCTTTCTGCGGGGATCGTCATCCGGAATATTGCGGGCATAGTCACCGGTGGGTTCGGTAGCGGGAAAATCGAACGCCTCCCTGAACTTTTCAGTTGATCCTGTCGAACCAGGCGTATTCAGTTTCCACTGATCTCCGGTGGCACTTTTATCATTGCGGTCCATTTTGCATTCATAGCTTTTAGCGGCTGGAATGTAATGGGGGTGAAGATCCGAAATCCACATGGGCATTTTGTCATCGCAATCCGCCCGGTAGGTGGCGATTCCAACTCCGAACTGCTTCAGATTGTTTATGCAGGTGACATCCTCCGCTTTTTCCCTTGACTTGTTCAACACCGGAAGCAAAAGCGCTGCCAGAATACCAATGATGGCAATTACCACGAGGAGCTCTATCAGTGTAAAATTACGACTTTTCTTTCTCATTCTGCTTGTTCTCCCTTGCTTATTTGGAGTTGTGTAATGTATTCGGAATCAAGACCATGAACCGTTTTTTCCCAGTAGAACGGTTTGGTAAAAATCTGAAGAAAACCTTTCCAAGCCCCGCAGGAGATCAGAATCCAGTAAAACGGCATCAGCAGTGCCGGGACAATCAGATGATAGAACTTGCGTTTGATCACGGCAGCAACATGGACGGCAACCAGCAGAAGATTCGAAAACAGCAGAAAAACAGAAAAAACGCAGAAGACCTGAGAAACCAGCGACCAGAACGGACTTTCCCCCGGCCCGAGATAGAGCAACGGCCACGGTTTGAAAACAAATGATCCGATATGCACCCCCTGATAGGTGTGCTCCGCCGTGTTCGATGCGATCAGAATGGCAGACAGTGATTCCCCGGAACAGAGTCCGTGACAGACAAGAAACAGATAAAACAGAGTCAACGGCCAGTAGATCAGATTTGTCAGCATCATCAGCGAGGAGCCTCCAACAGACATGTAACAGCCGAGAGCTCCGCAGAATCCGAGTCTCCGGATCGTTACCAGTGGATTGCGGTAATGCGCAAGATGAGTCTGAATGAAACCTTTTACCCAGCGGGAGCGCTGACGCATCCAGTTCCAGAGTCTGGAATTTGCCTCCTCCAGAGTGGTGGAATCCAGAACAGCCGTTTCCCAGTGGTTTTCATAGATACGGATGCCGAGTTCACAATCTTCCGTAACATTGAAGGGATCCCACCCCCCTGCCCTGCGAAGAATCTCCGTCCGGAAATGATTGGAGGTGCCTCCGAGCGGAAGCGGAATATTGAATCTCTGCCAGCCGGCGAGGACAAGATCAAAGTAGGTTGTGTATTCCACAGTGAAAAAACGGGTCAGCCAGTTCTGGCGGGAGTTGTAGTAATTCAGCTTCGCCTGAACACAGGCTAGTTTGCCGGAAGTGTCATGACGAAAAACAAGAACGGCTTTTTTCAACTGATCCGGGTCGGGAATGTCTTCCGCATCGTAAATGACACAGAATTCCCCTTTTGCCTCATTCAGACCGAAATTGCAGGCACGGGGCTTGGTTTTCGGCTGGGCATCCGGGATTCGCATGATCGTGAAATTCGGCGGCAGCTGGACTTTTGTCAACTCCTCAAAAGTAACGGAGTCGTCACTTTCAAGGAGCAGTTTCACATCCAGTTTTTCCGGGGGATAGTCGAGGGCGGCGATCCGTTTCAGAATCTTCTGCGCAACTTCCGGTTCCTTATATAAAGGAAGGAGAATCGTGTAACAGGGCAGCTCCTCATCTTTCATTGCTGCCAGCTCCTCCGGATCGACCCGCAGTTCGCCGCGTCCGCAAACGGAGCAAACCGCGGCGACAGCGCGGAGCAGCACCGCCCCTGCATACAAAAACATCAGGACACCGCAGACAAGGAATACAAAGATATCCCATCTGTACTTCAAAAGAAGCAGGAGAAGCAAAAAAAGAACCGCATAGAAAATTTTCTGGGAAACATTGGTCGTTACCATTGCGCAGGTATCGGGATGCGTCTCCACGAATTTTTTTGTCAGCGGATCCAGTTTTTCAGTGAGAGTCTTTCCCTTCATCGATCGCAAATCAATCCGTATGGTTCCGTATTTCAGGGTGCGACGCAACACGCGTCGGACCTATCTGGTACTATTGCATAAGGTTTTATTTTTTCAACCGGAAAAACGATTAAGCGGAATAAAAAATCGACTTTTTTCAACATTTCTCTCCGGGATCCCCAGACGAAAACACCATTCCGGAAATACTCCTGATTCTTTTCCCCTCCCCCTTCGACTGTCAGCATCCGACGAAAGAAAGATCGTGCACACGATCCTTATTTTTTTAGATGTTATGAATTTCACAACTGAATTCCCTGACGAGAGAAATCGGACACAGCCCTTCTTTTCAAAAAGCGGCATTGTTTTATTTTGAGTGCATCTTTGCTTGAATTCAGTACAAAAATATCTGTTTTTCAAGCGAAAACAGGAGAAAAAACCGGATTTGCTGTTTATTATTTCACAGCTTGTTTTATTTTAAGTTTTTTATTTTTCACAAAAAATCACAAACATCGTTTGAAATATCTGTGAAACAGTGTACATTATATGCCGGAAAAACAAAAAAGCAAACTTTCAGCAAGTGAAAGACTTTTTCAACAACAGTGAAAACAGAGGTGAATAGAATGGCAAAGAAAATTACACCGGAAACAGACACTAAGGTTGATGAAGCCGCCCGCCAGCTTCAGGAACTGAACGAAACCATCGCCCGAGTGAAAGCCGCTCAGACGAAGTTCGCAACTTACACGCAGGAACAGGTCGATGACATCTTCAGAGCTGCGGCAATTGCCGCAAATGAAGCTCGTATCCCGCTTGCGAAAATGGCGGTTGAAGAAACCGGCATGGGCGTGATTGAGGATAAAGTGATCAAAAACCATTTTGCCTCCGAATACGTTTACAATAAGTATAAGACCGAAAAAACCTGCGATATGATCGAATACGATGAGGGATTCGGTATCATGAAACTGGCGGAGCCGGTCGGCCTGATTGCCGGTATCGTTCCCACCACGAACCCGACTTCGACCGCGATCTTCAAATCACTCCTTGCGCTCAAGACTCGAAACGGTATTATTTTCAGTCCCCATCCGCGGGCGAAGAAATCGACGATTGCCGCGGCTAAGATTGTTCTGGATGCAGCGGTGGCAGCTGGAGCTCCGGAGGGAATCATCGGCTGGATTCCGGAACCGACTGTCGCTCTCAGCCAGCATCTGATGAGCCATCCGATGATCAATCTGATTCTTGCCACCGGCGGACCGGGCATGGTCAAAGCGGCTTACTCAAGCGGAGTCCCTGCGGTCGGCGTGGGGGCAGGAAACACTCCGGCAGTCTTTGATGAAACATGCGACATCCTGATGGCTGTCAGCGGTGTTCTTCAGAGTAAGACATTTGACAACGGCATGATCTGCGCTTCCGAGCAGTCCGTTACAGTTGTCGAAAGCATTTATGATGAGGTCAAAGCGGAATTTATCAAACGCGGTGCTTACATTCTCAGCAAGGCGGAAGCCAAGAAAGTCGGCGAAACGATCATCATAGATCATAAGCTCAACGCGAAAATCGTCGGACAGAGCGCATACAAGATTGCGGAAATGGCTGGAGTCAAAGTCCCCGAGGATGCAAAAGTCCTGATTGCCGAAACCGACGGTGTCGGTCCGGATTATCCGTTCTCCCGCGAAAAACTCTCTCCGGTTCTCGCGCTTTACAAGGCAAAAGACTTTGCCGACGCAGTCAACATTGCGGAAAACCTGATCGAATTCGGCGGCATGGGACACACCAGTGTGCTCTACACGAATCCCAGAAACACGGACCGCATTACAGAATTCGGCAACAGAATGGCGACCTGCCGTGTTCTGATCAACATGCCGTCCAGCCAGGGCGCAATCGGCGACGTATTCAATTTCAAACTTGACCCCTCCCTGACGCTCGGATGCGGCTCCTGGGGCGGAAACTCCGTCAGCCAGAACGTTACGCCGAAACATCTTTTGAACGTCAAAACGGTAGCACAGAGGAGAGAAAACATGCTTTGGTTCAGAGTCCCGCCGAAAATCTACTTCAAATACGGCTGCTTGAGAGAAGGCCTCAGCGATCTCAGCGACAAGAAACGCGCGTTCTTCGTCACTGACAAGTTCCTCTATGAAAACGGGCTTCTGAACGATGCACTGCAATTCCTTGAAGAGATGGGAATCAAATCGGAAGTCTTCTCCGACGTTCTGCCCGATCCGACTCTCGGAACAGCCCGCAAGGGTGTCGAACGGATGAATTCGTTCCAGCCCGATGTCATCATCGCGGTCGGCGGAGGCTCTCCGATGGATGCCGCCAAGATCATGTGGCTGCTCTATGAACATCCGGAAATTCACTTCGATGATATCGCCATGCGCTTCATGGACATCCGCAAACGCGTGTACAAGTTCCCGAAACTCGGAACGAAAGCATCTCTTGTTGCCATTCCGACGACCTCCGGAACCGGTTCCGAAGTCACCCCGTTCGCCGTCATTACCGACGAAACCACCGGAAACAAGTATCCTCTGGCGGACTATGAACTCACTCCGACCATGGCCATCATTGATACCCGTCTCGTCATGAATATGCCGAAGAAACTTACAGCATATTCCGGAATCGACGCTCTGGTCCATGCTCTGGAAGCCCGAGTCTCCATTCTGGCATCCGAATATACAAATGGTCTTGCCAGGGAAGCTGCGCGCCTTGTCTTCAAATATCTGCCTGCAGCATACGAGAACGGCACCGTCGATGAGAAAGCCAGAGAGAAAGTTCACCATGCTTCGACCATCGCCGGTATGGCGTTTGCAAATGCGTTCCTCGGGGTTTGCCACTCGATGGCGCACAAGCTCGGAGCTGCCTTCCACATCCCGCACGGACTTGCGAACGCCCTCCTGATCAACGAGGTCATCCGCTTCAACGCGACGACCAAACCGACCAAGCAGGGGACCTTCCCGCAGTACAAGTGCCCGGATGCCAAAGAGCGTTATGCCAGCCTTGCCGACTTCCTGAAGCTCGGCGGCAAGAACGATGATGAAAAGGTTGAACGCCTGATTGCCAAAGTCCAGGAACTCAAAGACAGACTCCAGATTCCGAAAACCATTCAGGATGCCGGAGTTCCCGAAAAGCAGTTCCTCGCCGCACTTGACAAACTCAGTGAGGATGCCTTCGACGATCAGTGCACCGGAGCCAATCCGCGTTATCCTCTGATTTCCGAGATCAAGGAAATGTTCCTCAGAGCCTATTACGGAAAATAATCCGGGAAGGAAATCGCGCCGGATTTCCCGGCGCGATTCACAATCTTCGGATTCAGACGTGACTTTTTCAGGATTCGGGTTATATTACTCACGATTGCAGGTATTATAACCCGGATTTTTTTGTGTCTTCATGAGATCAACAGTAAATAAGGAGCAGCACCATGGCCAAACCGAAAATCACGATCTGCATAGGAAGTTCCTGTTTTTCCAGGGGAAATGAGCGGAACGTTGAAGTCGTTCAGAAATTTCTGGACGAAAACAATCTGAAGGACGAGGTCGATGTGGAACTGGAAGGATCCCTGTGCAAAGGGCGCTGTGCCGATGGCCCGATTATTCTGGTGGATGACAAGGTCTATACCAAAGTGGACAGCGGCGTCATGCTCGACATCATGAAAAAATTATTTCCGGGAAAATGATCTTTTTCACGTGCAAAAAACAGGAATGATGTATATATTTCCATGATTTTCTTTTTTTGAACTTAGAACGAATCAAACAACGGGGCGCTTTTCATGAATCAGAACTTTCCGATCTACACGACAGCCAATGCCTGTCAGGACTGTTACAAATGTGTTCGTCACTGTCATTGCAAGGCGATTCAAATTATCAACGCGCGGGCGGCGGTGATTCCCGAGCTCTGCGTCAGCTGCGGGGAATGTGTCAAGGTCTGTCCCGCCCATGCAAAAAAGGTTCGGTCCGATCTTTCCCGGGCGAAATATCTTCTGGAATCCGGAGCAAAAGTATATGCGTCGATTGCGCCAAGTTATATCGGTTATTTCAAGGGAGTGGGGATTGCAAAGCTGGCCGGAGCGTTGAAAAAACTCGGATTTACCGGGGTCAGTGAGACGGCTCTCGGCGCACAGCTGGTCAGTGCGCAAACCGCGGAACTGCTGAAAAAAGCGGGACCGGGTGTCTATTTTTCGAGTGCCTGTCCGGCGGCGGTTGATTATCTTCGCAAGTATTATCCGGAGTGGACATCCGGGATTCTTCCGGTGGTGTCGCCTGTGATGGCTCATTGCAAAATGCTGAAGCAGACGTATGGGGATGACATCGAAACGATTTTTGTCGGCCCCTGTGCAGCGAAAAAGAACGAAGCAGACCGTCATCCCGAGGTACTGAGTTTGGCAATTACATTTGCCGCACTGGAGTCCTGGCTGAAAGAGGCGGGAATCCGGCTCGGAGAGATGGAGGATGCGGAACTGGTCCCGACCCCTGCGGAAGAGGGACGCGTGTATTCAGTCGAAGGCGGAATGAATGATACGCTGAGAGATCCCTCCGTCGATGCACGTCTGGTGGCGGTTTCCGGTCTGCCGAACATTTCTCGCATGATCGAACGGGTCAATCTGGAGAAACTGAAAAAAAGCAATACGAAAATTTTTGTCGAGATGCTTGCCTGCGATGGCGGTTGCGTAAACGGTCCCATTATGGAACAGGACGGGGCCAGAATCGACGTTATCATGGAAACGGCATCCACAAGTCCCGCACGCAGCAGTGTGGGGCGCGATGTGCCTGTGGACATCAAACAATATGTGTATCCGGAGAAAATCGCGCCGAAAGTTCCGGATGAAGCTGCAATCAAGAAAGCGCTGGAGAGCGTCGGTAAATTCTCCATTGAGGATGAATTGAACTGCGGCGGATGCGGATACAACAGCTGCCGCGAGTTTGCCATTGCCATGCTGGACGGCAAGGCGGAGACCTCCATGTGCCATACTTATCTGAGGCAGATGTCGCAGAAGACCAGCAATGCGCTGATCCGTTATATTCCGGTTGCAGTGGTCATTGCGGACAAGGACCTGCAGGTGCTGGAATGCAATCGTCATTTCGCCGAACTTTGCGGAGAGGATACTCTGCTTGCTTATGATTCCTGCGGCAATCTGAACGGAGCGTATCTTTCCTCCATGATCGACTTTACGGACCTTTTTGAAAGCATTCTTGCCAATGGCGGGGAAATTGAAAAATTCAATCAGGTTTCCGGAGAAAAGATTCTCAATATCAGCGTTTTTGCGATCAATGCGGGAATTGTCGGTTGCGTGATTCAGGATGTGACCCAGAATGAACTGAAACGTGAGCAGATCGCGGAACGGGCACGCGAGGTGATCCGGAAAAACGTTCTGACGGTCCAGAAGATCGCGCGCGATCTCGGCGAACATATGGCGGATACGGAAATTCTGCTGAAAGAGGTCGCAGGGACCTATTCCGACAAAGGCAGGGAGAACGGTGCAAAATGATGAAAAATGACTCTCTGTTCGTCGAGATGGAGTGCTGTCAGCTGACCAAGGACGGGCAGTCCGCGTGCGGCGACGACTTCCAGTGGGAGCGGCTCGAAAACGAAAACCGCAACATCGCAGTTCTTTCCGACGGTCTCGGAAGCGGGATCAAGGCGAATCTTCTTGCCAATATGACGACCACCATGGCGATGAAGTTCATCCGCTCCAATATGGATATTCTGCAGTCGGCGGAGACGATTATGGACACCCTTCCCGTCTGCGAATACCGCAAGATCAGTTATGCAACGTTCACCATTTTCGACATGCAGATCGGCGGCAAGACAAAAGTGATCGAAATGGGAAATCCGCAGTTCATCCATTTGCGTCACAATATTGAGATCGTGCCGCAGAATCAGAAGACTCTGGTTTCCGCACGCTGGCCCGATCGGGAAATGACGATTTCCGAACTTCGAATGGAGGTCGGTGACCGGCTGATCGCCTGTTCCGACGGCGTCACACAGGCGGGACTCGGCCGTCGGGAATACAAATTCGGATGGCAGAGGCGTGGAGAATTGAAATTCGTTCAGGATCTGATTACTCGGGAACCGGATATTTCCGCAAAGGACATTGCGCAGGCAGTCGCCTATGAAGCCCTCTCCATCAACCGGGATCACAAATGTATCGACGATATCAGCTGCATGGTGATCTATTTGCGCAATCCCCGTGTGCTCCGCATTCTGACGGGACCGCCGTTCCGCAAGGAGAACGACCGTGAGTTTGCCGCGCTCGCCCTGCCCGATTCCGGTGCAAACAAAGTGATCATCTGTGGCGGAACGACAGCGAACATTGTCGAACGGGAACTGCGGACCCGGGTGGAAATCGACCTGAAGCTGGTGCGCTTCAGCAAAGGACTTCCGCCCCCCGGAAAAATTCCGGGAATCGGCACAGCCACAGAAGGAATCCTCACGCTTACGCGAGTCGCTGCTGATCTGGAAAACAACGCATGGGAGGATTCCCCGCCAGCCGCGAAGACGATCATTGAGCAGATGATGGACAGCGATGTCATTGAATTCATCGTTGGAACCAAAGTCAATGAAGCGCATCAGGATCCGAATCTGCCGATCGACCTTGAGATTCGACGCAATATCATCAAGCGTCTGCATGATATTCTGAAACAGAAATACCGAAAACATGTAACAATCAAATATTATTGAGAAGGAGGCATTGAATGGAAGATCAAAAGATCAAAATCGAGATCTGCTGCGGCACAGCATGTTACATGCTGGGGGCGGCGGAGCTGCTGCGCCTGGAAAACATCCTGCCCGACCAGTGGAAGGATTCCGTCGACATTTCGGCGATCCCCTGCCTGGAAGCCTGTTCGAGCGACAATCTCGGCGGAGCTCCGTTCGTGAAAATCAATGGCGAACTGATGAGCAATGCCTCTGTCGAAACAGTCTGTGAAAAAATTTTCGAGATCATGAAAACCAGAGGAGGACACTGATGAGCAATGGCGCGGAAAGAATGCGTCGCGAACTGATGATCAGGGTAGTGAGAGATTTTACGGCGGGAAAACTGGAGGAGACAATCGACCGGATTCCTTTGTCGATCCGCCCGAAACACAGCCAGTCAAGCCGCTGCTGCATTTACCACGACCGGGCAGTCCTGAAATACCGGCTGATGGCTCTGCTCGGATTCGCATCGGAAAACGAGACGGATGAGACGCGATCCCTGAAATCTTATCTTCAGGAAACGGTTGCAAAGAAAGAGAAAGTGAAGGAGCCGCCGCTTTCGGTTTGCTCCGCCGGATGTTCCGGTTGCCCGGACAGTCGTTACAATGTTACGACAAACTGCCGGGGATGTTTTGCGCGCCCGTGCGTTTTCAATTGTCCCAAGGGGGCGATCACCGTTGAAAATCAGCACTCGAAGATTGATTACACGAAATGTATCAAATGTGGTAAATGCGAGCAGGTCTGTCCTTTCAACGCAATCATCAAGACAACGGTTCCCTGCGAAGACGCCTGCCCGGTCGGAGCGATTCGCAAAAATGCCGACGGCGTCGCCGAGATTGATTTCGACCGCTGCACTTTCTGCGGCAAATGCTTCAACAAATGTCCGTTCAGTGCCATTATGGAACGTTCTCAGCTGATCCAGATTCTCCAGGCGATCAAGGAAGGGAAAAAAGTTGTCGCCATGGTGGCACCTTCCGCCCTGATGCAGTTCCCGGGAACGGTGGAGCAGCTCTTCAGTGCCATCCACAAGGCTGGATTTTCCGATGTTATGGAAGTGGCGCTTGGCGCAGAAATGACGACCGAACACGAAGCCGCCGAGTTCGCGGAAAAGATGATCGCCAAACAGCCGATCATGACGACCTCCTGCTGCACGGCGTATGTCGAGCTGGTGAAAAAGCATGTGCCGGAGTTTCTGGACAAGGTCTCCACAACACCAAGTCCGATGCGGTATGCAGGAAGGATCGTCCGGGAGAAACATCCGGATGCAATCACGGTCTTCATCGGCCCCTGCATTGCAAAACGCCTTGAGGCAATGGACGCGGAGGAAATTGATTTTGTCATGACCTTCGAGGAACTGGGAGCTCTGCTCGCCGGTATGAACATCGATATTATGGGACAGGAAAAATGGCAGATTGAGCGTCCTGCCAACGCAACAGCAAGAAATTATGCGAAGAGCTGCGGCGTCACCGAAGCCGTCCTGCGTGAAATGCAGGAAAAGAATCCGGAATTCAGCAAGATCGGATTCAAGCTGGACAACAAGTTCATCAACGGCATCGACAAGAAAACGGCAAAACTTTTGAAACTCTATGCCATGGGAAAAATGCCAGGTAATTTCCTTGAAGTGATGAGCTGTACCGGCGGCTGCGTCGGAGGTCCCTGCTCTCTGATCAAGTAGTCAAAGTCACTCCCGTTAAATTTCGGGCAGACGAGGAAAGGACTGCTGTTTCTGCAACTCAAACAGCAGTCCTTTTTTTATGAAAATCATATAAAAACATTTTTTTATTTTTTGCAATCTTGACAATAGGTGATTTTTATGATATAATATTATAAAGAAATGACTAGTCATATTTTTACTACTTCTAAAAATTCAACAGAATATGACAGGAAATTCTTTCAGGTCTCAAAATAAAAGGATTGCAAAATGGCAAAAGAACTTTCCGGCGGCAAAAGCCTTCACACAGAAATTCGGGAATATATTTTTTCTCTGCTTGACCAGCTCCCGATCGGAGGATGTTTACCGACCGAGAAAGAGCTTTGTGCCCGTTTTCATGCTTCCCGTGCTACGGTTCAGACCGTGACTGCTGCATTGAAACGCGAAGGATTCATTGAAAAAAGCCGGGGACGCGGGACCTTCGTTCTCAGCAAAGATAAAAGAATTTTTACGAATTCCGGTGCTTCTTTTAAAGGAAGTATTCTTTTCGTTTATCCAGATTATCCTTCCCTGGAATTTATGCTGTTCCGGCAGCTGGCGGAATCCAGAGCACTGAACGCGCAGCTTAACCTGCTGGAATTACGTGTCCCGCGATATGCACCATTTGAAGAAATGCTCGAAAAAATGTTTGTGGAGGAAAATCAGATCAAGGGCGTGCTTCTCTGGAGAGAATTGTTCTGCGATGAGAATTCCATAAAGCGTTTTTCGCAGGATGTCCCCTGGATTTTTTTCAATGTTCCAGCCAGTTTCGGAACCATTCTGCTGCCGGATTATGAAAACGCCCAGTCGTTGCTGATGCGCCATGTGTTTCTGAATTCTTCGGAAAAAACAGTCTTTATCTATAATGAACCTGTTTCGAAAAACAGGACTCCTCTTGTCAAGATATTGAGAAAGTGCGCACGGGAAATGAAATATCCAGCAAAAAAATTCATGATAAAGCAATGTGGTCTGAACCACTGGGAAGATTCTCTTGCCGCTGCTTACCGTGCGACGGGTGAAGTTATGGCTGAACATCCGGACTGTCGGAAACTGCTTTATCTCTCCTATTCCGGAGCGGTGGCGGGAATCCGCAAACTTCATGAGATGGGAATTGCAGTGCCGGAACAGGTCGCCGTCATAGCATTCTCCTCCCCCCTTCCTCCATTTTCAGATTATCTGACACCAAGGATCGCTCATATCTCCTGCTCTCGGGAAGACTGTATCAACATGGCCTTGAATGAAATTTTCATAGCTTCCGGACTCCAAAAGAAAACACTTCCTGTAAAAATCCGTTTCTATCCGGATGAGAGCCTTCCGACAACGAAAAAGATCTTGTTATAAATAAAATTAAAACATGAAGGAGGAGTTCTATGATGACTGGAAAAACACAAAGAACCGAAAAAGAAACACTTTTTACTTTGATAGAACTTCTTATTGTTATTTCTATTATACTAATTCTCGCATCACTTCTTCTTCCGTCACTAAAAAAAGGGAGAGACAAATCTTATCAGGTCTCCTGTACAAGCAATCTGAAACAACTATCCCTCGCTGTCAATTTCTATCTGACGGCCAATGACGATGTTCTGTTCGAGGACACGGCAGCCAATCCGGAGTACTATAATATGCTGATATGGGGAAAGTTCCTGCCAGTAAATCACGATTCCAACCTCTGGTGGTGCCGCAAAGATGAAGCGAATATCTCAAAACCACTGAAGGATAGAATCGCCAATATGCACTATATCTCCTATGGGTTCAATTCCGCCTACCTCCGGCAATACAAAATCTCCCGGAGCCATGTTCCATCCACCACGGTGCTGATTGCAGAATCGGCAGCAAGCACGGATACTTATCCAATAGGTTTTTATCATGTCATCAGCAGGTTGATGAATGAGGGAGTCAATCCGATTGCCTACCCGTATCATGAACGGGCCTGCAATGTCCTCTGGCTGGATGGGCATGTGCAGGCGGTGATGAGCGATGTAATGGCTCCTTATACGGCAAGGGGAACCAATTTGTACACAACCGGAAAACTTGGTTCTTACTGGGTCGCTCCGAATCGCTGGAATCCGAATCAAAATCAAGTGCAGTAGCCCCCAAAACGAACAGGAAAGAGCCTATTATGATGAAAACATCCTTTTGTGCAGCACTTTTTCTATTCACTTCCACTTTCTTGACGGAGGCGGCGGAATTCACGTTTGACTTCTGCCGCAGTCCGGAAAACTGGAGAATCTCTCTTGGAAAGGACAAAACGGGAGTTGCAGGATCGAATTTGCAGATTGCCGACGGAGGCCTGAAACTGGAATATGACTTTTCAAAAGGCAGTTATCTGGCGCTGTCGCCCAAAAATTTTCCCCGTGAAGCTGAAAATTTTACACTGGAACTGTTGCCGGAACATGATGTCCGGGTAACCTACCGGATTATGGATCGCTCCGGCAGAACATTTCAAGCACCTTTTCTTTATCTGACTGGTGGAAAAAACACAATTCTTCGTTTTCGGGACTCCATACGCTTTCAACGAATCTGGGGAGGAACGAAAGAAACGCAGCAGCCGGTTCGTCCCTTCCGCGGCATCGCTCTGATTGTCAACAAAGACAATGCCTTACGAAAATGCGGGAACATTCTGCTGAAAAACTTCAAAGGGGAGCTTGGCAGGGAGTCAGATCGGTCTGTGATTGCCAATCCGTTTGAGCAAAATGCCTGCTTCTGGAATTTGAAGGGGCAATGGTTCTTCTCACATGAGCAATCGTTCCTGCTTCTGGAATGCAGCCCGCTTGCGGAGGAGAATGCCGCACTGGAAATCACAATGCCGATGCTTGCAAAAGACTGCACGCGCCGCATCTTCCTGGACGCCGGACTCGGAAGGCAAACGGTCTTTTTTCCTCTGCCTCTCGTCAACGGGGTAAACCCGCGGAACATCTACCGTTTGAAATTCCGGATTTCCAGTGCAAAAGGAACGTTTCTTTTTTCTGAACCGTTCTCTGGAAGGTTATCCGGTAAAGTCAATCTGGGTGCAGCAAAGGATTCCCGGGAGATTGCATCATCCAAACTGGGCGTCAACACGCATTTCATCTATCCGCAATACCAGAGCAGAAAGGTTCGGGAAATACTGTTCCGTGAGCTCAGCCAATGCGGATTCAAGTGGATTCGGGACGGTATTCTTGTCGATAAGGACAGCAACGGCAAAGCAAAGCAAGTCCGCGCATCGGATCTTGCGTTTCTGCAAATGGCCAGAGAAAACAGGATTCAGCCGCTTCTGATCATCCCCATGTCGGCAGACGAATCACTGGAAGATTTTCTGCAGAGAGTGGAGATCATCATCCGGGATACAAAGCCATACACCCGGACTTATGAACTGGGGAACGAGCCGAACAATTTTGGAAACTGGCGCAAACGGTATTCCGGGCCGTGGAACGGATGGGATAAAAACGAACCGGACGAGATATCCGAATGGGTGAAAGTCCATATAAAATACACCAACGCGGCAGCAGACCGCATCAAGGAGCTTTATCCGGAGGCTACCGTCATAGGACTTGGCTCTCCGAGCTGCACGAACTTCCGAGCAATGATGCTCCCTGTCTCAGCAAATCTCAATGGAGTTTGCGATCATCCGTATCCGTGGAACATGCTTCCGGAACAGATTCCTTTTTCCTGGGCACTTCAGAAACGGGACGGAATCCGCATCGGCGACCAGGCGGGTACTCTGGTCGGATTATATCAATCATATGCGGATCTGTTCCGGAAACAGCAGGCGGGACGCTCATTGTGGATTACAGAATTCGGATGGAGCACGATGTGGCTGAACAGGAAAAATCTTGACAGAGCGGCAATTTATCCGGGATTCTCGGAAGAAGCACAGGCGGAATATTTGCTCCGTCGCTGTATGGAAGGACTTGCAACACCGGTTGTGGCGCATCTGAGTCTCTACGAATTCATTGACAGCGGCAAGGAGGATTCCTGTAACCGACAGAGGAATTTCGGACTGCTTCGTCATGACTGGTCACGGAAACCATCCTATCATGTTCTTTCCCGGGTCAATGCTCTTCTGCACAACGCGGAACTGGATTCCGAAGCCGATGTAAAACTTACCGTCTTCTCCGGGCGCAAAAAAAACAGTATGGCTCGGATACATGACGGAGCAGAATTTCATGAGCTTGACGGATTTAGACTCTATCCTTATCTGGATCGCAGTAACTCGAACGAACGCATGCTGGGTATCTGGTCAATGGGCCCCTGTTCCGGTGAGAACAACAATCGTATCGTTGGATTTAAAATACGGGGATGGAAAGATTTTTCTGCTTCTCCGGTTGCAATCAATATGCTCACCGGAGAAACTTATGACCTGAATCCCAAAATTGAAAATGGAGAAATCATAGTTGAAGAACTCTCCGTAAAAGCGCCTCTGCTGATCAAATTTTTCCGGAAGTGATATGGAAGACAAACGAGTTCGGCTTATCTTAATTCCAGGAAATCCCGTTTTTGCAAAACGCATGGGAAGATGGAAAGTTCTTGGAAAAAATCCTGCCGGAGATTGGAAAAAATACGCCCCGCATGATAGAGTACGACAATGCGTCCGGCGGATTGCCGGCCGGATGCGGTCGTAGAACATTTCACCACAGACGGAGCCCAGTTGCTCCGGAACTCGGATAAGGGAAAAATATGCCGGAAATCATTACACCGGGATCGCCGAATATCGTCGCTCCCGCCAAACAGTTTGTCCATCTGCACGTCCATACGGATTACAGTCTTCTCGACGGGGCTTCCGCCATCTCCTGGTCGACTCGCATTAAGGACAAGGAGGTCTGCAAACGGAAAAGCGATCTTGTGAAGATGTGTCTGGAGAACAACGCCCCAGCATGCGCCATGACAGATCATGGCGTCATGGGCGGAGCTATTGAATTTTATGAGGAAATGGGAGCCGCGGGAATCAAACCGATTATCGGATGCGAGGTTTATGTTGCTCCGACCAGCAAGGAGGTGCACGATCCTTCCGTGCCGCATATCCGGGGCTATCATTTGATTCTGCTGGCAACCAATCAGACTGGCTACGTCAATCTCTGCAAGATTGTTTCCGACGCCCAGCTTCACGGATTCTATTATAAGCCGAGAACCGACAAGGAGTTCCTTGCCGCACACAGTGAAGGACTAATCGCCCTCTCCGCCTGCATTCAGGGCGAAGTTCCCCGCTCCTATCTGGACAAGGGGGATGCAGAGTCGAAAAAAGTTCTCTCGCAATATCTTGATATTTTCGGGAAAGAAAATTTTTATCTGGAAGTCCAGTACCACGGCATTGATGAGCAGAAAACCGTCAACGCGCAGCTGGTCCGGCTCGCACGGGAATTTGACCTGCCGCTGGTTGCAACGAACGATATTCATTATGTCCGCAAAGAACACGCCAAAGCGCAGGATATTCTTCTCTGCATCTCGACCCGCAGCCAGCTCGACGACGCCAACCGCATGACCATGATGGACCATCAGGAGTTCTACTACAAAAGCTATGATGAGATGTATGCGATCTTCGGAACGGAAATTCCCGAGGCGATCCCGAACACGCTGGCTGTCGCGGAACGGTGCGAATTCAAATTCCGCATTGACAAGACCATGGAGAACCATTATCCGGTCTATCAGGTTCCGGAGACCACCACGCAGGCGGATGTGCTCCGGCAGATCTGCATTGACAATGTCAAACGCTGTTACGGATTCGAACTTGACAACCATAAGCCGGAACAGGATGAGCTTGCCGAAACAATCCGGAAACGCATGGATTACGAACTGAGCGTCATCATCAAGACGAAATATCCAAGCTATTTCCTTGTGGTTTGGGACTTCATCAACGCTGCCAAGAAGAAAGGCATTCCGGTGGGACTGGGCCGCGGTTCCGGCGCAGGAAGTCTGGTTGCCTATCTGACAGGAATCACAAATATTGATCCGCTCCGTTACAAATTGCTGTTCGAGCGATTTCTGAACCCGGAGCGAGTCTCGCCTCCGGATTTTGATATTGACTTCTGCGAACGTCGCCGCGAAGAGGTCATTGAATACGTCCGCCGGAAATACGGACGCGATTCCGTGGCGCAGATTGCAACCTACGGTGCGCTCAAGGCGAAAAATGCGATCAAGGATTGTGCCCGTGTTCTCGGATATCCCCCCGCGGTCGGCGACCGGATGACCAAACTTCTGCCGAACGATCCGAAACTTACACTGGCAAAAGCACTGGACATCGCCGAGTTCAAAGATCTGCTCTCCAAGGATCCCGATGCGAAACGGATCTATGATGAGGCTCTTCCCGTGGAAGGGCTGAACAGAACCACAGGAATTCATGCGTGCGGCGTCATCATCGGAGATATGCCGCTGGACAACGTGGTTCCGCTCCAGCGCAGTCCGGACGGCGCACCGGTGGTGCAGTTTATCGCCCATCCATGCGAACAGCTCGGCCTGCTGAAAATGGACTTCCTCGGACTCCGTACTTTGACCGTCATCTCCGATGCCCTGGCAAACATTAAAAAGAACCGCGGAATTGATATTGACATCGACAGAATCCCGCTCGACGATCAGCCAACCTACGACCTACTGAACCGAGGCGATACCATCGCGGTATTCCAGCTGGAATCCGGGGGAATGCAGGCTCTCTGCCGTCAGTTCGTTGTGGAAACGATCGAACACATCATTGCTCTTCTCGCGATTTATCGTCCCGGGCCGATGGAGTTCATTCCGACCTTCGTCGCCTGCAAAAAAGGACTTCAGCCCATTGAGTACGACCATCCGAAAATGGAACCGATTCTCAAGGAGACCTACGGGATCATGCTCTATCAGGAGCAGATCATGGAGGTTGTGCAGAAGCTTGCCGGATTTACTCTCGGACATGCTGATATTGTCCGCCGTGCCATCGGCAAGAAAAAGATGGATATCATGGAAAAGGAGAAGGTCAACTTCATCAAAGGCTGCAAGGAGTGCAACGACATTGATGCTCCTCTCGCTGAACAGATCTGGGAAAAGATCAATAAATTCGCCGGATACGGGTTCAACAAATCCCATTCCGCCGCATATGGAATGGTCTCCTACCGAACAGCCTATCTCAAGGCAAATTATCCGCAGGAATTCATGGCGGCAGTTCTCACAAGCGAACTCGGCAATGCGGAAAAGGTGACTTTCCTGATCAACGCATGCAAGGAGATGGGAATTGCGATCCGTCCGCCTGATGTCAACAAATCGGAAACAAATTTTTCCGTCGATGGCAAGAACATCATCTTTGGTCTTGGCGCAATCAAGGGCCTTGGCGAAGGGGCTTCCAACGCCATCATTGCGGAACGCGAGAGCAACGGACCCTACAAGGATATGGTCGAGTTTCTGGAACGGGTCGGAAGTGCGGTCAACTCTCGGGCAATTGAATCGCTTGTCCGCTGTGGAGCCTTCGATTTCACCGGTTACAAACGCTCCCAGCTGCTTGCCACGATTCAGGAGGCGATCAGCTGTGCGGCGAACCGCCGTAAAGACAAGGAAAGCGGACAAGGTTCCCTGTTTGATCTTCTCGGAGGAAGCGGGCAGGATGATTTTAATTCCGTCGTTATGCCGGACATCCCGGAGATTGATTCTGCCGAACTCTTGAAAGATGAGAAGAATCTGCTCGGATTTTATGTTTCAGGGCATCCGGCGCAGAAATATTCGGTTCTTCTTAATTCCTACTCCACAATGAACACGCTGGCTCTGCAGGACCGCGGCGTTGCGGATGAAGGGATCAAAATTGGCGGACTGATCAAATCCGTCATGAAAAAGATCAGCAAGAAGAGCAACAAACCGTTTGCCATTGTTCAACTGGAGGACCTCTACGGGAGCGTCGAGTGCATGGTGTTCGGCAAGGCTTACGATGAGGCGAAAGATCTTCTGGAACCGGAAAAACCGATCTATGTCATTGGACATATCCGTCGCGAAGAGAGCGAGGAGAACAATGCACCGGCATCCATCAGCGTTCGTAGTATTGAGCCTCTGGAAAGCATTATGGGAACGCAGACAAATGAACTGCACCTGCATCTTTTCGAGGAAGAGTGTTCCAAAGAAACTCTGGCGGGACTGAATGTGCTGCTGAAACGCCACTCGGGATCAGTGCCTGTTGTCCTTTGCGTCTGCCTGAAACGCGGAGAAACGGTTTTCATTGAGATCAGCCGGGAGTTCTATGTTCTGCCGACATTGCAGCTCATTCAGGAGATTGATGAACTGCTGGGGCCGAACCGCTTCAAGATCAAAGGCAACATGGAAGTGCCGACTCCACAGATCCGTTTCCAGCGGGACAATGCTCAGAAGGAACACGCTTCAACGGCATCATGATGGACTTTGAATGCGCCCATTCCAGGAAAATGTGAAAAGTTTTTCCCGGAATTGATTTGAGCTGAAAGAGAGTCTAGAATAGAATGGAAATGATAGACTTTCAGGAGAAAAACTTTTGAGGAGGACATTTCAGTCCTCCCTCAAAAGCCCGGTCCGAACTGGTTTCAATTTACGGCGCCGGCAGGAATTTGCAATTTTAAGGAAGCGGATTCATCCCAGGCTGTCGTGGCACTTGAGACGCACTTCCCCAGAGATCCCGGCGTGAAAGCTCCTGCACTGCCATCCAGCATCAATGCGTTGATCCGTCCGTTGTGACGCAGGTGCGGAAGCAGATTTCCCACACTAACCCAGAAAAACTGTCCAGGTTGTCCGGTCCCCAGATCATAGCCCCAAGCGGAACCGGTTGTATCATAGGAATCAATCACAACCATCATTCTGGATGGACACTTGTATACATAAAAACCGATATTAGCCTGTTTATTTCCGATCTGCTGAAGTTTAAGTCTGCGTGAAAGAAAAGTCGAAAGGGACTTTCTGTAATCAATCCAGTAACCCGTCAGGCAGGCATTGAAACCGTAAACCTGCAGCATCGGAGCGCGTCTCTGGCTGCTGGATACCAGCGGAACCGAAGGGCATCGGAGCGGATGATACAGATTGTAGAGTTTCTGTGCGACACCGGCATCCGCGCTTGTCAGCGTGATCCCCCACTCTCCATCTGGCGTAATCGAAGAAGCCCTCAACACTTGAGATGCCCAGGTGACGGCATTGCCATTTCCATAATGATCTTTTGCCATCGGCATGAAATCATCGTAAGCATTGGCATACATCATGAACATTGTCCCTGTCTGTTTCTGATTGGAAAGACAGCTTACAGCCTGAGCCTTTTTTCTTGCGGATGAAAGTGCGGGCAGCAGAAGTCCGGCAAGGATGGCAATCATCGCCACGACGATCAAAAGTTCTATTAGTGTAAAAATTCTTTTTTTCATGAGAGCTCCCTTTCCTATTTTTATATTTTTGCCGCTTCGACAGACTTTATGAATAACCTTTACTGAAAAGACGTTTCTTCAATTCTTATTGGTATTCAATCCGGATGTACCGAAGCAGATGAACCTGTATCGTATTAGCATAGGAGAGTTTTGAGATGTCGGACATGGTTCCTCTTTTTCCTTCCAAGGTCTGCCCATCCATGCAGATTCCAATGGGAATCTCCACTTCGTTCCACTCATCAAAGGTATCCGGATTGCGGAGAGCAGTTCCAATATGCCGTTCCACACCCGCAGCCGACCAGGAAAATGTTTTGGCAAACTTTCCATTGATCTTCCCGTAAAGATAGATTCGGCATCCACGCTGAGAGGTTTCCTGCTTGCCGAATTGGTCCTTCCCCAGTTTCAATTGAAAGCGCAGTACTGCGTTCTTCCACTCCTGAGGCGAAAGTTTAAGAGGAAGACCATCCTTTGTTTGAAAAACCAGGTTCTGCTTGAGAGAACGGTATTCCCCTTCAGGACCGACCTGCTTCGGATCAACTGTCATGACATCCGAAATTTTGATCTGTTTCGAATATTCTTTTGTATAGATGCTTGGAATGCCCGAAATTGCCGCAACAATCGGAACGGAAGTTCCATTCATGGATTCAAGAGTAACAGATTTCAGCATCCGTGCCGGGTATGGGTTTTCCCATTCATAAAGAAAAAGTCCCTTCCCGAAATTCTGCCATACGCATCGGCTTCGGATGGACTCTGAATTCTGTCGAATCAGCCATGAACCGATCTCATTTCCCACACGGATCGGCTGGAGCACCGAAGAGCCATCCTCATAGAAGAACCGGTAGATTGCGGCGGTTTCTCCCGGAATTGCATTGGTTACTGCGTGAAGGAACGCAATTCCGCGGAAGCGTCCCTGAAGCGGGATCTGCTCCACTTTCTGCGGAGCATCCGGAAGATGTTTCGATTTAAGCGCTATGCAGGTCTTATTCTGGTTATAATCGAAACGAATCAGGTGAAATTGGAGTTTCCGGAAGATCTGACGCTCTAATGGTACACCGCGAAGGTCTTTTTCATTGCCCTCTTTCCATGCGCTTTCGACGGACCATCCCTGCTGATTGTCGAATCCGTAGTTTGCAAACGATTCCAGACGGATTGGCTGAGAGGGACGCACCTTTTTCTTCTGAAACGCAGAACTCATTGCAGCGAACCGTTCCTTCAAAATTCCGACGGGAACAGAAGGTTTCCTGCCAAAGCGTTTTTCGATTGCCGTGCGTTCTCCTGAAACTGCGACAAGATGAGTATTCGCTTCCAGAAGCAGAACAATCGTATTGCCGTCGACCGGATAGCTTTCATTTTTCAAATAATTGACAACAACGGCATTCCGGAACTCTTCCGACGATGCCCGGATCATCTGAGGTTTCCTGTCGTAATTGACAAAATACCAGGCTGTCATTCCCTTCTGTTTTGCCTTTTGAACGCCGATATTAATCGGCGCAAGTTCATTGGCATGTCTGCGGAGTTGCACGGTTTCCGCGATTCCGGCGGACTTCAAATAGGGAATCAGCAGTTCCGCCACCCCATAAGTACTGTAGTGACCTTTTGTCACGATGATGGATCCTTTTCCCAAGGTCCGGGAAACAATCAGGGGTTCTGTCCCGACTTTCTGTTTGATGTTCCAGCCGTGAGGCAGTTTGGAAAAAGTTTCATTGTCAATATATTTGATCCCTGAAGGAAGAGTCCGGAGTTTTCCGGAACCGGCTTTCGATGAAAGAGTCATGATTGGATGATCCAATGGATAATCGTATTCATCCAGCCGGAAACTTTCCAGATCCGTAATCAGGACTCCGCCGTTCCGGACGAACTCCAGCAGTTTTGCACCGGTCCCCTGACAGCTGTTTCTGATTCCGAACGCCAGAATAACCCGGTAGCGGTTCTGGCGCCCCTCGTCAAGCTGTTCTTCGAAAATAGCATCGACGGGAATCTGGCGAAGGACAAGCCCGGTCACTGTCTGAGCATATCGATCCAGCATGCCATTATTCGCCCTGAGGGTCGGATAGGAAAACAATACTGCTGCCTTTGCTTTCTCCCGGTTGGCTCGAATCATGAAAAAATCCTTGATTCCATCAATTTCCCTGCGGGCTTCAGACAGAGCTCTCCAGTCCTGCGGACGGACGCAGTTGGGATGATGCAGCGCATAATTGTTCATCAAATTCCGTCTCCATGGAGTCCAGTATCCCATCCACTGCCACATATTGACAAGAGAAGACCCGTTTGCCATCTCATGCCAGAACACTTTCTTAAATCCGTCATACCGGTATTTCTGCCCGGGAAAATACGCCTCCGATGTGACCAGAGGTTTTCTTTCCGCAAGAGCATGGTAGAATGCTCTGCGTGCAATATCGTTTTCCAGAGAGGAAGAAGGTGCATCCGCAGCACCGGCAGGCGTGTCATCCTCAATACTCTCTTCCCCGGGGAATGTATAATTACCAGTCCCGAAACTGATCAGGTCCATATGCTGATTGATCTTATACAGATTGAAATTATTCCAGCTCGCACGCCAGGCATTGTTATGAACCTGTCCGAAAGTCACCGCACCGGGGTCCAGTTCCCGCAGCATGGAACGGACCTCCGCAAAGAAATCCGCAACCTGACCTTCCATGAATTTAGCATACTCGATCTGTTTCCCCTTGCTGTTCTTTTTCAGAAGATCGGCAAAGTTCTGATAATCGGTATGCCACGATTGATTGAGTTTCTCAATGGTTCCGTATTTCTTCCGCATGGCACTCATAAACAGACGATAGTTGAGTGGCCCATGATCACGGAAGTCGGCTTCATTGAACAACTTATAGGCAAACGGACGGATTCCCAGCGAAAGATGCATCTGCGCCTCATGACGGTAAAGCCCTTTAAGCGCCTCCCGGCCTTCCTCAGTTCCCAGGCGCCAGCGGATTGCAAATCCGGGATGAATATCCGGAGATGCAAAATACTTTGCCGGATCCAGCAGTTTCGACGCAACTTCTCTATTGCGGGGAAGAGAAGAAACTTCTCTTGCATGAAAATCCAGATAGACGGGAATCGATGTTGCGCTCCGTACCAGATTACAGAACTCGTCGAAAGCGCGTCGCCCCTTCATATCCTGCACTTTATGCAAGCCGTATTTTTCGACGATTTCCATATATTCGTCATAGGGTTCCCGTTTTCCAAACCCTTGATATTCCGGAGCAAGTGTCCGGTGAGAAATATTGGCAAAGTTACGGAAATTGACCGCGTTGAATCCGCAGCGTTCCAGCATGGAGATCGTGGTCGGTTCCGCATACAGCCACTCAAACCCTTTCGGTATGCGCCAGCGTTTATCTTTCAGAAACTGATCTTTATAAGTGTGGTACGCCTCTCTGGTATTCCAATCCACCGTGGTACTGATCAGGAAGACCGGTTTCCCGTCCGATCCCATCAGTTCCCCTGTCGAAGAGGGAAGCGCATGCCGCTCCGCCGCTCCGGAACTATAAAACTGAAAGCAGATCAGCACATACAGCAAAAATCGTTTCATAAAAGAAAACTCCTGTCTTTTTTTTGAAAAATTTTCCGTTAAAATTTTCTGTGCACTTGTTTTTCTATCTTAATTATAGTACATTTGCTCTAAAAAAACAAGGGGAAAAAATACTTAAAAAGGGGAAACTGTTATGCAGGATAAAAAAATAAAAAACAGCATTTTTTTAGCGGCTTATGAACCTGTTCAAGATTTGATTGACATTCCCTTTACAATTCATGCCACAGGAATCTCGCCGATTCTCAAGGGGATTTGTTTGGAAAAAAGGGGTATTATTTCTCGTTTTGTGGAAATCTTCTGGTGCGTTTCAGGTATTGGCGAAGTGGAACTTTACGGCCAAAAATACAAAATGCAAAAAAATGATGTTTTTTATTATTTGCCAGGAGAAGATCGAAAGCGTAAAGCTCTTTCTGACAACTGGATAATCCGGTGGTTCTGCTTTCACGGCAAATTTGCCGAAGCCATCATGCTTTCCTATAATTATCCCAGGCTTCAGACCGCGGCACAGCCATATCCGGAACAGTTGTTTCGTGAAATTGAACAGCTGATCAGTCTGACGGATCCATATTCCATTCGTCGCAACAGTGCCCTGATTCTGGAAATCCTTGCCTGCATGGGCAGACAGTATGGAACAGGAATTCATTCCGGAAAAATTGCTCAGTATGCGATTGATATCATATTGAACAATCTTTCCGATCCACAGCTGGGGCTATCAATGCTTTCGGAAATGCTTGATGTTGCGCCATCCACATTAAGCAAAATCTTCAAAAAAGAAACCTCTGTTTCTCCCGGGAGGTTTATTCTGAATAAACGTCAGAGTCGTGCATTGAGTCTTCTTCAGGGAACGGATCTTTCCATTGACGAGATCGCAAAACAGTGCGGATTTTCTGACCGACGGACATTTACTCGCTTCATCCGCCGTTGCTGCGGCGTCTCCCCCCTCAATTACCGCAAACAGCTGAACAGCCGAAACTGAGTTACTCGGCAAATTCGATTTTCCGGTCTTTGAAATAATAGACCTTGTCGTGTTCGCCGATTTCGCGGAGAACACGGCAGGGATTGCCAACGGCCACCACGTTTGCCGGAATCTCTTTCGTGACCACACTCCCCGCGCCGATCACACTGTTGTCTCCGATCCGGACTCCGGGAAGAATTACCGAGTTCGCACCGATCCAGACATTGTTTCCGATGTGGACAGGGACATTGAACTGTCCAACGCGGCGACGCAGTTCCGGATCAATCGGATGACCGGCAGTGGCAACCGTTACATTCGGACCAAACATTACACTGTCTCCCACGTAAATATCCACATCGTCCACCAGAGTCAGATTGAAATTTGCGTAGACGTTGTTTCCGAAATGAGTATTGCATCCCCAGTTGGCATGGAGCGGAGGTTCCACATAGCAGTTCTCTCCGACTTCCGCCAGAAACGCTTTCAGAATCATGCTCCGTTTTTCTGCCTCGGAAGGGCGGGTATGGTTGAAATCGTAAAGAATTTCAAGGCATTCCGCTTGTTTTTTTGCCAGTTCGGGATCGTTGCAAAAATAAATTTTTCCGCTTTTCATTCGTTCAACGACGTTCATAACGTATTCTCCCTGTGATGGTTTCCCGGATAAACCGACCGGGAAAGATATTCCTCTATGGAACTCCGGCTGATGCGCCAGAGTTTGCCGACCTTCATGGCGTGAAGTTCACCGCTTCGCAGCATTGCATACAAACGGGTCCGTTTGACTTTCAGGATGGTTCCCGCCTCCGGAAAGGTCAGGAGCTCTTCTCCATTCTTCAAGGCGGGAGCGGAATGAGTCTCTGCGTTTTGGCTTGAAGAAGGGGATGTCTTTTTTCCGAAACCGGAGGGTTCGCAGGTATCCTCGCCATCTTCGCGAAGCACCTTGTGAAACGAGACGACACTCCAGAGGGTTCCTCTCGACAACATTTCTTCTTTCCCTGCGGTATAGCTGTCATAACGGCTGTTCAGGGATTCCAGCAGAATGTGACCGTCTGACCGTTCTGTATAGCGGCGGAAGATCGGTTCCCCCTGAAAGGGAACGTAAACAATCAGGTCGCCGTTTCGTGGCGGCAGAGTGGAACAGACAAGTGTTGCTCCCGCCGGAACCTCTGGTTCCAGAACATGACTTGTCAGCAGAAATGTCTTTCTGAGTGCGGATTCTTTCATGCCGCCCTTCCCTGTTTTTCCGTTTCGGTTCCGGTTCAGCGTTCCGCTGCGGCACGCGCCAGACGGGAACACATTTCCGGGAACGAGATCCCGGCTGTTTGTGCAGCTTTCGGCAGAAGACTGCTCGGAGTGCATCCCGGCAGACCGTTGCCTTCCAGTACCCAGACGGAATCGTCTTTGTCGGAAACGATCACATCGACTCTCAGCATATCCCGGGCTCCGACTGCCTGATAGAAGCGCAAAGCGAAATCCTGTGCCTCGTTTTGTGCCTTTGCCGAAATACCTGTCGGCGGGCAGAGATATTGCGTTTTTCCATGCGCATGGGTATATTTCGCATCGTAATCATAGAGTGCACCAGGATAACGGATCTCTATGAGCGGCAATGGTTTGCCATCAAGAATCCCGACGGTTGCCTCAACTCCTTTGATATACTCTTCCACAAGCGCCGGAGCTCCATGACGGAAGGAGAGTTCCAGAGCTTCGCACCATTGTGCCCGGTCTGTGACAAGAGTCAGTCCGAAAGTGGACCCCTCCTTCGGGGGCTTGACGATCAGCGGAAGCCCCATCTCTTCCGGAAACGGAGCGGTAACATCCGAAACAATCAGACTTTTTGGTGTGCGGATTCCATTGGCATCCATGATTTTTTTGCTGGTGATTTTATCCATGATATCAATACATGCCTTCGAAGAGGAACCGACAAATTTGATACCGGCATCTTCCAGCAGTTTCTGAAGCCTTCCATCTTCACCGAATCCTCCATGAAGGACCGGATAAACGACATCGGCGTTCCGCATTGCATCGGTGATTTTCAATTCCGTGATATCGTATTCCTCGACGCTATGTCCGGCTTCGCGAAGAGCTTCAGCAACAGCAGCTCCGGAAATCAGGGATACCTCGCGTTCCGCGCTGGTCCCGCCTTTCAGCAGCAGAATGTTCAGCGGAGCGGAAACTGCATCTATTTTTTGTTTTGATTCCATATTCACAAACCTCAATTCTGTTTTTAAAACAGCTCCGCTTGCGGCTTTCACCCTGGAAGCCATGGATACGGCCAGAGCTGTACAATCCGATTCCGATACCTTCTTTTCAAAGTTTACAATCCAGTTTGCATGTTCGTGACTCACATGGAGCCCGTCATATCTCAGGGATTTGCATCCGGCTCTCTCCAACAGAACCCCCGCAGAAAGGGTTCCGGATGGATTCCGGAAGACGCTCCCTGCGGAACGGCCCTTCGGGGTTACTCTTTTTCTACGTTCGCGCTCAGAGGCGAGGAGGCGCTTTTCCTGTTCCGCATCCACGCATCTGAATTCAAACACAGCCCGGAGAATGATTCCGTTTTCCGGCAGAGGAGACGTTCGATAGGACCACTCTTTCCTGTCGGAAATATACGACACAAACTCACCGGTTTCCGGGAGCAGGTACTCCACGCTCCGGAGAAGATCCGCTGTTTCAATTCCATTTGCTCCGGCATTCATCCGCAATGCTCCGCCGATTGTTCCTGGAATACCCGAAAGTCCAGCGGCTCCACCGAGTCCAGCGGCAGCGGCGGAGGCAATCATCGAAGCAAGACGACATCCGGCTCCCGCAATGACCTTTGTTCCGGACACGGAACAGTGTCGGAATTCTCCTCCAAGACGAATCACAACCCGATCAATCGGATGATCCGAACCAATTACATTTGTTCCATCTCCAAGCGGATACCATCCGATCTGTTTCTTTCGAAGAAAAAGAATGAGCTGAGACAGTTCATCCATGGTTGCCGGTTCTGCAAGAAAAAACTCGGAGAGTCCGGCACCCATGGATGTATAATCCGCCCAGCGGGCGGATGCCTGAAACGTCATTTCTGGAAATGTTGAAACGAATTCGTTCAGGAAGGAAAACGTCACTTCTTATAAACCTTTGCAGGATCGAAGACGCGCTCTCCGACGACTTTGAGTTCCCCGTTTTCATATTTCCGGAAGAAACAGGACGGATATCCCTCATGACAGGCTGCTCCGCCGATCTGTTCCACCTTGAAGATCACGGTGTCTTCATCGCAGTCGACATAGATTTCCTTCACTTTCTGTACATTTCCGGATTCTTCACCCTTTCGCCAGAGTTTCTGACGGGAGCGGGTCCAATAGGTCGCATTTCCGGTTTTCAGGGTTTCGTTCCAGGCCTCTTCGTTGATATAGGCCAGCATCAGGACTTCTCCTGTTTTCCAGTCCTGAGCGATTGCGGGAAGAAGCCCCCCGCCTTTTGCAAAATCAAGTTTTACCATTGTTCACCTTTTCTGAATGAATCACAAAACGATGCCGTTATTTCTTCCGGGCAGGAGCGTTCTGTTTCTGTTCTGTTTTTTTTGCGGGAGTATTTTTTGTCTGGGGAGTCGCCATACGGACTGCAGCAGCGTCAGCTTCGGCTTCCTCCTTATTCTTCGCTTCAACTTTCAATGGCGTTACCGCACTGGGCGCCGTTTTGATCTGGGAAGAAACGGTTCCCTTTTTGGACGAAGCATTTTCGGAAACTGCGGCGGGGTCTTCTTTTTTCTCAACAACGGGTTGAGCTTTTTTGAAATTTTCGGAATCTTCCGGCTTCAGCCGTTTGATAAAGAGTTTGAATTCCTTGCAATTTTTGTCCGGGGCCGCCGAGGTAAAACCGACCTCTTCATCATACTGGACTTCCAGGGTATACCATTTCGGAGTCGTGTTCTCCGGAATTTCGATTCCTTTTTCGTTATACCATGCGAAGCGGTAAGCGATCGGGAGATTCTGATAGGCACCGAAAACCCATTCGCAGAAGGTGCTGGTGCGGACCCGTCCGCGAATAGCGATGTTGGCAACGCCGGTTTCCGAAAGCCAGCGTCGAACATATTCCACACGGATGTCGTCTTTCAACTGGTCATCTAGAATCACATTTTTCAGTTCGTCGGCATGTCCGGCAATATCGGGCGCCGGCGTAAAGTTGTCTTCCGAAGCGCACCCCGAAAACAGCAGGGGAAGCGCAGCGATTCCGGCAAAGAAAAGTTTGTTCCATGTCTTCATAAAACGAGTTCCTTCCATCTTGGTTATTTCAATGAGAAAAAGAGTTCGGAATCGACGATTTTCAAATCTGCGCACCCCGTCAGTTTTTCAATGGCGGAGTCGGTATCGTCAAACCGGAAAATCAGCACCGCGCGATTGTGGACGCCGAAAACCGACGCATACATGTATTCCACGTTCAGTCCCTGCCGTTCCAACGCTTCAAGCACCCGGGAGAGTCCGCCAGGCGTGTTCTCCACTTCCAGCGCAACAACTTCGTTTACACTGACCGCGAATTTCTGTGCCTTCAACACGTCATACGCCTGCTGCCAGTTTTTGGAAATAATTCTGAGAATGCCGAAATCCTTGGTGTCCGCAAGCGTCAGGGTCGTGATGTTGATTCCGGCATCTGCCAGAACTTTGCACGGATAGCCTACGGTGCCCGGCTTGTTTTCCACAAAAACAGAAATCTGCTTCAACTTCATTTCAGATTCTCCTTTCAGTTATTGGTTATTCGAATCCATTCGATTGTCAAACACCCGTTTGGCTTTTCCCTCGCTGCGCGGGATCGTGTTCGGCGGAACCATTTTGATCACGGCGTGAATACCGAGAATGCGTTCCACGGAATGAGAGAACTTTGCCTGAAGCTCTTCCAGTGTCTTGATCTTGTCGAATTCGCCGGAAATTTCGACTTCGATGGTCATATTGTCGAGTCCATCCGGACGGCGAGTCAGGATGATCCGGTAGTGCGGCATCGATCCCTCGACCGCCAGAAGCGCAGATTCCACCTGCGACGGGAACACATTCACGCCGCGGATGATGAACATGTCGTCGCTGCGGCGGGAGATGCGGGCGATTTTCCGGATGGTTCTGCCGCATGCACACGGTTCATGGATGATATGGGTGATATCACGGGTCCGGTAGCGGATCATCGGCATGGCGTATTTGGAGATGGTTGTAAAGACAAGTTCCCCCTCCTCGCCATCCGGCAGAACCTCGCAGGTTTCCGGATCAATGATTTCCGGATAGAAATGGTCTTCGAAAATGTGCAGGCCATTATGGCACTCGCATTCAATACCGACACCGGGTCCGCTCATTTCAGAAAGTCCGTAGATATCGAACGCCTCAACTCCGGAGAGCCCTTCGATGCGTTTGCGCATTTCTTCGGTCCACGGTTCCGCACCGAACAGTCCGACACGGATCGGGAAATCCCGTACATCCAGCCCCATTTGGAGTGCTTTTTCGCAGAGATGAATAAAATAAGTCGGTGTGCATGTAATTCCTGTTACGCCGAAATCGCGCATCAGCATGACCTGTCGTTCGGTATTGCCTCCGGAGGTCGGAACAACGGTTGCTCCGAGATTCTCAATGCCGTAATGCGCGCCGAGCCCGCCTGTGAAAAGACCGTAGCCGTAGGAATTCTGAATGATGTCTCCCGGTCCGACGCCCGCTGCGACAAGGGCCCGCATCATGCAGGAAACCCACACGTCAATATCCTCCTTGCTGTACCCGACGACAATCGGTTTGCCCGTCGTTCCGCTGGAAGCATGCAGCCGGACCACGTCGCTCATGTCCATGGCGAACAGTCCAAACGGATAGGTATCGCGCAGATCTTTTTTCATCATGAACGGCAAAAGGGCAATGTCCTCCAGAGTCTTGATGTGCGACGGTTTGACGCCCCGCTCATCCATCCGTTCACGGTACACCGCGACATGTTCATATTCGTGTGCCACGATTTTCTGAAGGCGCTGGAGCTGAATCTGCTTTAGCAGATCCCGGGGGATATAGTCCTGGGCACTGACCGGATTGTAGTTTTTCATCATCTTGATTCCCTCTCTCTCCCAAGTTATTTCACACCGGAAACGCCTTTGCGGAAGGCTTCCATGTTGGCATCCGCCAGCTCGCCTTTGAACGCTTTCCGAATCAATTCGAACCAGAGTTCTTCGGAGAAACGGATGTGAGCATTCAACGCGCCCAGCATGGCGATGTTCAAACTGCGTCCGGGATCATAATCGCCCAGAATAGAAGGTGTCAGCAGAACGCCGTTTTCCTTCAGCACATCCCGGCAGACTTCCACCTGATCCTCTGAGAGAACAACCAGATAGTCCGCTTCGCCGCGCGGGACCATCGGACTCCAGACTTTCGTTCCGAACCGGACGTCGCTGCTGACGGATCCACCACGCTGGCTCATACCGTGCAGTTCACTTTTTTTCACATCATACCCGCTCTTGAACGCGGCTTCCGTCAGCATATCGCTGGCGAGAATGATTCCCTGTCCGCCGATTCCGGCGAACACCACATTGACGAGATCCGCACTCATTTTGCCGCTTCCTTTTTTGCGAGTTTTGCCAGTTTCTTAACTTGAAGAATACAGGGACGTTTTGCAATGATCACATTCACGCCATTGGATGCGAGACGTTCCTTCACCAGTTCGCGGAAACGATCCGCTTCAACGGTCGTATCGACCGTATCCACATGATCCACGCCAAGCGCTTTGCAGACGCCGGGCAGATCGACCGGATATGCCGGTTCCAGATTGAGGTGACGTCCGGTGGCCGGATTCTCCTGAAGTCCGGTCATAGCGGTAGTGGAGTTGTCCAGAATCACAACCAGATGCCCGGTTGCCGGACGATTATAGACCATTTCCACAATACCGGTGAGTCCGCTGTGCAGGAATGTGCTGTCTCCGATCACGCTGACCACACGCCGCGCATCGGATTCCTTCAGAGTGTGGCGGAGTCCGAGTCCCACCCCGATGCTCGCACCCATGCAGACGCACATATCCATTGCGCTGAAGGGCGGCAGCGTTCCGAGCGTGTAGCAGCCGATGTCTCCGGAAACAATGCAGCCGAGATCACGCAGCGTTTCAAACGATTTTCTGTGGGGACATCCCGGGCAAAGCTGCGGCGGACGACCCGCTTTCGGTACCGGGTCCGGCGTTTCGTCTTCGGTAATCTGTTTGCGCACCCGTGTAACATCCAGCTCACCGAACAGCAGGGCATCCGGTTTCGGTTCAACCCGGATACCGAACGAGGAAATGGCGTCGGCAAGGAACCGGTCCCCTTCTTCCACTACGATGCAGCGTTTTACCGAAGCGGCAAATGCGGCAATCTTTTTCTTCGGAAGCGGCCAGGTCATCCCGAGCTTCAGAACGGAGGCTTCCGGAGCCGCTTCGCAGACATGCTGATAGGCGACACCGGAACAGATGATCCCGAGCTCATTCGAACCTTTTTTCACATCCTCAAGAGCGGAAGTCTCCGCGAACGCTTCAAGCTCTTTCATGATTTTTTCAAGTTTGACGTGTGCGCCTTTTGCGAACGCGGGAACCATCACATGTTTGCGGATGTTCTTCTCGTAAACGAACTCCCGTGCTGCCTCCTTTTCCTTCCAGAGATTGACAACCCCCTGCGAATGGCAGACGCGAGTTGTCATTCGGAGCAGTACAGGAATGTCAAACTTCTCGGAAAGCTCGAATGCCAGAACCGTGAAATCATAGGCCTCCTGTGAATCGGAAGGTTCCAGCATCAGGAGTTTTGCGGCTTTTGCATAATTGCGGTTATCCTGTTCATTCTGGCTGGATGCCAGTCCGGGATCGTCCGCGGAAACAAGAACGAGACCGCCGGAGACACCTGTGTAGGCAAGCGTGAACAGGGGATCTGCGGCGACATTCACGCCAACGTGTTTCATTGTTACGATGCTGCGTCCGCCTGCGAACGAGACGCCGATTCCGACTTCCAGTGCAACTTTCTCATTCGGAGACCATTCCGCCCTGCCGCCGATCCGCGACAGCGTTTCCAGGATTTCCGTGGACGGAGTACCGGGATACCCGGACCCCAAGGCGACCGATGCGGCATAAGCACCGTATGCGACGGCCTCATCTCCGCTCAAAATAACTTTTCCAGGGGACATTTTTACCTCTCTTACTTGTTTGAATCCCTTCTTTTTTCATCCGGCAAAATACCACACAATCGGTCTATTTTCAACCGTGAGAAACGCTTTTTTCTCAAGGAAAGAGGACAAATTTCCCGGACGGAGGTTGATTTCTTCACAAAAACGGACTAAATTTTAAGCCATACATTTTTTAAGGAGTTCAGGAAATCATGGCAAATCAGGCAAAAGCTCTCATTATCACCGGGGTCGGTTTAAACTGTGAAAAAGAGACCGCGGCGGCGTTCCGGTCCGCCGGCGGCGAAGCCGCCCTGGTCCACATCAACGATCTGCTTTCCGGAAAAGAAAAAATTCAGAAATTTCATATTCTGGCATTCATCGGCGGCTTTGCCTTCGGCGATCATCTCGGTTCCGGAACGGTTTTCGCCAACAAAATCAAGTTCAAACTCAATGACGAGCTCAACACGTTCATCAATTCGGGGCGTCTTGTCATCGGCATCTGCAACGGGTTCCAGACCCTGACCCGTCTCGGGCTCGTACCCGCGCTCGACGGGCAGCGTTTCACCCAGCAGGCTGCGCTCGCACACAACGACAGCGGACTCTTCCGGGATGACTGGATTACCATGGTCGCAAATCCCGCCTCCAACTGTATTTTTACCAAAGGAGTCGGCAAGATCCGCATGCCGATCCGCCATGGCGAAGGAAAGTTCATTGCGTCGCCGGAGATCATTGAAAAGATCGAGAAGGAGAATCTTGTCGCGCTTCGCTATACCGACAAAGACGGCAACAAACCCGCAGGATTCCCAGACAATCCGAATGGTTCCATCAACGATATCGCCGGAATCTGCGATACAACCGGACGCGTTTTCGGCCTGATGCCTCATCCGGAAGCGTTTCTCTCCCCCTTCAACGCGCCCGACTGGCAGACGCAGAAACTGCAGGGAAAACTTCCTCAGTGGGGCGAAGGAAAAATCATTTTTGACAATGCGGTAGAATATGTCAAACAAAACCTCTGAACAGCTTCCGGAATCGGAGAGGTCCTTCAAACGCAGAATTCTGCCGAGGATTCTCTTCTTCTGCGACGGCTTCCTGTGGGGAGCCGCACTGATGTTCCTGTGCGGAGTTCTCTACCTGCGTTCACACCTGATCCTGGAAACACCCGTGCCGATAAACTTTGATCAGGTTGTGAACAACATTCCCGCCGCAGTTACATCCGTCGACGGCTGGACCGTGACCCGGGAACAATGCCAGTTGCCGAAAACCATCGACGGAGAACCGCTTGCTGTCTTCAAACTCTGCAACAGCGACTACGCCGGGGAGATGCTTCGCTACAACTCCTCGCGCAAAATCGCCTGCGCCCTCCCCTGTGCGATCGCGGTCTACCGGAAGAAAGACGGAAAAACCTATCTGGCGAAATGGAATATGCCGCTGATCGGCAGACTGCTTGGCGGCGCTCCGGGAGAACTGTTCCCCGGCAGAATTTCCGAAGATCAGAGTGCGATCATGGCAAGAATCTGCTCAAAACAAGTTGAAAAAACAAAATAGAATGCTAATTTTATAGATACGATGAAACCACTTTTAGAAAAAGGAGAAATGGTAAAATGGTTAAAATCATGCACGACAGTGACGCGGATGCGTCCGTTCTGAACGGCAAAACAGTAGCTGTGATCGGTTACGGCAGCCAGGGTTCCGCCCAGGCTCTCTGCATGAGGGATTCCGGAGTC
>CASEYW010000180.1 GCA_949292215.1 uncultured bacterium
ACATGCCGTTCCTCTTCCGGATGTTTATAGTGATCGAATTCATGCTTGAAATGCAGAACGGAAATATCGCTGAACGGGTCGACGTTCAAACAGGTAAAATACCGCAGCTTTGTCTTCTTCATACACATTCCTGTTCCGGAGAGGATTCATATTTGGTTTTTTCAAAGCAGATTCTCCGCAAGGAAAACGCGGGGAAGTGGATTCCAACATCCTCTTTTACTATACTGAAGAATCTGCAAATTGCAATTCCATCCGACCATGTTGGTGCACCGTTTGGGAAAATGGTCGTAAAAAGCCGCTTCAGACCCCACCGGAAAGAAGCAGGAAATAAAGGGAACGCTTTTCTTCCGAATCAGGAAGGTATATAGCTGTGGTCGGATTCCTGCACACAGACGATTTCTTCCCGGAGCAGAAAGAGTCCGGAATTGTACAGTTACGGATATCGGATGAGCGGATCCGCGCAAGTGTCACGATGATTCTGCGTGTGTTGCACGAAAACATAGTTGAACGGTTGAAATAGATTGGAGCATAGTGTGCCGTTTTTGTTTTTTATTCCTCCGGACAAACTCCGCAATCACCAAAGGACCCTGTGTACCGGGAACTTTCGGACGCTCAAGATTTACATATTCTTGACCATTTAAGGTTGTAATCCTCTGGATGTGGGCGATGAAGGTTGCCATGTTTCCGGAACTTGTTTGCAGAAGAAACTGTTTGCCGGTGGTTGGAGTGAAAAATTGCTCTCCTCCCTTTTGCAGAGATTTGACAATGATATTGAAAAATTGTATTATTTTCTTCAGTTTCCGATTCCAAATTCTGAAATCGCGTTTAAATTTAGCAATGATATACAATTTATTGAGACTTTTTGAGAGTTTCAAGGACCGTTTGCATAAAAGGGTCTTTGCGAAGAAGCCAGCTGGAATAATCTTTACCAATATTGGAATTTCTATATTTGAAGTAATCGCAGACGCTCATTTTTAAAGGTATTTTTATCTTGCCGTTGACTGTATCAAAAGCATTTTTACAGTCGAAAATATCCACATCCGTTGCAACGGAGAAGATTAATCCAGAATTGGGCAAAGCAAGCTGTAATGGTGTAATTCCCTGTCCAAGAGCAAGTGAAGAAGGAAAACCGATAGAAAACATTGATTGATTTCGATTGCAAAGTGCAAGCAATCCTCCTGTGGATGAATAAATATCTTCAACAAACAGAAAGAACGGACATGAAAGTTTCAAGGAATTTTTTGCCGGCAGAATGGTTTCTGTGCCTTCTGAGACAGAAAAAACTTGGTTCCCGAGGAATTCGATCTTTTTATTTTCTGTCTTACTTGTATGTGGTTGTACCCCTTGTTCTGGTTGAGGATAAATTTCATTTACCATATCTGCATGCTGTTTGCGATAATTATTGATCATTGGAGTATCCAATGAAGCCTGCGCAGTTTCATATGTCAATGGCTCGGCAATCAGAAGAGCAAGAATTTTTTTCCATAGAAAATCATTGCCACCCAGGTTAAATCTGACATCAAGAATGACTGCCCGGATCTCTTTTTCATTTTTCAGTTCAGCAATTTTGCTTTCATAAAAGGCAAAATCATTCAAATCCATTGCAGGTATCCGACAATACAAAATTTTCTCTTTCTTAAAATATTGAACTCTTTTCGGCATCGTTTCCAGAGGGGAATCAGGATATTTGATTTGGATCGGGTTGCGGGAAACTGAATCCAGAACAATGCACTTGCCTTCCAGTGTCTGGAACTTGAACTTTTCTGATTTCCGGTCCAGAAATACATAAAAGTTATCTCCGACAGCATCAAAGGCTGAGCCATAAAATATACGCCGCTTAAAATCATATTTATTCAGTTTATCCTGTATCTGTGAAAGCAGTTGCGTTGGCGTTTGATTATCAATCGTTAATAAAACTGCTCCACAGGGAAGTTTGTTGCCTGCCTGTAAATGCTCCGCAGCAGCATAAAAATCACCATTATAATATTTTAATTGAACAGGAATATGGGATTCATTCAGCATATAAAGTTGAACCAGAGCTGACCATGTAACATCAATATCATGGTCTGAGCATTGATAAAGTTTCATTATGGGATGATTTTTATACCTGTATGGAATTCCACTGAGCCAGAGATGATTTCCTTTACATGCTTTCAACGCATTTGAAAGCAAGGCCGCAAATTCTAAAAAGGATTCTCCGCCGGTAATTTGTCTGCGATAGCTTGCTAATTTCTTCCAGATGTCGAGGTTGAAGATCACATTATTAATGTGTGCTGCCGGGAATGTTTCTTTCAATTGATCAACCATCCGATCGAAATCATGGAGCATCTTTGATTTATTGAGTTTTGGGAAATCAGTATCGGGGATGGAAAGAATGACATGGGATTTTCCATTTTCCTTAAGCAGAACGGCCAAACGGATTATTCCTTTTTCAAACATAACTCTTACATTAAATAATTGATTACCGTAATGATTAATTGTAATCTTCCTGATTTCAATCATTTTTATATAAGCTCCATATTGGGTACGGAAGGACTTATCTGATTTTTGCTGTTCAAAAAGGAATTGATTAATCTCTTCCTGAAGTAACTTATATGTATTCCTTTTATCATTGGATTGGATTGCAGAAAAATCACTGGATAATAAGAATAAAGTATATTCTGTCATAAGCAGAAATGAAAGAATCAGTTTCCATATGAATTTTATACTATAACTCATTCTGGTTTCCTTCTCTCTTTTGTTTATTGGAAAGTTGCGGACACTTCCTCAACTCCAAAAGTTCCAGTTTCAATTTCATGATTTTTGCCTCTCGATTCATCTGATTATCCTTTTTCTTTTTGATGTTCTTTCAATATAGCATCAATTTCTTATTTTGTCAGATGAAGTTTTATCTTTTACAAACAGAAAGTGTCCAAAATATCCTTATAGTATCACCCCAATGTGGTATGGGGGCCGGAATAGAATCCGGTGTTCTGACGAATTGTAAAAATCAGCCCGCTTGCTCCAGTGATGTCGACATCCGCCATGAATTCGTCCAGTTCGAAACGATCCGCGAGTTCGTTGATATTCTCCGATGTTTCATTGTTCGGACCGTAAACCTTCGGCAACAGGTAGTGTACCATCAATCCGGAATTGTCCGCCATCAATCCGGCTCTGGATTTTATTTTCATTACAATTTTTCTTTCTGTGTCAATGAAGATTTCAAAACCCCCGTTTCTGTCTTTTCCGCAGTATGGAAATCCAGCTGCGGAGCCTTATAATGTTCATTTCCCCCAAGAACCTGGAATTTACGAAAGACAACTACAAAACATACAGTCGCCATCAATGCGAGTGTTCCTCCCGCGCAGATCTGTTCCGACTTCTTTTTCTGCGGGGTAGAATCGTTTCTCTTCTGGAGCTCCCTGCTGAAACACTTCATTCGGAAGCATGGCCTGCACTTTGACGGAGAATAATTTTACAGGATCATGGAACATATCGACCGGAAGCTGGAGCGCCAGCTCGTTATTTCCGAACTGCGCGCGATGAACTCGCTTTCCGGGCTGGAATTCACCGCTCAATTCTGTAAAGCAGCAGGATTTCCCCCGAAGCAATATATTTCCATCCGACGGATCAGCAAGGAAAAAACTTCTGCTCCGGACTCACGATTCTATAAAGGAGATCGCCATGCACACCGTTCGAAAATGAATTCTTCTTTTTCTGTATTTTCAAAAATATACAGGTTTTACTCCCACGCAGTATCGGGAGAAAAATCTTCTGGAACTTGCAGAAAGGATAACCTTGCCGATGTTTTTACTGGAATTCCATAGAGGAAATGATTTTCCCCGATTGCCATACGTGTCATTGTGAGTTGTCTGCTGAGAGCTGGGCCTTTTCCTGACCATGCGCTTCGGATGCAGGGACAGGGAAGGTACCCTTTCCCTCCTTCTTTTCCCTTCTTGCATAGGAGATGTGATTCAAGGCTGGCTTCCGGATGATTTCCGCCTTCTGAACTCGCCTGGCGGTTTGCCGTGAACTTTGCGGAATGCCCGGATGAAATAATTGGAAGAACTGAATCCGCAAGCCTCCGCAATTTCATCCAGAAAATAATACGGATTTTCCAGCATTACTCTGGCACGCTCCATCCGGTAGGAATACAGCCAGCGCATCATGCTGCATCCATGGGTTTTCCGGAACAGCATATCCAGATGGCTGACACAGCATCCGGCGGCAGAGGCAATTTCTTCGGCGAGCATTCGGGAATTGGAATAGTGTTCCCGCATAAAATCCTGAGCCCGCTGCACATAGAGCGGAAGATTCTGTTCCCGAGCTTCCAGATGCGATGACAGCCTGGTCCAGACTGCCGCGGCAAGCAGATGCGTTTCCGGCGGCCGGTCTTTTTCTCCCAGCTCAAGCAGGGATTTCATCCAGCTTTGCAAATGCGGATCTTTTCCGATATTCATGATCTGCACTTTCCCGGGGATCATGGCTTCCGGCAGATCGAATTCCATATACAGCGTTATGCAGCGTCCCCGTTGATCATGGCGAATTCCCGGCGGAATGATAAAAAGATCAGCTTCCGATCCCCGCAGGAGTTCTCCGCTTGAAAACTTCGAAATGCATTCTCCCCGAGTCACCAGCACAAGTTCCGTACCGGAATGTACATGCGATGCTATATGTATATCGTGAAACCATGTTTCGCGATAACTGCCGGCATAGGAAAATCTGATTTTTGCGTCCATCATTAGATTGTGCTGTTAAATCATGGAATATGTAACTGAAATACCTCTTGTGTTTTAGCGGATTATCTCTTATAATATAATAAACGGCCAGAGATTTTCAACCATGAAAGCAGCAGGAGACGGAGAAAAATGAAACATCGCATTCCCGTGATTCTGGATACGGACCCTGGATCGGACATCGACGATTCATGGGCGATCGCAATGCTTTTGAGATCGCCGGAATGTGATTTGCGCCTGATTGCCGCGGCAACAGGAGAGCCATCGCTGCGCGCCCTTGTGATTATCCGTCTTCTCGCGGCGGCCGGACGTCCCGGTATTCCTGTTTCCGCCGGACGTCGTTACCAGACAAAGGAAATGGTCTTTCATCTGAATGCTTATCTGAAGCATACCGGAGATTTGCCCGGATACTATCCGGATGCGGCGGAGTCCATTGTCCGGGCGGTCAAGGAAAGTCCGGAACCCGTCACTTTAATTGCAATTGCGCCATTGACCAATATCGCCGACGCCTTGAGACTGGAACCGGAAATCGCTTCCAGAATCGACTTCGTCGGCATGTTCGGTTCTTTGTTCCGGCAGTACGGCGGGAGCAAAGGGCGCTGTGCCGAGTGGAACCTGTGGTGCGATCAGGAATCCGCCGATCTGGTATTCAACCGGACAAAATGGCGATCCATGACGATCACTCCGCTGGATACCTGCGGAGAGATATTTTTCTCCCGTGCTGAGCTTCTTTCGCTGGAACAGTCGAAAGATCCTCTGATTGCCGAATTGATGACATCATATCGTTGGTGGCTTGCATCTGTCGAAAAAAAGAGAATCGACCAGGTAACTCTTCCGGTGCGGACATCTTCCCTCTTTGATACGGTGGCTGTCTATCTGGCGCTTTCCCGGCGGGAACTGCTGGAAATGCGGAAAATCCGTCTCTCTTTTGAGAATGCCGTTCTGCGAGAGGATGAAAACGCACCGAACGAAATCAATGTTGCACTCGAATGGAAAGCAAAAGACGCCTTTTTGAAGTTCTTGGCAGGGCGTCTTCTCGAAACCGGATCTCCCAACCGACTTGAATGAATGAAATATCTTCCGGAGAAAACCGGAGATACTCTCTTTTTCCTTGGCGGAAAATATAACAAAATGGAACGTCCGCTTAACGCGGAAGCGGATTCCGCAACGGACAGCAAACGATGAAACAAGGAGGTCGCAATGAGTTGGAAAAAAACATGGATTTCCGTATTGCCGCTCGCAGCGGCGGCATTCGGGGTGGAACTGAAAATTCCCCCGGTTCCATTTCCGGAAACCGCAATAACGGCAGACATAAAAAAAGCCGATCCGGCAATGGACCGGACCGGTGTTCGGATCGGCGACAAGTTCCTGAAAATCGGGGGCGGATACGCCTTTACACAGTTTTTCCATAAGGGAAATCTATTGTTCCAGATGAACGGCAGAATTGCCCCTGCACCGAAATGGGCGCCTTTCCAGCAGTTTACAACCCGGTTCCTGGAATCGGAAAAAATCCTCCGGAATGAATGCCCGTTTGAAATCAAGGGCGGGGGGAAGGGCATTTTCCGGCAGACTGTAAAACTGACTCCGGACGGCAAAATTGCCATGACTTTCCAGTATGATTCCGGAAATATCCCCTTGACAGAAGAGGTTCTCGGAATTGAAATCCCGACCGCGTTCCTGCGAGGCAAAACGATTCGTTTTAACGACAGGGCCCCGATCCCGCTGCCGGAAAGTGCGGAGGAATATGTGAATGCGGTCCTGCCGAAATCCGGCGGAGGCATCGGGGGAAAAGGACACGTTTTTCCAAAACCGAAGCGTCTGGAGTTCGCTTGCGGGAATGCGGCACAATCGTTCGCATTCGAGTTTTCTCCGGAGATTACTCTTCTGGTGATCCACAAGGGCAAGGATAGCACTCAAATCGCACTGAATAAGAAGAAAGGTGTCCCGTTTACTATTGTGCTGGATCCCGGGAACGGTTTTGTTACTGAAAAGAAGGGAAATTCCGTCGGTGGTGTCGATTTCATGCAGGAAAACAATTTTCATGTGGCAGTGTTCGATCAGAAAAAGAACTACTTTATCAATCCCTCGCTGGAATCCGGATTCCGTTATTTCAAAACGGCCGTCGGAGTGGACTGCACAAACGTTCTGTATGACAAAGAGGCCCATTCCGGCAAATTTTCGCTGCGTCCGACCGGAACTTTTTATTCGGTCGGCGTGGTTCTGAAGCCGGATACAGAATACACGCTCAGCGCATGGATCAAGTCCCTGGATGACCACCCCGCCACCATCGGGGTGCATCCGCGGGGCATTCACGGATACTCCTCTTTCCTGAACCGTTTCTCGTTTACAACCAGGCCGCCGCACCGTCAATGGCAGCGGGTCTCCGGGACCTTCCGGACAAAAGCCTCCATCCATGAACTGACTCTCTGGTTTGAAAAACATGGGAAAAACAATCTCCTGATGGATGATTTTCAGCTGGAAGAGGGGCGTACAGCGGGGGAATACGCGGGGAATCGGATGGGACTGGAAATTCTGTCGGACAGTCCGGAGAATCCAATGGCGGATGCCGGCAGAAAGAGCAATGTCCGTCTTGCCGTCCGCGGTCCCGTCGGGCAGACCGGGACTCTGGAGATCCGCGTGACCGATTTTTTCGACCGGAAACTTTTTTCCGGAATCATTCCATTTAAAATCGGAGAAAAAGGAGAACAGGAGATTCCTTTTTCCGATCCATCCCTTTTTTTAAACGGCATCCATTTATTTTGTGTCACGGTTCGGCCGGACGGCCTGCCGGAATATACGGATTATTTGCGTTTTTATCAATTTCCTTATGCAGACAATACAAAAAAACATAAAAATCTTCAAAGTACATCTATCTATGGAGGAATCAAACCGTTTCTGGGAAGTCCGGAATATGAGCTGCAGCTCCTTCGGATTTCAGGTATCGGGGCTCTTTCCTATCTCGGGGATACCGCGCGGAAAGGAGAACGCATGACAAAGGAAGAGTATGAACGGATCGCAAAATACGGACTTTCCGATTTATGGGGCGGCGTCATCTGGTCGAAAAACTGGAAAAATGAGATCAATGGAAAACCATGGACCTGGAACGGAAAGGCGATCGAACAGCTGGAGGCGTATCCGCCGGAGCTGCTGAAATGGATGGAAGAAATGGCATATCAGCAGACAAAGGCAAATCCGCATACGACATTCTGGTCTCTTCCTACGGAACCCCGGGGCGTTTACCGGACTCTAGTCCTCGGAAAAAACAAAGAGTATGCAAAACTGATTCTCGCAATCAACCGGGGAATCATGCGTGCGAACCCGGACGCGGTTTTCAATCCGTACGGCGCATGGAATATGTTCCAGCAGGGCAGAAACGATGTCATCAGCATTCTCAAGGCCTGCTGGGAACTGGAACCGGAAACCAGATTCAAGGTGATCGATATTCACACCTACCGCTCGTTTCCCGAGTCTCCGGATGTCGAAGAAGATCTGCTTGCCTTTCTGAAGGCGCTTGCCGAAATCGGATACCCGGACATTAAAATCAAAATAGGAGAGGGCAGTTATTATTATCCGATGATCCGCAATTTGCTGAATGTCAATCCCTGGTCGGGCGTCGCACAGAAAGACGGATATTCCCGAATCGTGATTCCTTCCTACGATCTCGGCTGGGGAGAGCGGATCGGCGCAGCTATGGTTCTGCGCGAAACTCTGGTGTATTACAAGCATGCCGACCGTGTCATTGCCAACTGTTCCTGGTGCCCGGTCAGCATTGACAACCGTCATCCGGTCGCCTGGACTCTGGCAAATGCCGTTCTGGTCGATCTTCTCGGGAATGCGGATTTCCGGAAGGATATCCGGTTCGCCCCGGGGGCGCGTGCATATCTTTTTGAAGATGAGAAAAAACGTCCCGTCGCTGCCATCTGGAATTTCGATGAACGCTTTGACCGCGGCATTACCGGAGGAACCTCAATGACGCTGGATCTCCGGGGCAGAACGGCCGAATGGTTTGATATGATGGGCAACTCCTGTTCTGTTCCGCGGAAAGATGGAAAAGATCGGATCCCGTTAAGCGGATTCCCTGTTTTCATCCGGATGAAGACCGGTGAGGCGGATCTGCTCGCCGGGGCAATTGAGAATGCGGAGATTGCATCCGCCGCACGTCTTCCGCTTCAGTTTTCCGCAACTTTCCGAAATGCGACAGTAGCGGAAGTTCAGATTATCAATCCGCTGACCCGTACCGTCAAGGCGGAAATTCTGACGGATCGTGAGTGGAAGCACATCCAGCTCGGACCGAAAGGAAGCCTGAAGGTTCCTTTCCGTTTGAAGACTGCGATTCCAACGGAACGCTTTGCAAAGATCAAGCTTCCGATCCGCGTTCGATATCAGGGAAAAACTTTTGACGAAACATTCGAGACCGCTGCTATTGCTGTCAAACATGTAAAAGACGGATTCGATTGGAAGGATATACCGTCGGTAAAAGTTCCGTATCTCCATGTCATGAAGGACGGTCACAAATGGAAAGGGGTGTCCGATCTGAGTGCAAGTTGCCGTCTCGCTTGGAATGAGAAAAATCTTTATCTGCGTTTTGAAGTGACGGATGACCGCTTTCTTCTCCCCGATTCCCGGACTCCGTGGGGACAGCGCTGGAATTATGACAACATCCAGCTTTTCTTTGATTCCTTCGGAGACGGCAGAATCAATTTCTCCCGCGGAGTTCAAGGATTCGACACCAATGACTTCAGCTACGAACTTCTTCCCGTCTCGAAGGAGAACGCAGTTGTTTACCGGCGATTGGCTCCGGATCACCAGCTTACCGGCGGGGCAGGCTACGGTTTTGTCGCAGACCGGATTGAAACCGGTGTGACTTGCCGGTTCAAAACCGAAGGGAACAAGCAGATCTATGATGCCGTGTTTCCGCTCCGTTATCTGATGCCGATTCAGTTGAGCGCGGGCGGATCGGCGCCGGGATTTGCCTTTGAGATTTATGACCGGGATGTTCCGGATCAGGGAGCGCCTCAGAAAGTTTCCAATGTTCCGCTTCCCTACGCCTCCGGGCGACCGGACGCGTATCCTGTCATGATTTTTACCAAATCGGAAAAATAAATCGCTCAGTCCGAACGGAAAACGGGAAAGGAAGGAGAGGATTTCTCATGAAAGCATTTCAAATAAAATTCACCCTGGTGGAACTTCTTGTCACGATTGCGGTAATCGGAATCCTTGGGGCGCTTCTGCTCCCGGCTCTGCAGTCCTCGTTGAAAAAAGCAAGGCTTGTCCCCTGTAAGAACAACATGCGCCATCTTCATTTCGCCCTGTTTTCCTATGCAGGGGACAATCAGGAATTTTTCCCGGTGGAATTTCCCTCCGGGCTGCCGGGGATCTTCAAGCATTCCATTATGAAACCGTATGGCGTTCGGTTATATGCCAATGACAATGATTTTCGGAAAGATTTTACCAATATCTGTCCGATGAACAAGAAATGGCCATGCCAGGGAACCTACGGCTACTCCGCCGGAGCGGAAGGCGGCGTATGCGGCTTTGCAGGCTCCCCGCTCCCGGCAATTCCGGGAAACAGCGGTGGAGGGGCAATTTGGACTCCAATGAGTCTGAAAAGCGTCACCAATCCGGCAACTCTGCTTTTTCTTTGTCAGGTCCCGACAAACCGTGCAGGAGACATTGCGCATGGGAATTTCTATTATTACAATGATGCCAAAACCCTGGTTTCCAGTATGAAGGGAGAGGGGGGGACCCGGGATACTTCTCTGCATGGAATGCAGCGTTTTCCGGCGATCAATGTTTCCGGTGCGGCGCTGACTCTGCCAGCCTTTCAGCGTTTTAACAAAGACTGGTCTCCGAAGTAAGAAATCCGGATGGAAAACGGAAGGTTGTTCCGTACAGCGACAATGCCGTATTGTACAATTCCTTGATATTTGCAAAAGGAAACAGGACAAATCGTCAGATGATGTCCTGTTTCCTTTTGGTTTTGAATGATGTTGCTATTCTGAAGCATTTTCTCTTTTTTGCAAGCTGTAAAGAGGAAAGCTTGTTATGGTGTTAATGGAAGAACTCCGAATGAAAGGCGGTCTTTATAAGAGTCGAAGGAACTCCAGGCACATTTTCGGTCAGCACGTTTTCCTCCTTCCGCATCGTTGACAACAAGGTTGAAGCCGATGAAATCCGTGTTATCAAATGCAGGCAGTGTCACGAAAACGGCGTAACCATCCGCCGAAAATTCAAAGCGACAAGGGAAGTCAGTTTTCCGGAACCCGGAATCTTTCCCCGGCCAGATCTGCAACCGTTCCGCTTCCGGTGCGCGCGGGAGAAGAAAAAGACGGGTTACATGACCGTGATATTCGGTCGGATGTTTCAGTGGAAGTTGTTTCGGGGCGGCATCCAGAAACAGCTCCACGCAATCCTGATCCCACCAGTGGAGTTTTCCGAAAGAAGAAGATGGCGTTCTGTCCGAAACACGAATTTCCAGAATGGTTTTTCCTTTCCGTGTTGTCCGGCGGAATTTCGCCGTAAGATCCTTCTGTTTTCCCTCGGTCATTCGCAGAATATTCCATTCGTCCGATGCGATCGGAATCGGTGTGATCGGAACGCTTTTCCGCAGAAGTTTCCCATGGAAGAGCATGGAGAACTGCACGGATTCCGGCGGGAAGGCGCCATTTCCCGAGACGGCGATCATCAGTGTACGTTCTTCGTGTGCTTTCAGTTCGGTCCGGACTCTCCCGGAAATCCCCGGTGCGCGAACTTCGACAAGAAGTTCCTCCTGGATACCAAGGCGGTTCCGGATCGGCAAAAGGAAGGCTTTGCCTCCTCCGGAGGATACAGGACGAAGTGCACCGAAGATTACAGGATTTTCTCCTTCCGGATTCAGTTTTTCCAGTTTGGAAAGAAAAAGCTCCTCTTGTTTCTTTCGATCGATCAGATAATAGGGAGCCTGATTCAGTTTCAGAACTGTTTCCGGGGATCGTGCATTGCCGAAGAGATCACAGAGAGTGATTTCTCCTTCCCGGAACGGAAGTTTGACAGAAACAGTTTCCCTCCCGTCATATCGCCAGATGGCTGCCCGGAGCGTGCCGTCCTTCCGGAAAACGTAGCAGACAATATCGTTGGGAAGCTTGAATTTCCGGACCGGTTCTGCCGCCTCGAACAGCCGTGCCAGTGCATTGTATGCGGCAAAGACGGGGGAAGGGTGGGTGACAACAACATCGTTGCCTCCACACTGACGGGCGGAGAGCGTTGGTGAAAAAAGTGCGTTCACTGTGACGGAAATCGATTGTCCAACTCCTTCTCCCAGGTCGGTCAGGAAGCGGATTGCCGCATCATGCGCCGTCACCTCGGCAGCTGCGGCGGAGTTCATCGGCGCGTTGGAGACAAAATAAAGCTCTGTATTCCAGATGGGGATTTCACGGCCGGACACCCGTTTCAGAAGCGATTTCAGATGGGCTATATACTGATCGGCAGGATTCAGAGAATTCAGTGTCCGAGCACCGTAAGGGTGAAAGGAAACCGCATCGGAATCGTTGAGTGCTCCCAGTTGAAAAACTTCCGCGCTCCACGGATCCGCATCGGAGCCGAAATCGGTGGAAATGCTCAGTCCGATCGTTTTACAGCCACGGGAGCGAAGAATCTCTGATGCGCTTCTCAAGTAGCCGGTATAGGTTTTGGGCATCAGATAGAACAACGGTTCATTCATAATTTCGTAATGAGTGATTTTGCCGCGATAGCGGTCCGCAATCGTCTGTACGAAACGGCGCCATTCGATTTGCGGAGGAAGATGAATTGACGCGTTCCGGTTGAACCAGGATGCCTTCCCGGAATTGTCGACCGGACTCAGATCCCGCAGCCATTTTGGAAATGGGCTGAAGTAGTTCCGGTTACTGGAATTGTCGGAAAAATATCCGAGCACCGGAAAGAGCATGATTCCATGCGGTTCGGTGAAACGGATCAGCTCATCCGGAAGCGTGAAATCAAATTTTCCGGGAGCCGGCTCCAGAGATGCCCAGTCGAAGCCTCCGGTGTCGTGGAGACGGAGCAGGCGAACTCCCGCCAGAGAAAGCAGACGGTAGAACTCGTCCGGATTCCCGTTCCGTGCCAGAAAATGGCGGCCGCTCTGAGCGTTCATATAGAAGCCGCCTCCATTCACTCCGACACAAAAATCCGTCGAAAGATTACGCTTTTCCCTCTTGAGTTTTCCCACCCGTGTCAGAAATCCGGGAATACTTTTCTGTCCCTTCAATTCCACGAGAAAGGAACCAAAGCGTTTCAACGGAAGCGAAATAATCCGCTCATGAACGGACTCTGCCTCCACGCTTTCCGCAACGTCCTGATGGAGAACAAGATCGTTCGTATACATATCCCGGACTTCCAGTATTGCAGACCACACTTTTTTTTCCTTTGCGGCATTGGCTGCCCGAAGTGCGATTCGAACCTCTTCCCCTTCCGTAAAAACCTCCTGAAGCGGAACAGCCGCACACTCCAGAGCGCGGGCAGGCGCATATTCTGTGGCAGATTCACCCTCTTCCAGCTGTACAGCATCCAGATGAATCCTTCCTTCTCCAGTCAGAGTCAGCACGGGAAAGTAAAACTCATGCGGTGGCGGAGAACTCCGGAACGTGAACGAACAGCGTTTCCATTCCTTTTCGGCTAGAAATGTCCGCGCCGGAGAAAACCATCGCTGCGGAGCGCCCGGTTTCATTCGTTCCCGATACACCGAACGGAGTTGGACTGAAACAGGAATTTTCCCGGAGTCGCTTTTCAGCCAGATGGAAAACGTATAATTCCGATCCGGTTTCAGGCGGACTTCTCGAAGCATGAAGCGCTGCTGTTCCCCCTTCCGGTTGACCAGACGGATGGAGTGCTTCCCGTGAATGGCGGTTGTCGTGTCACGAAGCGCTCCCTGAAAGGTGCCCGATTCCCACGGATGAAGAAATCCGGTAACCCCATAATCCGCACCTTCCAGCTCAAAACTGGAGTTGGAAATTTGATTTTCTGCTCTCAGCGCCTGAAACGCGGCAAACAGAAGAAACAGCAGCAGAAGAACGCGATTCATGACAATAACCTTTTTATTTGATTTCTTTTAGAATAAGCCGATCAATCAGAACCTGCTTCCCGCCTGCGGGAAGACGGAACATCAGGCGGGCAAATCCATCCTTCAAACTAGGATATTCCGTAATCAGAGACTCCGGAAGATCAAGTTCAAACGCATACTCCTTCCATTCTTTATCCGGACGGCAGGAGAACGGACGGACAAAATGCTTCGTGCCGTTCTTCCAGACATGAAACTGTAAATGCACCGCCGTTGGATTTTCAGCTTTTGCCCAGAAGGAGACTCGATAAGTGTGTCCGATCCGGAACGGAATACGCATAGATTCCAAGGCTCCCGCGACGGTTCCGCTTTTCAGTTCCAAGCTTTTTTCTCCGCCGATGAAATCGCTTTTGACAATTTGCCCGTGCAGTTCCCCGGCTCCAGTTTTCCTCCAGGTTGCTGGAGTTCCTGCGGAGTGCTCAAACTCGCTGTCTGTGAAAAGGTTTTTTTTCCAGTCCTCTTCCGGAAACGGTGTGAGAGCCAGATTACGGAATTCCAGTTCCGCCTTTCTGGATTGGGCGTTCCCGATCAGCATAGAGGCTTTTCCGGTCGTTTCCGGGCGTACATACCAGCAGAATGGAGAAAATTCTGTTCCGGCGGTTCCCCTGTCGTTGTTCCGGATCGATGAACGAAGGGAAAGAGTATATTCCTGTGTCCCGGAAAGGGAACGGATTTCTCCTGTGAGGCGATACAGCTGATTCTGCTTCAGTTCGCTTTGGAGTTGGAGAAAAGCTCCCCATTGTGAGATTTCACTGTTGCGAATGACTCCGTTCTTTTCTTTCGGAGAGACAATTCTCAGTTCGTTTTCCGCTCCCAGCGGGAGCAGTGCGGAAAAGATTACCAGTCCTGCATATAGAACTTTTTGATTCATAGTGGATTCCTTCTTTTTTGTTCTTTTTGAACTTTTATATTCACGGCCAGAGATTGATGCCATCTCTGTAAAAATGATATCGTTTCTGGCAAAGCTGGTTTGACGCGGAGAGAATGACGATTCCTTGTGCATGTCCATCTGCAAAAAGATGATTCCCCTGCATACCGGGATGATGCGGCGAAAGATAGGTCATTAAAGCGTTCCGGTCCTGGATATTGAAAACCCTTGGCTTGTCTTTTGGTTTACCATCGACAAAGATCGCGAATTCTCCCGGCATAGCGGCTTTGATCAGACGTTTCAATGCCTGCGTCGGATCCGTTGAAGTATTGTTTCCAAAAAAATAATTGTAGGCATAGGTGGAAACCACTTTCGGATCGGACGAATTGTCATTCGTGAATGCTGTTTTCGGATCGACGGCAGGACAGCGCAAAACCGGAGAAAAGGTTTTGTCTTTGGAACTTTTTCCCCGCAGACCATACTCCATCGGGACCGGCCAATGGGATATCTCCAGGACCCCATCCCATGGAGCCCCGTAGGTATAGACAGTCCAATCCCCGTTTTCCAGCGAGTAGTTGACCCATGCGATTCCCATCTGCCTCAGATTTCCGAGGCAGGATGTGCTGTGAGCCTTGTTCCGGGCCGAATTCAATGCCGGCAGAAGCAGTCCGGCCAGGATAGTCAGAATGGCAATCGTAATGAGCAGTTCAATCAAAGTAAAACAATGCAGATTTCCGGTCCTTTCTCTCATGAAAACCTCCTTTCAGTTTCAATATAGAAAAATGCGTCTGTATTCCCCGGTTCAAGGATAGGATATTATCCCTGTTGCAGTCCAGCGGCAAAACGCCGGACATCTGGAATACAGAAATTTCCAGCATCATATTCTTCATGATTCCCAGCGCATTCATTTTGCACTTCCGTCATGAGTCTCGATGTTTTTTCGAGGATTCCCAAGATCAATTCGAATCACGTCATGTGCGCGAATCGAAGGCGTTGGAATCAGACGAATCTCATTCTGAGGGGAATACACCAAGCCCCACGAGGAAAGCTGCTGTTCCTCTCCTGTTCGCAGGAGAACTGCCCGGCAGGCTTTGTCGCGCAGATTCGGAAGCATGACATGTCCCATCGGAGGAACTGGGAAATAAAGATAGAGTTTTTTCCCATTTTGTGTATAAAGGTTCAGCGTTCCCGGTGTAAAATCGGCCCCCCCGCAGTCATAGACCGCCTCTCCATGGATCCGCATCCATTCTCCGAGAGTTCGCATCACTTCGATTCCATGTGCGGGCAGATTTCCATCGGCATCCGGACCGAAATTAATCAGAAGATTTCCACCTTTTGAAACGCATCCCATTAATCCGGCGACAAATGCTTCCGCGGGTTTCCGAACCGGATCATCTCTGCGGTACCCCCAGGAGCTGTCGGTCGTGACACAGGTCTCCCAGCGCGAGGCCGGAACCTGACTGGGGATGGTGCATTCCGGAGTGAAATAGTCGCCTGTATAAACATATTCCGCTATGCGGTTGAAGGTCATTCGGTCGTTGATAAGGATTTCCGGCTGATGCCTTCGAATCATGGCAAGAAGCGGGTCTGGATCAAAATACTCCGGCTTTTTCCAGGGGGAACAGTAATCCCAGAACAACAGATCCACTTTCCCATATTCCGTCATCAGCTGTTCCACAGAGTTGTAGAGATACTTCTGATAAACGCCCGGATGAACGGATGGAAAATCTGTTTCCCCGTTTCTTCCACGTGGATCGTTACGGTCCGGCAGATAATCCGGATGATGCCAGTCGATCAGGCTGTGATAAAAACCGATCCGGAAACCACGTTCCCGAAAGGCTTTGACGATCATGGAAGTTACATCCTTTCCGAACGGGGTATTGGTTACTTTGTAATCGGTGTAGTGAGAGTCAAACATGCAGAATCCGTCATGATGTTTTGTCGTGAAGACAATGTAGCGCATTCCTGCATTCCATGCAGTTTCTGCCCAGAATTCTGGGTTGAAATTCTGCGGATTGAACTCTTCCGGATGGCCGCCATGTTCCGCTCCACCGAACCGGGCCCACTCGCCTCTGCCTTCCAGGGCATAGATTCCCCAGTGGATGAACATTCCCAGGCGCGTTTTACGGAACCAGTCGGAAGGTTGCCGAAATTCCATATTTTTCCTTTCTGTTGGAGGAAAGTCTCTGTTCTTCTGAAATTTATAGGAATCCCCTTGTTTTCGGGATTTCCTCTTTTTTCAATAAAATTGACTTTTCATATGATCATATTTATATTATACAACAAAAATAAAGAATCGTCTATTGACAAAAAGTAAGGTTTTGTGCAGAGAAAAATGATTTCTGATCAAGAGAAACTTCAGTTGAAAATGGTCTATTTTTTTCGGGCTCCGGCGCATCGGAGTTTCAATGATTCTCTTGTCCGTCCAGGACAACTCTACGTGGAACTGATGAGCGGCGGTATTGTGATATATCAAGGGAAACGTTGGCGACGCAACACCCTTTTCTGTCATACGGAGGGAGACCGGACCATCCATGACTTCTCTGACGGATTTCCATATCGCGTATTAATGATTCTCTTTGAAAATTACCATGCCCCATATCGGGATTTGCCGCATATTTCTCAATGGAACATGCCGGAAAGTCTGGACTTCTTCATCCGGGAGGCTCTGGAAGCATTCCATAATCCGGAAACAGACCGGAATGAGCTTGCGGATTATCTCTATTCCGTGATTCGCTGGAATGCACGGAACAGTCATGATTCCGAAGAACATAACGACGGATGTCCCAGAGAGATGATCGAAATCCGGAATACTCTTGCCAACAGCAAATACCATTACGATGGTCTCCAGCATCTTGCCGGCAGAGCAGGCTATTCCACGCAGTATTTCAAGAATCTATTCAAAAACTCCGTCGGAATTTCACCTTATCGCTTCCATCTGAATGCACGCTTGCGGAAGGCATGTTCCGAACTGGCTGGAACCAATCTTCCAATTCTGGAAGTCGCTAAAAGGCATGGATTTGCTAATATAGAGACCTTTTATCGAGCCTTTAAAAAATTCACAGGGAAAACTCCAGGAGCCTTCCGAAAGGAGAAGTTCCAGAAACCTATGTGATTCTTATCCAATGTAGATTATGGCTTGCGGAATCAGAAGGAATCATGCCGAATTCTTAGATTCTCTTTACACCATTGATCTTTTCTGTATTGATCGTATATCGCTTGCATTCAAATTATGCAGAAACAGAATGAGAAGATCAGAAAAGCTTTGCCGTGTCAGCTGTAAAAAATAAGATTTCATCTGACAAAAAAGAAAAGATGCTATATTTAAATAGCATCGAAAAGAGAAAGGATGATCGGATTGCTACGTTTTCAAAACGCGCGCAATTTTCCGGACGCTATCTAAATCGTTTGCGATAAAATTGACACGTTCCTGGCTGTGTCGCGGTTCCCATTTGCTGCACAAGGGATGAAATTATCGGAGCTCATTTGCTTTTTTAAGCAGTTCATTGGTGAAGTTATGGTCTTTCGGATATAGAACTTCTCCCGTACTCTTTCCGGAAGGGGTGTTTGGTGCACTATTACTCACCAACAGGATGAACAGTATTATGAACAGTGTAATGACCACCGCCATTGCACATCCCTGGACATCTTTATCCGAGGAGCCGACGCCTATTATTATGATGAGTATGATGAATATCAGAATATTCATATTAAACTTCCTGAAGAATTTAGAATAGTTACGTTATAGATGTTATGGATATTGAGCATGGTTTATATTTTCCCTGTTCCTTTGCAGCGGATGCATTTGTAATGTCCTTTTCCTTTCCTGCCGCGGCTGTCGGGGCCAAATCCGGTTCCGTCGCACAGGGGGCGCCGCTGGTTGCCGGCCATGATTACGATTTCTCTCCCGGACATCTCCTGATGAAAGTCCGCAGACGAGAACGGAAGTCCCCCCGACAGAAGAAGGATTGTCATTCCGGCAATTGCTGTTAGTTTGTTCATTTTTCCATCCTTTACGTTTTTCATTTTCCATCCTTTGATTTTGAATTGGCATTCTCGGCCGTCACGTGAACAGTTGACTTGCCTGCAAAACCAATGTTACCAACTAATGCGGCGGTGTTTCGGAAATCTTATGCGGAATTTAAAAATCTGTTTTATTTCTGGAATTTCATTTCAACAGGAGGTGAATTCTCGAGGGAGAAAATGCTGCCGCGCGTTTCATTCACGTTCAAACACTGGTTCTGAAAACAGTTCACCGCTGCGTTTTAGAAACGGAATCCCCTTCCTGCTGACGGCAAGGTGGTGGCCTCGGAAAAGGATTCTGGAAGAGTCCCATCAGATCCAATGCTTCCCGAGCGTATGATGCACGGGAAACGGGGGAGGAAGCCGTCAGTCACCAATTACTCGTCATAATCGGAATTACAGGATGTCCCCAGGTTGCCTCCGTCGTCATCCGGCTCAAATTAACACTCTTTCCGCTGGCAGCGTCGGTCTCATTCTCCTCTTCCGAAACCAGTTCATCCAAAACGAGAAAATCCATAAAATTCGACTGTGCCATCCGCCAGTCGCTCCTGCGTTTTCCCTGAACACATTGCAACCCGGCGGAAAGTTTCTTCGTCACCTTCATTGATCCAATCCTGTCGGCGGAGAGAAATCTTATGCTGGTTTTGAATTAAATTTTTCTTTTGAATACCGTGGTGTTCCCAGATTCTTCCGCCAGTCCAACAGGAACCATAATGTCGGGCTGCTGTATTTTGGAAATTTCCTGAATGATTGTCTGGAAAAATAATGTTTTTCTCTTTGCAATGTCCGAAAGGATTTTTTTTTGTTTCCTGCCGGAAAAATCTGATAGTTTACACAGAATCTCGGCGGACTCAAATTGATACTCCTCGATGGCATATTCCATGGGAGTCAAACCTGCTTCATCTTTTATGAAGAGGTCTGCTCCATATTGCCGGAGATGTTGGATCGTGGTAATTCTATTGTTCTGAATCGCGCTGAAAAGCGGAGTTCTGCGGTTGTTGTCCAGTGCATTCAGATTAGCATGGGCGTCCTCCACCAGATAACGAATCATCTGGTTTACACCATGGCTGGCTGCGAAATGCAGCGCAGTCTGACCGGTATCATCGCGACTTTCAACGTCGATCCGATATGTTTCAATCAGTTTTTTCGCGAGCGGAATCCGATCTCCTTTGACCGCCTTGTGAAGCAGAGTGCGATTGCGGTTATCTTTGATGGCGGCGGGATTTTCCGTCACACGCAACAGTATTTTCGCTGCGGCGGAGTTGCCGTTTTCCAGCGCGGCCGCGAGCGGGATATTCCCGGATTCATCCCGCCCGCATGGGATTCACTCCAATTTTCAGCAATTCCCGGATCAGAAAATGCTTGTTCTTTTCGGCAGCAGGGAACAACGCATTGCATCCATTCTGGTCTATTCCCTGAAGATCAGCCCCGGACTTCAGGAGAATTGGGAAAAATTTTTCCCGAAAACAACGAAAACTTAGAATGGAAAAAAGTTCAGAGATTCGCGGCGTCCTTTCTGAGAGAACGGCTCGAAATCCGGATAAATGACCGGATATGATCTCTTTTTCCAATCGGCAAAGCCACAAAACCGATTCCTCATCGTATTGTTTCTGGTTCATGGAAGTTCCTTTCTGCGGGAGTGTCCCATAACCAATGCCCGAACTATGAAGAAATCTTAGGAAGGAATCTTCGGAGAGCTGTCGGGCAGCATCGAGTGTTCAGGTGAATTCGTCCGCGGTCCGGAAACGTTCTGTCTGAGAAGATGCACAGGCAATGTTGAAGACCTGATTCAATTTTTTCCCGAGGGCGTCCCGCAGTACTTCCCGGGAGAGAACAGGGAAATTGCTGAGAAATCCATCGTTCGCCAGGAGCCCGTAAAGGAGCTTGCCCAGCGCGTACAAGTCACACGACATCCCTGCTTCAGCATCGGGAATCGCTGCAAAATCAGGCGGCATGAACTCACCTGTCCCATCGGAATCTTTTTTATCGTTCGGAGAAACCAGCCCCATGTCGCAGAGTTTCGGGAGGCCGTCAATGAAAATGACGTTGCTCGGTTTGATGTTCCGGTGAGAGACTGTGGGTATGCAGTTCCGTTACGCCTTCCAGCAGGGATTTTATAATATCGCCGCTGTCGGAAGGGGAAAAATGACAGAAATGGAACAGATTCTCCAACGTCAGGGGGATATAGCGGTCGCGAACCAGGCTGTAAGCCGCGTCCATGGTGTAGAAGAAAAAATCCGCCGTCTGCCCCACATGATGGATCTGCACCAGATTTTTGAAATTTCTGATGTTCTGCCGGAAAAGGCTTAAGCCGGCAAGTTCTTTCCGAAAAGATTCATCCTGCTTCCTGGAGATGGTTTTCAACGCCAGGATCATTCCGGACATATCGCGGACGAGCCAGACATGGCCGAAACCGCCACGCCCGCAATTCAGCAGAAAGGTGAAATCCGTGAACTGGCTTTTGATGTTTTCGAGGTACTCCATGGATTCCGCCGCATCCTCCCGCTGAAATGGGGGTAAGTTCTCCAGTATCCAGCCATTTTCAAGAAAATCGGCAAAGCGCATTTTCTTGAATTCCTGCGGTCTGAAGCTGGGTGCCGGTAATAGATCCACGAATTCCGCCTGGACGACACCTCCAGTGCTGCCAGCATTTGATCGAGAAGCGCATGGAGCTTCCCTCTTCGTGTCTGTTCTTGGTTGTGAACAACTTCTTTAACTTCAACCGGAGAAAACATGGAATTTGCTTCCTTGTATGAAAGAATCGATGTTATAACCGTGTATCGGCCGCCCCGTTTCGAACGGTGCCTCTGCTCACCCCTCATTTGAAACAGAGTATGGACGGGAGCGCGTCAGCTCGGCCGCCCCGGAGAACCATCATCACGATACAGATCCAGCGGCGCAGAGAAAGCAGGAAGATTCATTCCTCTGCACGCTTCACCAGTTCCTTTAATTTTTTCACGGCTTCATGCTTATATACATAAACGGCGTTGGTGGTAATGCCCAGAGCCTCTGCGACTTCTTTTCCCGACATATTCTCCAGAGAAAGCATGGAGAACACCTGGTAAACCAGAGGGGACACTGTGTTGCGCAACTCCTTAAGGGCCTGCTGTATGACATACTCCCGCCACTCCTGCTCCCAGCAATTATTCTCTTCTGCAAACAGTTTCTCCACAGTTTGCAGGGTATTCTCCGTGGAGATTTCTCCATCATGGCGTTTCCGTATCAAATCGCAGGCCTTGTTCTGGATCACGCGTTTCAGGTAATCGCGAAAACGCCCTTTGGATTTGTCGTACTGGAATGTTCGCGAAGTTTTGAAAAAGGAAAGCATAACCAGTTGAACCAGTTCTTCCTTTTCTGTGTTGTTCAGACGCAAATCATCTCCACGCAGAAGAATAAGCGGCTTGTACATGCGATAGAACTCCGTCCAGGCAATCTCATCAGCATTCTGAACTGCGGAAAGTAAATTGTCTCGGGTCGTAAACGCCATGCAAACCTTCATGCTTTTACAATACTTTGAATTCGTCAAAAAACAAGACATACGGTTGTGTCATGTGTGGAAATAAAAGGTTCTGTATTTCAGTAAAAGCAGATGATGCTTTTCTCATAGTTAATAAATCTACAGTCATTTTGATGTAACAATGCATCATATTCTGCCGGTAAAATAGCATGGAGAAATCTGATTGTAAATCAAAAAATTTTGAATGATGAATTAAAATTGACTGACGCTGAAAGATCGGCTTTCAAGGAAAAAGCGATCCGGAAGTGTCGGAAGCGTCTGAAGAACGAAGTAGACGCAGGAAAAAAAGTGCTACATCTTTCCTTGCAAAGATTTGCTCACTTTTTTGAATGAAGGTCGTTTGTTCTGAAAAGCGAATTCCGCAAAATACGAAAATTCCTCTGAATCGAAAAGACTTTTGTTATGAATTGTCCGAAATCGGGACCGACCTCTCGATTTTCCGAACAGACGTCCTCTGTAAGAATATTTTTGCTTTATTGTTGATTGCCAGCATGTTGCTTTAATAAAAACTGTAAAAACACATCCAATGCAGAAAAAAATGACGATCAAAGGTTGAGCTTTTTGACGTGTGTTTCCATCAAAAAATGCTCCCCGGATCAAAAGACCGTTTTTTCACTCCTCCCGGAGAATTTACCGGGAGAGTGTCTGAAATACATCTTCATAAGAGAAATTTGGAGATTCTCCGCTTTCGGGCAAAACGCGAGTTGAGCTCAAAATTACCCCCAGAACGAAAAAAAACGAGCAGAAGACCGGTCGGTGGAGAATTTTGAAAATGGTCGACTATTTTGGTTTTTTTTCGAATTCTTCTCTCCACCTCAAAACGACGAATTTTTCAAATCCCCCAAGATGGACTACTTCATTATCTCGAAAAATTCTCCGCGAGATTCATAAAGAATTGCGCAACTTAAAATGTAAGGGTGCGCGCTTCATCCTCAGATTGGATTCCTATAGTGTGAACTTTTACAACTCCATGCGTCCTCATCGCAAACGGCACAATCTGTCTCCAGATGATTTTGAGCACAGTTTTGGACTTAATGGGATACAAAAGTCCAGTACAAATGTTTCATAATCGGGTAATCCCCGGACGTGAGCAGAAAAAATAATTTTCTGACTGTTTTGAAAAAGACTCCGACCATTCTGTCTTGTGGTGGAGTTTTCAACCTCTTTCAGCGGGAAAATAAAAAACGGAATTTTGACGGGATCAAAAGGTCAGTTCAAAATTCCGTATAAACTGCATCCTTATGATGTCCGCAGCGGCTCTGTTCAGAGAGGGTCCGCCACTTTCCGGGCACGGTTCCGGTTTCCCGGCGGAACTGCTTGTAAAAGTTGCTCGGATCTGAGAAACCGCAGCGGTAACAGATCCGTTCCACCGGAAGATTCGTTTCGCGCAGCATCCGTTTTGCCTCCTGAATCCGGAGAGACAGAAGACTTTTCCCGATGGTGGTTCCGGTCTGCTGACGGAACAGTGTGTGGAGATAGCCGGCGGAGAGCCCGAACTGTTCCGCCAGACGTTCCATGGGAATGCTTTCCGAGAGATGGGTTCTGAGATAATCCGTAATCAGTCCGACCAGTTCCGCATGCCGTTTTCTGGCATAGCTCCTGGAACTGAGCCGCGCCAGCTGAATCAGAAGTTCCAGGAGATGAAGCCTGACCAGATATTCCGTGTTGATATCCCGCGAGAGAAACTCCTGTTCCATCCGCCGGATCAAAGCAAGGATATTGCGTTTCGCATCCAGCAGATGCAGAAGATCGTGATTCAGAGACCGGTCCGGAGAGGAATCAAAAATATTGAAAAAATGGTTTGTGTTTTGAATCCCTTCGAGCCAGTCCGCGACAAAGGAACGGAAAAAAAGAATATTATAAAGCCGGATTTCCTCTGTCAGATGATAGGTCGTGAGATCGTGCGGATGAATGATTCCGACAAAACCCGCTGAGAGCGGATAGGATTTCCCGTTGATCAATAATGATCCGCTCCCTTCCAGAATATAGAAGATCTTGTAAAATTCCCGTTCCCCGATCCGGGCTCGTCCCGGCGAAAACTCTTCCGGGGTGTTTCGTGTCTGTTCCATCATGAAATCGGGGAATGCGTTGTGGAAAAAATCTTTGACCGTGTAGATCCGGTGGTTCATTTTCTTCTCCTTTCAGCAGGATTTACCATAATCCATCTTCTCCGGTTTTCAAGTCCGGATTCCGGAATGTACATTGATCTGCAGAGATACAGATTGACTGGAAGGAGCAGATGGAGAAACGGGGAGTTTTCGATCTGGTAAATCCTGATATTTTCCCGTTTTTTTCTGGATTTCAGGAAATGGAACCCGGTAAACTCCATTCTCCTGCGGTATAATAAAGAAGAAAAAAGAAAAGAGGAGCATGATGAAAGAAAAACCTTTAATCTGCAGTTATTATTTTCCGAACTGGCATGTGGATCCGCGCAATGAAACCATTCATGGAAAAGGATGGACGGAATGGCGGGTGACACACTATGCCACTCCCCGTTTTGAAGGACATAAACAGCCGAAAGAGCCGCTGCGGGGATATGAGGATGAAGCCGATCCGCTCGTGATGGAACGGAAAATCACCGATGCCGCTTCACACGGGATCGACGCATTCATTTTCGACTGGTACTATTTTGAAGACGGTTCCTATCGCGAACGCTGTCTTCAGGAAGGTTTCCTGGCTGCCCGCAACCGCACCGATCTGAAGTTCGCGCTGATGTGGGCGAATCATGATCCGATCTATTCGCATCCGGGCAGCTATCGGACTCCCGCTCCGCCGCTCTGGGGCGAGATCGGGAAAACCTCGCCGGAGACCTTTCTGCGCTGTACGGACCATTGCATCCGTCATTATTTCAGTCAGCCGAATTATCTGCGGATTGACGGGAAACTCTATTTTTCCATTTTCCAGCCCTCGCGGATGATCCGTGACCTTGGAGGCGAACGGACGGCACGTCTTCTGTTTGACGACTTCCGAGCCCGTGTTGCCGCCGCCGGACTCGGCGAGCTGATTCTGGACTCCAATCTTTACTGCTGGGACCGCTGGCAGGATGATGATCTGAACGACCGCATCCGCCGCGCCGGTTTCGATATGACCTCCCTCTACAACTGGGGCTGGCAGGGCGGCTTCCCGACGATGGAATATGCCGACTGGTTCGAAAAAAACAGAAATTTCGCGGCGGAGATTACCAGACGTCTTGACGTTCCGTTCAATCCCGTTGTGTCGACCGGATGGGATGTGAGTCCGCGGACGGTACAGTCGGACATGTTCGAAAAGGTCGGCTATCCGTTCGATACGGTTGTCGTCAACAACACCCCTGAGCTTTTGGAACAGGCGGTCCGCCATTTTCTCCGTTTTGCCTGCGGGGAGGAGTCCACCGCGCGCATGCTTCATCTTGCCTGCTGGAACGAGTGGACGGAAGGATCGTATCTGGAACCCTGTCGGGAATACGGTTACGCCCGGCTGGAAGCGGTTCGCCGTGTAGTCGATGAAATACGAACCCCCTGAAAGGGAAAGGAGAGACGTTATGAAAGGTGTTCATTTCACTCTGATTGAACTGCTGATTACAATTGCAATCATTGCAATTCTGGCGGGAATGCTTCTTCCGGCCCTGAATTCCGCACGGGGAAAGGCGCGGTCGGCGGGATGTCTGTCAAACCTGAAACAGATCGGGACCGCGGTTGCCTTCTATGCCGACGACAATGACGGATTCACGGTTCCCGCCTATCAGATTCCGCCTTCCGGATCCATCTTTGCGCTCTCTGACTATGCATGGGTCGGCAGAATCGGAAGATATCTTGGCGACAAACGGAAACATGCGAATGATAATTTTGAACTTTCCAAAATGACGACGCAGCTGAAAGTCATGCTCTGTCCCGATACACCCACCCGTTTCGGATACGGACATAACGGAAGAGGCATGGGCATGCAGATCTCCGGGATTTCCGGAGAAACCAAACCGCTGGGACGCAATTTTATCGCGCGCTCTTCCTCCTATGTCAATCCATCGACAAAACTGCTGATTGCCGATAATTTTCTGCCGCTGAAAAGCGCGGGGGAAAATCAGACTTCCTATGATGCTCTGCTGAATTTCGGGGACTCCTCCTACAGCGGATGGGGATGGGGAACGCTGAACTACCGGCATACCGGGCTTCGCTGCAATATCCTGTTTCTCGGCGGGAATGTCGGTCCTGTATCGAAAGCTCTGATGCTGGAAGACAGTTCCGTTTCTTTTTCTACCAATCGAAGCCGTACTTACTGGGGAGACAATTATGGGAAACAATAATCGCCGGATTCTGCTGTTTCTGATTTTGAGCCTGGTCTGCGTCAGCGCGACGCAGGCAGTGCCGATGATGGAGAGCTTCGGGCAGAACGATCTGAAAACAGTCTGGGGGAATGCCTCCCTGTCCCGGAATGACGATGGTTCCATCCGCCTGATTTCAACCAATGCGGAAGGCGCTGCCGCTCTGATCGCCGGAACTCCGGAGATCCCGGAACATTCCGAATGCCGTTTTTCGTTCGAAGCACGCGGCAATGTCCGTTTCCAGACAATGCTCCGTTTTGCCGACGGTGCCAGGACAAAACGGGTTGACATCGTCATGCCGACCCCTCTGACCGGAGAGTGGCAGAAGATCGAACGCACGTTTACGGTCCCGCCAGGCTATCGGAAAATCCTGCTCGATTTCCTGATCTGGAAACAGGCCGGATATGCTGAAATCCGCAATTACAAACTTGAAATTCCCCTGAAACGCAAAGATGTGACGATTTTCCGGAGTGATTTCCAGCGGGGCGCTCTCATTCGGAACCGGTATCACTCCCGCATTCCGGCATTCTGGTGGGAATTCCGTTCTCCGGAAGCCCCGAAGGGAGAGATCGGCGGACTGGATTCTGCGGAATCCCTGATCCCGAAAGGAAAATCGCTCCGCATTCCTGCTGCGGTGCGCGGATGGTGGGGATGGGTCAGTTTTGATACGGCTCTTGGCAAGGGACGTCGTCCGATGACCCTCCGGTTCCGGTATCTCCTTTCCAAAGATTTCGCCGGGAATGAGATTCAGGCACGTCTCGTGTTCCGGAAGAACGGGAAGGAGGATCTTTCCCAGATTGTCTGGCGCCTGCCGCTTGTGGAAAAAGGACGGTGGCTGACGGCGGAGTACCGGGTTCCGGAGTCTCAGATTCCGGAAAAGGCGGTCGGCTTCCGGATTGCTCTCCAGCCGGGACGGGTCGGTTCGGAACCGGTCCGGGGATCGGTCTGGTTCGGGGAAGCAAGCGTGACCATCCCGGAAAATGACGGAGCCTTTGCCCGGATCCGATGCGACCGGGATCTCTGCTGGTACTCTCTCGGCGAGACTGTCTGTTTCCGTGTTCTCGGTGAACTGCCCCGGGGAACCGTGTCGGTGCTCGGAAAGGTCCGCAGGTCCGACCGAACACCGGTCGCGGAACGCCGGATCAGCAGCGGGGAAATGAAGCGTTCCGGATGGACCTGGATTCCTGAGGAGCCCGGATATTACGAGGTCGAATTCTTTGCGGAAACCCCTGCCGGAACCATACCGGTTGCGGAGGAATATGCGGAACGCGCAGGCGATGGAAGAATCGGGCTTTTTGAGAATTCCGTTCTCTCTTTCGCCGTGATCGACCGGAAGGTTCCGGCTCAGAAATCGCAGTTGTTCGGTTATCAGACATTTTTTCATCCCTGGCAGATGCAGCGGTTCGGCGACCGGGATTTCCGGATTGCCCGGACGGTCGGTGCGCAGTATCTCCGCTTCGGTGCAACCTGGAGCCTGCTGGAAACGGCAAGAGGGAAATTCGACTGGAAACTGCTGGATTCCTATGTGGATCTCTGCGCCCGTTCCGGCCTGAAGCCGCTGCTGGGACTTTCCAGCACACCGCGTTGGGCGTCAAGCCATCCGGAGGACGACCGCTGGGTGATCTGTACCTGGGGATATGCCGGATGGATTCCCCGGGATTTGCGCGACTGGGAGAATTTCATTGAAAAGGCAGTGACCCGGTACCGTGAAAACGTGACCGACTGGGAGATCTGGAATGAACCGAATCTGCCCGGAGTCTCCTGTTTCTGGCACGATACCCCGGAAAATTTTGTGCGTCTTCTGAAGAGTGCACACCGAACGGTCAAGCGCATCCAGCCGGATTCCAATGTGCTCGGGAGCGGGTATTCCGACCGCTATCTGACTTTCTACGAACAGATCATCCGTCTCGGGGCCGGAGAAGCGTTCGATACGCTGTCCATTCACGGACTCAATTGCACGATACCCGCCTTCCACGCCATCGACCGGAAATACCGCTCTCCGAAACACCGGGTTTTCAACACCGAATGGCACTGGGGGCTGCTCCGGCACGATTACCCATCCATGAAAGACCGTGAGGAGAGCCTCGCCCTGACCATGATGAAGGGCCTGTTCAGCATGCTGGCGAACGGAGTGGAGGGCGTCAGTATTTTTGAACCGGTTAACATGGCGGAAAAGGAGACTCTGAAACTCCATGCCGCCGGAGGCGATCCTCTGACGCACACCAGCGGAATCTTCCGCGGGAAACCCCGGCTCCAGCCGCGGCTGGTGGCGGTGATTCTGGCGAATCTCTCCCGCCGTTATCTGACGGGAATTCCGAAAGTGGAAGGGACTTACCGCCACGGCATCTTCCGATCGGTGCTGCTCAAGACAGCCGACGGGGCTTATCTCGCATTCTGGCAGGAGGAAAAGAAGCCTGCCCGTCTTCCGGCTTCTCTGGAATCTGCTGTTGCCGAATGCCGGATCAATGACTGGGAGGGACGGACGGTCGCCGCAGGAGAAAAAGGGTTGTTTCAGCCGGAGATCGTCTATTTTGTCCGTGCGCCCCGGATTCCAGCCGACTGGAAAAACGATCCCTCCGTGCTGCAGGAGAAAGAAAAGCTCAAGCCGCTCCGTCATGAAACTTCGGGCGTTTACAGCCGGAAGCCGATCCTGACAAAGGAAGGCGCGCCGATTCCGGAAAACATCCGCTGGAACTGTAATTTCAGCGTATTTCACTGGGGACGGATTCCTGCCGGATTTGCAAAGCCGACCCGTTTTGCAGCCGCTTTCACGGAGGACCGCTTTCAGCTGATTGTGGAGACCAGGGAGGAACTCCATCATCCGGAGGTGGACGGACGCGATCTCTGGAGAGGGGACTCGCTGGAGTTCTCTTTGGATGTCCCCGGAAAAGGACGCAACGCCGACTGCGTCGGATTTGCCGCGGCGAAAATTCCCGGCGGGAAAAATCTGATGTACAAGGGGCATGTCCCGGTGGTGGTCGGAGATTGTCCTTCTGTCTGGACTCCCGCATCCATGCCGGTGGAGACCGGTCGATGCGAGATTCTGGTCCAGCCGGAGAAAAAAAGAACGGTCTATCGGATCGATCTTCCTCTTACGGAACTCTTTCCCTCTCTTCCGAAATCCGGCGATCCTGTCCGCTTCTCGCTGCTTGTGAACGAGAACGACGGGAAGGAGCGGATTGCGGCACTCTGCTGGGGCGCCGGCATCGTGGGAGGAAAGGATGCCACCAGATATGGAGATCTGAAACCGGAATAACTCCTCTGCTTTTCCATCGAAAAAGAAGGGAATGCCGCCCGGGGAAACGGCTCCCTTTTTTTGATGGTGTCATCCATGGGGAAAAGCTCCCGGATGGGATGAGCGTCAATGGAAAATTGGCAGAAGCATCGCAGGGATCGCTCGTCGTCAAACTTCCGTTCAAAAAGGAAAAATCGTATGAGCCATTTTCTTTTCCGATTCTGGAATTCCGAATGCAGATGGCAGTGAAGAAAATGTCGTATCGGACACATCGTGACAAGTTTCTTCCACAACGGTCGAAGGGTGGAGATCTGAATCGAAATTTTCTTCCGGTTGGGCAAATACCAAGGTCTATGAGATACCCCGGGCCATCGGGGTACGGGTGGAGTCCCCCGCCGGAGAATAAAAGGGATACATGATACGTTGCAGACGATATAAGTGTCAGCATGAGCTATCCCTAATTGGAGAATGCGATCTTGTATGTCATAGAAAACGGCTGTAAATAGAGGGCTTCGCCGAAAAGTTACAGAATGCGGAAATACAAGCGCTGGACCAGAAAGACGAAAATTGTTAAGCCTTACACCTTATGATAAAGCTCATCGCTTTCTGATTATGGATTGTGCTTATAAAGGAGATAAAACTTCTCTTTTGGCAATCAATCGTGGATATATTCCAGTTGTTCCTCCGAAGCGGAATAGAAAATCCCCTTGGGAAAATCTGTAAGCGAAGGAATCCGGTCGAACGCTTTTTCTTGCGAATCAAGCGCTTTCACAGAATTTTCACTCGCTATGACAAGTTGGATATTCTATTCTCAGAATTCATTTTATTTGCCATGATCGTAGATTCAATAATGTGATCACGTTCTAAAAGCACTCAGGGAATGAGCTTCAAATCGCCATTTCTGCGGGAATAGGGCACTTCATCCCTCAGTCCGCGGGAACCGATCAGCCATGAACCTTGCGGATAATTGTGCATTTCAAGGCTGTTTCCCCAGGGAAAGAAGGGAATATCCGGCTCGACGCTTCCGCTCATGAACGGAAGCGCGGAAACATCCAGCTGATTCGATTCAAGAACCGGTTCCGGAGCGTTACGCCCGTCGATTGCCCTGGTCTGCACACCGAACTCAGCCGGGGTGTAACAAAGTTCGAATTGAACATCGAAACGCTTGAAGCGGAAGAAACGGCGTCCCGCAAGCGTATAGTCCAGGATCAGACAATCCGAATGCGTACGGTGAAATTCCTCCAGAGAACTCCATTTCGACCGGTCGTCGATCGTGAACACAAATCCGTTCTGAACGTTTTCCAGCAGTTCGCGCTGGAACGGGAATTTTCGTCCCTCGTAATTGAAGAACGCGAGCCTTTCGTACCGGTCCTCCGTCTCGAAACGGACCGCGTGCCTCCGCGGAAGCGAAGTCGGAATCAGCGGATAAACATGGATGTACACTTCCCCGGTTTCCACGGAAACAGGTACAACATCCATGCTGTTTCCCTGCGCACCGTTGAGCACCTTCCCGTCCCCGATCACGGAACTCCGAATTTCGCCGTAATGGGCAGGAAATACGACATCCAGACGCAGGACATCCGTCAGCAGAGGTGACTCTTGGAGATTCGGAATCGTCAACAGGAGCGCCGCATTCTTCTTCTGCATGGTATAGGCCCACGCATGGCTTCGAGTAAACGGTTCTCCCTGAAAGCGACCGTCATAGGAGTGTTCCAGTCTGCTGAGAGAGACGTTCTCCACGAAATAACGGTAGAAGACAGCGGCGGAATCTCGAAAATCCGCCACAACCGGCTTACGCTTGTATGTGGCATAGAGCTGAGCCGTCTGATCGCCGGAGCAGAGAGGTGTATCCACCGTCCCAAGCGTAAACGTCTCCTCCATGTAAGTCTCCGTATGATAGGCTCCCGCACAGCCATTGTAGCGGCTCATGGATTCAGAGCGCCCGCGCAGAATGGCCGGATAACGCTTCCTCACAGCAAGTTCCGCCAGAGATTCCGGCAGATGGTATTCCGTGTCGAAGAAGTCGGCGAACTCCGCAATGTTCTGCATGGCATTCCCCAGATAATGCATCACATGACGCGGATGCTTTTCAGGATGGAAAAAGAGATCGGGAATGTCGTATCCGGAAATCTCCGCACCGAAAATGAGCCAGAAAAGGGCCTGAGTTGCATGAGCATGTCCAACCCAGTCGGCGGAATAGGAACGGCAGCAGGGCCCGGCGGATCGCCGGGTATCCGGATGAAAATGCAGAAGCAGTTCCGCCCAGAGCCGTTCCTCGCATTCGCGCGCCAGCATCCGCACGGATTCCTCTTCCGCCCGTTCCGCAATTTTCGCCACGTTCGAGAGCGTGATGGCGGAATAGGTCGATGAATTGAACTCGCTCGCCCACGCCGAACGGGAGAGGAGACGCCGAAACTCGTTCAGGTTCCAGATTCCCTGCCGGACTGCCCGCTCATGTTTCATCTTCTGTCCGCCCAGAATCAAACCTTTGGTGGACATCATGGGCATGTTGTCATTGCAGCCGTGAAATTTCAGATCGGGCTGTGCGGCTCCGGCGTAGGTGCGGAACACCTGTTCCGTGTGCCAGCGGAGAACCTCGCGTGCCTCCGGAGAGAGTTTGTCATCGTATTCGGCATAGAGTCCGGCCGCGGTGTTGGATAGAAAGACATTGAACAGTCTGCCGTCGGTCTCCTTCCCGATCTCGGTGGAAAAGGCTTTTCCGCAGGAGAAGAAACGGCCGATCATCCGATTGGCCAGCAGAACATCTTTTTTGTCGCCTGTGTAGAGCGCAGGGGCGATCCAGAAGATTTCACGCCAGGGCGGATTAAACTGCGGAATGGCGCCGGAACCATCCGGATTGACATAGTTGCGGATCGCTTTCCGGGTCTCCTGGAAGAAATGTTCCCGTCGAAGCGCGATCTCTTTCAAATTGACAAGGTTCATTTTCTCTCCCCGAACCGTTTTGCGGCCTCGCGGGCGATTTCCTCAATGCGCTTCTCGCCCGTTGTATTTCTGGTGCCGCAGTGTCCCTTCTGAGAGTGGATGATGTTCTTCTTTCCCTTCAGGGAATGATAAACAAGACAGACGCCGGTCACGGGACATGCCGTATCGGTCAGTCCGCTGGTAAGATGAGTTTCACAGGAGATTCGGCGGGCGAAAAAGATGGAATCGAAATAACCGGCTGTCCGGATCGTTGCCGGATTCGCGGGATCGATCAGGCGCGGCCAGCCGGGCTGGCGCGGAGGTTTGTCAAGAATCCCTCCGTGATCCGCCAGAGCCGGATCGTTGGCAACACAGAGTGTGACATCGGAATCCAGTCCCGCCGCCGCGAGCGCCTGACCTCCGCCCATGCTGTATCCGTAGACGATCAGATCCTTCCCGTTCCACTCCGGCAGAGATTTGACAAACTCCAGCGCACGCAGAAGACGCTGATAGATTCCCAGAAAATAGCACGTTTCACGACTGGTCCGTCCCTGATGTTCATACCCTTTGAGCGAAGTGCTGAACAGTTTCCGGTAATAGGAATCCGGCTGTCCATTTTGAATGCCGTGAACGTTGAAATCAAACACGATCAGTTTTTTTCTCGAACGGATCAGCGAACTTTTGTTGCCTGCTCCATGCAGACTCAGCATGACCGGATACTGTTTCGCCTTTGCTCCCGCCGGCATGGTCAGATATCCGCGCAGCGGGTTCGTTCCAGGACACGAAATCTCGACATCCCGACAGAGAAATCCGGTCTGTCCGGAAGGGATCTCCTTTGAGGTGATCTGCATTTTGTCCGCGCGGAGCAGTTGTTTCCGGCTTTCCCAGAAACGGTCGAAATCGGCTGGTTCCGGGATATTCGTTTTCAGCTTTTCCGGATCAATCAGTGCCCCGGCAAGAGACTGCATTTTCCGTCCTGTCCCCGGTTCTTTCACGGAAGCGCGGAACAGAAGCTGTCCGGGAGCCTCCGACCGGATGGAGATTTGCTCGTCTTTGCCGGAGGAACGGATTGTTTCATGCCGGATCCGTTCCGGTCCCCGGAACACCTCCAGTTCGAATTCCGTTCCGACGGCAGGTTTTCCCTGCGCAAGCAAAGCGACCGTATATGTGATCGTCTCGCCGCTCCGGTAGATGGCGTTTTCCCGGTTCAGTGAACTGCGGAACGAGTAGTCCGCCGAACGGACTGCCTGTTCTGTACTCGGCCGAGCCTGAACCTCTTCAATCCGGAAGTCATCAAGCCAGAGCGTTCCGCTGCCCTTCGGAAGATTGAAGCGAATCATCGCACCGCGATCCGTCGGTCTGGTTGTGAACTCTTTCCGGAAGAGTGTCCAGCCGAATGTGCCGCTTTTCCGCGTAAAGATCAGTTCCCCTTTTTTGTCGATCCAGGGTTTTTCCGCGGAGGGAGACGCCTGCACGCCGCCCCACGGAGCCTGTGTTTTGTCTGTGAACAAGAGATTCTCTCCTTTGATCCTGAAAGAAAAACGGTACTTCGTTGCAGGTTTTACCGGAAACGGCAGATAAAGCAGTTCGCTCGTTCCGCCCGGTGTAAAAACGATCTTTACAGAGGCGTTCCCGGAATATTTCACATCGGTATCCCTGGAGAGTACTGCATGGCTTCCGGAGCATTTCCAATTTTTCGGAGCAAGTCCGCCGCTGAATTTCATTTTATCCGCATCGTTTCGCGGATAAGGGACCCATTCTTCGAAATCTCCCTGCGGAAAGAGATTCAAATTTGCCGCGGTGCAGGAAAAAGTTGCCGCTGCGATAGAATACAAAGCAATTTTCCAGTTCATTTTTTCTCCTTTTTCACTTGGATTGACTTCCGACCACGTTAAGCGTCTGGAAGCGGAAGACATCCGGCAGACCGGTCCGGGAAACGACCTTCAGCACTTCTTTGCCATTGCGCAGAACAGCAGCTTCCGGTACGCACGCTTCCAGTTTTTCCAGTTCTGTCACTTTCCGGTATTCCGTATTGACCGGATGAGTCACATCATACGACCCCTTGTTCCAGAACGGATGATTCCCCTGATGATCCTTTTTCACGGGAACAAGCAGAAGCCATTCGCGAAGACCCGGTTGGACATCTTTCAGAGTAAACTCCTGTCTGCCGAGCCGAACTTTCAGATCACCGGATTGTTTCAGCATGGTCACAACATGAACGTAGTCGGTCACCGGCGCGGAACTCCAGCTGGGATTCGTGGCAAGTCTGTAATCTTTCCGTTCCAGTTTCGCCTCCTTCAGATGCCTCCGGTGGAACAGGAAAATTTTCTCTTTCCGGATTTCCGGTTCTCTTCCGCTCCGGAACCAGTCCGAGAAATAGCGGTTGAGCTGAAGATAGGTATCCCCGCGGAAATTCGATTCCAGAAGATGATGATCTTCGCCCATGTCGTTCCACGACTGAGCATAGACCGCTCCCGCATTATATCGGATTGCATCGCGCCAGTCATCCATGAGTTTGCAGGCGCCATAGCCCTCGGTAACATTTCCCGCATTGAGATTGCGTCCGAAGTTCGCGCGGTAATAACCCGGCGAGACTCCCCAGCAAAGCCGATCGCCTCGCACTTTCACAGGGAGCAGGATGTTCCGCAACAGCTTGTCTCCCCAGCCGCAATGGACGAACCAGATGGTGCTGATGTCGCCAAGAGCTTCCCATCCGCCGAAAACGTTGTGTGCCCGACTGTCCGTCAGAGAGCAGATCAGATAATACTTTCCCCGTCCTCCGAGCGCCTGAAAAAACGGTTCGTAGAATTCCGCTTTCAGCGGATATTTGCTCATATCGGCCCCGAAACAGAGCGCCGTTTTTCCATTCACTTTCAGGAACGCGTCAGGGAATTCCTCCATCCACTGCCGGAGTCTCCTGCCATGTTCAGCTGTGTAGAGATCCCTTGCCTCCTTCTGCCACTCCCGCGGAAAAGTGCCCCACAGATCGAACAGCACTTTGACCTTGTGGGTCTGCGCCGCCTGCATCATCAGCCGAAGTCCCTTGTTCCAGGGGTTATTCTCCGAAAGGCAGCCCGGATAAACAAGCAGCCCGAGCGCATCCAGTCCGCCTGCTTCCGCGCAGTCCAGATCCCGGCGTGCCGAATCAACCGTCTGCGTATTCACATACGGCATCAGCCGTTCGGACCACCAGGTTCGCACCTTTCCGATCTCCGGCGGCCAGTTTTTGAAATCCTCCGTCTTCGTTCCCGGCAGATAGGAATCGGCAAAACCTGTTGGAATTCCCCCGAGCAGAAAACACTGCATCGCATGCGTGAAAACAAATTTCCGGTCATTCGGGTTTTTCTGCGGGAATTCCACCTTCAGCGGATAGACGGCAACGCGGACCAGTTCCTCCATTCCAAGGCGATTGCCAGCTTTCGCCAATTCAACGGCAAAAACCTTTCCTGATTCTTTTTTTGTCTGAAATACAAGATTCCAGCGCAGGAAATCACCATCAACCAGGATTCCTCCGAACTGATTCCGATGGAGCCTCTCTCCCTGTCCGCCGGAGGTCCCGAAGCGGATCAGACGGTAATTCCCGTTCGGCAGATGCCGGAAGCGCAGAGGTTCGATTCTCTCTCCCAGAGATTTCATGCCTGCAATTACCTCGTTTGCAACCCGGTCGAAACTGCATGCGCTGATCGCAAAGCGGTTCGAGGAAACCGCTTTCAATGCCGATTGTTCATTCATGTGAACTGCTCTGCTTTTCTCCCCGGGTTTCATTCCAAAGAGAAGCGGGATCTGCGGCGAAATGACAACAGCCGTCACCGGTGTTCTGCGATTCTCCCGGCTTTCCGTCAGTTCCTCCCAGAAAAGCTCTCCGCGCCAGAGTTTCCGCATTGTCTCCGGCTTGATTTCCGTCTTGTCCAGACGTTCCAGAAACGGATTCCCTGCATTTGCATACAGGAAAAAACCTTTGGAGCAGACAGGAATCTGAATCATTCCCGGCAGCGGTTTTTCCGGAGCCATCGTAAGATAGCCAAGCGTTTCTTTCCCATCCGGGCCACGCATATTCGGAGAAGCTCCCTGATTGTTGGAAAGTTTCAGTTCGGGTGCCGTTTTGCCCGTTGTCTTTTCATATTGGGCTATCAGTTTCCGGGCGACCGGATAAAGCGGCCAGCCAACGGTGATATTTTCCGCATTCAGTACGGAAACAACTGCCGCCAGAACAGTTGTCAGGAGTTGTTTTGTTTCCATCGGTATTGATTCCTTCTATTCGATTTGCAGTTAATCTGGAGCCTGAGGAAGATCAATGCAGCCGTATTCGAAAAGATTCCGCCTTGTTGTGGAAGCACTCAGCGACTGAATATAGGAACGCGGATTCCCTTCCACATGTCCATCAAAATAAAGAACATTGATTTTTCCGGTATGTTTGAATGCCGCAAGTTCTACGGCGTAATTGGGAAAACTGTCCTTCCCGCTCTCGTCATGATCCAGAAGATAGGCTCCTTTGGAAGGCATCTTGAGCTGACGCAGAAAATGGAGAGGATGATTCGATTTCTGCTCTTCCGTGGCAAACCCGTTGAACAGTTTCCGGTTGATTTCATAAGAGATATAGAATTCCTTCATGGAGTTAGTGACATCGGCATAAATGTATTTCCTGTCACTGGGACAGTGCAGGATACCGCCTTTTTTCTTGATTTGACTGAACTTCAGATAGTGAGGAAGAAGCTCCGGAGCGCGGAAATATTCCCCGTTTGTCGTCTTCCACGGCATGAGAGCATCCACATTGTCACTCGTGTAAAGGGAACACGCGGTTCCGGCTTGTTTCAGTTTGTTGACGCAGGAGACCGAATTTGCCGCCTCTCTCGCCTTGTTCAGTGCAGGAAGAAGCATTCCTGCTAGAATGGCTATGATTGCAATAACGACCAGAAGTTCTATAAGTGTGAAAAATTTTTGTACTATATTCTGTCCGGGCAGTCTCCTCATATCGCGTATTCCTTTCCGTTCATTATGGTTGAATAATTCGGACATGTTCCAAAGCCCTGTGAATGATGTGTGTTTTCTGTTCCGGTTCCCTGCCATCCCTGCACCATGGGACCAGAAGTTCGCAGGCAAGTTCCATTGCCTGCGGATTCGCGGATGGAATGAGAATGGCAGGACTGCCGGTCTGAATATAAAAGCGGGTATCCTCCAGAAGAACCAGATGCGGGAGAATTTCCGGAAAATGTTTTACAAGGCTCCGGTAACAGGAAAAACCGGGCGCGAAGAAAAGAGTGTCCTGATTTCTGATGTCTTCTCTGGAGAAGATGGTCTGGTCCCCATAACAGAAGTTTCCGCTGCAGAGATTGAATATGAGCTGCCTTCCTCTGGAAAAACCTTTTGTTTCTGCGAACTGCTGAATGTAACGGTCAATCGGAGAATTGTCGATTCCAATGGAAACAAGGCGGTCGGATTTCGGAAATCCCAGAATGACTGCCGGAAGCTGCGTTTCTTCCAGATATTCATACAGGGGAAGATCTTTCGTCGACGAAAAAATATTGGCGATGACTCCGCTGATAATTCCTGAACTTGCCAGCGTCCTGATCTGTTCCACCTGTTCATATTCCGTCCGATAAGGCATGTAAAGCATATAAATACCTTTCGCGGCAAAGCGGCGGGAACCGCCAATCAGCAGGTCGTTCAGGTAAAAATTCAAAATTTCCGGCTCTCCCGGAGCCTCCTCCCGTAGAGAAAGCAGAATGATCGGAGATTTCCCCGTCACCACCGCCTGAGCAAGCCGGTTCGGTGTATATCCCAGTTTTCTTGCGCACTCCTTGATTTTGGAGGAAGTCTCTCCGCTGCACCGATTAACACCCTGTCTGCCCGAAAGCACAGCGGAAACAAGGGACACGGAAAATCCGCATTCCCGGGAAATCTGCTTCAAAGAAACTTTCCTGACCATTCTTTCCGACTCTCTGTTTTGAAATATGATAAAACGTTATATCTGTTTTATATTTTACCATATTTTGACGAAAAAGTCAAGAGGGAAGAAAAAAGATTTTGGATACTGCAAGGGTATTTTGGATATTTTTTATTGGAAAAATACTCTTTTAAGTTTATCATCATATATATTTAATAAATAGATAAAATGATGTATATTATCCTTTGGTAAAACAAAAACAATCAAAGGAGCAGTATGAAAATAGTCAAGCTTGAGCTGTCGGAATCCGCAAGACGGGAATTATTGAATTTGCAGAATAATGGCTCTGGTCTTATGCGAGAGCGGAGTCTTGCCATTCTCCACTGTGCGAATGGTCAAAA